>NZ_JBFRGB010000026.1:0-89626 GCF_052115125.1 Ensifer sp. 2TAB8 | reverse complement strand
CGCTCGGGCTTCGAAGAAACTCGTCCCGCATGCCGAACTCAAGGTCTATGCCGGCGCGCCGCATGGCATCACCGACACGCACAAGGACCAGCTCAACGCCGACCTGCTCGCCTTCGCCAAGGCCTGACGTTGACAAAGCGATGAGAAGAGGCGCCCGTTCGGCGCCTCTTTTTTGCTTTTTGTGATAGGTGTTTCGCTTGTCGTGATGGCTGTCGCGCCGCACCGTTTCGTGCACTATCTTCCGACGATTCTGATCCGGAGGCAGGCATGAGCTCGAAACCCCGCATTCTCGTCACCCGTCGCTGGCCGGCGGCGGTGGAACAGGTGCTCGCCGAGCGCTTCGACGCGACCTTGAACGAGCGGGACTTGCCGATGACGGCCGCAGAGCTGGGCGGTGCGCTCAGGGCCTACGATGCCGTTCTCCCGACGGTTTCCGATCGGCTTCCGGCCGAACTCTTTGCCGGCGGTGGCCTCAGGGCGAAGATCCTCGGAAACTACGGCGTCGGCTACAATCACATCGATGTTGCGGCCGCCAAGGCTGCCGCCATCGCCGTTACCAATACGCCTGGCGTTCTGACGGACTGCACCGCAGACATTGCCATGACGCTGTTGCTTACGGTCGCGCGCCGGGCAGGTGAGGGCGAGCGCCAGGTGCGCGCCGGCGAATGGACCGGATGGCGCCCGACCCACATGATCGGCAGCAAGGTTACCGGCAAGACGCTCGGCATCATCGGCTTCGGCCGTATCGGCAAGGCCATGGCCAAACGCTGCCACTTCGGTTTCGACATGGACGTCGTCTTCTACAACCGCTCGCGCGTCGACCCCGACGAGGCGAGCCGCTACGGCGCCCGTCAGCTGGATACCGTCGAGGACGTGTTGAAGGTTGCGGACTTCGTGTCGCTGCACTGCCCGGGGGGCGGTGAAAACCGGCATCTGATCAATGCCGAGCGGCTGGCGCTGATGAAAAAAGGCGCCTACCTCGTCAACACGGCGCGGGGTGACGTCATCGATGAACCGGCCTTGGTCGCCGCTCTCGAGACCGGCGTCATACGCGGCGCCGGTCTCGATGTCTTCGAAGTGGAGCCGAATGTGCCCGAGCGTCTGCGCGCGCTCGAGAACGCCGTGCTCCTCCCGCATCTTGGCAGTGCCACGGAGGAAACGCGTGTCGCCATGGGCATGAAGGTGGTCGATAATATCACCGCCTTCTTTGCCGGGCGTGAACCTCCGGATCGCGTGGCGTGATGGGGCTGCCTGTTTTCTGCGCAGCGCCTGCAAGGAAATGCAGCATCCTGACGATTTTCTTTGCAAAACAATAACTTGACTTGTCGTGTCACGATGCGGACGATAGCGGGAAAGCAAGGCGATCGGCCCGACGGGTGGCGCGCCAGTGATTGAAGGACACCGCTCGGCGGTCGAACATGAACAAGGCAGCAAGCATCGCCCCGCAACGGGCCTGGGGTAGGGGGCGACTGGTCGCCAAGATGGCGCTCGGCCACAGCCGCATTGCGGAACTCTATCAGGAGGGCTGCGCCAAGATCCGCCTGCCGAAGACCTTCGATGCCTCCATGGAGGCGGTGCTCATCAATTCATCCGGCGGCCTCACCGGCGGCGATCGTATGATCTGGGAGGTTGCGGCCGGGGCCGGAACCGACGTGACGGTGACGACCCAAGCTTGCGAGAAGATCTACAAGGCGAGCGCCGATACGGTCGAGGTTGCCACACGTGTCGAGGTTGCCGCCGGCGCACGCGTCGACTGGCTGCCGCAGGAGACGATCCTCTTCGACCGCGCCTCGTTGTCGCGTTCGCTGGACGTGGAACTTGCCGCGGACGCGACGTTTCTTGCGGTGGAGGCGGTTCTGCTCGGCCGCAAGGCGATGGGCGAGGTGGTGCAAACCGGGCTCTTTCGTGATCGCTGGCGTGTCCGGACCGCGGGCAAGTTGCTGCATGCGGACAATCTGGCGCTTGCCGGAGAGATCGCTGGTCTCGGTCAACGTCGGGCGGTGCTCGATGGCGCGGCCGCCTTTGCGACGCTCCTCTATGTCGGGCCCGATTGCGAACCCTTGCTGCCACGTCTTCGATCGCTCGTTGATGGTGAGGCCGGCGTCGGTATCAGCCATTTTCAAGTCGATGGCCGCGACAAGCTGGTGGCCCGCTTTGCGGCGCCGGATGGGTTCGCGCTCAGAAAAATCCTCATCCCCATTATTTCGCACTTGCGCAAGCAGAAGACAGTGCCGAAAGTCTGGGTTCTCTAGGGTCATTTCGTATTTTTGTTGAAACAGTGAAATGATCTAACACGTTGAAACTCTGTAATTCCTGGCGGAAAACCGCTTCGCAGTCTTGCTGGGAATTGCTTCACGAACAACCGGTGGCGACGCATGAATCTTACCCCGCGCGAAAAGGACAAGTTGCTGATTTCCATGGCGGCCATGGTCGCGCGCCGGCGCCTGGAGCGCGGCGTGAAACTCAACCATCCCGAGGCGATCGCATTGATAACGGACTTCGTCGTCGAGGGTGCCCGCGACGGGCGTTCGGTTGCGGAGTTGATGGAGGCGGGCGCCCAGGTGCTGACGCGCGATCAGGTGATGGAGGGCATCCCCGAGATGATCCACGACATCCAGGTCGAGGCGACGTTCCCCGACGGTACCAAGCTCGTCACGGTTCACGAACCGATCCGCTGAACGAGGGGTAGCGCAGGCGGCTTTTCGACCGTACCCGTCCAACTCAGGATACCAGGAGGCAGGCATGCTGGCTTTGCGGCCCAACTGCGAGTGCTGTGACAAGGATTTGCCGCCCGATAGCCGGATGGCCATGATCTGCACGTTCGAATGCACCTTCTGCGTCGATTGCGCCGAGGGAACGCTTGGTGGCGCCTGCCCGAATTGCGGCGGCGAATTCACCCGCCGCCCGGTGCGCCCGGCGGCCCTGCTTGAAAAGTATCCGGCCTCGACCGAGCGCGTGCTGAAGCCGCAGGGCTGCGCCGGTGTGAAGGCGGCTTGAGGAGAGAACCATGATCCCAGGAGAAATCATCGCGGCTGCCGGAGAGATCGAACTCAATGCCGGCCTCGACACGACCACCATCGAGGTTGCCAATACCGGTGACCGGCCGATCCAGGTCGGCAGCCACTACCATTTTGCCGAAACCAATGCCGGACTGCAGTTCGATCGGAAGGCGGCCTACGGCCAGCGGCTGGACATTCCGGCGGGCACCGCCGTGCGGTTCGAGCCGGGCCAGACGCGCCAGGTAACGCTGGTCCCGCTGTCCGGCAAGCGCGAGGTCTATGGCTTCCGCCAGCAGGTGATGGGCAAGCTATGAGACGCCTCGCGATATTTGCCATTGCTCTCGTTCTGCCGCTGGCATCCGCTCTGGCGCAGGAACACGAGGTCGACTGCCAGAACGCGGTGACGCAGATGGACATGAACATCTGTGCCAACGAGGACTACGAGGCGGCCGACGTGGAGTTGAACAAGGTCTACAAGCAGGCCTTGGCTGCGACCCAGGCGCAGGACAAGGAGCTTGCCGAGATCGACGCGAACTACGTTGGTGCGGAGGAGGCACTGAAGAAGGCTCAGCGTGCCTGGATCGGTTACCGTGACGGCCAATGCGAACTTTCGGGTTTCGAAGCCCGCGGTGGCTCGATGGAGCCAATGCTCGTCTCCGGTTGCCTGACCGAACTGACGAGGGCCCGGACGAAGGAACTCCAGGCCATTGCCGAGCCTGAGGGAAACTAGAACGTGAGCCGCGGCCGCACCATCATGATCGTTGGCAATGGCGACGTGCCTGACGGCGCTTCCACTGTGATCGACGCCGCCGATCTCGTCGTGCGCTTCAACGATTGCCGCTCCGTCGGCTCCGGCGGCCACAGGACCGATATCGTCGCCGTCTGCAACACCGGCCGCCCCGGCCTCGCCATGCTCGGCGGCGGCCGCTGGAAGGCGAGCGCGCCGGTGCGCCAGGCGCGTGAATTCTGGTGCGTTCGATCGGGCGCGAAGTTTGCCGCCATGCGTGCCGGGCTCGCCGAAACACATCCGGACCTCGACGATTTCTGCGACGACTATACGGTCGGCTTCGAGAGCTTCAGCCGCTCGACCAAGCGCGGCTTCCGCGTCGTCCCCGCGGCGGTGCATGATCAAGTAGATCATCACCTCGCCGGCTTTTCACCGGATCCCTATGTCGTTCCGTCCAGTGGTCTGATCGTCATTGCCGACATCCTGTCCAACATCGCGACTGGAGATGACGACGTCGTTCTTGCCGGCTTCGGCCACATAGGCTGGCAGTGGCATCCCTTTCCCGCCGAGCGCCGCTATGTCGATGCGCTGGCCGCGAGCGGTCGTCTTCGCCGCCTCCATTCCATTTCTTCTTCGTCCCAAGGAGCCTGAACCATGCCCTACAAGATGTCGCGCGCGGCCTATGCCAACATGTTCGGCCCGACGGTGGGCGACAAGGTGCGGCTCGCCGATACCGAGCTTTTCATCGAGGTGGAGAAGGATTTCACCACCTATGGGGAGGAGGTGAAGTTCGGCGGCGGCAAGGTTATTCGCGATGGCATGGGGCAGAGCCAGTTGACGCGCGCCGACGGCGCCGTCGATACCGTCATCACCAATGCGCTGATCGTCGACCACTGGGGTATCGTCAAGGCGGATATCGGCCTCAAGGACGGGCGGATCGCAGGCATCGGCAAGGCCGGCAACCCGGATACGCAGCCGGGCGTGACCGTCATCGTCGGCCCCGGTACCGAGGTGATCGCCGGCGAAGGCAAGATCATAACGGCGGGCGGCATGGACAGCCACATCCACTACATCTGCCCGCAGCAAATCGAGGAAGCGCTGGTGAGCGGGCTCACCTGCATGCTCGGCGGCGGCGCCGGACCGGGGCATGGTACGCTTGCCACCACCTGCACGTCCGGGCCCTGGCATCTCGCCCGCATGATCGAGGCCGCCGATGGCCTGCCGATGAACATCGCCTTTGCCGGAAAGGGCAATGCCTCGCAGCCGGGCGCCCTGGTGGAAATGGTGCTCGCCGGCGCCACCTCGTTGAAACTGCATGAGGATTGGGGCTCGACGCCGGCGGCGATCGACTGCTGCCTCAGCGTCGCCGACGAATACGACGTGCAGGTGATGATCCACACCGACACACTGAACGAGAGCGGCTTCGTCGAGGATACGATCGCGGCGATCAAGGGCCGCACCATCCATGCCTTCCACACGGAAGGTGCCGGCGGTGGCCACGCGCCCGACATCATCAAGATCTGCGGCCAGCCGAACGTCATTCCATCCTCGACCAACCCGACGCGGCCCTACACCAAGAATACGCTCGCCGAGCATCTGGACATGCTGATGGTCTGCCATCACCTGTCGCCGTCGATCCCCGAAGATATCGCCTTTGCCGAAAGCCGCATCCGCAAGGAAACGATCGCGGCCGAAGACATCCTGCACGATATCGGCGCCTTCTCGATCATCTCTTCCGACAGCCAGGCCATGGGCCGCGTCGGCGAGGTGGCGATCCGTACCTGGCAGACCGCCGACAAGATGAAGCGCCAGCGTGGGCCACTGCCGCAGGAAACCGGCGACAACGACAATTTCCGGGTGAAGCGCTACATCGCCAAATACACAATCAACCCGGCGATCGCCCACGGCCTCAGCCACGAGATCGGCTCAATCGAAGTCGGCAAGCGCGCCGATCTCGTCATCTGGAACCCGGCGTTCTTCGGCGTGAAGCCCGACTTCGTTCTGCTCGGCGGCTCGATTGCAATGGCCCCGATGGGTGATCCGAACGCCTCGATCCCGACACCGCAGCCGGTGCACTACCGCCCGATGTTCGCCACCCTTGGCAAGAACCGCACGAGTTCCTCCGTCACCTTCGTCTCGCAGGCTTCGCTCGATGCCGGCCTTGCCGCCAAGCTTGGCGTTGCCAAGCAACTTGTGGCCGTCAGGAACACCCGCGGCTGCATCGGCAAGGCGTCGATGATCCACAACAGCCTGCTGCCGCACATCGAGGTGGACCCGGAGACCTACGAGGTGCGCGCCGACGGCGAGTTGCTGACCTGCGAACCGGCGACGATCGTGCCAATGGCACAGCGTTACTTCCTGTTCTGATCCCGCAGAGACGGAGCATGAAGCGTAGCCAGAAATGGGCCTTCTTCGGCCTGCTGGCGGCGGTGCTTGCGGTCGTTCTCGGAACGCTCTTGCCGCGGCCGCTTTTGCCCATTTCCGTCTCTGCGGCGGGAGCCGGGGCCACGCGCATCCTGGTGCTTTCGGGGCCGATCCATACCGATATCGCCGTGCCCCTGACGGACGAAACGAGAAAGCGGTTCGGGTTCATTGAGCCGGCCGGCGTGCCGCTTGCGCACCCGCAGGCACAATGGCTGATCTTCGGCTGGGGCGGGCGTTCCTTCTATCTGGAAACGCCAACCTGGTCGGAACTGAAGGCCGTGCCGGTCTTCAAGGCGCTGACGCTCGACCGGTCAGTAATGCATGTCGATATCGCTGGCCGGATCGTCGAGCCGCAGGCCTCCGTTGCCGGCTTCGAACTCGACGAAACGGGATACGATCGGCTGCTCAACTTCATCGAAGAGAGTTTTGCGCGCGACGCTGGGGCCGTCGTCCCGATCGACGGCTTTTCCTACAATGGCAACGACCGCTTTTTTGAAGCCGAGGGCAGCTTCAACGCGCTCTTCGGCTGCAATACCTGGACGGCGAGGGCGTTGCGTGAAGCAGGTTTGCGCACGGGTCTGTGGAACCCGTTGCCCCCAAGTCTTGGGTTGTCGTTGCGCATCCATAACTGAGGCGCTGCACCATGAAAAAGAGCCATGCGATCATCGCATGGCTGCCATGCCTGCATGTGAATCGGGGCCTTTCATGCTGCGCCGTAGCGGATTATCCGGTAGGAAAGCCGCTGATCTTTCTCGGTCAGCCAGGCGCTCCTCCCAGGACCTGCCGACTGGGAATCGCACGAGAGCGGGATGCGGTCATCCGCCGGTACTCGCTCTAACTTATGAGAGACGATCACGTTTATGATTTAGGTCGAGCCGGCCAAAATCATGGTGATCTCAAGGAGATGACGATGCTTGGCAGAAAAGTACCCGCTGTAACGTTCCGCACTCGCGTTCGCGACGAGGCCATTGGCGGCTCGAACCCGTTCCGCTGGGAGGACGTGTCCTCCGACGATTACTTCGCGGGCAAGCGCGTCGTGCTGTTTTCGCTGCCGGGCGCGTTCACCCCGACCTGCTCGACCTTCCAGCTGCCCGACTTCGAAAAGCTGACGGCTGATTTCCGCGCCGAAGGCATCGACGAGATCTACTGCATCTCGGTCAACGATGCGTTTGTCATGAACGCCTGGGGCAAGTCCCAGAGCCTCGAAAACGTCAAGCTGATCCCGGATGGCTCGGGTGAATTCACCCGCAAGATGGGCATGCTGGTCGCCAAGGACAATCTCGGCTTCGGCATGCGCTCCTGGCGCTACGCGGCCGTTGTCAATAACGGCGTCGTCGAACAGTGGTTCGAGGAAGAAGGCTATTCCGACAACTGCGACAGCGACCCCTATGGCGTTTCCGCGCCGCAGAACATTCTGGAGACGCTGAAGTCTCAGAAGCTTGCTGCGTGATGGCAAGGACGTATCGTTCCTGATTTGAGAAAGCCCGAAGATCGGTTCCGATCTTCGGGCTTTTTCTTGTTCGGCGTGTACAATGCAGTCCCTTGGAAAACGGCTCTGTGACTGGCGCAGGAGCTTTTTCTTGCTAGACTGGCGGATGGAAAAGATATCGAGGGTTCAATGGTTTACATTATCGCCTACCTGACCGCGCATCCGGGCAAAGGAGATGAAGTGGTGTCGCTGGCCGCACCGCTGATCGAGGCCACGCGGCGCGAAGCCGGCTGCCTCACCTATGACCTTTATCGCAAGCCCGCTGATCCTGATGCTTTGGTGTTCGTCGAGACCTGGCAGAGCAAGGCGGCCGTTGACGCGCATTTCGAAGAGCCGCATCTCAAGGCCTTCCAGGCGGCAATGGCGGACCTGCTTATCGAGGCACGCATCGAGCTCGTGACGCCGGAAAAGGTCGAGGTGCTCTGAGATGCCGTATCGTTCGACAGAGGTGCTCTCGCCTGGGCCTGCCGACAAGTCGCCGCTCCATAGCGTGACGCTGACGCACGACGCGCGACATCTGCGCCGCAAGCTCCTGCATCTCGAAAACGACGATGTGGTGATGCTGGACCTGAGGGAACCGGTCATGCTCGCCGATGGCGATCTCCTGGTGCTCGACGGTGGCGGCTACATCCGGATCGTTGCGGCACCTGAGGCACTCTACGAAATTCGCCCGCGTGACCCGCTGCACCTCATCGAACTCGCCTGGCATCTCGGCAATCGCCACCTGACGGCACAGATCGAGCAGAGCCGCATTCTGATTACCCGCGATCCGGTGATCCGTCAGATGCTCGAAGGGCTGGGTGCGGCGGTGACCGAGGTTTCTGAACCCTTCCAGCCGCTGCGCGGCGCCTACCATGCCGGCGGCCACAATCATGGCCACGGCAATCACCACCATGGCTGAACGGGTCGATACGCAGGCGCTGCTTCGCCTCGTCACATGGATGTCGCCGGCCTTTCCGGTCGGAGCTTTCTCCTATTCCAGCGGGCTTGAACAGGCCGTTCATGACCGTCTGGTCACGGACGCCGCAGAGCTTCGCAACTGGCTTGAGACGGTCATCTGCCTCGGCTCCGGCTGGAACGATGCGCTGCTTCTTGCCGAGAGTTATCGCGCCGTGAACGATCATGTCCGGTTGGCTGCGGCGGCAGAGCTTGCCGAAGCCCTGGCGGGGAGCCGTGAGCGACATACGGAAATCATGCTGCAGGGTCAGGCGTATCTGGCCGCTGCACGCTCGTGGCCGCACCCGCTTCTTGATGCGCTCCCGGAGACTATCGCCTATCCGGTGGCGGTCGGTGCCGTGGCCGGGGCCCATGAAACGGGTCTTGAGCCTGCGCTTGCGGCCTATCTGAACGCCGCCGTTTCGAACGCCGTTTCGGTGGCGATCCGCTGCGGCGTGACCGGCCAGCGCGATGGCGTCGGCGTCATCGCGGCGCTTGAGCCGGTTATCGCGGCGACGGCGAGCAAGGCCGCCGGCGCTTCGCTCGACGACCTCGGCTCGGCCACGATCATCGCGGATATTTCGGCCTTGAGACACGAAACCCTGCATTCGCGGCTCTTCCGCTCGTGACACCATAGAACTGCGCAATTCCGGACAGAAAGCCCATCCCACTTTTTCCGGAATGCTCCACCTGAAAGGACATCCAGATGGCATCGAAGAACGGTCCCCTTCGCGTCGGTATCGGCGGGCCGGTGGGCTCGGGCAAGACGGCGCTCACCGACAAGCTCTGCAAGGCAATGCGGGAGAAATACTCCGTCGCCGTCGTCACCAACGACATCTACACCAAGGAAGACGCAGAAGCCCTGGTGCGCATGCAGGCGTTGCCGTCCGATCGCATCGTCGGCGTCGAGACCGGCGGCTGCCCGCATACGGCGATCCGCGAGGACGCCACGATCAATCTGCAGGCCATCGCCGATCTCAACCGGCGCATTCCCGATCTCGACGTCGTCTTCATCGAATCCGGCGGCGACAATCTCGCGGCAACCTTTTCACCTGATCTCGCTGACCTGACAATCTATGTCATCTCGGTCTGCCAGGGCGAGGAGATCCCGCGCAAGGGCGGGCCGGGCATCACCAAGTCGGATCTGCTTGTCATCAACAAGAAGGACCTGGCTCCCTATGTCGGGGCCGATCTCGACGTGATGCAGCGGGATGCGACGCGGATGCGGGAAGAAAAGCCCTTCGTTTTCACCGACATGAAGCGCGGCGACGGCATCAACCGGATCGTCGATTTTCTGACGCTACACGGCGGCCTTTGACGCTGCCAACGTCTGACAGCCGAACCTCGTCGGCTGTCAGAAGCGCTCCAATGCCTGCCGGTCATGGATCTCGATGACGCGACCCTTGACCGTGACGCCCGAGCGGCGGAGTGCCGAGAAGGCGCGCGACAGTGCTTCCGGCGCCAGGCCCAGCTTTCCGGCCAGCACATTCTTCTGGAAAGGCAGGCGGAAGGAGAAGTTGGTGATCCCGTCGGGGCAGTTTCCGAGGATGTAGCTCGCAACCCGCTGCGGTGCCGTGAGCAGCCGGTCTTCCGCAAGGCAATCCTCGGCCATCTGTGCGTGCCGGCACAGGAGCTGCATCAGCGCGTCGGCGATTTCAGGCGTCTGCTCGGCAAGCCTGCGCAGCTTGCGGCTGTCGATCCGGGCAAGCATCGTCGTTTCGATCGCCTGCGCATTGACCGTTGCGCGGTTGCCGAGGAACATGGCGCTTTCACCGAAAAGCTCGCCTCTCGGAAAAACGGCGATATCGGCCTCGCGCCCGTCCTTGCCCAGCCGGTAGAGGCGCACCAAGCCGGAGAGAACGAAGAAGACGTGATCGAGCGGCTCGCCATAGCCAAAGAGGATATCGTGCTCCTCGTGAGTGGATACCACCACATCATCGAGAATTGCGTTCGTGGCCGCCATGGGCAGCTTCTCGAAGAAGCCAGAGCCGAGCAGCACCGCCCTATCGTTCGAGTTCAATCGCAACGTTTTCATCACGTCCGTCCTGAGTAAGATCCAGGTGCAAGGTAATGAAGCCTGGCGGAACGTGGTTTGACCTCGATCAAATAAAAATAACAAAAAGCCCGCGCTAGCAGGGCGCGGGCTTGTTCTTGAATTGTGACAGCTGCGAACGACGAGCCCTCAGGCCAACGATCTATTCGGCGGCGAGTGCGGGATGGTTGATGACCTTGCCGCCGGATCGTCCCTTGGTCTGTTCCGATTCCAGTGTCTTCAACCGATCTTCCAGACCTTCGATCGTCTTGCTCTGCTCTTGCACGAGACCCGTCAGGGCCTCGCGATCGAGAGGCAGGTTCTCGTCGTCTTTCTTGCCGACGAAGCGACCGAAGATCCAGGCGAGCAGGCGCGACAGGTCATCCATGATCAGGAAGAAGGATGGCACGACGACGAGGCTCAGGATCGTCGAGACGATGATGCCGCCGATTACCGCGATTGCCATTGGCGCACGGAAGGAACCGCCTTCACCCACGCCGAGCGCGGAGGGCAGCATGCCCGCCGACATGGCGATCGATGTCATGATGATCGGGCGCGCGCGTTTGCGGCCAGCTTCGATCATTGCCAGTTTCCGGTCCATGCCGTGGTGCATCATCTCGATGCCGAAGTCGACGAGAAGGATGGCGTTCTTGGTGACGATACCCATTAGCATCAGGATGCCGATCAGCACCGGCATCGACAGTGAGTTCTGCGTCAGGATCAGTCCGGCCGCGACACCTCCCATCGCAAGCGGCAGCGAGAACAGGATGGTGAATGGCTGGATCACGTCCTTGAAGAGCAGGATCAGCACCACCAGCACCAGCATCAGGCCAAGCAGCATGGCGTTGACGAAGCTTTGCTGCATTTCCTCTTCGACCTCTGCGTCGCCGCTTTTCAGAAGTTGAACAGTGGACGGCATCTTGGCTTCGTCCGCAATCTGCAGGAAGCGTGCGGAGGCGGTGTTGAGTGCCACGCCGATCGGAAGATCCGCACCGAGCGCGACGACGCGGTTGCGGTCGTAGCGCTTGATGGAGCTCGGGCCTTCGGAATAGTTGATGTCGGCGACGCTCGACAGCGGCACCGTCAAGCCCGAAGCGGTCTGGATCTTCAGATTGCGGATCGCGGCGATGTCCGTGCGGAAATCGCGGTTGACCTGAACGCGGATCGGGATCAGCCGACCATCGAGCGCAATTTTCGTCAGGGCGGCGTCGATGTCGCCAATGGTGGCGACACGGATGACTTCCGAGATCTGCGCGGTGGTGATGCCGAGGCGCGACATCTGCTCGTCACGCGGACGGATCTGCAGCTCGGGACGGGGGAGTGCGCCGTCCGGGCTGACATTGGCGAGCAACGGATCGCTGCGCAGCTTTCCTTCCAGAATGCCGACGGCCTTGTCGAGATCGGCTTCGTTGTTGGAAAGCAGATTGAACGACAGTTCCCGCTCGCCGCGGTCGTTGAGCTTGATCACCCGGACATCCGGCAAATCGCGCACGCGGGCGAAGATCTCCTTCTCGATCTGCGACTGCGGAATGATGCGTCCCGACGGCGGCAACTTCGGCAAATACGGGCCGACGACCGGCAGCTTGCCGAAGACGTCGTTGACGACCTTATTCAAGAGCGAGTGGTCGCGCTTTTCGAGCAGCACCGTCACGGTGGCCCGGCGCAGTTCCAGGTCGCCCTTCGGCGAGGCACCGCCAAGCACGAACACACTTTCGACGCCGTCCAGGTCCTTGACCCTTTCGTAGATCTGCGCGGTCGTCCGGTCGGTGTCTTCCAGCATGGCGTCAGGCGCCAGTTCGACGGACAGGCTGACACGCGATGTGTCGTCCGGAGGCAGGAACCCGCCGGGCACGAACATGAACAGAGCGACCATGGAGGCCACGGTCACGCCGATCGCGATGAGCACCGTTAGGTAGCGCATGTACCAGCGCTTCGTCGTCGCATGAACCAGACGCGTGTAGTTGCGCATCAGAGTGCCGTCTTCGGCATGATGCCCGTCAAGTTTGGAAGGACGCATCATATAGGCGGCCATGACGGGCGTTATCAGGCGTGCGACGAGCAGCGAGAAGAAGACCGAAACGGCCACGGTCAGGCCAAACTGGATGAAGTACTGGCCAACAATCCCCGGCATGAACGACACCGGGATGAAAACCGCGATGATCGTGAACGTGGTTGCGATCACCGCGAGGCCGATTTCATCCGCCGCTTCAATCGCAGCCCGGTAGGGCGACTTGCCCATATGGATATGCCGCTCGATATTCTCGATCTCGACGATGGCGTCGTCCACAAGGATGCCGGTTGCAAGTGTCAGTGCGAGGAAGCTGACGAGATTGAGCGAGAAGCCGAGCAGTTCCATGACCCAGAAGGTCGGAACGGCAGACAACGGCAAGGCGATGGCGCAAATTAGCGTGGCCCGCCAGTTGCGCAGGAAGAGCATGACGACGATGACGGCGAGCAGCGCGCCCTCCATCAGCGTGTCTAGCGCCGCTTCATAGTTGCCGTAGGTGAAGTAGACGGAATCGTCGACCATCTCGATGGTGACGTCAGGGTTCGCCGCACGGATCTTTTCGAGCGACTTGGCAACGGTTTCGGCGACGCTCACCTCGCTGGCACCCTTGGCGCGGAAGACCGCAAAGGTCACGCCGGGATTGCCGTTAAAGCGCGAGAAGGAGCGGGGCTCCTCATAGGTATCGGTAACGGTGCCGAGTTCGGAGAGCCGAACGAAGCGGCCGCTCGGCACCGAAATCATCGTGTTGGCGAGCTGGTCGACGTTGCGGGCGTCACCGAGTGTGCGGATCGCCTGTTCGCTGCCGCCCACCTGACCGCGTCCGGACCCCAGGTCCATGTTCATGCGGCGGAGCTGGCCGTTGACGTCGGCGGCGGTGATGCCGAGCGAATTCAGCTTGTCTTCATTGAGCTCGACGCGAACTTCGCGGTCGGCGCCGCCGTAGCGGTCGACGCGCCCGATGCCGCTTTTACCCTGGATTTCGCGCTTGATGACGTCATCGACGAACCAGGAGAGTTCTTCCAGCGACATGCCGGGTGCGGAAACCGAGAAGGTCTGGATCGCTTGACCCTCGACGTCGACCTTCGAGACGATCGGTTCTTCGATCGAGGTGGGCAGGTCGCCGCGGATACGGTCGATGGCGTCCTTGACGTCCTGCACTGCCTGCGTCGTCGGTACTTCCATGCGGAAGATGACGGCCGTGGTCGACGTTCCGTCGTTGATGGTCGACTGGATATGGTCGACGCCGGTGACGCTGGCGACCGCGTCCTCGATTTCCTTGGTGACCTGGGTTTCGAGTTCGGCCGGCGATGCGCCGCTCTGCGCCACGCTGATCGATACGATCGGCACGTCGATGTTGGGGAAGCGGGTAATCGGCAGACGTACGAACGACTGATAGCCGAGTACGAGCAGCACAACGAAGGCGAGGATCGGAGCGATCGGATTTCGGATGGACCAGGCTGAGAAGTTCATGGTCACGCTTCCTGTCAGTTGGTCGCGGGTTGTGCTGATTTGACGGGGTTGATGTGGTCGCCGTCGCGTACATAGGCGCCGGCCCGGGCCACGACCTCCTCGCCGGCCTTCAAGCCTTCGAGAACCTCGATGAACTTGCCGTCGGAAATCCCTGTCCTGACTGGCAGGATGCGGATGACGCCGTTTTCGACCTTGCGAACGATGGTGCGGCCGTTCTCATTGGTAACGGCCGTTTGCGGCAGAACCACCGTCTGCTTCTGTTCGGCGGTGATCAGCGCGCTTGCATACATGCCGGCACGTGCCTTTTCGGTATCCGCCAGGCTGATGAAGACGGTGCCGAGGCGGCTGACGGGATCGACCGTCGGGGCGATCAGACGGATCGTGCCCTCGACCTTGGTGTTGCCGCCAGCGAGCGTCACGATAGCCGGCTGGCCGACCGCGAGCTTGATGATATCGGCTTCCGCGACGTCTGCCTTCATCTCGATCGCGCCATCGCGGATCATGGCGAAGAGCGGTTCGCTGTTGCCGGTGGCAATCGCACCGACCTTGGCGTTCTTGGCCGAGATGACACCGCTGACGGGGGCCTTGACCGAGGTGCGGGCGAGGCGAAGATCGATGTCGTCGATCTGCGCTTCGGCTACCTTGATGTCGGCATTGGCAACGGCGACGGCCTGCTCGGCAGAGAGGACACGCGCCTGCGTCGCGATGGCGAGCGCGCGGACCCGGTCGGCTTCGGCCGTCGAAACGGTGCCGTTCTTGGAGAGTTCGGCGGCACGTTCGCTGACGCGCTTGGCTTCATCGTTGTTGGCCTTGGTTTCGCTGAGCTGTGCGTTCAACTGCGCAAGCCCGGCTTCTGCCTTGGCAAGCGACGCTTCGAGTTCGCTCTTCTGCAGGCGAAGCGCGTCGTCGTTGAGGACCACGAGCACGCTGCCGGCTTCGACCCTGTCGCCGACATCGACATTGAGTGTGCGGATCGAAAGACCGTCGACCATCGGGGCGACATAGACCTGTTCCACCGCCTGTATGGTTCCGGTCGCAACAACGCGGTCGCTGATCGATTGGTCGACCGCCGTGGTCACGACGATGGAGGGGAGCGCCGGCTTCGGTTGCGCCGCTTCCTCGGCCCGGGCCGGCGAAAGCGAACCAAAGGTCATCGCAGCGCACACGCTGAGAACAGGCAATACTTTTTGAGCCATCGGCTTTACAGTCCCGGCAATGGAAACAATATCGAGCGGATCACCGCTCAAGGCAGGATCCACGGGCAATCAGGCGATTTTATCACGCCGACATCGCGCCCCGGCGGATTGCACGGGGACAGGAGACTGCGCTTCTCCGCATTTCGCGCTCCGCGTGCACGGTATCAGACCGTAGACGCGGGCGGAACTGGGACCGGTTACCGCAGGCAATGCATCGGGAAAAGGGTGTCCTCCGCCATGCCTGCCTCCAACAAACATCCGGGCCTATGTAATCTCGGCTTTGGACGCTTACAAGAGTGCACGAAGCAATGGTGCCTCAATATTCAACCTGTTCTGCGGTTATGGTTGCGATCTTGACACGATCTTGACAATGGCGAGCAAAGGTAGCGCCGTTGCCAGCTGCGTTACCACCCCCACGCCCGGTACCCGGCGGCAACTTGGCGGATGCGAACGGCCGCTAAGAAAACGGAAGAGGGCCGCACGATCGTGCGACCCTCTTTTGACGTTTTGGCTACCGTCTACTTCAGTGCGGCGTCCGTGATTTCGTGGGTCCAGGCGCCTTCCGGCTCCTTGGAGATCACGGGATCGGAACCGCCTGCAAGCAGGGACTGTACCGTGCGCTTGTAATCGGCTTCGTCCAGTGCGCCATTCGAGCCGGAGGTCAACTTCGCCACTTCGCCCATCATGCGCTTCTGGTGCTTTTCCGTCTGCGCGCCGGTGGAGTCGTTTTCAAGAACGATATCCGCGGCTTCGTCCGGGTTCTGCTCGGCGTACTTCCAGCCCTTCATCGAGGCGCGCACGAACTTGACCATCTTCTCCTTGAAGGCAGCGTCCTTGAGCTTGTCCTGGAGCACGTAGAGGCCGTCTTCCAGGGTCGCGACGCCTTGATCTTCATACTTGAAGGTGACGAGGTCGTCCGGCTTGATGCCGGCGTCGATCACCTGCCAGTACTCGTTATAGGTCATGGTCGAGATGCAGGCGGCCTGCTTCTGGATCAGCGGGTCGACGTTGAAGCCCTGCTTTAGGACGGTGACACCGTTCGGGCCGCCATCGGTCGGGATCTTCAGGTGCGACATCCAGGAAAGGAACGGATATTCGTTGCCGAAGAACCAGACGCCGAGGGTCTGGCCCTTGAACTTGTCGGGGCTGGTGACGCCGGTTTCCTTGAGGCAGGTCAGCATCATGCCGGATTTCTTGAAGGGCTGGGCGATGTTGACGAGCGGTACGCCCTTTTCGCGGGTGGCAAGCGCTGAAGGCATCCAGTCGACGATCACATCTGCGCCGCCGCCGGCGATCACCTGTGCTGGGGCGATATCCGGACCGCCGGGCTTGATGTCGACGTCAAGGCCTTCCTCCTCGTAGAAGCCCTTGTCCTTGGCGACGTAATAGCCTGCGAACTGTGCCTGGGTTACCCATTTCAGCTGCAGCGTCACCTTGTCGGCGGCCTCGGCCTGGAACGCTGCGAGCGAAAAGACGCCTGCGGCGAGAAGCGATGCGAGTCTTTTGTTCATGTCAGTTCCCTCTTGTTTTTACTTCATTTTATTAAAGTTCTTTAAGCAGGCTCAGGCGCGCCCTCCGCGGATGGAAGGATGCCAGAAGGTGACGGCACGCTCGATGAGTGCAACCACCCCGTAGAAGGCGGAACCAGCGACCGCCGCAACGGCGATCTCGGCCCAGACCATGTCGACATTCATGCGTCCCACTTCCGTGGAAATCCGGAACCCCATGCCGACGATGGGGGTCCCGAAGAACTCGGCGACGATGGCGCCGATCAGCGCCAGCGTCGAATTGATCTTGAGCGCGTTGAAGATGAACGGCCAGGCGGCCGGCAGGCGCAGCTTGACGAGGGTCTGCCACCAGGACGCGGCGTAGGTGCGCATCAGGTCGCGTTCCATGTGACTGGCGGCGGCAAGGCCGGCGACCGTGTTCACCAGCATCGGGAAGAAGGTCATGATGACGACGACGGCAACCTTCGACTGCCAGTCGAAGCCGAACCACATTACCATGATCGGCGCAACGCCGATGACGGGGAGGGCGGAGACGAAGTTGCCGAGCGGCAGCAGGCCTTTCTGCAGAAAGGGCGAACGGTCGATAAGGATCGCGACCGCGAAGCCGAGACCGCAACCGAGCGCGTAACCGATCAGTACCGCCTTCAGGAAGGTCTGGCGGAAATCGGCGCCGAGCGTCGGCAGCGAGTTGATCAGCTTGTGCCAGATCATCGAGGGGGCCGGCAGCAGAACGGATGGCACGGAGAAACCCCGCACGATGCCTTCCCAGAGGACCAGGATGGTGATGCCGAAGATCAGCGGCACGGCAAAGTGCGCAGCGCTTCTGGCGGCGGGGCTCTCAAAGTTCTGGCGCACCAGCCATTCGTTGAAGGCCCAGGCGGCGAGCCAGAAGACGATCGCGGCCACAAGGATGGGAAGGTTCATGGCTTGGCTCCCATGCGCTTCAGGACGGCCGTGTGGGCGAAGCCGACGATCATGACGAGGATTGCGGCGAGGGCCGCCGCCATGAACAGTGCCGCCCAGATCTGCACCGTCTGACCGTAATAGGAGCCGGCGAGCAGGCGGGCACCGAGGCCGGCGACGGCGCCGGTGGGCAGTTCGCCAACGATTGCGCCGACCAGCGAGATGGCGACGGCGACTTTCAGCGAGGTGAAGAGATAGGGCATCGACGAAGGCCAGCGGAGTTTCCAGAAGGTCTGTGCCGACGAGGCGTTATAGGTGTGCATCAGGTCGAGCTGGATGGTCTCCGGGCTGCGTAGCCCCTTCACCATGCCGACGACGACGGGGAAGAAGGACAGGTAGGTGGAGATCAGCGCCTTCGGCAGCAGACCGGAGATGCCTACGGCATTGAGGACGACGATGATCATCGGTGCGACCGCGAGGATCGGGATCGTCTGGCTGGCAATCACCCAGGGCATCAGCGAGCGGTCCATGGCGCGATTGTGCACGATGCCGACCGCGAGCAGGATGCCGAGTGCCGCGCCGATGCCGAAGCCGAGCAGGGTCGCGGAAAGCGTGACCCAGGCGTGATAGACGAGGCTGCGTTTCGAGGTGATCGCCTTGTTGAAGGTGGTATCCCAGATCTCGGCGATCACCTGATGCGGCGCCGGCAGCACCGGGCGCTCCTGCGCCATGGTGTTGCGCACGATGTCGGAGAAGCTGATCTCGGTGCCGGCCCGCGCGGCCGTATCGCGCTCGAAGGGCGCGTTGAGGAAGACGACCGCGACATACCAGATGGCGATCAGCAGCAGGACGACGGTGCCGACCGGCACCAACTTGTCCCTGATGAAACTCGGTTCCTGCATCGTCACGCCTTTCCGCTTGCGGGGAACAACATCAGGCCCATGGCGACGATGCCGAGAAGCACGCCGGCGGCCTGTGTGAGGCTCAATCGTTCGCCGAACACCGCGAAGGCGATGACATTGACCATCACGAGCTGCACGATCGCCGAAAGCGAGATGGCAAGGCCGAGGCCGCCCTCGCGCATGAGCTTCACCATGATGATGTTGCCGATTACGTAGAGCCCGAGGGCGAGGCAGAGCATGCCGAGGTGATTGTTGGAGACATAGGCGCGCGAGGCGGTGGCGCCGCCAAGGAAAATCGTCGTCGCCAAAAGCATCCAGAGGCCAAAGGCAAGGTTCATACCCGCACCTCCCTGCCGCGCCAGCGATAGAGGATATCCGGCAGGTGCTCCTCGTTGTCACCGTCGGTCCATCGTACCGCTTCGAAGCCCTGGTGCTCGTAAAAGCGCTGGGCATCACGGTTGTGTTCGAAGGTCCACAGGCTCAATTCGTCCGGTGACATCGCCTTGGCGGTGGCGATCAGACGGGCGCCAATACCGGCGCCGCGGTGCCGCTTGTCGATATAGAGCGCGGTGACGTGGTGGTCGTCGGAGAGGGAAAGGAAGCCGGCGATCTCGCCATCCTCCTCCGCCAGGATCACGGTGCGTTCGGCAAAGACGGTTTCGGCGTAGTAGCGCTCCACATCGGCATGATCGTGGACGCGCGGCATCCAGGGCGTCGCGTCGATCCAGCGATTGAGGATGCCGGCGCAGGCGGCCATGTCGTCCCGTTCGGCCCGGCGGATGCCGATGCTATTCGTCATAGCTGTGTCCTGCACGCAGGCCTTCGCGGACGCGATGGGCGATTTCCAGGAACTCCGGCGTTTCGCGAATGCCAAGCGGCCGTTCGCGCGGCAGCGGCGATTCGATCACGTCGGTGACGCGGCCGGGGCGCGGGCTCATCACCACGATCTTGGTGGAGAGATAGACCGCCTCAGGGATCGAGTGGGTGACGAAACAGATCGTCTTGTTGGTGCGGGCCCAGAGCTTGAGGAGCTGTTCGTTCAGGTGGTCGCGGACGATCTCGTCGAGCGCACCGAAGGGCTCGTCCATCAAAAGCAGGTCGGCGTCAAACGCCAGTGCGCGGGCGATCGAGGCGCGCTGCTGCATGCCGCCCGAAAGCTGCCAAGGGTATTTCTTGCCGAAGCCGGAGAGATTGACGAGGTCGAGTGTGCGCTCGATGCGCGCCTTCTTCTCTTCCTTCGAATAGCCCATGATCTCCAGCGGCAGGGCGATGTTGTTTTCGATGGTGCGCCAGGGATAGAGCGCGGCCGCCTGGAACACGTAGCCGTACGCCCGTTGCTTGCGTGCTTCCTCGGGTGTCATGCCGTTGACGCTGATCTTGCCGGAGGTCGCCCTTTCGAGATCGGCGATCACGCGCAAGAAGGTCGTCTTGCCGCAGCCGGACGGGCCGATGAAGGAAACGAAATCGCCCTTGGCAACGTCGAGATTGACGCCGGTCAACGCGTGAACCGGTCCATCGGCAGTTTCGAAGGTCAGGCAGAGGTCCCGGGCCGAAACCACGGATGCGGTATTGGACGTCATCGGCGAATACTCATTCTGGCTGGTCTGTGTCAGACTGCTATCCGGACCGGCAACATGCAATCGCGGATTTGGGTGCGGAGCCGTTTGTTGCTGGTTTTTCAGGGAATTCTGGAGAACGCTCATGTCTCGATCATCCAATCCGGGCTGTCGCGTGGTTCGTCCTGATGGCGTGACGGCCGGCCAGCAGGGGCTCAACTATTTCGAGGGCATTGCGGCGGAGACCGTCGGGGCGACGGGGCTCTGCATGCATATCGTCACGATCCCACCGGGCGCGCGTGCCAAGGCGCACCTGCACGAGAGCCACGAGACGGCGATCTATGTGCTTTCGGGCGAGGCCTGGACCTGGTTCGGCGAGCGGCTGGAGGAGCACGTCATCGCTCGGGCCGGCGAGATGGTCTACATCCCCGCCGGCATGCCGCACCTTCCGGAGAACCGGTCGAGCGAGCCCTGTTCGGCGGTCATCGCACGCACGGACCCGAACCAACGCGAAAGCCTCGTGCTCCTGCCCGAACTCGATGCGCTCGTGCCCGCCTGACGGATCCCACGCCGAGGCGTCCCGCCAATGTGGCGGGACATGTCCGGTGGGACAGAGCGGCGCGAAGAAGTGCAAGCCGCGAAACATGAGCCCTCAGACGCCCGTGGCCGGAATGCCGGTGCGCTGGACGGCGCGGGGTGCTGTCACTTCCTTCCAGGTCGAAAGGGCGGAGCTGACTGCCGGGAAGGGATCGCGGCGGACGAATTCGCCGTGGCCTTCGCGGGTCTTGATCGTGCTTTCCTCGATCGCGACGACGCCGCGGCTCAACGTGTAGCGCGGCAGGCCCTTCACCTCCTTGCCTTCGAAGACGTTGTAGTCGATCGCCGACTGCTGGCTCTTGGCGGAGATCGTCTTCGTGCGCTTCGGATCCCAGACGACGAGGTCGGCATCGGCGCCGACGAGGATCGCGCCCTTCTTCGGGTAGATGTTGAGGATCTTGGCGATGTTGGTCGAGGTCACCGCCACGAACTCGTTCATGGTGATGCGGCCGGTGTTGACGCCGTGGGTCCACAACATCGGCATGCGGTCTTCGAGGCCGCCTGTGCCGTTCGGGATCTTGGTGAAATCACCGACGCCGAAGCGCTTCTGCTCGGAGGTGAAGGCGCAATGGTCGGTCGCCACCACCTGCAGCGAGCCGGAGGCGAGGCCGGCCCAGAGACTGTCCTGATGCAGCTTGTTGCGGAAGGGCGGCGACATCACGCGGCGGGCCGCATGGTCCCAGTCCTTGTTGAAATATTCGGTTTCGTCGAGCGTCAGGTGCTGGATCAGCGGCTCGCCGAAGACGCGCATGCCCTTGGAGCGGGCGCGGCGGATCGCTTCATGTGCCTGTTCGCAGGAGGTGTGCACGATGTAGACCGGGCAGCCCGCCATGTCGGCGATCATGATCGCGCGGTTGGTCGCTTCGCCTTCGACCTCGGCCGGACGCGAATAGGCATGTGCTTCCGGCCCGTTGTTGCCTTCGGCAAGCAGCTTCGCCTGCAACTGGGCGACGACGTCGCCGTTTTCCGCATGCACCAGCGGCAGCGCGCCAAGGGCGGCGCAACGCTGGAAGGACGAGAACATCTCGTCGTCATCGACCATCAGCGCGCCCTTATAGGCCATGAAGTGCTTGAAGGTGTTGATGCCCTTGTCCTTGACGATGGTCTCCATCTCGTTGAAGACCTGCTCGCTCCACCAGGTGATCGCCATGTGGAAGGAGTAGTCGCAATTGGCGCGGGTCGACTTGTTGTCCCACATGGTCAGCGCTTCGAGCAGCGACTGGTTGGGGGAGGGAAGCGCGAAATCGACCACCATCGTCGTGCCGCCGGCAAGGGCCGCGCGCGTGCCGCTTTCGAAATCGTCGGAGGAATAGGTGCCCATGAAGGGCATTTCGAGATGCGTATGCGGGTCGATGCCGCCGGGCATGATGTAACAGCCGCTCGCATCCAGCGTTTCGCTGGCCGACAGGTTCGGGCCGATCTCGACGATCTTTCCGCCCTCGATCTTGACGTCCGCCTTGTAAGTCAGGTCGGCCGTGACGATGGTTCCACCCTTGATGACAGTGCTCATGATTGTTCCTCGCGATTGCGCTTCCGGCGGCCAGACGGTCGCCACGAAAAAGGGCGGAACTTTCGTCCCGCCCGCAAACTCATTCGACGATTTCGGCCGTTTCGACGACGGCGTGGAAGAGGACGTCGGCGCCAGCGCTGGCCCACTCCCTGGAGATGTCCTCCGCCTCGTTGTGGCTGAGACCACCAACGCAGGGGCACATGATCATTGTCGTCGGCGCCACCTTGGCGGCCCAGCAGGCATCATGGCCGGCGCCGGAAATAATGTTCATGTGGCTATAGCCGAGATGCTCGGCGGCATTGCGCACGGAGTTCACCAGCTTCGGGTCGAAGGTCACCGGCTCGAAGTGGCCGATCGCCTCGATGGAACAGCCGACGCCGAGCGCCTCGGTGATCTTCGGTGCCTCGGCCTCGATCTTCGCCCGCATGCGGTCGAGCTTGGCCTTGTCGGGCGAGCGGATGTCGACGGTGAAGACCACCTTGCCCGGCAGCACGTTGCGGGAATTGGGCGAGAAGAACACCTGGCCGACGCCGCCGACGGCGCCTGGTTGGTTTTCCATCGCCACGCCCTGGACCATTTCCAGGATGCGGGCCATGGCAAGCCCGGCATTGACGCGCATGTTCATCGGGGTCGAACCCGTATGGGCTTCGCGGCCGGTCAGCGTGAACTCCAGCCACCATAGGCCCTGACAGTGCGTAACGACGCCGATGTCCTTGCCCTCGGCTTCGAGGATCGGGCCCTGCTCAATGTGATATTCGAAATAGGCGTGCATCTTGCGGGAGCCGACCTCTTCGTCGCCAACCCAGCCGATGCGCTTCAACTCGTCGCCGAAGGTCTTGCCTTCCGGGTCCTTGCGGCCATAGGCGAAATCCTGGGTGTGCACGCCGGCAAAGACGCCCGACGCGAGCATGGCCGGCGCGAACCGCGCGCCTTCCTCATTGGTCCAATTGGTCACGACAATGGGGTGCTTGGTCTTGATGCCGAGGTCGTTCATCGAACGCACGACCTCAAGGCCGGAGAGCACGCCGAGCACGCCGTCATATTTGCCGCCGGTCGGCTGGGTATCGAGGTGCGAACCGATATAGACGGGCAGCGCATCCGGATCGGTGCCGGGCCGGGTGAAGAACATATTGCCCATGGTGTCGACGCCCATGGTAAGCCCGGCCTCATCGCACCAGGACTTGAACAGCCGGCGCCCTTCGGCATCCTCGTCGGTCAGGGTCTGGCGGTTGTTGCCACCCGCGACACCAGGGCCGATCTTGGCCATCTCCATAAGTGAATCCCACAGGCGGTCGGCATTGACGCGCATGTTCTCGCCAGGTGCAGCCACGGCGGTCTCCTCATCTTTTCAGGGCTTTGCCTTGATCGGCGCGCCCTTATGTTCCCGTGGTCAAATCCAGGCTTGGTTTTTTCTGGTACCCTTCGATCAGCCGTTGCCTTTGGCGGTGAACTGGCTGATAATTTGACCGGTTGGTAAACATTACAACTTCCGTTGCGGCACTCAAGCCGGAAAAACAAAAAAACGAAGTTGTTGCCCAAGAAGATGGCGAGGCCAGAAATTGGGCAGACCGGTTCCTGCGCGACGAGCGCGCGGGCATCGCCAAGGGGGACAGATGGTACTACCGAGAGCGGCCAGGACCCAGAGGCGGACACGCATCCAGGAGGAAAAGGAAGAGCGCATCCTGGAAGCCGCGCTCGAAGTCTTTTCCGCCAATGGTTTTCGCGGCGCGACCGTCGACCAGATCGCCGAAGTGGCGGGCATGTCGAAGCCCAATCTGCTCTATTACTTCCGCACCAAGGAAGCGATGCACCGGGCGCTGATCGACCGGGTGCTCGATACCTGGCTCGATCCCTTGCGTGAATTCAACGCCGAGGGAAATCCTGTTGCGGAGATCCGCAGCTATATCCGGCGCAAGCTGGAAATGGCCCGCGACTACCCGCGCGAAAGCCGGCTTTTCGCCAACGAAGTGCTGCAGGGCGCGCCGCATATCGAAGACGAACTCAAGGGACCCTTGAAGTCGCTGGTCGACGAGAAGGCCGAGGTGATCCGCAGCTGGGCCAAGGCCGGCAAGATTGCTAAATGCGACCCCTATCACCTGATCTTCGCGATCTGGTCGACCACCCAGCATTATGCCGACTTCGATGTGCAGGTGCGCGCCGTGCTCGGCCAGGGCAATGCCGGGGACGGGCGCTTCGAGGATGCGGCACGCTTCCTCGAACGGCTCTTCGTCGACGGGCTGCAGGTGAGCGAGCAGCCGGCGGCCTGAGTCGCTCTTCTGATTTTCAATCCGGCAACAGCGCCATCAACAGCAGTCCGCAGGCAGTCGTGAGCGCGCCAGCAAGCACCGGCAGGCTGGTCCAACCATGGCCGAGCAAGCCTTCCAGCAGGATGATGAAGGTCGGCGTCAGGTAGCCGTAGCCGAGCACTTTCGATGCCGGCAGGCGCATCGAGGCGTATTGCAACAGCAGGAAGGTGATCGCCGTGGTGACCACGGCGAGATAGAGGACGGCGATCCAGACGATTGCCGGCAGGGCTGCAAAATTGGTGGTGACGAGGCCGACGCCGCCGGGCACCAGCAGCCAGGGAACGGTGAAGACCGCAACCCAGAAGCCGAAGGCGAACGGGCTTTCGTCGCGTCCGAACTTGCGGATCAGCGGTACATAGATGGCGTGGCAGATGACGCCGACGAAAAAGATCAGCTCGCCCTGACCGACATCGAAGGCAAGGATCGCCTGGATATTTGCGCGGAAGATCACCCAGACGGCGCCGAGTGCGGCGATGATGAGACCCGCAAGGACGCCCGGGCGTGTGCGCTGGCCGAGCAGCAGGTAGGCGAAGCCGGCGCTCAGCAGCGGCATCAGCGTGAAAACGGCGCCGGTCGAGACCGGATTGGTGAACTCCAGCGCCTTGAACATCGTCAGCATGTAGACGGCGATCAGACCGCCGAGGATGAGGAAACGCCACCATTGCTTGGGGAAGTGGAAGGGCACCCGCGCATAGCCGAAGGTCATCAGACCGAGGACGACTACGGTCAGCAGGTAGCGCCAAAGCGTCAAAGGCCCTGCGCCCATGTGCTGGGTTGCAAGCCCGCCGAAGGAGAAGGAGCCGGCGATCAGGACGGCAAAGCTCATCATCGCCAGATGCGCCCTGAGCTTTTCGATGCCTTTCGCGTGAACCTGATGGGCCGTTTTCGGGGATACGTCCTGCTTCATTCACGATTCCGGGAAGTATGAGGGAGAAGGGAACGACAACTAAGCGCTTGACGGCGTTGGTTGCAAGGCCTCGGAGATGCGTGCGGCATCCTCGACGATCCAGGTTTCAAGCGTCGCCTGCCGGCCGCGCAGGCTGATGTCCAGCCGCTCGTGCCCCTCGATCACCAGGCCAGCCCGGTTGACGAGTTCGGTAGAAACGGCGAGCTGCACGTCGTGTTCCTTGGCGAGGCCTTCCAGGCGGCTTGCGGTATTGATCGTATCGCCGACCGCCGTCAGCGACGTCGCCTGACCATAGCCGATCTCGCCGATGATGGCGGGACCGGCGTGCAGCCCCATGGCGATGCGCAACGGCTCGTCAAGCTCGCCGCGGAAGGTCTGGTTGAGCGTCTCGATGCCCTTGGATATCCGCACGGAGGCTGCCAGCGACTGCCGGCAGGCCTCGCTATAGGAGCTCTTGAGCCCGAAGATCGCGAGTGCGCCATCGCCGATGAACTTGTCGATGACGCCGCCGGAATCCTCGACCGCTTCGCCGACCATCTCGAAGTAGCGGTTGAGCAGGAACACGGTGTCGAAGGGCAGCTTGTGTTCGGCAATGCTGGTGAAGCCGCGCAGATCGCAGAAGAGCACGGCGATCCGCCGTTCGCGGCCTTCGCCGCCCTCGCGTCCGAGCTGCTTCTTGATGCCGAGACTGTCGCTGTCGAGGATCGGCACGACCGTGACGTTGTGGACCGGACGGAACTGGCAGGCTAGGCGGACATTGTCGGGCGCCCCGATACGGGTAAGCGTCGCAAGCTCCGCGTCCTCGGGGGCGGGCTGGTCCTCCAGTCCCTGGATGACGCGCACGCGACAGGTCGAGCAACGTCCACGGCCGCCGCAGACCGAGACATGCGGGATACCGGCCGCACGGCTTGCTTCCAGCACGCTGAAGCCGAGATTGACGGTCGCGACGCGGCCGTCGGGATAGCGGACGCGAATGCGACCGCCCTTCGGCATGGCTCGCAACAGGAAGGTGCCGGCGATCAGGCCGCCGAAACCAAAATAGAGACCGAGACGGATATCCTCGAGGAGCGTCAGATCGACCGCCGGCTTCCGATAGGCCGTGTCGCCGTAGCCGCCATGTTCGGCGTAGCCGTCCTCCATCGAGCGGGCGCCGTTGACAAAGCCGAGCAGTGCGAAAATCGGTACGAGGATCGCAACCGTGTAAAGCAGGATCTCGTAGCGGGGGAACCAGGGGCGGCCGCGCATCCAGAACCAGGCGCCGAGGCAGCCGTGACCCCAGACGAGCAAGAGGGCAAGCGATTGCCTGGTCGCATTGAAAGAATTCGACCAGAGTATTCGCAGCATGTCCGGGTAATTGGTATCGATGCCTGTGAACAGCGGTTCGACGCGGGCAGCGGTGACGTGGCCGATCAGCAGGAAAGGCAGGCTGAGACCGAAGATGATCTTCAGAGCTTCGCGCGCGGGCATTCTGAGCGTCTGCCGACGATAGATGCTTTCGAGCGCCATGGTGAAATGCAGGAGCAGGGCGCCATAGAGCAGCACCGTGCCGGGGACGCTGTGCCAGATCAGATTGAAGCCCTTGCGGGCGGTCTCCATCGCGTCGATGGAGATGAGGCCGAGCGAATGGTTGAAGAAATGGGCCACCACGAACGAACCGAGGATGGCCCCGGAGACGAGGTGTATTCGCTTGCGTCGGTTGGCCGAAATGATCGTCAAGCAACAAGTCCGGCTCTGCCGGAGCTTCGTCCGGCCGCAGTGTCAAAACCGTCGGAAGATGCGTCGCTGATCGTTGATCGAACGTCACGCACCCCCGTGTGAGTTCTCCCTTATCATCCAGATCGCGCGGGCCGACAACTTACCATTTTTACACAATCTGTTTCGTTTTCGTGTCCTGTTCGTTATCGGCCGGGAAGGTTATTCAGCGGGATTCGGCCACCAGCTTCGGCCTTCTTGCCCGCCGATCCAACGCAAGGCCGTGTCATTCCATCATCGGTGGCAGGCGTGCGGCAAGTGTGTCGATGAGCAGACGCAGCTTTGACGGCATGTACTGGGTTTTCGGCCAGACGACATAGGTGCCGTAGGAGAGCGCCGGCGTATCGACGAGAATCCGAACCAACGAGCCAGAGGCGATGCAGTTGCGGACGAGCCAGCAGGGCAGCCAGGCGATGCCGAAGCCGTCGGCTGCGGCATCCGCGATCGACGTCAGGTCGTCGAGCCGCAGCCGCGACGGAGGCGTGACGGTTCGCACCTGTGCCCCCTTTCCCGGGAAGGACCACGCATGCGGCTGACCGCGGCGCCGATAGAGGATCGCCCTATGGAACATCAGGTCATCGATCGTTTCCGGCGTGCCGTTCGCTTCGAGATAGGCCGGGGAGGCGCAGACGGTCATGCGCTGATCGACGATCTTTCGCGTCATCAGCTCCGGATCGCTGCGCAGCGGACCGGTGCGGATGGCAAGGTCAAAGCCGTCCTCGACGAGATCGACGTTGCGGTCACTGAAATTGAGGTCGAACTCCAGGCGCGGGTGTGTGCGTAGCAGTTCCGACAGCAGCGGCATGATGCACTGGCGACCGAAATGCACCGGCATCGACAGGCGCAGGCGGCCCTGGATCTCCTGCTTGCCGGATTCCAGCAGGGCCTCGCCGGCCCGGATTTCGCCGAGCGCCCGCAGGCAGTTTTCGTAGAAGAGCTGGCCCTCGTCGGTCAGGCTCTGGGTGCGGGTGGTGCGATGGAAAAGGCGAACGCCCAGCCGCTGTTCGAGCTTTGCAACGGTCTTGCCGACCGCAGAGCGCGACAGGTTGAGCCTTTCGGCGGCGGCGGAAAAGCCGCCGGCATCGGCCGCTTCCACGAACACAGAGACACCGTTGAGGTAGCTCATATTTGTATCCTTCAGAGAACCAATATGGCGAAATCATATCGCAACTGGAGAGATAATTTCAACGCTATGGTTTCTTCATCAGATCAAACCGATGAAAGGAATGACCATGGCAAGACTGATGAAGGAATGGACCATCGACAGGTTCGGTGCCTCCAACCTGAAGCTCACCGAGCGGCGCGTTCCCGAGGCCGGCCCGGGGGAGGTGCTCGTTCGCACGACCGCCCTGTCGCTGAATTTCCGCGACAAGCTGGTCCTGGAAAACGGCATGGGTATGCCGCTCTCTTTTCCCTTTGTGCCGGGATCCGACATGGCCGGTGTGGTCGAAGCGGTCGGTCGCGGCGTGACCCGTTTCCAACCGGGCGATCGGGTGATTTCCGTCTTCGATCCCACCTGGATCGACGGCCAGAAGCCTGGAACGGCCCGTCACCCCACCTCATTCGCGCTCGGCGGTCTCAATCCGGGTGTCGCTTCGCAATATGTCGCCTTCCCGGAGGGCTGGTTCGTGAAGGCGCCTGAAAGCCTCGACGACGGCGAGGCGAGCACCTTGCCCTGTGCCGGGGTGACGGCCTGGTTCGCGCTGGTCGAGAGGGGAGACCCGAAGGCCGGCGACCGTGTCGTGGTGCAGGGCACCGGCGGCGTTTCGCTGTTCGGGCTGCAGATCGCCAAGGCACACGGCGCCGAAGTCATCGTGACCTCAAGCAACCAGGACAAGCTTGACCGTGCACGGGCGCTCGGCGCCGATCACGGCATCAACCGCGTGTCGGAAGATTGGGCGGAGCGTGTCCTCGAGATCACCGGTGATCACGGCGCCGACCACATCCTGGAACTCGCCGGTGGCGCCAATCTCGGAAAGTCGCTGCAGGCGGTGGCTGTGCAAGGGAGGATTTCGGTCATCGGGGTATTCGAGGGCGCCGAGATCTCTGCGCCGGTGACGCCGGTTCTTCTGAAATCGCCTGTCATCCAGGGCATCGGCGTCGCCCATCGCAGGGCGCTGGAAGATTTTGTCGGCGCCATCGACAGGACGGGGATCAAGCCGGTGATCGACGCGCGCTACCGATTCTCCGAATTGCCGGAAGCGCTCGCGCATCTCGACCGCGGTCCGTTCGGCAAGGTGGTCGTCGAGGTCTGAGTTGAACGACGAAGCCGCCGGCTGGAGGTCCGGCGGCTTCGTTCGATGCGGTGCGGGCAAACCCGCTCGGGTATCGTTATTCCGCGGCCTGGCGGGCCATCGGGTTGTTCGGGTGCGTCGTCCAGTTGGCATAGTTCGGATCAACCGGCTTGCCAGTACGCTGGTCGATCGTGCCGACCGGCAGCTCTTCCATGGTGATGCAGTTTTCGACGGGACAGACGTTGACGCAGAGGTTGCAGCCAACGCATTCGTCTTCCATCACCTCGAAGTGGCGTACGCCGTTGACGAACTGCGTGATCGCCTGGTGCGAGGTGTCCTCGCAGGCGATGTGGCAGCGACCGCACTTGATGCAGGCATCCTGGTCGATCTTCGCCTTGGCGATGTAGTTGAGGTTCAGATACTGCCAGTCGGTGACGTTCGGGACCGCGCGTCCGGTGATGTCGTCGAGGTTGCGGTGGCCCTTGGCGTCCATCCAGTCGGAAAGGCCCGAGATCATTTCCTGGACGATCTTGAAGCCATAGGTCATGGCCGCGGTGCAGACCTGGACGTTGCCGGCGCCGAGCGCCAGGAATTCGGCCGCGTCGCGCCAGGTGGTGATGCCGCCGATGCCGGAGATCGGCAGGCCGTAGGTTTCCGGATCGCGGGCGATCTCGGCGACCATGTTGAGCGCGATCGGCTTGACCGCCGGGCCGCAATAGCCGCCGTGGGTGCCCTTGCCGCCGACCGTCGGGTTCGGCGCGAAGTTGTCGAGATCGACGGAAACGATCGAGTTGATCGTGTTGATCAGCGAGACGGCGTCGGTGCCGCCGGCCTTGGCGGCGCGGGCGGGCTTGCGGATGTCGGTGATATTCGGCGTCAGCTTGGTGATGACGGGCATGCGCGTGTACTGCTTGCACCAGCGCACGACCATCTCGATGTATTCCGGTACCTGGCCGACCGCAGCACCCATGCCACGCTCGGACATGCCGTGCGGACAGCCGAAGTTGAGTTCGATGCCGTCGGCGCCGGTTTCCTCGACCAGCGGCAGGATCGCCTTCCACGCCTCTTCCTCGCAGGGCACCATGATCGACGCGATCAGGGCACGATCCGGCCAGTTCATCTTCACCTGCTTCATTTCGCGCAGGTTCACATAGAGGTCGCGGTCGGTGATGAGCTCGATATTGTTGAGCCCGAGCAGGCGCCGATCGGCACCCCAGATCGCGCCATAGCGCGGTCCGTTGACGTTGACGACCGGCGGTCCTTCCTCACCGAGCGTCTTCCAGACGACGCCGCCCCAGCCCGCCTTGAAGGCGCGCTCGACGTTGTAGGCCTTGTCCGTCGGCGGGGCGGATGCCAGCCAGAACGGGTTCGGGGATTTGATGCCGACGAAGTTATTGCGAAGATCAGCCATTGGTTCCTCCTCCCGATCCTTTAGGCAACTGCGCTCGCGTGCGGTGCTGCCGCAGCGAAGGCCCGGTTGATCGATTCAGCCGCATCGCGACCCATGGCGACAGCCGAGACCGTGAGGTCTTCGCCGCCGAGCACGCAGTCGCCGCCGGCCCAGACGTTGTCGATCGAGGTTCGCCCTTCGGCATCGGCGACGATACGGCCGCCTTCGAGTTTCAGGGCGCCGAGGCCACTTCCGAGGAAGCTCTGGCCGATTGCCTTGAAGATCTGGTCAGCGGCAATGATACCCGTTTCGCCCGTCGCCGTCAGCTTTCCGTCTTCGAGCGTCGTGTATTCCAGCTCGATGCCGGCGACCTTGCCATCCTTCTCGGCAATGCGCTTCGGCTGCAGCCAGTGGCGGATGGTGACGCCCTTGGACGCTGCCAGATCCTGCTCGAACTCGGAGGCGTTCATGTTCTCCTTGCCGCGGCGGTAGCAGATCGTCACCTCTTCGGCGCCGAGGAGCTTCGCCTGTACGGCCGCGTCGATGGCGGTCATGCCGCCGCCGAGAACGACGACGCGGCGACCGACCGGGATGTCGGCCTTGGTCTTGGACTGGCGGAGTGCAGCGATGAAGTCGACGGCGTCGTCAACGCCTTCGGCATTTTCACCTTCGAGGCGCAGTGCGTTGACGCCGGCAAGGCCGAGGCCGAGGAAGACGGCGTCATATTGTTCAGAGAGTTCGGAGAGGCTGAAATCGCTGCCGAGTGCCTGGCCGTTGCGCACCTCGATGCCGCCGATCGACAGCACGTAGTCGACTTCCTTCTGCGCAAAGTCATCGACCGACTTGTAGGCGGCGATGCCATATTCGTTGAGGCCGCCCGACTTCGGACGGGCGTCGTAGATCACGACGTCGTGGCCCTTGACGGCCAGCCGATGGGCCGCAGCGAGTCCCGCCGGGCCGGCGCCGACGACGGCGACCTTGCGGCCGGAGGAAGCGGCGCGGGTGTAGAACTGCTTGTTCTCCTTCATCGCCACGTCGGTCGCATAGCGCTGCAGGCGGCCGATTTCGACCGGGCGCTCCTCGGCGGTGTTGCGAACGCAGGCCTGTTCGCAGAGCGTTTCGGTGGGACAGACGCGGGCGCACATGCCGCCGAGAATGTTCTGATCGAAGATCGTCTTGGCCGATCCGATCGGGTTGCCCGTCGATATCTGCCGAATGAACAGCGGGATATCGATGGAGGTGGGACAGGCCGTCATGCACGGCGCGTCATGACAGAAATAACAGCGGTCGGAAGCGACGAGGGCCTCGTGCTTGTCGAGCGGCGGATGCAGGTCGGAAAAATTGCTCTCGTACTCCCCGAGCGGCAGGCGGCCGCCGAGGATCCCAGATTGTGTCGTTCCCATTTTTGGCTCCCAATGTTTTCTCAGGATGATGGAACGGTAACACGCTTTATTTTTTTATCAAACGGTAAAAGTTTGAGGTGGAATTGACCGGAAAGCCTTGCGATCCGGGGCTTTGCGCCAGACATGCCAAGCCCTTGTTCTTGGTCGCTGTTTGACAGGGTGGGGCAAATAGTGGCAGCAAATCAGAGCGGGGTGAGGAAAAGTGTGCGCGGTTTTCCGCCCGCACCCCGCTCTGCTTATGAGGATCGATCACGATACTTTTGGATCGACAGGATCCAAAAGTATCGTGATCGGGGGAACGGAGAACCGCGATGGCGCGCAGGGGCGAGGCGAACAACAGGCTTGACGATGCTGCCCGGGCTGGCTGGCTATACTATGTCGCCGGCCGCACCCAGGATGAGATCGCGACCGTCATGGGAATCTCGCGCCAGTCGGCGCAGCGGCTGGTTTCGCTCGCCATGTCCGAGCGGCTGATCAAGGTCCGGCTCGACCATCCGATTGCCGCATGCCTGGAGGCGGCCGCCGGTCTTCGCGACAGATACGGACTGAAACATGTAGAGGTGGTGCCGAGCGATCCCGGTTCGACTTCGACGACCGTCGGCATCGCCGAGGCAGGAGCGGCAGAGATCGAGCGCTGGCTGAAGTCGCCGGAGCCGCAGGTGCTGGCGATCGGCACAGGCCGCACATTGAAGGCAGCCGTCGACCAGTTGCCGCCGATGGAATGTCCGCAGCACCGCATCGTGTCACTCACCGGCAATATCGGCCTCGACGGCTCGGCCGCCTATTACAACGTCATCTTCAGCATGGCCGATGCGGTCAAGGCCCGGCATTTCCCGATGCCGTTGCCGGTGCTTGCCGCTTCGGCTGAGGAGCGGGAGGTGCTGCACAGCCAGAGCCTGGTGCAGGTGGCGCTGAAGCTCGGGGCCGAAGCCAATGTCGCCTTCGTCGGCGTCGGCGAACTCGGGCCCGATGCGCCACTCTGCCAGGACGGGTTTCTGGCGCAGGAGGAGATGGCCGACCTCACTCGGGCCGGGGCGGCGGGCGAGATCTGCGGCTGGATGTTCGATCATGACGGCGCGCTGCTATCCGGCAGCTTCAACGAACGCGTCGCGTCGGTGCCGCTTCCCTCGCGGGACAAGGCGTCGGTGATTGGTCTTGCCAAGGGCCGGCGCAAATATGAAGCCCTGAGGGCGGCCGTGAAGGGCGGAATCATCAACGGCCTCATCACCGATGAGGCGACGGCGAGCTATCTGCTCAACGCATGATCGCAATACGAAACGATTGAAATGGCCGGCCGACGCGCCGGCCCTTCGCGTTTGCGCAACGAAAAAATCGGCAATCAAAACAGTCTTCTAATGTTCCTGTGTGCAGCGCAGCAACGATTGCACATTGACATTTTGTCACGGGAAGTGAGTAATTGCCCATGAGCGAGGCAAATGCTCATTTCTTCTGGGAGGAAGTCGATGAACTTGAGAACTTTCCTGCTGGGCACGTGCTCGGCAGTCGCACTGACGGGTCTGGCCCAAGCAGAAACCCTGACGATTGCGACCGTGAACAACGGCGACATGATCCGGATGCAGAAGCTGACGGAAGATTTCACGTCCAAGAATCCGGACATTCAGCTCGAGTGGGTAACGCTTGAGGAAAACGTGCTGCGCCAGCGCGTGACGACCGATATCGCCACCAAGGGCGGCCAGTACGACATCATGACGATCGGCACCTATGAAGTGCCGATCTGGGCGAAGCAGGGCTGGCTGCTGCCGCTCGACAATCTTGGCGCCGACTACGATGTCGACGACCTGCTGCCGGCGATCCGCTCGGGCCTCACTATCGACGGCAAGCTCTATGCAGCACCCTTCTACGGCGAAAGCTCGATGGTGATGTACCGCAAGGACCTGTTCGAGAAGGCGGGGCTGACGATGCCCGACGCACCGACCTGGGACTTCATTGCCGACGCGGCGCGCAAGATCACCGACAAGAACGCCGAAATCTACGGCATCTGCCTGCGCGGCAAGGCCGGCTGGGGCGAGAACATGGCCTTCCTGACGGCGACCGCGAACGCCTTTGGCGCCCGCTGGTTCGACGAGAACTGGAAGCCGCAGTTCGACCAGCCGGAGTGGAAGAACGCGCTCGACTTCTACGTCAAGCTGATGAACGACGCCGGACCGCCCGGCGCCTCCTCCAACGGCTTCAACGAGAACCTGTCGCTGTTCCAGACCGGCAAGTGCGGCATGTGGATCGATGCGACCGTGGCTGCGTCCTTTGTCACCAACCCGAAGGAATCGACGGTTGCTGACAAGGTCGGTTTTGCGCTTGCTCCCGACACCGGGCTTGGCAAGCGCGGCAACTGGCTCTGGGCCTGGAACCTCGCGATCCCCGCGGGTTCGCAGAAGGTGGCCGCGGCCGAGAAGTTCATCTCCTGGGCAACCGGCAAGGACTATCTGAAGCTCGTCGCCGACAAGGAAGGCTGGGCCAACGTACCTCCGGGCACGCGCACCTCGCTCTACGCCAACCCCGAGTACCAGAAGGCGGCGCCGTTCGCGAAGATGACGCTCGACTCGATCAACGCGGCCGACCCGAAGAACCCGGCGGTGAAGCCGGTTCCCTATGTCGGTGTGCAGTTCGTGGCGATCCCGGAATTCCAGGGTCTCGGCACGGCGGTGGGCCAGCAGTTCTCGGCAGCGCTTGCAGGCCAGATGAGCGTCGACCAGGCACTTGCCAGCGCCCAGCAGCTCACCGAGCGTGAGATGACCAAGGCCGGCTACATCAAGTGAGGCTCCCAAGGGCCCGGGGTGCTGGCCGCAAATGGCCGGCGCCCCGGTAATTCTCCTTCGGGCGGCTCTCCTGGAGGAATTTCCGCGGCGCGCGCGGCGAGCCCACGCGCGCCCGGTCCGAGCTCTCGAACAAGCGTTGAATTCCATCATTTGGGGGACGCCATGGCGACCTTGCACACACGCTCCGCCGCGCGGCTGATGATCGCGCCTTCGGTGCTTCTGCTTCTGGCCTGGATGATCGTTCCCCTGGCCATGACGATCTACTTCTCGTTCCTGCGCTACAATCTTCTGATGCCGGGCATGGAAGAGTTTGCCGGCTTCACGAACTACAAATACTTCCTGACCGATCCCGCTTTCTTCCAGGCGATCTTCAATACTCTGGCGATCGTGCTCGGCGTGTTATTCATCACCGTCGTCGGCGGCATCGCGTTGGCGCTGCTTCTCGACCAGCCGATGTTCGGGCAGGGGATCGTGCGCATCCTGGTAATCGCGCCCTTCCTCATCATGCCGACAGTGGCGGCACTCGTCTGGAAGAACATGTTCATGAACCCGGTCAACGGGCTCTTTGCCTGGATCGCCAAGCTCTTCGGGCTGCAGCCCTTCGACTTCCTCGCTAATGCGCCGTTGATGTCGGTGATCCTGATCGTCGCCTGGCAATGGTTGCCCTTTGCGACGCTGATCCTTCTGACGGCGCTGCAGTCGCTCGACGAAGAGCAGAAGGAAGCAGCGCAGATGGACGGCGCCGGCGCCTGGAGCCGCTTCATCTACCTGGTGCTGCCGCATCTTTCCCGCGCGATCACGGTCGTCATTCTCATCCAGACGATCTTCCTGCTCTCGGTCTTCGCCGAAATCCTGGTCACCACCAATGGCGGCCCGGGCACGCAGAGCACCAACCTGACCTTCCTCGTCTATGCGCAGGCCCTGCTGCAGTTCGACGTGGGCGGTGCTTCGGCTGGCGGCATTATCGCGGTCATCCTCGCCAACATCGTCGCATTCTTCCTGATGCGCATGATCGGCAAGACGCTGGAGGCTTGAGAACCATGGCACGCAACGTCTCCACCCAAAGAAAGATCGTCGTCACCGTCGTCGCCTGGACGATCGGCATCCTGATCTTCTTCCCGATCCTCTGGACGTTCCTGACGAGCTTCAAGACCGAGGCAGAAGCGATCGCTTCGCCGCCGTCGCTGTTCTTCTTCGACTGGACGACGGAGAACTATCACGAGGTGCAAAGCCGCTCGAATTACTTCCTGCACTTCATGAACTCGGTCGTCATCTCCTTCGGCTCGACGCTGATCGGTCTCATCATCGCCATTCCGTCCGCCTGGGCGATGGCGTTCTCGCCGACCAAGCGCACCAAGGACGTCTTGATGTGGATGCTCTCCACCAAGATGATGCCGTCGGTCGGCGTGCTGGTGCCGATGTACCTGATGTTCCGCAACACCGGCCTGCTCGACACCCGCACAGGCCTCGTGATCGTGCTGACGCTGATCAACCTGCCGATCATCATCTGGATGCTCTACACCTACTTCAAGGAGATCCCCGGCGAGATCCTGGAGGCTGCGCGCATGGACGGCGCCTCGCTCTCCAAGGAGATCATCTATGTGCTGACGCCGATGGCGATCCCCGGCATCGCCTCGACGCTGCTCTTGAACATCATCCTCGCCTGGAACGAAGCGTTCTGGACGCTGAACCTCAGCGCCGCCAAGGCAGCGCCGCTCACGGCCTTCATCGCCTCCTATTCGAGCCCCGAAGGCCTGTTCTACGCCAAGCTCTCGGCAGCCTCGACCATGGCGATCGCCCCCATCCTCATACTTGGCTGGTTCTCGCAGAAGCAGCTCGTACGCGGCCTCACCTTCGGCGCGGTCAAATAAGGGATACGACAATGGGAAGCATTACACTCAGCAAGGTTTCGAAGGTCTTCGGCGCCCATGCCGTCATCCCCTCGATCGACCTCGACATCAACAATGGCGAGTTCGTCGTCTTCGTCGGCCCGTCAGGTTGCGGGAAGTCGACGCTGCTCCGGCTGATCGCCGGCCTCGAAGACGTCAGTGACGGTGACATCGTCATCGACGGCAAGAATGCCACCGAACTGCCGCCGGCCCAGCGCGGCCTGTCGATGGTGTTCCAGTCCTACGCGCTCTATCCGCATATGAGCGTGCGCTCGAACATCGCCTTTCCCTTGAAGATGGCGGGCGAGGACAAGGCCGTCATCGACAAGAAGGTGTCGGACGCGGCCCGCGTTTTGAACCTCACCGACTATCTCGACCGCAAGCCGCGGCAGCTTTCCGGCGGCCAGCGCCAGCGCGTTGCGATCGGCCGGGCGATCGTGCGTCAGCCGAAGGCGTTCCTCTTCGACGAGCCGCTGTCGAACCTCGATGCGGCACTGCGTGTCAACATGCGGCTGGAAATCAGCCAGCTGCACCAGGACCTGAAGACGACGATGATCTACGTCACCCACGACCAGGTGGAAGCCATGACTATGGCCGACAAGATCGTGGTGCTGAACCGTGGCCGTATCGAGCAGGTGGGCTCGCCGCTCGACCTGTACCACAAGCCGGACAACCTATTCGTCGCCGGCTTCATCGGTTCGCCGCGCATGAACTTCGTCAGCGGTGCGGCGGCTTCCGCCTATCAGACTCATACGATGGGGATCCGACCAGAGCATCTGGCACTCTCCAAGGACAGCGGCGCGTGGCAGGGCACGGTCGGCGTCGCCGAACATCTCGGCTCCGATACGTTCCTTCATGTCAATGTCGATGGCGGCATCGGCACGGTGACGGCGCGCGTCAGCGGTGATTTCGCCGTGACGCACGGCGATCGCGTGTTCCTGACGCCCGATCCGCAGCGCGTGCATAGGTTTGACGACAAGGGGCTGGCGGTCCGATGAAACGGCTTGAAGGAAAGAGCGCGCTGATCACAGGGTCAGCGCGGGGGATCGGTCGTGCTTTCGCGGAAGCCTATATCGGCGAAGGCGCCACGGTCGCGATCGCCGATATCAACATCGCGCGTGCGCGGCAGACGGCCTCCGAGATCGGTGCCGGCGCCTATGCGGTCGAGATGGACGTCACCAACCAGGCATCGATCGACGCGGCAATCGCTTTGGTTGTGAAGGAAACGGGCTGCCTCGACATCCTCGTCAACAACGCCGCGCTCTTCGATCTTGCACCGATCGTCGAGATCACCCGCGACAGCTACGACCGGCTGTTTTCGATCAACGTTGCCGGCACGCTGTTCACGCTGCAGGCGGCCGCAAAGCAGATGATCGCGCAAGGGCGGGGCGGCAAGATCATCAACATGGCGAGCCAGGCGGGACGTCGCGGCGAAGCGTTGGTCGCCATCTATTGCGCCACCAAGGCGGCGGTCATCAGCCTCACCCAGTCTGCCGGGCTCAATCTCATCAAGCACGGCATCAACGTCAACGCGATCGCGCCCGGCGTCGTCGATGGCGAGCACTGGGACGGCGTCGATGCGCTTTTTGCCAAATATGAGAACCGCCCGCGCGGCGAAAAGAAGAAGCTCGTCGGCGCAGAGGTGCCCTTCGGTCGCATGGGAACGGCTGCGGACCTGACGGGAATGGCGATCTTCCTCGCTTCGGCCGAGAGCGACTACGTCGTCTCGCAGACCTACAACGTCGACGGCGGCAACTGGATGAGCTGAGCCCGCGCCAGCCGGTGAAGCCTCGAAAGGATACGGGACCATGACGACCAAACTCTCAACTGCCGCCCTCGACACGATCAAGGCCAAGGCCGGCGTGCCGAACTACGACCGATCGCAACTGACGGCTGGCATCGTGCACTTCGGCGTCGGCAACTTCCACCGGGCGCATCAGGCCGTCTATCTCGACGATCTCTTCAACGCCGGCCACGACAGGGACTGGGCCATCGTCGGCGCCGGTGTGCTTCCCTCCGACGCAACGATGCGCGCCAAGCTCGCTGCGCAGGATTTCCTGACGACCGTCGTCGAGCAGGACAACAACCGCACCGGCGCCCATGTCACCGGCGCGATGATCGACTATCTGGAACCCGGCGATGCCGCGGCGATCGTTGCGCGGCTTACCGATCCGGCAATCCGCATCGTCTCGTTGACGATCACCGAAGGCGGCTATTTCATCGATCCGGCCTCGGGTGTGTTCAACCCGACCCACCCTGATATCGTTGCCGATGCGCAGAACCCGGCGACCCCGAAGACGGTGTTCGGACTGATCGTCGCCGGCCTGAAGGCGCGTCGCGACAGGAACGTGCCGCCCTTCACCGTAATGTCCTGCGACAACATTCCGGGCAATGGCGAAGTCACTCACGCGGCAGTCGCGGGGCTCGCCCGTCTGTTCGACCCGGCCTTCGCCGACTGGATCGAGGCCAATGTCGCCTTTCCGAACGGCATGGTCGACCGGATCACACCGGCGACAGGTGCGCGAGAGATCGGCATCGTCGCCGACGAATACGGCATTGAGGACGCTTGGCCGGTGTTCTGCGAGGAGTTCAAGCAGTGGGTGCTAGAGGATCATTTCCCGCTTGGCCGCCCGGCGCTGCAGAAGGTCGGCGTCCAGTTCGTGCCCGATGTCGCGCCCTACGAGCACATGAAGATCCGCATCCTCAACGGCGGGCATGCGGCGATCGCCTATCCCGCCGCCTTGCTCGACATTCATTTCGTCCATGAGGCGATGGAGGAGCCGCTGATCCGGGCCTTCCTTGCCAAGCTCGAACATGACGAGATCATCCCGGTCATTCCGCCGGTGCCGAACACCGATCTTGGCGACTACTACACGCTGATCGAGACGCGCTTTTCCAATCCGAAGATCGGCGACACGATCCCGCGGCTGGCGCAGGACGGCTCCAACCGGCAGCCGAAATTCATCCTGCCTTCGACCGCCGACCGGCTGGCGCGCGGCGAGGACGTCGTGGGTCTCTCGCTGGTTTCGGCGCTGTGGTGCCGTTACTTCGCAGGCACGTCGGACAGCGGCAAGGCGATCGTTTTCAACGACCAGAGCGCCGACCGGCTGAACAAGGCCGCACTTGCCGCCAAGGACGATCCGATGGCCTTTCTGGCTCTCGGCGATATCTTCGGCGACGTCGCGCGCTCCGACCTCTTCCGCCAACGTTTCAGCCATGCATTGAAAACCCTCTGGGAAAAAGGTACGCGCGCTACGCTCCAGCTTTATCTGGACGACAAGCTCACCGCATAATTCCCTGGGTCGAACGCGGCTCCGGGCATCAAATTATGCGCCAATTCAAAGTGTTGCAGCGACCTTGGCGCGCCCTTGAAAGACGCGCGGCGCTGTAAGGGGTAGGGTGCGATGGCGGACGGTCAGTCCAGGCTGGTGATTTTCGATTGTGACGGTGTGCTGGTCGACAGCGAACCGATCTCGCTGGAGGTGCTGGTGGACGTTCTCTCGGCCGCCGGCGTTTCGATGACCACCGAGGAAGCGACGGAACGCTTTCTCGGGCGCAGCCTGAAGAGCATGTCGGCGATCCTCCACGAGGAATACGGTCTTGCCACCGATGACGCGTTTCTCGAAGGCATGCGCCTTCGCCTTTACGATCGTTTCCGCACCGAACTGCAGCCGATTGCGGGAATTCGCCAGGCGGTCGAGGGGCTTTCGGGCGCGTGCTGCGTCGCCTCGTCCAGCCAGCCGGAACGCATCCGCCTGTCGCTCACCGTCACCGGCCTCATCGACCTCTTCGAGCCGAACATCTTCTCCGCCACAATGGTGAAACACGGCAAGCCGGCGCCCGACCTCTTCCTGCATGCGAGCCGACACATGGGTTTCGCGCCTGAGGATTGTGTCGTCGTCGAGGATAGCCCGGCCGGTATCGAAGCGGCGAAGGCGGCGGGCATGCGGGTCTTCGCCTTTGCCGGCGGTAGCCACGCGCGAACTGACAAGCATCGGCAAAGTCTCTCCGATCTCAGCCCCGACGTGCTGTTTGACGACATGGGTGAATTGTTACAGTTTGTCGGCAGATAGCAGGGATGGAACGAGAGCGGGACGAGGATGGTGTGAGCAATTTTGCGTTCGCATCCCCGCTCTGAGTTATGACAATCGATCGCGGTTTTGACTTCGGGTCGAGCGACCCGAAACGACCGTGACCCAGGGGGCGGGACTTTCATTGATGCGTGAATTCGTCGTTGCGGTCGATGTCGGTACCGGCAGTGCGCGCGCCGGTATCTTTGACCGGAAGGGCATGCTGCTAGCGCGTGCCGACCTGCCGATCGCCATGAACCGGCCGGAAGAAAACCATGCCGAGCATGATTCCGAGGATATCTGGCGCGCCGTCTGCGGCGCGGTCAAGGCGGCGAGAGACAAGGCCGGGATCGCCGCGGAAGGCGTTGCTGCGATCGGGTTCGACGCAACGTGCTCGCTGGTGGTACGCGACCGCGAGGGCAAGCCGCTTTCGGTCAACCGCAAGGGCGAGGCGCGCTGGGACACGATCGTCTGGCTCGACCATCGCGCGCTCGCCGAGGCGGATTTCTGCACAGCGACCGGCCATCCGGTGCTCGACTTTTCCGGGCGCGTCATGTCGCCGGAAATGGAAATGCCGAAGCTGATGTGGCTGAAGCGCAATCTGCCGCAACAGTGGCAGAAGGCCGGATTCTTCTTCGATCTTGCCGACTATCTTTCCTGGAGAGCGACGGGCAGTGCTGCACGTTCGCGCTGCACGCTGACGGCGAAGTGGAACTATCTGGCGCATGAGAAACGCGGCTGGCAGTCCGACTATCTCGAAAAGATCGGACTTGAGGACCTGCTGGAGCGCGGCGGATTGCCGGAGGAAAGCTTGCCGATCGGAAGTTCGGTCGGGCATCTGAATGCAACGGCAGCGGCCGAACTCGGTCTGGACGAGGGCTGCCAGGTGGCGCCGGGGATGATCGATGCCTATGCCGGGGCGCTCGGCGTCGTCGGCGGCTTCATCGGGAAACCGGAGAAGCTCGAAAAGCAACTGGCGCTGATCGCCGGCACGTCGAGCTGCATCGTCGCCTTTTCCAAGGACATGAAGCCGGGCTTCGGCATGTGGGGCCCCTATTACGAAGCGGTTCTTCCCGGGGCTTGGCTGATCGAGGGCGGCCAGTCGGCGACCGGCGCGCTGCTTGACCATATCGTGCGGCTGCATGGCGGTGGCCTGGAGCCGACGGCGGCGACCCATGGCCGGATCATTTCCCGCGTGCAGGAACTGCGTGCCGAGCAGGGGGTGGCCTTTGCCGATCGGCTGCACGTGCTGCCCGATTTCCATGGCAACCGCTCGCCGCTCGCCGACCCGCATGGTCTGGGTGTCATCAGCGGCCTGCCGCTCGATTCCTCCTTCGACGCGCTTTGCCGCCTCTATTGGCGCACCTGTGTCGCGATCGCGCTCGGCATCCGTCACATCCTGGAGATGATGCGCGAGGTCGGCTACCAGCTCGACACGCTGCACGTCACCGGCGGCCATGTCCGCAATGCGCTGCTGATGGAGCTTTACTGCGATGTCACCGGTTGCCGGGTCGTGGCGCCTGAGGCGCCGGATGCGGTGCTGCTCGGTACGGCAATGGCGGCGGCGGTTGCCGGCGGCATTCATGAGGACCTGGCAGCTGCGGGCACGGCCATGGCGTCGGACGGACATGAACGCCTGCCGAATGCAAGCGCTCGTGACGCTTACGACCGCGATTACCGCCGTTTCCTGGCGCTCTACCGCCACCGCGACGAACTCGACGGGATGCAGTGAACCGGCCAACGGAAACGGTCGGGCCAGGTGCATGGAACTTTTTGCCCCGTCGCGCATTTTGATTGCGACCGGACGGTGGCGCGCATAGCCCCCAATGCCGCGCCGGAGGCAGACCCGCCGGCCTACAACTCACACTCCCCGAGTGAGTTGCACATACCAGCCAGTGCCTTCCCTCGGCACTGGCTGTCGTGTTTCTGGGGTAGCCGAAGAGATGCTGCGGAACTGTGAAATTGCGGGATGGGCCGGTCGACATGCAATGTGGTCGGTGCGTGCCCTGGCGCGAATGTCAGGAAAGGGCGAAAACATGATTTGGGCAAGCATGATTTGGGGAAGGCCGATCGATTTGCCGCTTAGACGAAGCGTCAAAATGCACGACGGCGCCGAACGCCATTGAAGGCGCACGACGCCGCAGTATTCTGAATTACCTGCATGTTTGCCTTTGACCGACTGCGATCAAAGGAAACATGCAGGTTGCACTCAGGCCGCCGCCTTGGTGGATTCGTTGAAGAACAGCGCCTGGCTGATCAGCGCCTTGACCATATCCGGGTTGAACGGCTTGGTGACCAGGAAGGTCGGTTCCGGCCGTTCACCGGTCAGGAGTCGTTCGGGGAAGGCGGTGATGAAGATCACCGGAATGGCGCTGGTCTTCAGGATGTCGTTGACGGCGTCGATGCCCGAGCTGCCGTCGGCGAGCTGGATGTCGGCAAGCACCATGCTTGGCCGGGTCCTCTTGTAGAGGGCGATGGCTTCGTCGCGCGTCCGGGCGATGCCGGTGACCCGGTGGCCGAGGCTCTCGACCATCTGTTCGATGTCTATGGCGATCAGCGGCTCGTCCTCGATGATCATGATATCGGTTGCGACCTGACGCGAGATTTCCTGCGAGGCGCGGTCGAGCAGGCCACCGACCTTTTCGGTGGACACGTCGAGAACTTCGGCGGCTTCCTCCGGGCGGAAGCCTTCGACAGAGACCAGCAGGAAGGCCTGACGGGCAAGAGGCGAGACGGTTGCGAGATTGATCGACGCGCGCTGTTCCCAGGCAAAGGGCGAGACCGGTTCCGGCACAAGCACGGACGAGGAACCGAAGAGTGACGTGAACAGCCGGAACAGGCCAACGCGATCATTGCTTGCTTCCGGGAAAATCGACGTGTCGGCGATCAGCGCTTCGAGAACGGCTGCAACATAGGCGTCGCCTGATGTCTGCGAGCCGGTCAGCGCTCGCGAGTAACGGCGCAGATACGGCAGAAGCGGTGCGATCCGCGTGGACAATGTCATAGGGGAACTCCCTCGAAAATCGTTTTACGGTGACGTTCCGAGAACGCTCCTCGTAAAAAAAGGTTCCGTGAGGGAACATTTCAATTTTCTGCTGCGTTATGGCGGCTATGGACACTCGAAGGCGACAGTTTGACAATGAAATATAAAACAGGGGCAGGGCGGACTACCGGCACGACCTTATGGACAGAAGACCCGAATGCGCAGATCGCATCGAAGCTGAAGGCGCTCTATCAGTCCGTTCAGGAAGAGGCGATACCCGCGCGTTTTCTCGATCTTCTGGAAAAACTCGACGCAGCCGAGCAGCAATCGGTACTGCAGGGCAGGGAGTGAGTGCCGGAATGTCGTCCGAAAAGAATGATTTCAAGCGAGAGATGCTTGCCGCGTTGCCGAGCCTGCGTGCTTTCGCCATGTCGTTGATCGGTCGCCACGACCGCGCCGACGACCTGGTGCAGGACACGATCATGAAGGCCTGGGCGAAGCAGGACCATTTCGAGATGGGCACCAATATGAAGGCCTGGCTCTTCACGATCCTGCGCAACGAGCTCTACAGCCAGATGCGCAAGCGCGGGCGCGAGGTGCAGGATACGGACGGACACTTCACGGAGTCGCTCGCCCATCATCCCGAGCAATACGGCTCGCTCGACCTGCAGGATTTCCGACGGGCGCTCGATATGCTGCCGCCGGATCAACGCGAAGCCATCATCCTGGTCGGAGCGTCCGGCTTTTCCTACGAGGAGGCAGCGACGATCTGCGGCTGTGCCCTCGGTACGATCAAGAGCCGGGTCAACCGCGCGCGCCAGCGGCTGCAGGATATCCTGCAGGTGAAAGGTGAAAACGACTACGGACCGGATGAAACCTCGGCTCCGATCACGTCGCGCGCCTTCGTCTCCTGAGGGTAGAATTTCGGGCAGGACACCGTTGCAAAACTGGCGGTGTCCTGCTTTCACTGGCGGCTTGAGCCCAAAGGGACAGGCCGTAACGGCTGGCATCGACTGACGAATGCGCAGTGATGACGATTTTGGGGCGAGACGTTTCCAAGATCGAGCGGGAAGCGGGTAGGCTCTGAGGGCTCCTGATCCCGTTCAGATTGAGAATTGAGACCGTATGCGCGTGAGGACAGAGAAAACGGATCCGCCCGTGACGAGGCTGCTCGACGCGCCCGAGCGTCTTGGCGTTCTGCATGCAACCGTGCCCGATATGGCCGTTCCGGACCGGGACTTCGACGGGATCGTCGAAATCGCCGCAGGACTTTTCGACGCTCCGATTGCGCTGGTGACGCTAATCGACCGTGAATGGCAATGGTTCAAGGCCGCCGTCGGCACCGACGAGACCCGTGCCCCATCCGAAGACGCATTCTGCGCGCATGTGTCGACCGCAGCCGACGCCTGCCTCGTCGTGCCCGATGCTTCGATCGATCCGCGCTTCGCGCGTCACCGGCAGGTCAAGGGGCCGCCATTCTTGCGCTTCTATGCCGGTGCGCCGATCGTGCTCGACGGGCAGGCGGTGGGTACGGTCTGCGTGTTCGACGACAAGCCGCGCTCCGCGGTGTCGCCACCGCTCGTCGATCAGTTGTGCCGGCTGGCCGCGCTCGCCGCATCCCTGTTCAAGGTCAAGGACGAGGCACGTCGGCGCGCGCTGAAGGAAGCGGCGTTGTCGCGCGAGGAGCAGCGCCATGCGATGGCGCTCGAGGCAGCCAATATCGGCAGCTGGCTGTGGGATATCCGCTCGGGCGCGATCGCCGGCAACAGCGCGCTGAAACGCATGTTCGGGCTCTCGGCCGAAAGTTCCGTCGGTGCGCGGGAGATCTTCGGTGCGATCCATGTCGACGATCGCGGCGCGACGTTTTCCAAGCTTCGCCAGGCGATGAAGGCCGACGACGAATATGACGGGATGTTCCGCATCGGCGATACCGGTCGATGGCTGCTCGGCCGCGGCCGCGTGCACGACCGGGACAGCAAGGGCAATCCGCTCACCTTCATCGGCGTGACGATCGATGTCACCGACCAGCAGGCTTCGGTGCAGCGCACGCGGCTGCTGCTCAAGGAACTCAATCACCGGGTCAAGAACACGCTGGCCATGCTGCAATCGCTTGCGCGCCAGACGCTTCGCCAGACAAGCGACCCAGCAGAATTCATGACCGCTTTTGCAGGTCGCCTGCAGGCGATCTCCGAGGCGCATGGTCTGCTCTCCGATCATGAATGGGGCACCATCCGGCTTGCCGACCTGATCGCCAAGCAATTGCTGCCGCATGTGAGCGCCTATGCGGATCAGATCGAGCTGCACAAGGATGACGTGTCGCTTGGTCCAGACCAGGCCGTGGGTCTCGGATTGGTTCTGCACGAGCTTGCAACCAACGCGGTGAAGTACGGATCGCTGTCCGTGCCGAAGGGAAAAGTGGTGTTGACCGCGCGCAACGTCGTCGAAGACGGTGACACGATCCTGCATCTCACCTGGACCGAGGTCGGCGGGCCGCCGGTGCGCGAACCGAAGCGGCGCGGCTTCGGCACCATTCTCATCGAGCGCAGCCTCGACAAGGTGCTGGGTAGCTCGGTGAAGGTCGAGTATCTGCCTGCCGGGGTCACGGCGCTGATCCGTCTGCCGCTTTAGAAAATCGGGCCTAGCCATCAAGGCAAAGGGCTGATGTGCGTATCAGTCGTCTTGTTTGCGTCCGCGTCGCTTGCCGGTACCCAAGAGAGCGCCGACGGCAATAGCGGTCGCAACGGCGAGAAGCGGCTGTTTGCGCAGGATGCCTGCCGCCGCAAGGAGCGTCAGATTGGTCTGCATTTGCGTTCGGCGGCGACGTTCTTCCTGGCGCCGACGGTCACGGTTCTGCAGCGAAATGAGGATAGCGACCAGCACCAGCGCGGTGACGACCAGCGCGACGGCGATCGCTGCGGCGGCCGCGACCGGGGAGTAGCGAGCGCTGAGATAAAGAAAAGTGGCTGCGAGCGCGAAGACATATGCAGTGACGAGTAACAGCCCTATGACGCTCCACAGGGCTGCGTTGCGCTTCACGCGAGAGGCGGTGGCCCCGATGTCGGCAGCCAAGAGGCTCGCGAGCGCGGCCGTCAGCGGTCCCATGCACTACTCCCGTCGTGATCGACACTCAGAAATTCGAGCGGATTGAGGGCTGCAAACTATGCTCTTCCCCAATCGCTCGGACCGCGAGCTTGTGCCCGCGGCCCCATGCGATTTGAGGTTAGCGACGAAGCAATGCTGCCACCGCGAGCCCTATCAGGGCGGCGGCTCCGAGTGTGGCGATCGGATGCTCGCGGACCGCGTGGCGAACTTGCTTTTCGGTTCCCGCATACCGGCCGCGCAACTCGGTAAGCAACTCTTCGCCGCTCGCCAAGAGCTCGCTTACACTCGCTTCGGCCTGTTCGCGGGCGTCCTGTGCCTTGCTGCGGGCCTGCTTGGATGCCGCCGATCCGCGGTCGGCCAACAACGCAACCAGTGTTGCAACGTCATCGCGCAGTTCGCTCAACTGCTCCTCGACGGAGATATCGGCGAGTTTGCCATTTTTTGTGGATCGCGAGCTCGAGCCGGAGAAGAGGCTAGGTGCCATGATGGATACTCCCTTCCTTTCACGCACGCGCCGGCCGCGAACGGTCGGCGCTGTCTGACGGAACCAGCAGGCACAACTAGAGGCCCTTGCCGGCGCTTCGGGGGAACAACGCACAAGTGCGGAAATTGTTTCGATCAATATTGATGTTGAAGCCTGCGAAATCCGGCAACGCCGCGGGGCGCTTGCGCGAACCCGAGGCGTGGCGTCAGAGGGTCGCCGTCTGCGGCAGGACGAACGGCACGTGCGATGCCGGTGTGGCGCCCACCTGCATGCGGCAGCCGAAGACGGCTTCCATCGTCTCGTCGGTCAGAACCTCGCGTGGCGTACCGCAGGCGCGGACCTTGCCGGCCTTCATCATCACCATTCTGTCGGCGAACATCGCCGTCAGGTTGAGATCGTGCATCACGGCAACGACGCCCCCGCCGCGCTCGCAGAACTTGCGGGCGAGCTGCATGATCCCGAGCTGATGGCGGATATCGAGGCTGGACACCGGCTCGTCGAGCAGCAGGTAGCGTGGCTCGCCGTCGATGACCGGATCGGTGATCTGGCAGAGCACGCGGGCAAGCTGCACGCGCTGCTGCTCGCCGCCTGACAGTTCCTGGTAGAAGCGTCCGGCGAAACCGGCCAGATCCACCGCTTCCAACGCCTCGACCGTGACCCTGTCGTGTGCGGCAGGATCCGCATTGGCGCCGGCGGCAAGGCCCAGTCTCACGACCTCGCGCACGGTGAAGGGGAAGGAGATGACGGTCGACTGGGGAAGCACCCCGCGCATCAGCGCCAGTTCCCATGGCTTCAGGCCGCGCAGGTCGCGGCCGTTGATGCGGATCGTCCCGTCGGCGGGTGAAAGCTCTCCGGAGATCGCTTTCAGCGTCGTCGTCTTGCCGGAGCCGTTCGGGCCGACGATGGCGGTCAATGCGCCGGGCAGCGCCTCGAGCGAAACGCCGTGGATGACGGGTCGGCCGCCGAGGCGGACGGAGAGATTGGAAACGCTGATCATGGTTTCGCTCACAGTCCCATGTTCGAACGGCCGCGCAGCAGAATCCAGAGGAAGAACGGCGCGCCGATAAAGGCGGTGACGATGCCGATCGGCAGCTCTGCCGGGGAAACGATGGTGCGGGCAATCATGTCGGCGAGGATCAAAAGCGTGCCGCCAAGTAGCGCCGAGGCCGGCAGCAGGTAGCGATGATCGGGGCCGATGACGAGCCGCAGCAGGTGAGGGACGACGATGCCGACGAAGCCGATGCCGCCGCTGACGGCAACGGACGCGCCGGTTGCGGCTGCGACGCTGACGATTGCGATGTTCTTCAGTCGCTGCACGGGAATGCCCATGTGGAAGGCGGCCGCCTCGCCAAGCGTGATGGCGTTCAGCCCTCGCGCCAGGAAAGGCGTTACCGCGAGTGAGGCGAGAATGATCGGAGCCGCGGCCAGGACCTTCGTCCAGTTGGCGCCGGCGAGCGAACCGAGCCCCCAGAAAGTCAGGTCGCGCAATTGCTTGTCGTCGGCTCTGAAGACCAGGACACCGGTGACGGCACCGGTTAGGGCGCCGAGCGCGATGCCGGCGAGCAGCAGCGTGGCGATCGACGTCTGACCGCCGCGGGTGGCGATACGGTAGAGGAGCAGCGTGGTAACGAGGCCGCCTATGAAGGCTGCCACCGGCAGCGCATAGAAGCCGAATAGCGCAAAGAGCGGCCCGAAGGCAGCGGTACCGAGCACGATCAGCAGCACGGCGCCAAGGCTCGCGCCCGAGGACACGCCCACGAGACCGGGGTCGGCCAAGGGGTTGCGGAAGAGGCCCTGCATCACGACGCCGGAAACGGCGAGCGAAGCGCCGACGAGCATGCCGAGCACGGCGCGCGGCAGGCGGATATCGAGTATGATGATGCGGTCGCGGATGCTCAAGCCCTGATCGGCTTCACCGATCAGCCAGCGCCAGACGTTTGAGAGCGACGCATCGGCAGCGCCGGTCATGATCGAGCCGACGAAGGTCGTGGCGGCAAACGCGATCAGCGCGACGATGACGAGACGCGCCAGCCGCGAACGGTTGCCGGAGCGCCATTCGCTGCGGATGTCGGCGGCGAAGGCGGTCAGGCGCATGCCGCGGTCCAATGCCTCACTGCGAGGCATTGGCCTTCTTCCCGTATATGGCGGCATTCAGTTCGCGGACGGCACTTGCGGTGCGCGGGCCAAAGCCGAGCAGGTGCAGACCGTCCATGCGGATCAGCGCTTCGTTCTTTGCGGCCGGCGTGAGGCTGAGTGCCGGCAGGGCGAAGAGCTCTTTCGCCTCGGCGGAATGCTCGCCGCCGCGATCCATCATCAGGACGACATCGGGCTTGGCTTCGATGATCGCCTCGTCGGTCAGCGCCTTGTAGCCGGGGAAAGTGCCGACTGCGTTGACGGCACCGGCAAGCTCGATGATGCCGTTGGCGGCAGTTCCCTGTCCCGATGCCATGACCTTTCCACCCTGGGTGCTCAGGATGAAAAGCACGCGCTTGCGTTCACTCTCCGGCCGGGCGGCGCTCTCGGCGATGGCTGCATCGAGATCGGCTTCGACGCTCTTTGCCAGGGTCTCGGCCTTTTCCTCGACACCCAGGAAGGCGCCGACGGCGCGGATCTTCGACGGTATGCCGGCCTTGTCGAAAGTCTCGGGCACGCTGGTAAAGGCGATGTTCGCTTGCTTCAGCACAGCCAAAGCCTCCGGCGGGCCGCTGCCTTCGACGGCAATGATCGCGCTCGGGTTGGCCGCAATGATGCCTTCCGGTGCGAGCTGGCGCATATAGCCGACATCGGGCAGCGCCTTTGCCGCTTCCGGATAGGTGCTGGTGGAATCGCGACCGACGAGGCGATCTTCCTCGCCGAGCGCGTAGATGATCTCGGTGATCGCTCCGCCGACGGAAACGACGCGTGAGACGTCGGCATTCTGCATGTCCTCGGCCATCGCCGGCCGGATGAAGGAGGGGGCGCCGGGCGCCACCGCCGGAAGCAGGAAGGGAGCCGAAAGGGCTAAGGCGGCGATCGCCAGTCCTGAGCGGCGAAGGCGACGGATGTCGAGACCGTTGATCATCTGAGTGTCCTATCCTGTCCTCAGGCGGCGACAGTCGTGTCGAGACGCGGCAGGCCTTCGGCGATCGCGCGCCATTCCGGACGCTCAGCGAGACCTTCCTTCCGCTTGCCGAAGAACTGGATGATCATCTCGCCCTTGGCGTCCAGCGCTTCGATCGAGGTGACATGGCCGTCGGCGGTCGGCTTGCGCACGGCCCAGAGCTCGGCGATATGATCGGTACGCAGATGCAGGTGGAAAGTCGGGTCCATGACGTTGAGCCACGGGCCCATCGGCGCGATCTTGGCGATCGGGCCGGAATGGATCTGGATCACGCCGCGGTTGCCGACAAAGCACATGATCGGCAGTTCGACGTCGGCGCTTTCGCGCATCATCGCTTCGATGCTGGAGGGGTCGAGCTGCCAGGCGAAATCCTCGCCGATGTTGCTGAGCGCCTGGCGACGACCGATCTTCAGCTTGCGCAGGATGCCGTGGAACTGGTGCGTGTCCGTCATTTTCATCCAGCGGTCGCGCAGTTCGACGACATCGACCACGGTCTCCGGCTTGTCGTCGGTTGCCGGCACGCTCAAGTCGGCGGTGAAATCCTGCGTCTGGTCGTCAAGGCGGAAATCCGCGACGATCTTGTCATAGGCCGCGACATTCGATTCCGGGCGCAGATGCACCTTGTGCACCGCATTGCCCCACTTGTCGAAGAACTGCAGGCTCTTGCGGACTTCGCCCTTGTCATCGGTCTTTGTTACGGCAAAGGCGTGCGCCCAGGCGCTCGGGAAAACGCGCAGATCGATCTGCTCGCCAAGCACGATGCTCGCCATCTCGCCGGGGGTGATCTTCTCGTAGACGCCGATCTTTTCATGAACCGCGCTTTCGTTGCGGGTCAGCGCCATGACTTCGCCGAGTTCCTCGACGCGCGACAGGAAGCGGTTGGCATCGGCATCGATGCGCACGGCGGTCAGCCCACATTCGGCAGCGACGAGAGCGGCTTCGGAAACGCCAAGCTGGGCTGCGATATCACGCTCGCGCATCTTCGGGTTTTCGGCGCGGTAGGCGCGGATTTCGGAAGGAGTGGGGCGGAGGCTCTCGGTCATTTTCATCTGCCTATTTGTTCAGGATCAGTTTGCCTTGGCGGGTGATCTTCATGCGGTAGATCGCGCCGTCGTGGGAAATGAGGATCTCGTTTTCGCTGCCGAAAAGTTCGCGACTTTCGATAATCCGCTGCGCGTGCCCGGCCTTGATCGGCGGCTCGGATGGGCGTGCAAGGTCTGTGTCGTTGGTCACTGCGTTTGGCCGTTTCGAGCGGGCAGGTTGCGCTGTTTTTCCAGCATTTCCTGCCGTGCAATTCGTTTACTATCTTGACTTCATTACTCATATTTATTTATGGACGCAATACCGGACTTATACACTCAAGTTAGTTATTGCCGGCTTGTGGACAAGGGCGTGCGGGGCTCGTTCGGTGGTTCGCTGCAACCTTAGGGGTTATGTCGATATGAAGTTTTCCAGCCTTCCGATTGTTTCCGTTGCTCTTGCGGCCCTGATCGTGGCGGGCGGTGCCAACGCGCAGGAGGCTGCTCCCGCTGCCGGGTTGACAATCGAGTTGAACGAGGTCGCGCCTTCGCAGAAAGGATGCAAGCTCACCTTCGTCGCCGGCAACGCCTTTGCGCAGTCGCTGAGCAAGGTTTCCTTCGAGTTCGTGATCTTCGACCAGAAGGGTCTGGTCGAGCGCATGGCCGTGCTCGACTTCCGTGATCTGCCCGCCGGCAAGACCAAGGTTCGCCAGTTCGATCTCCCTGGTACCAATTGCGATGCCGTGAAAAGCCTGCTGATCAACGATGCGCCGGCCTGTGTGGGCGACGGCGTGCAGCCGGGCGCCTGCATGAGCGGGATCAAGACCGGCTCGAAATCGGCGGTGGAACTCAAGGGTTGAGCGGGACCGCTCGTTCGGAGCGTGGAGTTGGCGCCGCCGGTGCGGCGAAGGTTAGGCTGTAATGAAGCGTATCATCATCTGGACTGGGGCCGCCGTCATCTCGCTCGCAACGCATGGCGTTGTACTTGCGACATTGTTCGGGTCCTCCCCGCCCGAGGATGAGCCGGCACTCACGGTCGGAGGAGTGACGACCGAGGTTGCCATTCTCGGGGATGCCTTCTCCGAAACCTTGCAGGCAGGCGATCCCTCGGAAATCGTCGAGCCAACCGAGGACGTTCCAGATGAAGTCGAGCCGGAGGAGATCACGCCTGTAGAGGACACGACCTCGACCACCCCTGAAATCGTCGCGGAACAACCAAACGACTTGATTGCCACCGAGGCGGACGTGATCCTGCCAGCCGAGGAAATGCCGACCTTGCAAGTGGCCGAAGCCGTGGTGACGGCGAGCGTTGCGCCTGTTGAAACCGTCGTGCCGGAAGAAAAGCCCGAGGTCGAGGAGCCCAAGAAGGAAAAAGTTGAGACACCGGAGCCGAAAAAGGAGCCGGTCAAGAAAAAGAAGGTTACCCGCAGGAAGGCCGGCGACAAGGGCGAGCAACAGCAGACTCAGGTCAAGGGCCAGGCGGACGGAGATATCAACGGCAACACTGCGCCCGCCACCGGTGAGGGACGGGCGGCATCCGTCATCGGGAGCGCGGGCGAGGAGAACTACAAGGGCAAGGTCCGCTCGAAGGTCCAGCGCGTTTTTCTCCGGAAATCGCGTAGTATTCGCCGCGGTGAAGGGAATACCGTTACGGTCGCATTCGTGGTCTCGGCGAACGGCAGCCTGGCAAGCGTCAATCTCGTTCGCAGCTCCGGTTCGGACCGCCTCGACAAGGCGGCTGTCGATTCCGTCCGCAGCGCGGCGCCCTTCGCTGCCATACCGGCAGGTTCGGGCAGAAGCAGCTGGAGCTTCAGCGTTCCCATGTCCGTCAACTGAGAGGCGGACACGCTCACACGCGTATCGCAGCGACGATCTAGTCCCCGGAAAAATATGATTAGAAAACTCATGTTTATACTTTACTCGGATTATCAAGTTTAATAGGTTGCCCTCGTCACGCAGCCGAAGGGCGTGTGTCGAGAGGATATCCCGATGCGACCGGCTGCCCTTCAAGGCGCTTGTTGCACGATCAGGCGGAGAGGATTGCATGCGCGGCAAGCGTCACCAGAATGCGGCGAAGAATGGCAAGGGTCGTTCGGGTTCGGAACCGGCCGAGGATCGCCAGGATACCGGCAAGGCAACGCTGGAAGGGCGCAGTTTTCTCTATGTCGGCGGCCGTGATTGTCAGGTGGCGCATCTGCGCGAGATTGCCAGCTCCTTTGGTGCCGAGCTGCTTCATCATGATGGCGGCCTGCGCGAGGCAGTCTCGCGCATCGACCGGGTACTGCCTTCAGTCGATTGCGTGTTCTGCCCGATCGACTGCATCAGCCATGACGCATGTCTGCGCGTGAAGACAGGCTGCAAGAAGTGGGGCAAGGCCTTCGTGCCGCTGCGCAACGGCTCGAAATCGAGCCTTGAGCGCGCGCTTCAGGACCTGACCACCAGCCGCGACGAGCGGTAATCCTCCCGAGATAAGACGAGAGTTTGCAATGAACGAAGAACGTCCTGAGCTCGCCATGATGATCGGCCTGCACAAGCTGGCGGCCCAGCAAGGCGATGGCCTGGTGCCTGAGCTCTACGAGATCCTGACGCGTCGCGCGCGCATGGTTGAAGAGAATGCCAACGTCGCTGAGTTTCCAACCTGGCAGGCGCGCCCGTCAGTTCGTGATCCGCTCGGCCTTGCAGAGCCGAAGGAAGCAACTATTCTCGCCTTTCCGCGGGCCGCAAACGACGCTGCCCGCAAGAAGGAAAGCGCCTAAAAGCAATCCCAGGAAAAGTGCGAAGCGGTTTTCCGTCCGGGATTGCGGCGTTCAAAACGAGCGAATCCAGGAAAAGTGCGTAGCGGTTTTCCGCCCGGAATTGCGCTCATTCAAAGATTTGGATCATTTCGCTGTCAGTGAAATGACCTGGGAGACCAAGATGTACGTTGCCATGAACCGTTTCCGTATCGCCATCGGCCATGAAGAGGCCTTCGAGGCCGTATGGAAGGGGCGCGATTCCAGCCTTTCAGAGATGGCAGGCTTCGTTTCCTTCCACCTGCTGCGCGGCGACAGCGTGCCGGAGGAGGGCTACACGCTCTTCGTCTCGAACTCGGTCTGGAAGGACAGGGGTTCGTTTTCAGCCTGGACGAAGTCGGAGAACTTCCGCGTTGCGCACAGGAATGCCGGCGAGAACAAGGCGATGTATCTCGGTCCGCCGAAGTTTGAAGGTTTTTCGGCTGTCGAAGGCGCCTGATCCGCGCGCGTCAGTACAAGCCACCTGATTGCATATCATCGCCACCCGGATGGAAGACCCATCCGGGTGGCGAATTGCTTTTGGGTTAGGCTGACTTGCGCGGCAGGAAGGCGCCGAGCGAGACGGCGAGCCAGCCGACCATGATTGTCGTGCCGCCGAGCGGCGCCGACATCGGGAACAGACCGTGGCCCGAGACATGGCGCACCGCGAGATCAGCCGAGAACAGCGCCGTTCCAACTGCGATCAGCAAGGCCGCAACGGCGGCCGTGCGAAAGCTTGGCCAGGCGGCGTAGAGCGCGACCAAGGCCGGGGCATGCGCAAGGCACATGGCGGAAATGCCGGCGAGCAATCTCGGGTCGTCGCCGTGCGAAGCAGCGGCCGCGCTGACAACGCCGGTCAGGCCCATCAAACCGGCAACAAATAGCGTCGTTGCGCGAAATCCGCTGTGCGACATGCTCATTCCTTATTCTGCATATGAAGGGCGAGGCGGGTGATCGGGTCGAGGATGACTTGCCGGAGCTTCGGATGGTCGATCGTTTCCTCGAGCGCGCGGGTGAAGCAGAGGAGCCACTCGTCCCGTTCCTCAGGCCCGATTTCGGCGACGAAGTGGCGGCGGCGCAGCATCGGATGGCCGCGCTTTTCAACGTAGATTGGCGGTCCGCCGAGCCAGCCAGTCAGGTACTCGTAGAACTTCTCTTCGCTGCCGGAAAGATCCGGCGGATGCACTGCGCGGCAGCGTGCCGCTTCCGGCAACGTATCCATCAGCTCATAGAAACGGCGTGTCAGGGCGCGAACCGTCGGGTCGCCGCCGATGGCTTCATAGAGGGTGGTGGTTTCCGGTTCCGCCATGCTTGCGTCCTTCGTTGCGTCGGTCCTAGCGCGCGGCGACGGGGCGGACAACGATTTTTCAGAAGAGGAGTTTGCGGCGTTTCATCGCGGTCGTACGTTGCTTCTCTTGACAAACCGTCTAGACGGTATCTTTATAGTAGCATGACCGAAGCTCATCGCCGCAAGAAGCAGCCGGAACAGGTGCGCCAGCAATTGCTGGAGGTTGCCGCACGCCTTTCGCACGAGCAGGGGGTGGCGGGCATCACGCTCGATGCCGTGTCCCAGGCGGCGGGCGTCAGCAAAGGCGGGCTGCTGCACCACTTTCCGAACAAGCTCGCTCTTCTCGACGGGCTGTTCGACGACCTGGTGACGCGGTTCGATTGCGAGATCGAGGCGGCGATGGCACGCGATACGGTGGCGAAAGGGCGCTTCACCCGCGCCTATATCGATGTCTGCTTCGCGCTTGATCCCACAACCGATGTGCCGGGCTGGCGCATGCTGACGATTGCGCTGATTGCCGAGCCGCATCTGAAGAGACGCTGGCGCGACTGGGTCACCCGCAGAACCGCAGAGTTTGTGGAGACCGATGGTTCGCCGGGCTGTGTGCTGGCGCGTTTTGCCTGCGACGGCGTGTGGCTGGCGGATCTGATGCAGAGCCACGATCTCGATGCTGAGGCGCGGGTCGGTCTTGTTGAAAATCTCAAGGCGCTTTCGGCGCAGTAACCCGGATGGAATCTCCCATGAACCCTGCCATGCTCTATACCGTCCTGGTTGCAGCGATCGTCTTCGAGGTGCTCGGCACCTCGGCGATGCAGGCGGCCCAGCACTTCACTCGCCTGGGGCCGACGGTGATGATGGTGATCTGCTATGCGATCGCCTTCTTCTTTCTGTCCTATACGCTGCGCTTCATCCCCGTCGGCATCGCCTACGCGGTCTGGAGCGGGCTCGGCATCGTCCTGATTTCGCTCGTCGGTTACTTCGCCTTCGGGCAGAAGCTCGACCTGGCGGCGATCCTGGGACTGGGCCTGATCATATCCGGCGTGGTTGTGCTCAACCTGTTTTCCAAGTCCACCTTCCACTGAGGCGGTCGGCAGCCAGGTCTCAGGCGCCCTGCGGCGGGGGGGCGGTCGATTCCCGCAGGATCAGTTCGACCGGCCAGAGCTCGTGAACCTCCTCAGTGGGCTTGCCTGAAAGAAGCTGCAGCACGAGATCGGCCGAGCGCGCGCCGGCGGCGCGCATGGAAGAGCGGGTCGCCGAGAGCGACGGCACCATGTTCTCCGCGGTGAGGTAAGGGAACACGTCGTCATGGGCGATGACCGAGACTTCGCGCCCGATCTCCAGACCCATGGACCGCGCTGCCCGATAGATACCGAGCGCCGTCATCATCGAGCCGGCGACGAAGGCGGTTGGGCGTGGCGTCTGTTCCAGGAAGGAGCGGGCGAAGCGGAAGCCGAGTTCGTCCGTGAAGTTGCCGTGGGCGACGAGGCGCGGATCGAAGGGGATGCCGCGCGCCTGTAGCGCGTCGCGGTAGCCCTTGTCGCGGTGAAGCGAGAAGGTGCGCCCCTGCCGGCCGTTGATCATGGCGATGCGGCGATGGCCGAGATCGATGAGGTGCGAGGTCGCGCGGCGGATCGCGCCTTCATTGTCGATGTCGAGCCAGGCGTGCGGCACATCGATATCGGAGCGGCCGTGCACCAGGAAGGGCATGCCGAGCTTGTGGAGGAGGGAGATGCGCTCGTCGTTCGGTTCGGGCGAGTGCACGATCACGGCATCGACGCGGCCGCTGACGGCAAGTCGGCTATAGAGCTGGATTTCACCCGTAGGGTTCTTGTCGTCCATCGGGCTGACGAGAATATCGATATCCTCGGTGCCAAGCCGTTCGGCAAGGCCGCCCATGAATTCGGAGAAATGGAACTCGCCGGAGCGGCCCATGACCACGCCGATCGCGCCGGCGCGACCGGTGGCGAGCCGCACGGCATTGATGTTCGGACGATAGCCGAGGCGGCTTGCCTCTTCGGCCACGCGCTTGCGCGTCTTTTCGCTGACCTCCGGATAGCCGCTCAGCGCCCGGCTGACGGTGGTCGGCGAAAGGCCCAGTTGTTGTGCGAACTCCCTCAGTTTCATTCGGTATGCGTTTCCTCAAGCCCTAGCCCGGTCCCAGAAATATACACCTTCGTTGCCGGTAACAATCGGTTTGTCGGAAGCGTCCTGCGCTTCGGTTCGACCCGGAATTTTACCAAACCGTTTTAAATTATTGCGACTCCCCTTTAATTTCATGGGTTACCGCGACATGTGGATGAAATTTCATTCAATCAATTATGTTATTGAACATAAAATATTATTTCGAAAAATTCACGGCCAAACGACATTTTCTAGCGCATGGATTGACAGTTTTTCTGTCTTCTGCCAACTTTTTCTCATCCAAACCGCTTTCGAATTTGCCGAGGAGCTTTCGTGCGGTGGAGGGGGAACAGGAGGAGTCGACCCGATGACAACCATGCTCAATGCTCTGACTTTTTGTGCCGCGATCGTTGCCGCCGGAACGGCTGGCGCCGCCGAGCTTTCGCTCGCCGCGAACACGACCGGCAAGAACGTCAATTTCATTCGCGAACAGCTGGACATTTTCGAGAAGCAGACCGGGCACAAGGTGAGCCTGGTCACCATGCCGCCGTCGAGCAGCGAGCAGTTCAGCCAGTACCGGCTTTGGCTTGCTGCCGGAAACAAGGATGTCGACGTCTATCAGACCGACGTCGTCTGGGCGCCGCAGCTGGCAGACCAGTTCGTCGATCTGACGGAAGCGGCAAAGGACGTCGTCAGTCAGCACTTCCCGTCGATCATCGCCTCGCAGACGGTGAACGGTCGCCTCGTGGCCTTGCCGGTCTTCACCGATGCGCCGGCGCTGTTCTATCGCAAGGACCTGCTCGAAAAATACGGCAAGACGCCGCCGAAGACCTGGGACGAACTGGCTGCGACCGCCAAGGAAATCCAGGAGAAGGAGCGGGCCGCTGGGCAGGCCGATCTCTGGGGCTATGTCTTCCAGGGCAATGCCTATGAAGGCCTGACCTGCAACGCGCTCGAATGGGTCAAATCCTCAGGCGGCGGACAGATCGTCGAGCCGGATGGAACGATCTCGATCAACAACGAGAAGGCGGCCGCCGCGATCGACCGGATCAAGGGTTGGGTCGGCACGATCTCGCCGCAGGGCGTGCTTGCCTATCAGGAGGAAGAATCGCGTGGCGTCTGGCAGACTGGCAATTCCGTCTTCATGCGCAATTGGCCCTATGCCTATGCGCTCGGCAACGGCGACGACAGCACAGTGAAGGGCAAGTTCGCGGTGGCACCGTTGCCGACGGCCACCGATGGCGACCAGCCGTCTTCGACGCTCGGCGGCTGGAACGTCGCCGTTTCCAAATATTCCGACGACCAGGAAGCAGCGATTGCGCTCGTCAAGTTCCTGTCGTCTGCTGAGGTGCAGAAGCGCCGGGCGATCGAGCTTTCCAACCTGCCGACGGTTGCGGCACTCTACGACGACGCGGATGTCGCCAAGGCCCAGCCGTTCATGCCGGCCTGGAAGCCGATCTTCGAAAGTGCAGTGCCGCGTCCGTCGGCCATCACCAAGGTCAAGTACAACGAGGTCTCCGCCAAGTTCTGGAATGCGGTCCACAACTCGCTCTCCGGCAACGGCACGGCGGCGGAAAACCTGGAACTGCTCGAAGTCGAGCTCACCGAGATGAAGGGCGACAGCTGGTAATCCTCCCGGGGGCGAGGGGAGTGCTTGTCAAGCCTTCCCTCGCTCCACCGAGTAACCGCCGACGACGTCCAGCGCTTCGAAAGCAATCAAGTCCGGATGGGAAACGCGTCACACTTTTCCTGGACTTGTCTGTGGGCGTCGTTCCTCTCGGGCCAGCTGCTCGGCCGTGCGCCGAATGGCAARAGTGAGCCAAGACAATGACCGATCTTTCACTCGCAGATCCTCCTTCTGCTCTCGGGCAGCAGGCAGGGATCCGTTCCGACCTCAATGCCAGCCGCGTTCGCTCCGCCTGGATCTTTCTCGCGCCGACCTTGCTGGTGCTCGCCCTTGTCGCCGGCTGGCCGCTGCTGCGCACCGTCTATTTCAGCTTCACCAATGCGTCGCTGACCAACCTTGAAGGCGCCGAGTTCGTCGGCTTCAAGAACTACCTCAGCTGGATCACGCTGAAGAGCGGGCGCACGGTCTATAACGGCCTGCTCGCCGATCCCGCCTGGTGGAACGCCGTCTGGAACACGCTGAAGTTCTCGGCGGTTTCCGTCACCATCGAGACGGTGCTGGGCCTGGTTGTCGCCCTGGTGCTGAACGCGAACTTTCCCGGGCGCGGGCTGGTGCGCGCTGCAATCCTCATCCCCTGGGCCATTCCGACCATCGTCTCCGCCAAGATGTGGGCCTGGATGCTCAACGACCAGTTCGGCATCTTGAACGATCTTCTGCTTGGCCTCGGCCTGATCAGCCAGAAGGTCGCCTGGACCGCCAATCCGGAGACGGCAATGGTTGCCGTCTTGATCGTCGACGTCTGGAAGACGACGCCGTTCATGGCGCTGCTCATCCTTGCCGGACTGCAGATGGTGCCTTCCGATATCTACGAGGCGGCGAAAATCGATGGCGTGCATCCGCTCAAGGTCTTCTGGCGGCTGACGTTGCCCTTGATCCGCCCGGCGCTGATGGTGGCGGTGATCTTCCGCATGCTCGATGCGCTGCGCATCTTCGATCTCATCTATGTGCTGACGCCCAACAACGCCCAGACCAAGACCATGTCGGTACTGGCCCGCGAAAACCTGTTCGACTTCGACAAGTTCGCATATGGCGCCGCTGCCTCGACGATGCTGTTCCTGATTATTGCGGCGATCACCGTCGCCTACATGTGGTTCGGCCGCGTCAACCTGGAGGGAGAACGCTGATGGTTGCCACCCTCGCCAGGCGCACGGCGTTCTACGCCCTTGTTGCCGCCATCATCATCATGGCCGTCTTCCCGTTCTACTATGCGGTGCTGACGAGCTTCAAATCCGGAACGGCGCTGTTCCGGGTCGACTATTGGCCGACCGAAATCTCCTTCGACAACTACGCCGGTATTGTCTCAAGCAGCGGCTTCCTGCGCAACCTCGCCAATTCGCTGCTGGTCGCAACGATCGTCGTCGCGGTTTCGCTGCTGTTGGCCGTCACCGCGGCCTATGCACTGGCGCGCGTACGGTTTCGCGGACGCGGACTGCTGCTTCTGACGATCCTGTCGGTGTCGATGTTTCCGCAGATCGCCGTGCTTGCCGGGCTCTTCGAACTCATCCGCTCGGTCGGGATCTTCAACACGCCCCTGGCGCTGATCTTTTCCTACATGATCTTCACGCTGCCCTTCACGGTGTGGGTGCTCACCACCTTCATGCGCGATCTGCCAGTCGAGATCGAGGAAGCGGCGATCGTCGACGGGGCGACGCCCTGGGTGATCATCACTCGCGTGTTCATGCCGCTGATGTGGCCGGCGCTGGTGACGACGGGGCTGCTCGCCTTCATTGCCGCCTGGAACGAGTTCCTGTTCGCGCTGACCTTCACGTCGTCCGACAGCCAGCGCACCGTGCCGGTTGCGATCGCGCTTCTGTCCGGCAGCAGCCAGTACGAAATCCCGTGGGGCAACATCATGGCCGCATCGATCATCGTCACCGTGCCACTGGTCGTCCTCGTGCTGATCTTTCAGCGGCGGATCATCTCCGGGCTCACGGCCGGCGGCGTCAAAGGATAAGGGGAGAAAACATGGCAGAGCTTCAATTGCGCAACATCCGCAAGTCCTTTGGCGCCTTCGAGGTGATCAAGGGCGTCAGCATGGACATCCGGGCCGGCGAGTTCATGGTCTTCGTCGGGCCGTCCGGCTGCGGCAAGTCCACGCTGCTGCGGCTGATCGCCGGGCTCGAGGACATCTCCTCGGGCACGCTGTCCTTCGACGGTCAGATGGTCAACCAGTTGACGCCGTCCAAGCGCGGCATCGCGATGGTGTTCCAGTCCTACGCGCTTTACCCGCACATGACGGTATTCGAGAATATGTCTTTTGGCATGCAGCTCGCGGGCAAGGACAAGGAGCAGTGCAAGAAGCGCGTCGAGGCCGCGGCCGAGATGCTGCAACTGACGCCCTATCTGCAGCGTTTGCCCCGGCAGCTCTCGGGCGGACAGCGCCAGCGCGTCGCCATCGGTCGGGCGATCGTGCGCGATCCCAAGGTCTTTCTCTTCGACGAGCCGCTCTCCAATCTCGATGCGGCGCTGCGCGTTGCGACCCGGATCGAGATCGCCAAGCTGCATCGCAGCATGCACAAGACGACGATGATCTACGTCACCCACGACCAGGTCGAGGCGATGACATTGGCGGATCGCATTTGCGTGCTACGGGATGGTCGGGTCGAACAGATCGGCACGCCGCTCGAACTCTACGAGAGCCCGAATTCGGTCTTCGTCGCCGGTTTCATCGGCTCGCCGAAGATGAACTTCCTCTCCGGTGCACTGGCGGCACCCTATGATGCCCACACGATCGGCATCCGCGCCGAGCATCTGGAGATCCGGGCGGGCGACGGCAGGTGGTCGGGAACGGTCGTGCACTCCGAAATGCTCGGCTCCGACAGTTACATCTATCTCGATATCGGCGCCGCAGAACCGGTCATCGTTCGGGAAGGCGGCACCTCGCATCACCGGACGGGCGAGACGGTTGAGATCTCGCCGATCGGCGGCAACATCCATCGCTTCGATGCATCGGGGCAGGCCCTCGGCCGCGCGCCCATGAAAGGGGCTGCCTGACCAGGACCCGATCAAGCTGAAGACACCCAGGGCTTCGGGGTCGCCAATTCCCGGCGGCCCCATCTATCGTAAGACGACATGCCCGCAACGGGCGAACACGCAAGGAGAATGACCGTGCCTATCAGAACAGTCGTTTGGGGCGAGAATATTCACGAGCAGACCAACGAGATCGTCCGCAGCATCTACCCGAACGGGATGCACAACACGATTGCGGCGGCACTCAACACCGAAGGTGCGATCGAGGCGACGACGGCGACGCTGCAGGAGCCGGAGCACGGGCTTAGCGTCGAGCGCCTGGCCAATACCGACGTGCTTCTCTGGTGGGGCCACAAGGACCACGGCGCCGTCAGCGACGAGATCGTCGAGCGCGTTGCCAAGCGGGTCTGGGAAGGCATGGGCCTGATCGTGCTCCACTCCGGCCACTTTTCGAAGATCTTCAAACGGCTGATGGGCACACCCTGCGCGCTGAAGTGGCGCGAGGCCGGTGAACGCGAGCGCGTCTGGGCGATCAATCCCCGCCACCCGATCGCCGAAGGGCTGGACGAGAACTTCGTGCTTGAAAACGAAGAAATGTATGGCGAGCAGTTCTCCGTGCCGGAGCCGCTCGAAACCGTGTTCATCTCGTGGTTTGCCGGTGGCGAAGTGTTCCGCTCGGGGCTGACCTGGCGCCGCGGCGCCGGCAACATCTTCTATTTCCGTCCAGGCCACGAGACCTACCCGACCTATCACGACGCCAATGTCCAGAAGGTACTGCGCAATTCGGTAAAGTGGGCCTACAACGCCGACAACCGCTACACGGCGATCCATGATGCGCCGAACGTGCCGGTGGAGAAGGCATTGGAGCCGATCGTCGAGCGTGGGCCGCGGCTGCATCAGGCCGGCGAAGCAGGATACAGGTGAGCATCATGCGTCTTCTCATCGTAGGAACCGGCGGCATGGCAAACAGCCATGCCCAGGCCTTTGCCAAGATCGAAGGCGTCGAGATGGTCGGCGCGGTCGATGTCGATCCCGCACGTGCCAAGGCGTTTGCCGAGAAACACGGCATTGCCGAGACCTTCACCTCGCTCGACGAGGCGATCGCCTGGGGCAAGTTCGATGCGGCGACGAACGTGACGCCCGACAAGGCGCACCACCCGACGACGCTGGCACTGATTGCCGCCGGCAAGCATGTGCTATGCGAGAAGCCTCTGGCGGAGAATTACGCCAAGGCGGCTGAGATGGCGGAAGCCGCCGAGCGCTCCGGTCTGGTGACGATGGTCAACCTCACCTACCGCAATGTCGCGCCGCTGCAGAAGGCGCGGGCGATGGTGCTCGCCGGGGAGGTCGGCAAGCTGCGCCACCTCGAGGCGTCCTATTTGCAGAGCTGGCTCGTTTCCAAGGCCTGGGGCGACTGGGCGACGGAATCGCAATGGCTGTGGCGGCTTTCGACCAAGCACGGCTCGAACGGCGTGCTTGGCGATGTCGGCATCCATATCCTCGATTTCGCTGGATACGGCGCCGGCACCGACGCTGCCCGGATCTTCGCGCGGCTGAAGACCTTCGACAAGGCGCCTGGTAACCGCATCGGCGAGTATGATCTCGACGCCAATGACAGCTTTGTCATGACGGCCGAGTTCGGCAACGGCGCCATGGGCGTCATTCATGCCAGCCGTTGGGCGACCGGGCATCTGAACGAACTCAGGCTCAGACTGCACGGGGACAAGGGTGCGCTCGAAGTGGTGCACACGCCGGACGGCTCGACGCTGCGCGCCTGCCTCGGCGCTGACGTCGAAACTGCAACATGGCGTGACGTCGATGCGGGCACGGTTCCCACCAACTACCAGCGCTTCGTGGCGGCCGTTCGCGAGGGCAAGACCGAGGATCCGGGCTTCCGCCATGCGGCAAACCTGCAGAAGGTGCTTGACCTTGCGATGGAGACGGAAGCCGGACGGCGCGAACTCGCGGTCTGAGGCTTTGCCGGGCGGGAGTCATTGTCACCCGCCTCCTGTCCGGGTTCGAATTTTCACCTTCCGAGAACCCATTCGGCGATCCGTGTTACGCAGCACGGATCGCCGAATGCGGTACAGCGCCCTGCGTTTTCTAGGGAACGCTGGGGCGAATGTAACACCTTGACTGCCGCATTGCCCTTCGTCGATTTTGATCTCAGGGCTTATGCAGCAGGGTCCGCTTCAGGGTGTTACCGTTGCGCCGACGGTGTTTTCCACCGACTGGCCGAGACGCCGCACCTGCTCGTTGTAATTCTTGCGGGTGTTGGGGTCGAAGATCATGATCGGCGCCGAGACTGCGAGGCTCGCCGCGCTGCCGACGGTCTGAGTGGCGCCGAGCGTCACGGCACCGATGCGTTCGCCGAGCCCGACATCGGAATCGGTCACGGTCTGGCCCGCGATCAGGCGGTTGCCGAGCAGGCGTACGACTTCCGGGCTTTCGGCGAACTTGCCGTGGTTCAATTTGTCGCCGCCCTTCAGCGCCGTCAGGTCGAGAACGGTGATGCCGGCCTGTTCCAGTTGCGTGCGATAGGGCTCGACCGTCGGGTCGATCTGGCCGAGGCGGTCGATGTTGCCGGAGATGCGTCGTGACAGGTTGAGCGCCCGGTCATCGCGAGAAACGAACAGGGTGAACTTCGGCCGCTTGTCGCCCATCGCGCGGATCTGCTTGCCGAAGACGTCGACGTCGAGATCGGGCGAGGCGAGGATCACGTCGGTGATCTTCGGCGCGACGCGGCCGTTGCGGATCGCCATTTGCCGCAGCGCCTCGATTGTCAGCCACGAGCCCATGGAATGGGCCATAACGGTGATTTCGCCGACCTTCGGATCCTTGGACGCGCGCTGCAGCAGGTCTTCGAGGGAATCGCGCGAGAAGTTCGTGCTTTCCTTGTCGTAGTTGTAGCCGAAGACGCTGGCGCGGGAGGGCCAGGTGAAGATGATCGGCGCAACGTCCGCCTTGGAATCGTGCACGATCTGGGCAAAGCGATAGACTGCGTCCTCGTAGCGGTTGTTGAAGCCGTGAACGAAGATCAGCACGCGGCGGCTCTGGGGTAGGTGCGCCTTCAGCCAGGTCTGTGCGTCGTTGCCCTGGTGCAGCGGCGTGACGCTGACGGTTGAGAAATCACGTTCCGGGTTGGCCGGAAGCTTCTTCGGCCACTGCACTTGCCCGACTTCGCGGTTCTTTTCCGGCGGGATCGAAACGACGATTTCCGTCAGCGACAGTTCGTCGGACCGTTCGCCACTGAAGAGGACGCCGGGTTCGGCCGAAGGAGCACGGGTGGTGGCGACCATCAGGTCGACCTCGGAGGCGCCGCCCGTCGTTCCCGAGGGGACCAGCACGCCGACGGGGCGGCCGGCGCAGGCTGCAAGGGTCACCGCAAGCAGAAGCGTCGCGGCGATGCGGCCCCAATGCCCCTTCGGGCCTGCGAGAGAGAACGAAGGCAGCAACCAAACCCCCAATGCCGCATCATGCGGCGCGACAGCTCGACCATCCGAACCGAGCCATCTCATTGCATTAGAAATCGCAGCTTTTCACCCCTCGGCAGACCTTCGAGGGCTCGGCGTGCCGTCTTTGCCGGCGGGCCTGCGACAATCATGCAACATTTCGCTACAGCACGGCCTGGGTAAAACCCCTTGATATTCATTGAAAAGGCTTTGGCCTTTCACTAGCATCGCACAACCTTTCCGTGGACGCGGCCCTTAAATGCCCCGTTCGATCTCCCTGAAATGATGAAGGAATTCAGGAATGCAGGCGGTTTTCGATGGCCACAACGACGTGCTTCTGCGGCTGTGGCAGAATGCGCGAAAGGGTGCTGACCCGGTCCGCGAATTTGTCGACGGTATCGGCGAGGGCCATATCGACGCGCCACGCGCCAAAGCGGGCGGCCTCATCGGCGGAATTTCGGCGATCTACGTGCCTTCAGGCGATCTGGTGTTGCAGCCGCCGGGTGAAGACGGCCATTACGAAACGCCGCTCTCCGCGCCCCTCGAACATCTGCCGTCACTGGCGATTGCCATGGAACTCGCCGACATCGCCGTTCGTCTTGATCGGGCGGGGGCGTGGAAGCTCTGCCGCTCGACCGGCGAAATCCGCGGTGCGGTTGAGGCCGGCGTCTTTGCTTCCGTCCTGCATATGGAGGGCTGTGAGGCAATTGGCGCTGATCTTTCGGCGCTCGAAACCTTCTATGCCGCGGGCCTGCGCTCGCTTGGACCGGTCTGGAGCCGCCACAACGTCTTCGGTCACGGTGTGCCGTTCTCCTATCCGAAGTCGCCGGACACGGCGCCGGGGCTGACGGAGGCGGGTTTCGAACTGGTGCGCGCCTGCAACCGCCTGGGCATTCTGATCGACCTCGCCCACATCACCGAAAAGGGGTTCTGGGACGTCGCGAAAACCACGGATCAGCCGCTCGTCGCCAGCCATTCGAACGCGCACGCGCTGACGCCGGTTGCCCGCAATCTGACCGATAGGCAACTCGATGCCGTCCGGGAAAGCAAGGGTCTCGTCGGGCTCAATTATGCGACGACGATGCTGCGCGCCGATGGCCAGGAGAATGCTGCAACACCGCTTTCCGATATGGTTCGCCATGTCGACTATCTCGTCGAGCGCATGGGCATCGAGTGCGTGGCGCTCGGATCGGACTTCGACGGGGCGACGATCCCTGAAGCGATCGCCGACGCGGCCGGGAATCAGGCGCTCGTTGCGGCGCTCAGAGGGGCCGGATATGGTGACGCCGAACTGGCAAAGATATGCCGGGAAAACTGGTGGAGAGTTCTGGGGCAGGCTTGGCACGAGGCCGCCTGAACCCATGAAGAAGGGGCCCAAAAGGGCGCAAACGAGGGAACTGCAAAAATGATGCACAAGCTCAATGGACGTCTTCGTCTTCTGACCGCTTCGGCGGCGCTGGCCATGGTGATGGCTGCGACCGCACCGGCCTTTGCCGAAACGCCGAAGGACACGCTGGTCGAAGCCTTTGCGATCGACGACGTCATTTCCATGGATCCGGGCGAAGCCTTCGAGCTGACCGCTGCCGAAGTGACCGGCAACACCTACAGCATGCTGGTACGCCTTGACACCAACGACACCTCCAAGGTCGTCGGCGACCTCGCCGACAACTGGACCGTGTCTGACGATGGCCTGACCTACACCTTCAAGCTGAAGTCCGGCCTGAAGTTTGCGTCGGGCAATCCGGTGACCGCCGAGGACGTCGCCTGGTCGTTCGAGCGCGCCGTGAAGCTCGACAAGAGCCCGGCCTTCATCCTCACCCAGTTCGGCCTCACCGGCGACAACGTGACGGAAAAGGCCAAGGCTGCGGACGAACAGACCTTCGTCTTCACCGTCGACCAGCCCTATGCGCCGAGCTTCGTGCTCAACTGCCTGACGGCGACTGTTGCTGCCGTGCTCGACAAGAAGCTGGTGCTCGACAACGTCAAGCCGGTGACGCCGACGGACGACTACAAGTATGACAACGATTTCGGCAACGAATGGCTGAAGACCGGTTATGCCGGCTCGGGTCCGTTCAAGCTGCGCGAATGGCGCGCCAACGAAGTCATCGTGCTTGAGCGCAACGACAACTACTACGGCGAACAGGCAAAGCTCGCCCGCGTCATCTATCGCCACATGAAGGAAAGCTCCGGCCAGCGCCTGGCGCTTGAAGCCGGCGATATCGACGTTGCCCGCAACCTCGAGCCGGGCGATCTTGACGCCGTCACCAAGAACGCGGATCTGGCAGCCACCAGCGCGCCCAAGGGCACGGTCTACTACATCAGCCTCAACCAGAAGAACGCGAACCTCGCAAAACCTGAAGTGCGCGAAGCCTTCAAGTATTTGGTCGACTACGATGCGCTCGGCTCGACGATCATCAAGGGCATCGGCGAAATCCACCAGAGCTTCCTGCCGAAGGGCGTTCTGGGTGCACTCGACGAGAACCCCTACAAGCTCGACGTCGCCAAGGCGAAGGAACTGCTCGCCAAGGCTGGTCTCGCTGACGGCTTCACCGTGACCATGGACGTTCGCAATGGCCAGCCTGTCACCGGCATTGCCGAATCCTTCCAGCAGACCCTCGGTCAGGCCGGCGTGAAGCTCGAGATCATCCCGGGTGACGGCAAGCAGACGCTGACGAAGTATCGTGCCCGTAACCACGACATGTATATCGGTCAGTGGGGCATGGACTATTTCGACCCGAACTCGAACGCCGAAACCTTCACCAGCAACCCCGACAATTCCGACGAAGGCAAGAACAAGACCCTTGCCTGGCGCAATGCCTGGGACGTTCCGGAGCTGACGAAGAAGACCAAGGACGCCCTGCTCGAGCGCGACAGCGCCAAGCGTGCCGAGACCTACAAGGAACTGCAGAAGACGGTGCTTGGCGAAAGCCCGTTCGTCATCATCTTCCAGCAGACCGAAGTCGCCGGCTACCGCGGCAACGTCAAGGGCCTGAAGCTCGGTCCGAGCTTCGACACCAACTTCGTCGCCGGCATTACCAAAGAATAAGCCGTCTCGAAGGAATAAACCGAAAGGATCGTTCCCTTGAGCATGAGCGGAACAGGGACCGTGGACGGGCGCAAACGCGCCCGTCCCGGCAAGATCGCGGCAGCAATGCTGCGTTTTTTCGTCGTCGTCGTGACGACCTATCTCGGCCTTCTGGCCGTCACCTTCTTCATCGGACGGATAATCCCGATCGATCCGGTTCTGGCCGTCCTCGGCGACCGGGCGCCCACGCATGTCGTCGAAAGGACGCGCGAGGCGATGGGGCTGAACCTGCCCCTCTATCAACAATTCTTCATCTATGTCCGCCAGGCGCTGACGGGTGATTTCGGCGTTTCGGTGCTGACGACCAATCCCGTCATGACCGACATCCGCCGCGTCTTCCCGGCGACCATGGAGCTTGCGACGCTCGGCACTCTGATCGGCGCCGTTTTCGGCGTTCCGCTCGGCGTTCTCGCCGCCGTCAAGCGCGGCAGCATCGCCGACCAGATCGTGCGCGTCATCGGCCTTGTCGGCTATTCCGTGCCGATCTTCWGGCTGGCGCTCCTGTCGCTGCTGGTGTTCTACGCGCGGCTGAAGTGGGTCGCCTATCCGGGCCGTATCGATATCGTGTTCGAATACACGTTCACGCCGATCACGGGCTTCTACCTGTTCGACGCGCTCTGGCAGCGGCAGTGGGACGTGCTCTGGGACGTGTTCCGCCACATCATCCTGCCGGCCTCGCTGCTCGGCTATTTCTCGCTCGCCTATATCAGTCGCATGACGCGCAGCTTCATGCTTAACGAGTTGCAGCAGGAATACATCGTGGCGGCGCGCGCCAAGGGATTGTCCGAGACGCGTATCATCTGGGGGCATGCGCTGCGCAATGCGGCGGTGCCGCTCGTGACGGTCATCGCGCTTTCCTATGCCGGTCTGCTCGAAGGTTCGGTGCTGACCGAAACCGTCTTCGCCTGGCCGGGCCTTGGCCTCTACATCACCAATTCGCTGCAGAATGCCGACATGAACGCCGTCCTTGGTGGCACCATCGTCATCGGTTCGGTCTTCATCGGCATCAATCTCCTGTCCGACCTGCTTTACCGGACGCTCGACCCGAGGACGCGCCAGCGATGAGCACCATTACCGAAACACGTGCGATGACACGCCGCGAATGGCTGCTGTCCGATCGCCCGCAGTCGCGCACCCAGGCCCGCCTCGGCCGCGCCTACATGACCTGGCAGCGCTTTGCTGCCAACAAACTGGCCGTGCTCGGCCTCATCATCCTGCTGGCGCTGGTCTTCATTGCAGCCTTCGCCGATGTCCTGGCGCCGCATTCGCCCTATATCGGCGACCTCGCCAATGCGCGGCTGATGCCGCCAGGAAGCCCAGGCTATCTGCTGGGCACGGACGATCTCGGCCGCGACATCCTCTCGCGGCTGATCCATGGTTCGCGGCTGACGCTCGCCGTGGTCCTTCTCGTCGCGGTCATCGCCGCGCCGATCGGGCTGATCGTCGGTGCGGTCGCCGGCTATGCCGGCGGCTGGGTCGATGCGGTGCTGATGCGCATCACCGACATCTTCCTGGCCTTCCCGAAACTGGTTCTGGCGCTCGCCTTCGTCGCAGCGCTCGGGCCGGGCATCGAGAACGCGGTTATCGCGATTGCCATCACCTCATGGCCACCCTATGCGCGTATTGCCCGCGCAGAAACGCTGACGGTGCGCAACTCCGATTACATCGCCGCCGTGCAACTGATGGGCGCGTCGCCGATCCGCATCGTGTTCCGCCATGTGATGCCGATGTGCATGTCGTCGCTGATCGTGCGCGTCACGCTCGACATGGCTGGTATCATCCTGACCGCCGCCGGCCTCGGCTTCCTCGGCCTCGGCGCGCAGCCGCCGTTGCCGGAATGGGGTGCGATGATCGCTTCCGGTCGCCGTTTCATTCTCGACCAGTGGTGGGTGGCAACGATGCCGGGCATCGCGATCCTGATCGTCAGTCTCGGTTTCAACCTGCTCGGCGACGGCCTGCGCGATGCGCTTGACCCGCGGGAGAGCGGCCAATGAGTGCGCTTCTGACCGTTGAAGACCTCAAGGTCTCGTTCCCGACCCGCACCGGCCTCGTCGAGGCTGTGCGCGGTGTCTCCTTCACGCTCGGCCGCGAGCGCCTCGGCATCGTCGGCGAAAGCGGCTCCGGCAAGTCGCAGACCGGCCGGGCGATCATGGGGCTGACGCCGGGTCACGCGCAGGTGACGGCAAAGCAATTGAACTTTGACGGCATCGACCTGCTCGCAGCATCGCCGAAGGTCCGCAGGGATCTCAGGGGCAAGCGGATCGCGATGATCCTGCAGGATCCGAAGTATTCGCTGAACCCGGTGATGAGCATCGGCCGGCAGATCGTCGAGACCCTGCGGCAGCATGAGAGCGTCAGCCGTGGCGAAGCCCGGGAACGGGCGCTCGACATGCTGGCGGCGGTGCAGATCCGTGATCCGAAGCGCGTCTACGACCTCTACCCGCACGAAGTGTCGGGCGGCATGGGGCAGCGCGCGATGATCGCGATGATGCTGGTTGCCGGCCCGGAACTGCTGATCGCCGACGAGCCGACCTCGGCGCTCGACGTGACGGTGCAGCTCGAAGTGCTCGGTATCCTCGACAAGCTCGTCGCCGACCGTGGCATGGGCCTGATCTTCGTTTCGCACGATCTGCGCCTGGTCTCGTCCTTCTGCGACCGGGTGATCGTCATGTATGCCGGTCGGATCGTCGAGGAACTGGCGGCGTCCGAGCTCGCCAACGCCAAGCATCCCTATACGCAAGGACTTCTGAACTGCATGCCGGCGATCGGCTCCGATCGTCATCCCCTGCCGGTTCTCGACCGCAAGCCGGAGTGGGCTCAATGACATCTGCCGTTTCCGTTTCGAACCTTTCCGTCACCTACGACGAGTTCAAGGCGTTGAACGACGTCAGCGTCGAGATTGCGCCGGGCGAATCCTTCGGGCTCGTCGGCGAATCCGGGTCGGGCAAATCGACCTTGCTGCGGGCGATTGCCGGCCTTGCGCCGGTCACGGGCGGCACCATTCGGGTTCACGATCGGGTGCTGCAGGGGGCTAAGCGCGACAAGGCCTTCTACCGCGCCGTGCAGATGGTGTTTCAGGATCCCTACGGCTCGCTGCATCCGCGCCAGACGATCGACCGGCAATTGCTGGAGCCGCTGGCGATCCACGGTGTGGCCGACGGCGAGCGCCGTATTCTGAAGGCGCTTGATGAGGTCGGTCTTGGGTCCGGCTTCCGCTTCCGTTATCCGCACCAGCTTTCGGGAGGCCAGCGCCAGCGCGTCGCGATCGCTCGTGCGCTGATCCTCGAACCCTCGATCCTGCTGCTCGACGAGCCGACCTCGGCACTCGACGCCTCGGTGCAGGCCGAAGTTCTGAACCTCCTGGAACAGGTCCGTCGTGACCACAAGCTCACCTTCATCATGGTCAGCCACGACCTCGGCGTCGTCACCCATATGTGCGACCGGCTGGCGGTCATGCAGGGCGGGCGTGTGGTCGAGCGCTTGTCTTCGGCGGACCTCGTCGCGGGGCGTATCGGCGAGGACTATACGCGTAGCCTGATGGCCGCGAGCAAGGGCTTCCAGCGCAAGGACGCCGTCGCAACCGCGTGAAGTCGGTATCGATAGAAGCGGGACCATGGTCCCGCTTCTATTCTCCGACTGGAATGCGCCTGGGCGACAGCCGCTCCGTTAGGCGCTTTGTCGCCAGATCGAGGTGGAGTTGGTGATCACCTTCTGGATTCGCCGCTGCTCACGCCATTCCCGCCCCATGTCCTTGATGACCGGGCGCGCCTCGGGCGAGAAGATGTAGTTGCGGGAACGCCCGACATAGGATTCCATCGCCGGGTTCACGCCCGAATAAAACTGCTTCTCCGGGTCTCGTGAGAGATCCATCAGGCCGGCGCAGTGCCGCGCAAACCCGCCGCGCAGGATGGACGGAGACGTCGTAAACTTCGGGAAGGTGCGAAACAGCGGGATCTTGATCCCGAGGAAGCGCGCATACTCGTTTCGCTGATGAAAATGGCCTTTACGCCCGATATCCCAGTTCTGGTCCGCCGTATGGAACGACACCTGGGTGATCGCCGGATCGGCGAAGGGCGCCAGCAATACCTCGCCGATGTCCCTCAAGGCAATCCAGTCGTCTTCGAGGTGAAAGACGTACTCGGCGCTGGTCGCCGACCATAGTCTCGCGACGGCCGCGCAGAAGCCGGTGCTCTCCGGTTGAAACACGACCCCCTCGGGGAAATTGCTGCGGAAGATATCGACACAGGCGCGATGATCCTCGATCGAGCCGAAGGCGGGATCAAGGTTGAGATAGGCTCCGCCGAGTTCAAGATTGCTGAAAATTCTCTCCCGGAAGCTCGTTAGCGTCTGGGCAAGCAAGTCTGGGCGCCGCGTGGCGACAATGCATAGGTCAAGGGTAGACACGGCACCTCCTTGGGTGCTTGTTTGCAACCGTCAATACCCACGCCGTTGCTGAGTGTGCCTTCGATTTTGCCTATTTTGAGGCAAGGCGTCTCAGGGCGATATTTTTTTGATTTTCGTTACTTAGGGAGAATGTGGGGCGGTAGAAGGCTGCGACATCCCTTTACCGCCCGGTCTTCTGATCAGAGGATCCGAATTTCCGGAATTGCAACGACGAATTGCCCGCCCCAGGCGCGGATCGCCGCGTTGTCGGCGACGATTTCGTCCGTGAGATTCCAAGGCAGGATCACGAGATAGTCGGGTTTGGCGACCTGCAGGTGGGCTGGCGCGTGTACAGGAATGTGGGTGCCCGGCAGGAGCTTGCCCTGCTTCAGATCGTTGCGGTCGACGGCGAAGGCGATCTCGCCAGGCTTGACGCCGCAGACATTGAGGAAGGTATTTCCCTTCGCCGCGGCGCCGTAGGCGGCCACTGTCTTGCCTTCGGCCCTGGCACGGGCCAGGAACGCTTGAAACCCTTTGCAGACGGCGGCGATCCGGTCGTCGAAGGCGGCATAGGTCTCCATGCGCGTCAGGCCGGCAGCCGCCTCCTTCTCGCGCACGGCTGCGAGCGACTCGGTCGTTTCGCGGGTACCGGAGGCAAGTTGAGCAAAAACGCGCAACGAGCCGCCATGGGTGCCGAGTTCCTCGACGTCGAAGACCTTCAGGCCGGAGCTCTCGAAAATGCGCTCGACGGCAGCCAGCGACAGATAGGAATAGTGTTCGTGGTAGATCGTATCGAACTGCACACCTTCGATGAGGCGCAGGAGGTGCGGAAACTCGAAGGTTGCCACACCCTCGGGCTTCAGCAGAATGGCAAAACCGCCAACGAAATCCGCGATGTCGGGCACATGCGCCAGCACGTTGTTGGCGGCCGTCAGGTCGGCGCGGATGCCGCGATCGACGAGCGCCGTCGCAGTTTCCCGGCCGAAGAATGCCACCTCGGTCGGAACCTTGCGATCCTCGGCGATCCGCGCTGCATTGGCGGCGGGCTCGACGCCGAGCACCGGGACGCCCTTGGCGACGAAATACTGTAGCAGATAGCCGTCATTCGAGGCGATCTCGACAACCTGCGACGTGCTGTTCAGCCCGAAGCGCTCGGTCATGGTATCGGCGTAGCGGCGGGCGTGTTCCAGCCAGCTTGTCGAGAACGACGAGAGATAGGCGTAGCCGTCGGTGAAGATTTCGTCGGCCGGCACGGTCTCCGTCGTCTGGACCAGCAGGCATTCGGAGCAAACCATTGCCTTCAGCGGAAACGCGCGCTCGCGCGCCAGCGCTTCTTCGGTTGGCTCCAGAAACGAGTTTGACCAGGGCGTTGATCCCAAATCGGCAAAGACGGTCTCGAGGGGCGTCGAGCAGAAACGGCAGTTGTGGGGCATCGAAGTCGTTAGCCTCTCATGAATGCGTCGATTTGGCCGAGCGTCAGGTCACGGGCAACGGCGCCACGGCGCCAGCCGTCATACCAGCGTGCGGTCCATTCGATCGCCTGGTCCTGGGAAAGACGGGAGGTCCAGGATAGTGTTTTCAGGGCAAGGGCGGGATCAAGGCCGAGGGCCTGCATCTCGCGCGGCTGGTCGTGCGCCGAGGTCTCGTGCCATTCCGTCGGCAGGCCCATGGCGGTCTGGATCGCACCAGCGACGTCGCGCACCGGGATCTGTCGTTCCGCGGGGGAGGGACCGAAGTTCAGCGCGGCCACCTCGGTCTCGTCGCCGTGGAGGGCTTCGGCATAGACGAGGTAGCCATTGAGGCAGTCGAGCACGTGCTGCCAGGGACGGGTCGCCATCGGGCTGCGGATCGCGAGCGTTTCACCGGAGAGGGCCGCCCGGACGATGTCGGGCACCAGACGGTCGACGGAAAAGTCGCCGCCGCCGAGTACATTGCCGCCGCGCGCGGTTGCTATCCGGATGCCGCGCTCGCGCAGGAACGAATCCCGCCAGGTCGAGACGACCAGTTCGCAGGCGGCCTTGGAGCCGGAGTAAGGATCATGGCCGCCGAGCACGGCTTCTTCCGGAAAGTGCCGGCCGCTCTCGTCGTTGCGGTAGACCTTGTCGGTGGTCACGACGACGATCGCCTTCAGAGCGGGTGCCGTGCGGGCGGCCTCAAGCACCCGTACCGTTCCCATGACGTTGACGTCGAAGGTTTCCGCCGGTGTCCGGTAGCTTTCGCGCACCAGCGGCTGGGCGGCCATATGCAGGATGATTTCCGGGTCGAACTGCCGAATAGCCGTCGTGAGCCTGTCGCCGTCGCGGATATCAGCGAGATTTTCGTGTAGGAAACCTTCCGACCCGACCAAAGCGTGCAAAGCCGGCTCGGCTGAAGGTGGCAAGGCATAGCCGGCAACCCGGGCACCCATCTCGGCCAGCCAGAGCCGCGCCCAGCTTCCCTTGAAGCCGGTGTGGCCCGTCAGAAGCACGCGCTTGCCGGCCCAGAAGGCAGGGTTGGCAAGCCGGCTCATGACCAGACTTTCCAGGGCGCGGACCCGTGTTGCCAGAGGTCTTCGAGCTGGTTCTTGTCGCGCAGCGTGTCCATCGGTCGCCAGAAGCCGTCATGCGGGAAGGCCATCAGCTGGCCATCGCGGGCGAGACCTTCAAGCGGCGTGGTCTCGAACGAAGTGTGGTCACCCTCGATGCGGTCGAGCACCGACCGGTTGAGGACGAAGAAGCCGCCATTGATGCGGTTGTTGTCGCCGGCAGGCTTCTCGATGAAGCTCTGAACCTGTCCATCGCTGACGGCGAGCGCGCCATAACGCCCGGGCGGAACCACACTGGTCACGGTTGCTTCGCGGCCGTGGCTGCGATGGAAATCGGTCAGGGCCTTGATGTCGACATCGGCGACGCCGTCGCCATAGGTGAGGCAAAACGTGTCGCCCAGATGATCGGCAACGCGCTTCAGGCGCCCGCCGGTCATGGAGTCCGTGCCGGTGTCGACGAGTGTCACGCGCCAGGGCTCGGCCTTGTTGGAATGGAAGAGCGTCTCGCCGGTCGCCATGTCATAGGTGACGTCAGAAGAGTGCAGGATGTAGTTGGAGAAATACTCCTTGATCATGTAGCCGCGATAGCCAAGGCAGATCACGAAATCCGAAAACCCGTAGTGGCTGTAGATCTTCATGATGTGCCACAGAATCGGCCTCCCGCCGATTTCGATCATCGGCTTGGGTCTCAGATGGCTCTCCTCCGAGATGCGCGTGCCGTAACCACCGGCAAGTATGACGACCTTCATGCTCTCTTCCCGCTGTCGCTAGATGCCCAATGCAAGGTAACCGGGCATTCGGATTGACAACATCGGCAGCTTCAACCAGAAGTCTATCGGTTCCAGGCGCGGGCAGTTATGGCTGAGCATTGAAGCATTTCCCGATTCTGTGCAATCGCGATCAGTGTATTCGCTGGGGGAAATATAGGCGCGTGCAGACAGCAGTATGGACAATACCGACACCGTGACGCAAGCTTCCGCGCCTCCTGTTTTTTCCGTTGTCATTCCGACGCGCAATCGTCCGGATATTCTGGTCGATGCCGTGGCAAGCGTGCTGGAGCAGACCTTCTCCGATCTCGAGCTCATCGTCTCGGACAACTCGCAGCCCGCCGATAGCGAGCGTAACCAGGCGGCTCTCGCTCCGTTTCTCTCCGACCCGCGTTTTCACTATATTCGCCCTGACCTCAACTTGCCTATGGTCGATCATTGGGAGTGGGCGATTGCGCATGCGAAAGGCCAATATGTCGGCTTCGTTACCGATCGAATGGCCTTGCGGCTCTATGCGCTCGAAGAGGTCCATGCGGCAATAGAACGGACACAGGCGGCCGCTGTCGGCTACGCGACTGCGAATGCGCGCGAGCTGCCAGGATACCGCAGCCTCCGCTGTGGACACGGGAATGTGGCTGCGCGAGAGATCGCAACCGTGGATAAGCTCTGGCAGTTTGCGAAGGGCGATTGGCCCAAGGACACGCCGCGATTGCTGAATTCTTTCGCGCGCCGGGATCTGGTGGCGTCTCTGCGCGAACGTTATGGCAGTGTTTTCACGGGGATTTCGCCGGACTATGCCTTTGCGTTCCGCACGCTCGAAGCATTGAAGAGCTACGCGTACATCGATTTTCCGTTGCTGGTGACGCAAGGCGAAACGCGGAGCAACGGCAACGCTCTGACAATCGGTGCCGTTACCCAGGAGACGACGGATTTCAGACGGTGGATGCAGCAGGAGCAGGGCGAGTGGCTGCAATACGGGCCGATGCCCGGCGATACCAGCGTGCTGCTGAACGGCATCCTGCGCGAATACGCACTGGCTGCAGCACAGAGCCGGTCCGACCGCTTCCCTGAAATCGCGCCGGCGGATTTCTACCGCGGGGCGATGAGCCAGGCTGCGGGCTGGGCGCGCAAGGCGATGCTTCCGCCTGGTGTCGTCACTGCGCTCGATCAGTATCGGGCAACGCACGGCCTGAGCGCAATCACGCTGCCGCGCCCGAAGCCACGGCTGCGGCGTTATGCGAACCTGTTCGCCGGCGGGCAGCTGGGGCCGTTGCCGTTGCGGCGCACGATCGCGTCCGCAAGGCTTTCAATCGAGCGCGGCCTTATGAAACTCGGAGTAGGCTGGTATTTCTCCGCCCGGACGTTGAGAGATGTCCTGCGGCAGGACCTGCGCTTTCGTCAACGCAAAGGCAAATAGTCATTCTATCGCCGCGGCTCTTGGCCGCGGCGTTTGGGCATGTCTGAAATTGAGGTTCAGGCTGCAGCGCAGTCGCGCAACACCTGCACGACCCTGCCGATCTCTTCGGACGTCATGTCGTGATAGCTCGGCAGGTTGATCGCTCGGCCGGGGAGATCATAGGCAACGGTGTTTGCCCGCACGTCCTCGAAGGGCGGAAGCGAACTCAGTGGCCAGAAGAAGACGCGGGCGTCGATGTTCTCGGCGGCAAACGCGCCCTGCAGTTCTTCCCGCGTGACGTCGGTTTCCGGCGCGAAGACGACCGTCGGCATCCAGAAGCCGTTTTTCGTGTGCTCCGGTTCCGGATTCATCGAGATGGAGTTCACGCCCGCGAGCTGTTCACGATAGGCGTAGAAGATCTCACGCTTGCGCTCGACCAGTTCGTTGACGCGTTCGATCTGCGCGAGGCCCACGGCCGCTTGCAGGTTCGACATCTTGTACTTGAAGCCGATCTCGTCCGGCCAGAACTGCTTCTTTTGCCCGCGTGCCCGGCCGTGGTTGGACAGGGTCAGGACCTTTTCGAAGAGCTTGCTGTCGCTGGTGACGAACATGCCGCCTTCGCCTGTCGTCACGGTCTTGGTACCGTGGAAGGAGAATGCACCGAAGGCGCCGAGCGAACCGGCCTTGCGTCCGCGCCACTCCGATCCGAGCGCTTCGGCGGCGTCTTCTACAATCGGGATGTTGTGCCGCGCGCCGATTTCGAGCAGGCGGTCCATGTCGCAGAGATTGCCGTAGATGTGCACGGCCATGATCGCCTTGGTCTTCGGCGTGATGGCAGCTGCCACTTTCTCCGGATCGAGGCACCAGCTGTCGGGGAGCACGTCCACAAAAACGGGCTTTGCTCCGAGGTGGACGATCGGCGCGGCGGATGCGGTCCAGTTCGTGTCCGCAAGGATGACTTCATCGCCCGGCCCGACGCCGAGGGCGGCAAGGCCCATGTGCAGCGCGCCGGTGCAGCTTGATGTCGAGATCGCGTGAGTGACATCGAGATGCGCGGCAAAGGCTGCCTCGAAGCGATTGATGTAATCGTAGCAGCGCTCGCCCCAACCGTTCGCCGCTGCGTCGGTGGCATAGGCGACTTCGCGTTCGGTGATCGAGGGCTTGGTGTAGAGAATGCGAGGTTTCGTCATGTGGATTGCCTGTGCTCAAGCCGATCGGTCGTTGGTTGCGTCTGCGGCAACGATCCTGTCAATCCGGCCGCCGATCTGCGCGCCGAGATAGAGGTTTTCATAGAAGCGTTCCGGGAAGCCGGCCTGCCGCATATGATGGGCCGTGCTGTCGATATCGTAGGCGACACGGTGGAGCTCGATACCTGCCTCCGAAACCGTCGCAAAAGCGGCGCGCGGATCGCCATCACGCGGTTGCCCGACCGAGCCGGGATTGCAGAACACCTTGCTGCCGATCTCCAGGCGGACCTGCACGTGGGTATGCCCGGCAAACAGCCGTTCGCACCCGTCAGGAAACTGCGCCTGTGAGACCTTGTAGAGATACTCGTCTATCGGATCCTGCCAGCTGCCGTGGACGAAGTAGGTCGACCCGTCGATGACATAGGTTCGCGATCCGGCGAGCCAGTCGCGTTGATCGGCCGAGATGATGCCCCTTTGAAACTCGATGATGTCATTGACCATCTTCGATCGCGGGCAGCCTTCACCGCTGACGATGTAATAATCGTGATTGCCCATGATGTTTGTTATGCCGCGTGCTTTAAGCACACCGATACACTCGCCCGGCTGGGCGTAGTATCCGACGACGTCACCGAGCGAAAGGATCGAGCTGCAGCCGAGTTCGTCGATGCGGGCAAGCACCGCCTTGAGGGCGGGAAGGTTGCCGTGAATGTCGGAAATGACGGCGATCATAGGACGACCAGATCTTCGGAGTAGCGCCAAGCCCGGCCCGTCTTGATCTCCGGTGCCTCCGGCTTTCTTCCGTAAACGTAGTACTCCAGCGCCATCGCCGCCTCGTTGTAGCCGAAGGCCGCACGCAGCGACGTACTGCTCGAGAAGCGCGGATTGATTTCAAGCAGGTAAGGTGTCGTGCCTTCCAGCCGGAACTGATAATTCGTCGGCCCAAGCGGCTTGAAGTGTTGCGAGAGCCTGCTCACCGCTTCAGTCAGGAAAGGCTCGTCGACCACTTCCGCATATTGGGTGTTGCCGGCGACGGACAGCTTGCGCTTGAAGACGATCGGCGGCAGCGTCGTGCCGTCGCCAAACCCGAAGGCGCCGACCGTGTATTCCTGGTCGTTGCTGCCCACGAATTTCTGGATGAGAAAATCGTCCGCGCTCTTCAGGGTCCAGTAGTCGAAATCGGCCCTGTCGCGCAGCAGGGCAATTCCGCGGGAACCATTGCCGCGACGTGGCTTCAGCAGAAGAGGCAAGGGGCCGAGCTCGCGGGTGCAATCTTCCAAGCTGCGGCTGAGTGTGCTTGGAATGGCCGGAAGGTCCGCTTGCAGCAGTGCCTCGCCCATGTCCCACTTGTCTTGCGCGAGCGCGATCAGCGGAGATCTGTTCAGGACGACACGCGTCTCGGTCGCCTCGAAGCGAGCGCGGTTGTCATTGAAGAACAGGACGTCAAGCTCCAGGCCCGGCAGCACCAGGGCGACGTTCTCTCGCCGAAGCAGTTCCAGCCAGAACTCCAGATATTCGGGAGACGCCTCATCGCATGATGGCTTGGCGACGAAGTCGTCGCAGAAGTGCCGGCCGATGCCATTGGCATCACGATCAATGCCGATGATGCGGATCGGTGCTTCCAGTCTACGGAGCGATGCGACTATGCCCTGGCCGATGATGGCGCCTACCGCAGTCACCACGACCGTAACCGGCTGTTTCGATTGCTTTGCGTCGTCTTGCATTAGTTGACGTCCATCGGGCCGAACGCTTCGGCGGTTCCGGCTGATTTGATCATGGCAATCCCGTCTCGCATCGTGACCAGAGGCGCCATGCCCAACCGGGACAGCGTTTCCGCACCGTCAGGAAAGTTCACCTTCCGAAAAGGAGCCTTTTCCGCTGCGATCACGACGTTGCCCCCGAGCCCGAAGGTCTCATAGGCGATTTCAGCGATCCTGTCGCAGGTCATTGCCTCCGTGTGAACCGCATTCCGGACGCCGGACGTGCCCGTTTCGGCAGCGCGGATCATCATGTCGGCGGCGTCTTGTACGTGCAGGAAATTACGCACGCCATGGGACGCGGGCATGCGAAGGTCGAGCCCGCGGGACGCATAGGCGATGATGCGTCCCATCCACGGCTGATGGGCACAGCAACGGCCACTCACGTCATAAAGCTGCGAGAACCGAAGGCTGCAGAAGCGAAATCCCTGTTTTTGCGAACTCCATTCCAGGATCTGTTCGGCCAGCTGCTTGGTGAGGCCGTAGGATGTCAGGGGTGCTGCATCTAGTGTCGCATCCGAAGAAAGCGATCCGGCATAGATAACGGCCTCTGTCTGCAGACGCTTGGCAAGTTCTGCGACGTTCAGTGCGCTTGCGGTGTTCGCGGAAAAGTTCTGCTGTATCCCCGACGGGCTATCGTCGGCGAAGCTTGCGGCACAATGGAAAAGCACGTCCGCGGTGAGGCCATCCGGAACCTTTGCCGCGCCGCCTGCCATGTCGAGGAAGATGTCATCGGTTTCCGCCCTGCCGACACTGATGGTCTCGACACCCATGTTCCGCAGGCGCGCGACGAGCTGGCTCCCCAACATCGAGCGCGTGCCGATAATGGCGGCAGTCCTCATGCCAGTTCTGCTTCCATCAGCAGGCCGACGCAAAGATCGGGGAATTCGATACCGACCTTGAGCATGGCATGCAGATTGGCTTCGAAATCAGGCAGCGTCTGCAACACCGGCAGTGGCAATGRCTTCAGGTAGATGCCTTCCTCGTGCACGACCCGGAAGCCATGGTTTTCGAGTTCGGCACGGAACGTGTCCCGGCAATATTGGCGCTTGTGGCCAAGTGCCAGATCGTTGGCGTTCAGGCTGTAGATATCGTCGATCTTGCCGAGCTCCACGCCCAGTCTCCTGTTCAGGGACTTCGCGTTCGGCACTGCGGCATAGAGACGGCCATTGGGTTTCAGGAAGCGCCGGAACCGGTCGAGCACGAGGCCCGGATCGTCGACGTGCTCGAGAACGAAACCCATGATGATGACGTCGAAGCGCTCTTCCGTTTCGAAGTCTTCGAAGTAGGAGAAGACGATCTCACCGGAAAAGTCCGGGCTGTTCTTCTTGAATAGATCGATGACGAACTGCGAACCTTCCACGATCACGTGCCGGTCGCAGACCTTGTTGAACAGGTGCGGGGTGTAGCCGTGGCCGATACCAAGATCGAGCAGCGATTGGCATTTGCCAAAGCGCTCGACCATGCGCTGCGGATACCAATTGAGAATGAGATTGTTCTCGATCGATGTGACTGCGTTTGGAAGATATTCCGACGCGACGTTGTCCAGGTTCTCGGATTTCACTGGGTAAACTCCCTCCAATCGACAGTTCCGGAATGTACGACTTCTGCGCCCTTGGTACCGCAATTGGCGACGAGGTCCAATGCGGTCACGTAAGGAGTGAACTCTCCATGCAGCTGCGGATAGGGTGTGCGTTCGTAGTTCATGTACTGAACGGAAATTCCGTTCTGGTTGAAGAGGCCGTGATCGAGATAGTTCCGCGCACCATGGCCGGTGATATACGCCGTCCCTTCGAGATGGGCGGTGATGTCGTATACTCTCTCGCTGCTCGCACCGCCAATGGTGAGAGCGTCCGAGGAGACGAACTTCGGCCTATCCAGATTGAAGTAGGCGGCAAGTGCGAGCATGGAATTGCGGGCCACATCCGCAATCGTCGATGCATCCTTGGCGAACACGCCGTCGACCAGTTCCAGCATGTCCTTGGCGAAGGGCGCTTTGATATAGGCTTGTCGCAAGATATCGCGGTGGCGGCTGCGCCAATCCGTGCGATTGTCGATCAGTACCTCATCGATCCGTTGCCCCAGGCGAAGGTCCTTCAAGGGCACGGTCAGCCAGCGGATGCCGCTCTGAGTCTTGATCTGCACGCGGTTTGTGAAGCTGCCACGCGAGAACTGCACATCGTCGTAGTGGACGAACACGTCCGCCAGTTTGATCTGCTCCAGCATTCCAACCCAAGGAAAGTACATGGATTGGGAGATGACAATGTTCCGAGCCATCCGGTACTCGCCTGCGGTGCCTGTATTCGCGATCGAGAGTTGGCAGTAGCACGAACGAAGGCCCGCGCCACCCTGCTTGCGACCCTATTTGTCGATGCAGCGCAGATAACCGCGCGGCGAGCTCGAGAGCACAAGTTTGCCGTTCAGTGCCTCATCGGTCTCGAAGCGGCTTGTCTCTTCCATGTAGGCCTTGAGTGCTGCGTAGGGTTCGTCGCCGGCGCGCCAGATCTTCGAGCGCTTGGTGGGGGTCTGCGATGCCTCGGCCCAGCCGAGGACCGTATCTGCCACCACCATGTACTGGCCTTCGGTCACCAGCGGGCCATAGGTGCGCAGTTCGTCCAGCACGTGGTCGCGGCTGTGGTCGCTGTCGAGGACGACCATGACAGATGCACCTTCCGGGATCTCGGCCTTCACCTTTGCCAGCGTCTCAGCCGTGGTCGACGGACCTTCGATCAGCGTGATGCGCGAAGACATCGGGTGCTTTTCGATCGAGTCGCGATTGTGGGCGCGGATGTCGATGTCGACACCGATGACCTTGCCCTTGCCGATCAGTTGCAGCATCGCGGCCATGAAGATCACCGAGCCGCCGCGGGCAACGCCGGTTTCGATGATGATGTCAGGCTTGGTGTTCCAGATGACTTCCTGCGTCGCCATGACGTCGGCCGGCATCTGGATGATCGGCACGCCCATGAACGACCAGAGGTAGGAATAGTCGTATTTGTCGAGCGCGACCAACGTATCGAGCGACTGGCGAAATGCGTCGTCGTCCTTGCCGAGCGCGAGCGACATTTCCTTTTTGTGAGCCTCGAACGCGAGACGATCGTCTGCTGCTGCCATGACTGCCGATACCCTTTTTCGATACAACCCACCGATACGCCGGAGGCCGCGATTCGCGATCTGGCGGCTTCGTCGATTCGTACGCTTTCCTGTGAACGCTTTCATGTCGACAATTGCAAATACGGTCAAGGCTGGTTTCTTAAGGGGTAGGAGTGAGGGCGCCCCGCCTGCTCGTGGAAGGTTCAATGTCGCGCTTTAACCGCATTTTTACACCCCTTGCGGGTCTTCTGGTCGTCGAGCGTCAGCGCTTTGGCGACGATCGCGGATTCTTTTCGCGTTTCTTCTGCCGTGAAGAACTCGCCGATTTCGGTGCGGGCGGCTCGATCGCGCAGATCAATCACACCTTGACGCGAAAGGCTGGCACGGTTCGCGGCATGCATTTCCAGCGCGCGCCGCACGACGAGACGAAATTCGTGTCCTGTCTTTCGGGCACGATCTTCGATGTTGCCGTCGACATGCGACCGGACTCTCCAACCTATCTTCAATGGCATGGCGAGGTGCTGAGCGCTGAAAACGGGAGGTCGATGATGATCCCTGGCGGCTTTGCGCATGGGTTCCAGACACTTTCCGCCGACTGCGAGCTGATCTACCTGCACGACAAGCCCTATGCGCCCGGAGCCGAAGGCGGGCTCAACGCCCTGGATCCAAAGCTTGCGATCGCCTGGCCGTTGCCGGTCGCGCAGATGTCGGCGCGCGATGAGGCTTTCCCGATGCTGGAGGACGCGCCCTGATCCTCGGCGCGTCCATCGTTGACTTCATCGTGGATGGGAGGACAATGAATTTTCCGCGCCACCACGAGAGAGAAGGGGTGTCGACGATGACGATCGCCAGAAAACTTCAGGACTATATCGATGGCACGGGTGTCGCCTACGACACCGTCGACCATCACCGCACGGCCACCACCAGCCAGACTGCGAGGGCGGCGCATGTGCCCGGCAGCAGGCTTGCCAAGTCCGTGGTCGTTCATCACGAGATGGGCTACGTGCTTGCCGTTGTGCCAAGCACGCACCGGGTCGAACTTTCCACCCTGCAGGACGTGATGGACCGGCGTCTCGGTCTCGCTTCGGAAGAGGAAGTCTGCAACCTCTTCGCCGATTGCGATATCGGCGCAGTGCCGCCCGTCGGCTCGGCCTATGATGTGCCGGTGCTGCTCGACGAAAGCCTGGGTGACGTGAACGACGTCTATTTCGAGGGCGGCGACCACAGGACGCTGGTGCACATGAGCGGATCGAGCTTTCGCAACCTGATGAAGGATGCACAGGTCGCCCGCTTCAGCCACCCGGCTTGAGGGCCGAGCTATCGCGGTTCCCCGCTGGCAGCGGACGCAATGCGCAAGGACCTGGGCGGGAACCAACCAGCGGTCGAACATCGTGAGTTCAATGTGGGCAGCGGGCACTTGCCAAAGTGCCGGCTTGGCGTCACCATCTTCGACGGACACCTTTATCTACTGGGTTGGGGGATCGATGGTGCGCATACGCTCTACGAATATGTCCAAGTCTCTGGCTGTACTGCTGGTTGCGGCCGGTGCTCAAGCTTTCGGGTCTGCCGCACGCGCGGAAGACAATCTGTTCGATCGGTTTCCGTTCGCTGTCGCCTGCGAATACAAAGGCACGCAGCACGCCTTCTATCTGTCGAAGGTAACGGCCGACGGCACGGCGACCTACCTGGCATCGGACAACTTTGCCGGCACGATCAGCTTGAGCGGCCAGGCAAAGGCGACCGGCGCCGAGGAGGTTGGAAGCTGCCTCGGCAAGACGCTCGAAGAACTCCGGGAATCGGGTCAGGCGCGGGACATCAGGGCCAATTAGTCCGCTTGGACCACCGAGCCGGGATGCAGGCGACGCGAGCGGCAACGCTGCCTCAGCCTTGAGAGGTTGCGAGGGTGTTGCGTGTGCAAATGAACTGCACCCATGCTGTGAAGTTAGACAATAACGATGTGCCATCATTGCGAATGCGCAGAATTGCCGACCTATTCTGGCGTTTTCGCAGACGTGGCATGTCGTTGTTGCTTACGGGAAAAGTGCTGCGTTCTCAGATCCTGTCGGCTAGACCTCAGGTGAATAGAGATCGTCTGAAAGCTGACAGCCATCGGCAAAACTCTCTTTGCCAGGCAGTCACGGAAAGAATCGTCTCCCGAGAATTTTCTGTTGTGGCAAATGGAAAATCTGATTTACTGCGATCTCGCTGCTTGGCTTTCGGGGGATGTTGCCGATGGAGTGGACCCGCAGGAATATTATGCTTGGTGGTTTGGCGCTACTTGGCGCCGACGCGGTTCAGAGGCCGGCATTCGCCGCGGCGAGTTCCTATTTTTCCGGTCCCGCCATCGATAACGGCGTGACCTATCGCAGCACCAATTTTGCCAAGATCGACCCGAAATGGCGGCGTCAGGTCGTCAAATATTTCAGCAGCGAGCCGATCGGCACCGTTGTCGTCGATACTCGACACCACTTTCTCTACCTGATCATGGAGAACAAGACGGCCATCCGTTATGGGGTTGGCGTCGGGAAGGAAGGCTTCAAGTGGTACGGCCGCGCTACGATCGACCGTAAATCTCTCTGGCCGCGCTGGACGCCGCCGCCGGAGATGCGCGAGCGCCACCCCGATCTGCCCGAATTCGTCGATGGCGGGTCGCCGAAGAACCCGCTTGGTCCACGCGCCATGTACCTGCTTCGCGACGGCGTCGATACCGGCTACCGTTTCCACGGTACGCTGGAGCCGGGCAGCATCGGCAAGGATGCCTCCAGCGGCTGCATCCGCATGTTCAACGAAGATGCGATCGATCTTTACCAGCGCTGCCCGATCGGCACCGCCGTTCAGGTCCTGCCGCACATTGCCGACAAGGCCCCCGAGGTCAGCCAAGCAACTCCGGTCGCAACCCCGGTCGAATGAGGAATATCACCTTGAAGCCTGCTATGACCGGACTGATGAGGCTGCTTTCCGCTGCCGCCGTTCTGCTGACGCTGACCGCCTGCAACACCACCGAGATCGCCGCCGTCGAAGAGCCGGCCGCGGTGCCGATGACCGGAAAAACCGATGATCCGGCGCCGGGCTTCGAGACTGTCTCGGCCGGTACCGAAGAGGATTTCATCCTCAATGTCGGCCGGCGAACCTATTTCACGCAAGATTCGGCCGCGCTCGATCCTGTCGCCAAGGCTACGTTGGACAAGCAGGCGATCTGGCTCAACAGCAACCCGCGCTGGCTGGTCAAACTGCAGGGCTTCTCCGACGACAGCGGTTCCGCCTCGAAGATGGAAACGCTGTCGCAGAAACGGGCCGACGCGGCGATGGCCTATCTTGCCTCGAAGGGCGTGGACCCCAATCGCATGTGGGCCAAGGGCTACGGCAACGACCGCGAAGTTCGCGACTGCACCGAGCGTTCCTGCAAGGTGCAGAACCGCCGTGTCGTCTCCAATCTGCGCACGGAGCGCGACACGCTCTGATCGCGCGGCTGCGCGGCTAATCTGAAGCTGAACGGACCCTGGCTTTTGCGTCTATGCAGGCGCATGGCGGGAAGGATCGCCGCTCCCGATTGAACGGCCGTTGCCTGCGACCAGGTCACGATCCACTGTCCGTCTCTGCGTTCATGCGTATCCGTGTGCCAATAGGCACTCAGCGGCACTCTATGTCCGCCGAAGATCACTTCCAGGATCGCCCGATAGCGGATTACGGCGCAGGCACCCTGCAGCCGAACTGCGATGGTTTCGGGCTCCCAGTGCAGGTAGTCGATATGTCCACCCGCGATCGCGCCCAAATGTTCCTCCCTGGAAAGCGGCCTGCCTATGGGCGTCATGAGCCGTCGCAACAGCGGCGCTGAAAGATCCACTTGAAATTACATTAGCACTAATGTAATTCGGTGCCATGAGCACCAAAGACAAACATGGCCTCGGCGAACTCCTTCGATATGTCGGCGAACTCGTCGATCAGGGTGCTGCCGAAAGATACGCCGCACTCCAGATCGACTACAGGCCGCGCTATACCCCCGTGTTGCGCGCGCTGAGCGCGGGAGCCGAGACGGTGACCGAGATCACGGCCAGCAGCAGGCTCACGCAGGGCGCGATCAGCCAGACCGTCAGTCTCATGCTGAAGGACGGCATCCTTGCCCGGCATGGTCTTGAGGATGGAAGAAAGGCTGGCCTCCGATTGACCGGGAAGGGTGTGGCGCTCCTGAAGATTCTGGAGCCACATTGGGAAACAACATTCCTGGCGATCCGAAATATCGAGGACGAGATCGGATACCCAATTCTCGAGGTCCTGCAAGCGCTCGGGACGGCGCTGGAGCGAGAGGGGTTCGCCAGCCGGCTGGAGGCCGCCTCAAATTGTCAGTGTGAGGAGGAGACCAATGGTCGCTGAAGCCAGACCCAGGAACTGGTTTGATGGCGGAGGAAGCGCCTACGCGCTGTTCAGGCCGGAATATCCGGCGGGCTTGTCGAAGTTCCTGGCCGACACGGTGAATAGTCAGGGTTGCGCCCTCGACGTCGGCTGCGGCAATGGGCAGCTCACCCGTCAGCTCGGTAATCACTTCAATGCGGTCGTTGGCGTCGATCCGAGTAACGATCAGATCGCGAATGCCGTGCCGCACAGGAATGTCGAATATCTCTGCGCGCCTGCCGGACGTCTGCCGCTTCCCAATCGAAGCGTTCACCTCATTACGGCAGCACAGGCTGCGCACTGGTTCGATCGACCTGCCTTCTTCGCCGAGGCGCGGCGGGTGGCGGCCGAAGGCGCGGTGATCGCGCTCGTCAGCTATGGCGTTTTGAAATTGGAACCGGCCGACCTCCAGGCGCGGTTCGCGGCGTTCTATCGGGATGAGATCGGCCCCTATTGGCCCGCAGAGCGCAAACTGGTGGACGGCGGATATGCCGACATCGAGTTTCCGTTTGAAGAGATGGTTTACCCGGAGATGCACATCGAGCGTGCCTGGGAACTTGGCGAACTTCTCGGCTATCTCTCGACATGGTCCGCGGTTCGCCGTGTCAACGAGGCAGGGCGAGACGACATTCTGGAGGCCTTCGTGCGCGACATTTCCGAAATATGGGGCGACCCGCTCAAGAAGCGTCCCGTATCATGGCCGATCAAGATGCGATTGGGAGGGATATGAGCGAGGTTGATCAGCATCCCGTTCTCTCCGTCGGCCTGCGGCACAGCGCGCGCCTGGTCGTCGCGCCGTTGCACACGGTGCCGGAGATCGATGACGCCTGGCCCGGCTTTCGCGACATGCCGCCGGTGTTTGCAACGGCGATGATGATCGCCTTCGTCGAGGAGACGTGCGTTCGCGGCCTGCGTCCCTACCTAGGGTCTGTACTCAATAGGGATTCCGGGTTCTGCCAAATTGTGATTCAAGGTCTTGGAGTTGGAGGCCTTGATGAAGCAGCGGCAGTTGACCTGGTTGAGCGATGCGGAGTGGGCTCGGATCGAGCCATTGTTGCCGCGAGGACGCCATTGTTGCCGCGAGGACGC
>NZ_JBFRGB010000025.1:0-90872 GCF_052115125.1 Ensifer sp. 2TAB8 | reverse complement strand
TCGCCGTCGGTCGGTGCCGATGTCGGCTTCGCCTCGCTCGACGGCGAAGGCCTGTTCGGGCGGGTTTCAGCCGGGTTGGCCTTGTCGAACACCGACAACTGGGACCTCGACTTCTCGCTGCTGTTCAACATCGAAGGCGACGGTTCGCAATCGGCCGGCGCCAAGGTCGGTGCCCGCGTTCGCTTCTGACGAATGAGGGGCACCATTGTTGGTGCCCTTGCCGCCGCTCGGGTCGAAGATCGCACGATCGCCGGATATAGAGTGCGCCGCAAGATTGGTGTCGAGCACCCGTGGCGTAAAACGCTTCTGCGGTCGATAACGTCATCGCCCGATCGGCATCCGACAAACAGGTCCCGCCGATCTCAGGAAATGCCGTCGTCCTCCAGACGGGACAGCCATTCCGAACCGATCTGTTGGCGACGCAGGACCATGGCCGGGTCCTCCGCATCGAGGCGCGAGCAGATGCGGTAGACTTCGAGTGTTTCAGCATCCAACAAGCCGCGCTGGTAGAAGAACATTGCTGCCGCGTATCGGGCGCGGCCGGACCACTCGATGCCGGGTGCCATCTTGATCATCTCCCAGTGCCGTCTCGTCTCGTCGTCCATGCGCGCGGTCTCAGAAACGGCCGGGCGGATTGGCCGAGCGGCGGTCGAGTTTGACAAAGGGCCGGGCGACGACACGCGCCCGTTTCATCAGCTTCTGATACTGCAGTTCGCGCAGAGCATAGATTTCGACCCAGAGATCGTCGGCGATCCGGCTGCCGTAAGGGCGCGCTAGGCTGGCAATCGCGATGTTGCGCTTGGCGAGCGGCGACCAGATCGCCGCCGTGACGAGGCCCACTTCCTTCTTGCCGCGATGATAGACGATTGCGCCCTCGGCGGGGATGTTGCCCTCGATTTCGAGCCCGACGAGAACGTGCTTCAGGGTCTGTTTCGCGCGAGCCCGGAAGATAGCGTCGCGCCCGTTGAAGTAGGGCTTCTCCGCATCGACCAGCCAGTCGAGCCCGACCTCGTCGGGCATACGTTCGCGGTCGGCGCGCAGCGCGGCTTCGGCGGTGATGAAGTCGGCATTGGCGACGATGAAACCTGCTTCGATGCGGGCGCGGTTGAGCGCATCGTAGCCGATCGCCTTCAGGCCGAAATCGGCACCCGTCGCCCACAGCCGGTCCCAGAGGCTGAGAGCGTGCGTGGCATCGACGAAGAGTTCGTAGCCGAGGTCGCCGGTGAAACCGGTCCGCGAGACGGTCACCTTGCCGTCGAGATCGGGAAACTCGGCGAGTTGGAACGGCTTGAGGTTTTCCACGCCGGCAAAGCCTGCCGCTTCGAGAACTGCAAAGGAGGTTGGTCCCTGCAGCGCCACGGCAGCAATCTCGCTGGTCTCTTCGTTAATCTCGACGGAAAAACCTGCCGCGCTGTCGAGAAGCCAGGGCAGGTGCCGCTCCTGGCAGCAGAGGCGGAAATCATCTGCGGCAAGCCGGAAGAGCGTTCCGTCGTCGAGGACATGACCATGGTCGTCGCACCAGGCCGTGTAGTGCACGCGGCCTATGCCAAGCTTGGCGACGTTGCGCAGTGTCAACCGGTTGAGATAGCGCTCGGCGTCAGGGCCGCGAACGCGGTACTTCACCATGGGCGAGATGTCGAACAGGGCCGCCGTCGAGCGGATCGCGAAGTATTCGAGTTCCGTGTCGAAGATCGAATGCGGCGCCTTGTAGCCCGCCCAGCTGTACCAATCTTTGGTCTCGCTGAGTGCGGCAAGGCGTTGATGAAACGGCGTTTCGAGACGGGGCGTCAGGATATGGCCCTGCTGGGCGCGGCGCAAGGCTGTGAGATGCATCATCATGCACGTTTCTCCGATAGGACCTGCCGGGCGGCGAGCAGGCCGGGCAGGCCGGAAATGCCGCCGCCTGGATGCGAGCCGGCGCTGGCGAGATAAAGACCCCGAAGCGGCGTCGCGTAGCCAGACGCTGCGTTGACCGGGCGGTTGACAAGCAACTGATCGGCCTGCAGTTCGCCATGATGCCAATGTCCCCCAGGCAGGTTGTAGCGCGCCTCGATATCCAAGGGGGTCATGAGGCTCGTGGCCACGATGCTCACGCCAAGACCGGGGGCATAGCTTTCGAGCGTCTCAAGTACGATCTTCTGGAATGCCGGCTTGCCCGTCTCCCAACCGTCGGCAAGCGCGTAGGGCGCGAATTCGACGAGCGCCGAAAGCGTACAGCCGCCAGCCGGCGCCAGCGAGGGATCGCCGAGGCTCGGCAAAGTGATCTCCATCACCGGGTCGCTGGAAAACGCGCCGTATTTCGCCGGGTTGAATGCCTCTTCGACATGGTCGATCGAACGGGCGATCACGAGCCGTCCGCGGAGATCAGCCGCCGCGACGCCGGGAAAGTTCGGGGGGCGGTCGAGCGCCAGGTCGAGCTTGGCGACATTGCCCTTCGAGCGGATATTGCCGATGGCGCGGCGGAAACCGGTGCCGATCTCGGCGGCGTCGGTGAGGGCGAGGAACGTGGCCTTCGGGTGGATCGCCGAGACGATGGCTCCGGCTTCGAGCGTCTCGCCGGTGGAGAGGACGACACCGCTGGCACAGCCGCGATCGGCGATGATGCGGGAGACCTGCACGCCCGTGCGGATCGCGACGCCGGCGCGGGTTGCCGCGTTCTCGAAGGCCACCGCCGCCGATCGGCCGCCGGCGCCGGCGACGACCTGCGCGCCGGTCACGCCGTGCATTTCTCCGGTGAGGCGGTAGTAAAGGCCGAGCAGCGACGTCGGCGAACGGGGTCCCAGATGGATGCCGAGCGTGGCGTCGAAGGCGAGCAGCGCCTTCAGCCGGTCGTCGGTCCGGTACTCGTCGGCGATGTCCGCCACATTCATCAGCAACATGCGCAGGAAGTCGCGGCTTTCCTCTCGTCCCTTGCGCAGAAGGCCGAGACCGGCCCCGGCGAGCGTTGCGAAATCCGCCAGCGCCATCTCGCCGATCTCCGGCGGCTTGCGTTTCAGGAACCGTTTCAGGATGGCCGCCTGGAAGATCAGCTTGCCGCGCAGATCCTGGAAGCGTCGGGCTTCGTCTTCGGAAACGCCGTCGATGGCTTCTCCGTAGCCGCCCCGCAGTACGGCATGACGCCCGGTCGGCGAAAGCACCACCGTCGGTGCCGCCGCTTCGCTGCCGCTTTCGAGCGAGAGAGCTGACGCGACTTCCGGATGGAGCCGGTTGACGATGTGGGCAAGACCGGGGCTCGAATAGCCCGGGTGGAAGGTGTAGCTGCGCGCGGCGCCCCCGAGCGTGTCGCTGGCTTCAACGACCACGACCTTGCGGCCGGAGCGGGCGAGGAGGGTGGCGGCGGTCAGGCCGTTGTGGCCGCCGCCGATGACGATGGCATCAAATGACGTCATGGGCCGGGCTCATCTTGTCGGAGGACGTATGACGCAGGTCGCGCAGGATTTCGGCGGCGGCATTGCGGCCGGGGGCGCCCATGACGCCACCGCCCGGGTGGGTCGACGAGCCGCAGATGTAGAGACCCCGCACGGGGCTGCGATACTGCGCATAGCCGGGGACCGGGCGGTTGAAGAGCAACTGGTCGAAGGTGAGTTCACCCTGGAAGATGTTGCCTTCGGTGAGGCCGACTTCCTGCTCGATCTCGCGCGGCGTGCGCACCTCCATGTGCAGGATGCGGTCACGAAAACCCGGTGAATAGTCGCTGATCTGCTTGATCACCGTTTCGGCGAAGGCGTCCCGGTCGGCATCGGTCCAGTCCCGGCCCTCCACCTTCGGCGGACAGTACTGCACGAAACAGGAGACGAAATGTTTTCCCGGCGGCGCCATCGTCGGGTCGAGCGTCGTCGGGATCATCATGTCGACGAAGGGGTCGGCCGACCAGCGCCCGGCCTTCCAGTCGTCATAGGCCCGCTCCATGCGCTCCACGCTGTCGGTGAAGTGCAGGTCGCCGCGAATGCAGGAGGAACCTGCGGGCAGGGCCGGAAATTCCGGCAGGCTGTCGAGTGCGATGTTGAGCTTGCCGGAGGAGCCGCGCATCTTGAAGTGCCTGACCCGGTGGACGAAGCGCTCCGGCAGATCGTGCTCGTCGACGAGCTTGAGGAAGGTGCGTTTGACGTCGGCATTGGAGACGACGAGATTGCCGAGCACCTCTTCGCCATCGACAAGCACTGCACCACGGGCGCGACCGCCGCGGGTCAGCACCTTGGTGACATCTGCGCCGGTGCGGATTGTGCCGCCAGCCGCCTGGAACGACGAGGCGAGCGCCTTGGTGACGGCGCCCATGCCGCCGCGGGCATAACCCCAGGCGCCGACCGAGCCGTCGACCTCGCCCATATAATGGTGCAGCAGCACATAGGCCGTGCCCGGCGACATCGGCCCGAGCGCAGTGCCGATGATGCCGGAAAGCGCGAGGTAGGCCTTGATCACGTCGGTCTCGAAATACTCGTCGAGGAAATCCGCAATCGACATGGTCCAGAAGCGTAAGGTTGCCGCCATTTCGGCCGGTGAGAATTCGCCGAACTTCTTTGCGAGGTAGATGAGTTCGGAGATATCGCGCGGCTTGAAGCTGAACGGGTCCGGTGCCGTGCGCATGAGCAGCGGCTGGATGAAGCGGCACTGGCGGGTCACGTCGCGGGCGTAGCGGTCATAGGCTTCCGCATCGCGCTTCGAGTAGCGGGCAAACTCGCGGCGATGGGAATCGTGGTCGCGGTAGGAGGCGAGATAGTCGCCGTCACGGGTCAAGACCGCGCCGCCTTCGTAGGAGATGACCTGAAGCCCGTGTTTTGGCAGCTCCAGATCGCGCATGATTTCGGGGCGGAAGAGCGAACAGACGTAGGAACAGTTGGAGTAGAGGAAGCCGGGGGTGAGTTCGCGGCTGGTGGCCGCCCCCCCCACCCAGTCGTTCTTTTCGAGGACGACGACATTCAGCCCGGCGCGCTGCAGATAGCAGGCGGCGACCAGGCCGTTATGACCTCCTCCAATCATCACCACGTCGTATTTTTTCATCTGGCTCCCCCTGTCGTTGATCAAAAAATGACACGGAAAGCAGAATGTTGTCCATCAATATTGAATGAGCGTTCAGCAAATATGTTGCAATCCTCTGATAATGCGGTAGGATTTTTAGCAAGGCTTGATATGGCCAGGAGGTCAGATGTCGTCGATTGATCAGGAAACGGGACAGGCCGTCGAATACGACGATACGGCCATCCGCTTTCTTGAGGTGCTGTGGGGCGAGGGTTACCTTTCGCCCGGTGGTCCCGACGAGGTTGACCGCGTGCTCGACGGGGTCGAGATCGACGGCAAACGTGTCCTTGATCTCGGCTGCGGTGCTGGCGGCGTGACGCTGCATATCGCCCGAACCTGTCGTCCGGCGGCAATCACGGGCTTCGACGTCGAGGCGCCGGTTATCGCGCATGCGCGCGACGCGGCAGCGCGCCAGGGCCTTGCGGGGGTGAGCTTCGTTCAGGCGCCGGCTGGTCCGCTGCCCTTCATCGATGGCAGCTTCGATGTCGTCTTTTCGAAGGACGCACTGGTCCATGTTGCGGACAAACTGGCCGTGTTTCGCGAAATGTACCGCGTGCTTTCGCCCGGCGGCGTGTTCGCCGGCTCCGATTGGCTGATCTCCCACGACGGTGAGCCGTCGCAGGATATGAAGGCGTATCTCGCGGCCGAGGGGCTGAGTTTCGGTATGGCTTCGGCGGCGACGTATCTCACGGCGATGGCAGAGGCGGGCTTTGTCGAGACGCGCGCGGAAAGCCGCAACCAATGGTATCGCGAGGTCGCGCGCCAGGAGCTTTCGCGACTGCAGGGAACATTGCATTCGGCCGCCGTTGCGGCGGTCGGCGAGGCCTATGTGGCCAAGAATATCCGGACCTGGGCGGCCATGCAGAAGGTGCTTGACAGTGGGGAGCATTGTCCCACTCATCTGCGTGGCATCAAGCCGATGCGGCGGGACGCATGACATGCATCTGCGCCTGAAGAAGAACGATACGGCGGTACGGATGAAACTCACCCCTGAAGTGCAGGAAGCCGCGGAAGGCGAAAAGCGTGGCCGCAAGGCCTCGAAGGAAACCCGGCGGCAACAGCTGATCGAGGCGACGATCGATTCGCTGGCGAAGCGCGGCTATTCGGAAACGACGCTTGCCGACGTTGCCGATGGCGCCGGCCTTTCGCGCGGCATCGTCAACTTCCATTTCGAGAGCAAGGAAAAGCTGCTGATCGCCACGCTGCAATATATGGCCGACGAATATGCGGCCAATTGGGGTGCAGCGCTGGAGAAGGCCGGTGACAAGGCGGCGGCCCAGCTCTGGGCACTTGTCGCCTGTGATTTCGATCGCAAGATTTGCACCAAGCGCAAGCTTGCGGCCTGGTGCGCCTTCTGGGGTGAGGCGAAATCGCGGCCGACCTATCAGGCGCTCTGCGGCGCGCGCGACGTCAAATACCAGGAGATCTTCCTGGCCCTTTGCCAGAGGCTGAAGGACGAGGGCGGCTACGCCTATGAGCCCGAGGGCATGACGCTGGCGCTCTGCGCCTGCATGGAAGGGCTGTGGCTGAGGCTGATGATGGGCGACGGGCTGACGCGCGAAAAGGCGCATGCGGCGGCCGTCGAATATCTGCTCGTCGCCTTCCCCAAGCATTTCACCCGGGAAGGGCCGAAATAGGGAACAACAACGCCGGAACGGCCGGATAGAGGAGGTTGGCATGACATTGGTGAACGCGTGCAGGCAAATCTTGGGAGGCGCCTTCATCGCCTCGCTTGTCTCGACCACCGCCCTGCCGGCGCATGCCGCCGGAAACCTCACGATCTTCGACTGGTCCGGCTACGAGGATCCGGCCTTCCACCCGTCCTACACCTCCAAGCACGGAAGCGAACCGGACTTCAGTTTCTTCGGCGACGAGGAGGAGGCTTTCCAGAAGCTGCGCTCCGGCTTCAAGGCCGACCTTGCCCATCCCTGTTCGCAGAGCGTGGCGAAGTGGCGCGAGGCCGGGCTGATCGAGCCGCTCGACACCTCGAAACTCACCTACTGGAACGACATCGATCCGGGCATCGCCGCGATGAAGGGGCTGATGACGACGCCGGACGGAAAGGCCTGGCTGCTGCCCTTCGAATGGGGCAACACCGTGCTCACCTACCGCACCGATACGGTCAAGGAGGACGAGATCAAGTCGCTCCGGGCCTTTGCCGATCCGAAGTTCAAGGACCGGGTCTCGATCGGCGACAATGTCGATGACGCCTATGCGCTGGCGAGCCTCGCCATCGGCGTCAAGGACTGGACGACGATGACCGACGAACAGTTCAAGCAGGCTTCGGACTTTCTGCGCGAAGTGCACAAGAATGTCCGCCTCTACTGGACCGACAACACCGACTTGAGCCAGGCGATCGCCAGCGGCGAGGTCGATCTCGCCTGGGCCTGGAACGAGACGGCAACGACCCTGCAGGCAGACGGCGTTCCGGCGGCGATCAAGAAGGATACGACCGAGGGGCTTTCGACTTGGGTCTGTGGCTATGTCCGCCTCAAAGGGGCCGAAGCGCCGCTTGACGAACAATATGACTACCTGAATTCGATCTCCGATCCCGCGATCACGGCCTATATGGTCGAGTCTTGGGGGTATGGTCATGCGAACGCTCGCGGCATGGCGCAGGTCGATCCGAAGATCCTGGCCGACAAGGGCTATGCCGACGTCTCCAAATTCCTGGCCAACACGCTGTTCCAGTCGCCGATGCCGGTCGAACTGCGCCAGCGCATGATCGCTGAGTTCGAGAAGATCAAGTCGGGCTACTGAGAAGGGAAATCGGCGGGGCGCGACTGCGTCCCGCCGAAACTTTGTCAGTCGGCAACGGCGACCAGCGCATCCGGATCGTAGGCCAGCCGTATCGTGTCGCCAACGGGAATGTCGTCCGCGCCGAAATTGTTGGTCTCCGATACCGAAAGCGGCTGCTCGAGGCCGGGGATATCGACGATCAGGTGGGTGATCTCGCCGAAATAGTGTCGGTCGACGACCTTGCCGGCAACCTCGAAATCGGAACGCGCATCATCCCACAGCACACGCAGGCGTTCCGGTCGAATGCCGATCGTCGCCGTGCCGTTCCGGGCAGCAAAGCCGAGCGGTTTGTCGACGGTGACGCCACCGAAGCGCGGGGTCTCGACGGAAATGCGTGTCGCTGTCTCGTTGGTGACGCGGGCTTTCATGAAGTTCATGCCACCGAGGAAGTCCGCGACCTGGCGCGTGTTGGGGCGCTGGTAGATCTCCTTCGGCGTCGCCACCTGCGCGATCCGGCCACCGAACATCACGGCGATGCGGTCCGAAAGCGCCAGCGCCTCATACTGATCGTGGGTGACGAGGATGAAGGTGATGCCGACCGCGCGCTGCAGCGTGCGCAGTTCCACCTGCATTTCCTCGCGCAGCTTCTTGTCGAGCGCGGAGAGTGGCTCGTCGAGGAGCAGCACCTTCGGTCGCATTACCAGCGCGCGCGCCAGCGCCACCCGTTGGCGCTGGCCGCCTGACAGTTCATGCGCCCGTCGCTTGCCGAGATGGCCGAGCCTGACCTGTTCGAGTGCGGCGCCGACACGGCGGCGTTCCTCGGTCGCATCGAGCTTCAGGCGCTTCAGGCCATAGGCGACATTCTCCTCGACATCGAGATGCGGAAAAATCGCGTAGTTCTGGAAGACCATATTGGTAGGGCGGCGGTTCGGCGGCACGCCGATCACCGATTGGCCGTCGATGCGGATGTCGCCTTCTGTCTGCGTGTCGAAGCCGGCGATCGAGCGCAGAAGCGTGGTCTTGCCGCAGCCCGAAGGGCCGAGCAGCGAGAAGAATTCGCCGGCGGCGATGCCGAGCGAGACGTCGTCGAGCGCCTTGTAGATGCCGTAGAACTTGCTGACGCCTTCGATTGCGATCATCGGTGTTTCAGCCATGCTGCGCTCCCTGTGCCCTGAGCCTGTATTCGGCGCGGCGGCGTATGATTTCCGAAAGAGTGAGAAGCAGGATCGAGATGAGCAGCATCAGGCTGCCGAGCGCGAGCACGCCCGGTAGCTTTGCGGCAAAGCGGAGCTGGCCCCAGATATAGACCGGCAACGTCGGCTCGGTTCCCGAGAGGAAGAAGGCGAGGATGAACTCGTCGAGCGACACCGTGAAAGACACGAGCAGGCTGGAGACGATCGCCGGCGCGACGACGGGCAGGGTCACCCGCCGGAAGGTGCCGATCGCCGTTTCGCCGAGATCGAGCGAAGCCTCTTCCAGCGACCGGTCGAAGCCGTCGAAGCCTGAGATCAGTACCGACATCGCATAGGGCAGGCAGAAGACCACCTGGCCGAGGATGACGGTGACGAGCGAAAGCTCGATGCCGAGCTGCAGCAGGATCATCAACAGCGAAACGGCGACGATGATCTCGGGCAGGAACAGGGGCGCCATGATCAGGCCTGTCGCCGGCCCTTTGCCGCGGAAGCGATAGCGCGTCAGTGCGCGGGCGGCGCAGATACCGAGAACGGTGCTGATGAGCGCCACGGAGACGCCGACGATCATGCTGTTGCGTGCCGCTTCCAGCATGGCCGAATTGCCCCAGAGCGTGACGTACCACTTGGTGGTGAAGCCGGCCAGCGGGAAGGTCGTGGTGGAGGCGTTGTTGAAGGAAAAGATCGGCAGCAGCAGGATCGGGAAATAAAGGAAGAGCAGGTAGAGGCCGACATAGATCGGCAGCCAGCGGGACTTCGGGATGCCGTGACGGCCGCTCATTTCGCCAGCCTCATTGTGAGTTTCAGCGCGAGGACGACGAGCCCCGCCATCGCCGAGACGACCACCATGGTCGTCACCGAAAGTGCGGCGCCGAGCGGCCAGTTGGCGCCCTTGCCGAACTGTGCCTGGATCGCGGTCGCGATCATCACCCCATCCTTGCCGCCGACGAGCTTGGGCGTCACGTAGTCGCCGACGGTCGGGATCATCACGATCAGGAAGGCGGAGATGACGCCCGGCAGCGACAGGGGCAGGGTGACACGCAGGAAGCTCATCACCTTGTTGTCACCGAGATCGTGCGCAGCTTCTATCAGCGAGCGGTCGACCTTTTCCAGCGACACGTAGATCGGCAGGATCGCAAAAGCCGCCCAGCTGTGGACGAGCGTAATGACGACGGCATTGGAATTGTAGAGCAGCGTCGTCAGCGGCTTGTCGATAAGGCCGATCGATAGAAGCCCCGTATTCATCACGCCGCCATAGCCGAGGATGACCTTCCACGACATCACGCGCAGAAGATAGCTCGTCCAGCAGGGCACGGTGATCAAGAACAGCCAGAGGTTCTTGTGCACGCCGCCATGGAAGGAAATGAACCAGGCGATCGGATAGGAGGCCGCGACGGTGACGACGCTGACGACCAGCGAGATGACCAGCGAGCGCACCAGGAGGTCCTGGTAGATCGGTTCGCCAAGGGCGGTGCGGTAATTTTCGAGGGTAAAGGTACGGTCGATCGTCAGATAGTCCTGGGTCCAGAAACTGTAGGCGATGACGATCAGGACGGGCAGGAAGAGCAGGGCAAGCGCGTAAAGCAGTGTCGGTGAGATGAGAGCGAGGCCGCTGGCCTCTTCGCTGGCAATCCAGCGTGTGCGGCTTTTCGGTGGTTCTGCGGGCCGATGCTCCACCCCCGCGCCCGACAGGACTGCCATCAGCATGTCCTCGCGCGATGTGCTGAGCGTGGACACTGGAAATGCAGCGATCGCTTCATTCTATCCATCCCGTGGCGGTATCCGCCTTTTGTGGTCCCTCAATTAGCAAAACGCAAATCGGGATTGAACGCAAGCGGAATTTCTGCAATATTGATTGAACAGCCATTCAATAAAAGTAGTCATTATCGATTGTTATCAACTTGTTGAGTGGAAAAATACACCGGATTTAATGGGAGATTCCGTGATGGCCGCGAAGCTCGATCCTGCAGTTGTGCACAACCGCGAGGCGGATGAAACCGCCGCGCTCGCCGCGCGGCATCTCGTCCAGCCTTGGCCTGTCGCCGGCAGCATCGGCGCCGAGTCGCGCGGGGCGATCGAAAGCGGCGACGGAATCTATGTGACGGACGGCGAGGGGCGCCGACTGATCGATGGGCCTGCCGGCATGTGGTGCGTCAATGTCGGTCATCGCCGGGCCGAGCTGGCTCAGGTGCTGCATGATCAGGCGCTGGCGCTCTCCTACAACTCGCCATGGTACACGACGAGCACGCCCTCGGTTGATCTCGCCGAGCGACTGGCAGCACATGCGCCCGTAGACCTCGGCCACGTGTTCTACACGACGGGCGGATCCTCGGCGGTTGAGACGGCCCTGCGCTTCATGCAGTTCATGAACAATGTGCGCGGCCAGCCGGACAAGAAGCTGATCGTCTCGCGTCAGGGCGGCTATCACGGCTCCACCTATCTCTCGGCCTCGCTCAATGGTCGGCCGCGCGATCACGACTGGATGGACAGCGCTTCGGATCAGGTGATCAAGCTCACCTGTCCGAACCCCTTCCGCCGCCCGACGGGTCAGTCGGAAGCGGAGTTCTGCGATTTCCTCGTTGCGGAGTTCCGCGCCGTGATCGAAGCGCGCGGTGCCGAGAAGATTGGCGCCTTCATCGCCGAGCCGGTCATGGCATCCGGTGGCGTCATCGTGCCGCCGGCGGGCTACCTTCCGCGTATGCGGGCGCTTTGCGCCGAGAACGACATCCTCTTCATCGCCGACGAGGTGGTGACGGCTTTCGGCCGCCTCGGCGAGATCTTCGCCTCCAAAGCAGTCTTCTCGATCGAGCCCGACATGATCACCTTCGCCAAGGGGGTAACGTCAGGCTATTTCCCGCTCGGCGGCGTGATGATCTCGTCGAAACTTCTGGAAACGCTGCGCCAATCCAATCATTCCGACGCGATGTTCGCCCATGGCCTCACCTATTCCAGCCACCCGATCGGCTGTGCGGTGGCGCTCAAGAACCTCGATATCCTGGAAGGCGGGCTGCTCGACCATGCGCGGGCGATCTCCGGTCATTTCCAAGCGGCACTGAAACGGCTCGAAGCGCTGCCGCTCGTCGGCGAGGTGCGCGGACTGGGGCTGATGGCCTGCGTCGAATGCGTCGCCGATCGCGTCAGCAACAATCCGCTGATGCTCGATTTGGAAGTCGGCAAACGTATCGATCGGCACTGCCAGGAACTCGGCCTGCTCGTGCGGCCGCTGATCAACATGTGCGTGATGTCGCCACCGCTGACGATCACGACGGGCCAGATCGACGTCATGGCCGATATCCTCGATGTCAGTATTCGAAGGACGATGGACGAACTGGTGCGCGAGGGGCTCTGGAAGGGCTGATGGTGGCATGAAATGCCTCGGCCCCGCCAGCATTCCCCGGCGAGGCCGACTTCAGGGGCCGGACGATCTCCGGCCCTTCTTTTTGTCTTCGTTCAGCGTGCCGCCATCGCCTCGTTGACGGCGGCCATCTCCTCCTCGCGCGGCGCCTGATCGAGCGTCATGACCGGCAGAACCGCGCGCAGGTGGTCGTGGTGGGTCCGCACGCCATATTCGAGGTCGGAGAGATAGAAGCCGCCGAACGCCTTGGACGTCATCGACTCGTTCGACCAGATCGTCAGCTGTACGTCTTCGGCCTGGGTGTCGCGATCGATGCGGAAGGCGAGGTAGCGGGCGAGCCGCTGCCGGCGCGTCTCATCGGGATAGCGATAGATGCCACCGCGTAGCAGCGTCTTGCCCGTTGCGAGCGGGAATTCCTGATAGAATTGCACGCTCTCCGGCGTCACGGCGATGACCGCGTTCGGAAACAGGCCGAAATAGATCCAGGTCTTACGCAGCCGCTCGGGCAGATGCGTCGCTTCCGGCGCGACGCTGACATATTGCTTCACGCTCCAGCGCCGGCCGGCATGCGGATTGTAGGTCGCGAAGGAACGGCAAAGTCCGTTGACGAAGGGCTCGTCGTAATAGGTCGAGCCGTAGAGATCCTGCAGCGCCGGATGGGCCATGGCGACATGGTAGCCCTCATTGTCGACGTCGCGCACGGACTTCCAGTTGACCGGGCTTTCCTGCGTCCAGATGCCCTGGGTGGGCACCATGCCCTCCGTCCCATAGTGCCCGAGTTCCTCGGCGAAGGGGCGCATGACCTCGGCGACCGATGGCTGCGGGCCGGGGCGGAAGCGGACGAAGACGAAGCCCATCCAGACCTCGAGTTCCAATGGGATCAGCCCGAATGCCTGCTTGTCGAGCGGCGGAAATGAGCGTGGGCGCGCGGCGCCGCGCAGCGTTCCGTCGAGATTGTAGACCCAGCCGTGGAACGGACAGACCAGCGCGTTGCGGCAGGTGCCCTTGTCGTCGGCGACGACGCGGGAGCCCCGGTGGCGGCAGATGTTATGAAATCCGCGGAGCGTGCCGTCCTGGTCGCGCAGGATCAGCGCCCGCTCGCCGACGACGTCCATGGCGACGTAATTGCCCGGCTCCGGCACGTCGGACACATGGCAGGCGATCTGCCAATGCTGCTTGAAGACATGCTCCTTCTCCAGCTCGAGCAGGGCGTTGCTGTGGTAGCACCATCCGGGCAGCCCACGGCGATCCCAGTCATTCGGAACGGAAATGTCGCGGACCAACTCGTTCATCACGGTCTCCATATTTGCTGAACGTTCATTCAATATATCCGGATTTTGCGATGAAGGGAAGCCGGGGCGCTGGCGCGACGGGCGGCGGTCCGGCTTGAGGAGGAGCGGCATCGCAGTCGATGTCGTTAGGCGAAGCCCAACCCTTGTTGGTGGGATGTGGTGTCACTATAGAAATGGCCATCGATCAGGTTCGCCGCGGTGGCAGAGGTTTTTGATGGATTCGCATATTCGTCCCGTTCCGCTCGAAAAGGCCTATCGGTTGCTCAACCATGGCCCGACCGTTCTGGTCTCCGCCCGCCATGCTGGGGTGGAAGACGTGATGGCAGCGGCCTGGGCCTGCGCCCTCGACTATGATCCGCCGAAGCTGACCGTCGTGCTCGACAGTGCCACCCGCACCCGTAGCCTGGCAGAGGAGGCGGGCCTGTTTTGCATCCAGGTTCCAACCGCGACCCAGGCGGTGCTGACCCATGCGGTCGGCACCACGAGCCTGCACGACGATCCGGACAAACTTGACAAGGCCGGTGTCGCGCTCTTCGACATGCCGGAGCATGACCTGCCCTTCGTTGCCGGCTGTTCGGCCTGGCTGGTGTGCCGGCTGATCTCCGAGCCGTCCATCGAAAGCCGCTACGACCTGTTCATCGGCGAGATCTTCGCCGCCTGGGCGGACGATCGCGTGTTTCGTGACGGGCACTGGATGTTCGAGACCGCCGACCCGGCCCTGCGCAGCCTGCATTATGTCGCGGGCGGACACTTCTACGCGATCGGCGAAGCGATCGACATATCCTCCCCCTAGGCTGATCTTTCCCGGCAGTTGAAGCCGCGCCGGCAGGAAATGATCTGTGCGCGGGCCGCAATCATTACGCGTTTGACAAACGCATACCCAATTGGCTATACGTCATCATATAGCCAATTGGGTATGAGATATGTCGCGGTTGCAGGATGCGGTTTTTCGGGCGCTCGCCGATCCCACTCGTCGTGGGCTCTTCGAGCACCTCTGCCGCCAGGGGGATACGACCGTCGTCGGATTGCTGGCCGATGCCGGCGTTTCGCAGCCGGTCGTGTCCAAGCATCTGAAAATCCTGAAGGCGGCAGGGCTCGTGCACGACAGGCATGAGGGCCGCTACACTTATTACAGCGCGAAGCGCGAGGCGCTTGCGACCCTGGTTGACTGGACGACGGAGATGGCCGGCTTCTGGCAGGACCGCTTCGATGATCTCGATGATTTGCTGAAGAGAATGGACCAATGATCGAAACAACGGAAACTACACGCTCTGTCGTGGTCGAACGTGACTTCCCGCATCCGCCCGAGAAGATCTGGCGTGCCCTGACGCAACCGCATCTGATCGCCGAATGGCTGATGCGCAACGATTTCATTCCCGAAGTCGGCCGCCGCTTTACCCTGTCGGCCGATTGGGGACAGGTCGACTGCGAGGTTCAGACGATCGAGGCGAACCGCTCGCTTGTCTATCGCTGGGACACCAAGGACCTCACCAGCGTTGTCACCTGGACGCTCGCTCCCGCCAATGGCGGCACGAGCCTGCGCATGGAACAGCGCGGCTTCCGCGCAGACCAGAAGTCCTACTTCCAGGGCGCAACCGTCGGTTGGCAGCGCTTTTTCACGCAGTTGGAAGAGGTCGTCGCAAAGCTCGACTGATCGCTCCATCGCTCGATCCAACGCCCGAATTCAAGGTGCCAGAATGACTTCTCTGATCCGGATAATCCATCGCTGGACGTCCCTGCTATTCTCCTTGGCCGTTGCCGGGATCTTTATCGGCATGCCCCTGGCGACGCTTCCCGAATGGGTCTACTACCTGCCCCTGCCGCCGCTGTTCGTGCTTTTGCCGAACGGCCTCTATCTCTTCGTGCTGCCCTATTTGAGCAAGCCGCAAGGCAGGGTTCAGGCGGCCGAATAGGGGGATGCGACCCGCCAATTTACCCAGCGAGAAGCGCCGGGCTGGCGAAGCGCTTTCGGTACTCGGCCGGCGTTACGCCGACATGGCGGGTGAAGGCCCGACGCAGCGTATCGGCATCGGCAAAGCCGCACTGGGCCGCGACCTGCTTGGGCGCGTCATGGCCCCGTTCGAGAAGGCGGCGGGCCGCATGGACCCGCGCCTCCTCAACCCAGCTTGCCGGCGTGATGCCGACCTCGCTGCGAAAAAGCCGGGAGAAGTGGCGCGGGCTGAGATCCATCCGCTTGGCGAGGTTGGCAACGCTGTGATCCTGTGCGGGATTGACGGCGATCCAGCGCTGAAGTTCCTGGAGCGCCGAGCGGCCGGCCGGTGCCGCTTCCCCCTTGCGGCTGAACTGCAGCTGCCCTCCGGGCCGCTTGAAGAACATCACGAGCTGGCTCGCCACCCGTTTGGCGACCTCATGCCCAAGATCCTCCTCGACCAGGGCGAGCGCCAGGTCGAGTCCGGCCGTCACCCCGGCAGCCGTGCGCACCGGCCCGTCGCTCACATGGATTGAATCCTCCTCGACGGTCACCTCGGGGAACCGCCGCGCGAGCGCTTCGGCCACGGCCCAATGCGTCGTCACGCGCCTCCCTGCAAGCAGCCCCGCCGCGGCAAGGAAGAAGGCGCCGCTGCAGACCGATCCGTAGCGCCGGACAATTGGCGCCCGCTGCCGCAGCCAATCCAGAACCACGCCATCCGCGGACACCTCCGCCGCATTCGGGCATCCGGCAACAAGCAGCGTGTCGATCGGATCGTCGAAATCGCGGCCGATAACCCGGTCCGCCATCAATCGCACGCCGGACGAACTGCGGAGCGGCCCGGGCTCTGTCGCGGCGACAAGGAGGCGATAGGCCTCGCGCCCGACCTGCGCATTCGCTTCCGCAAACACATCCAACGGACCCGAGACGTCGAGCAGTTGCACGCCGGGCAGCGCCACCATCACGATTGTTCTCGTTTTCTCCTTCATGCGCGTCCGCCTCGATCTGGATTTGGCCGTATTTGACGTGTTGCATAAATTGCAGACATTTTAGGTGGTTTCTATCCTGTTGGCGAGTAGAAAGCGCAGGAGAAAACAATGCCGCTCATCGCCAACGAGGCCGCCATCCCCGATAGCAAGCTGGCCAAGGCAATAACCGAGTACATCCGCGACACCGAAACCGCACTGCTCTTCAACCATTCAAGCCGCGTCTACCATTTCGGCGCGCTCGCCGGCATTCACCGCGGGCTGACCTTCGACCGCGAGCTGCTTTATGCCGGGGCGATGTTCCATGACATCGGCCTGATGCCGAGCCACAGCAGCAAGCATGAACGCTTCGAAGTCGACGGCGCCCATGCCGCGCGCGACTTTCTGCGCGGCCATGGCATTTCGGAAGCGGATGCCTACACGGTCTGGACGGCGATAGCGCTCCACACGACGCCGGGCGTGCCCGAACATATGCATCCGGTCGTGGCACTCGTGACCGCCGGCGTCGAGATGGATGTGCTCGGCCTCACCTACCAGCAATATTCCGACGCCGAGCGCGAAGCCGTGGTCGGCGCATTCCCGCGCACGCCCAATTTTAAGGAAGATATCATTCAGGCCTTCTACGACGGCATCAGGCACAAGCCCGACACCACCTTCGGCAACGTCAAGGCCGATGTCATTGCTGACAAGGAGCCCCACTTCCATCGCGGCAATTTCTGCAACGTCATCCGCTGCTCGCACTGGCACGGCTGAGGCGTCTCGTGCGAGGGTTGCCTCATATCCTCGCAGCCCTTGCCCGACAGTCTATTCCAAAAGGCAATCGATCAAGGCGCGCGTCGCGGCAGACAGGTTGCGATGCGGCGGGTAGATGAGCGAGAAGGGACGCGACCGGCCGCCCAGTTCCAGAAGGAGTTCGACCAGGCCTCCCTGCGCCAGGCTATCCCGCACGACGAAGTCATAGGTCTGGCAAACGCCAAGACCGGCCTCCGCCAGGGACACGGTGCCGAGAACATCGTCTTGAACATGAACGGGGCCATGGGGCGTCCACTCGATATCCGAGCCGTCGACCCGCAACAACCAGGGCGCCGGACGGCCCGTGCTGGGCATGATGAAGGGCAGGCAGGTATGTTTCGTGAGATCGTCGATCGACTGCGGCATACCGCACCGGGCGAGGTAACCGGGAGAGGCCACAAGCCTTAGCGGCTCGTCCCCGAGCTTTCTCCCAATCATCCCGCTGTCGGGAAGCTGACCGAGGCGGATTGCGAGATCATAGCCCTCGGCGACAAGGTCGACATTGCGGTTGGCAATCGATACTTCAACGGCAACCGACGGATACTTCAGCGCAAAGCGGGTCAGCTTCTCCGGCAGGCAAAAATGACCGTAGGTAGTGGAAACGCTGAGGCGGACCCGGCCGGCCACAACGCCTTCGCCCTGAACGGCGCGCTCGGCCTGGTCGATGGTTTCGAACGCCGTGCGGACCTGTTCCAGATAGTTTCGCCCCGCCTCCGTAAGGCTGATGCGCCGCGTCGTTCGCCGCAACAACTGCGTGCCGAGCTTCGTTTCCAGGCGGGTGATCGCCCGGCTCAGGACCGATGGCGTGGTGGCCAGCGCCACGGCGCCGGCCGTCATTGATCCCTTGTCGATGACGGTGATGAAGGCCTCGACGTCGGCGAGGTGATCGAAGCGGCGCATTGTTGCCTTTCAGGACCAAATCATTTCCCTGTGAGTGAATTTATCGCCGAATGTGGAGATAATAAATAGGCTGCATCAGCAACGCCCGCGACGCCGGGCCATTCCCAAAAGAGGAAATGACGATGACGGAGGCAGCCTCGACCGCCGGAAAGCCAGTGCTTTTCGTTCTCACCAGCCACAGCTCCAAGGGTGACGGTGGCCAGCCGACCGGCTTCTATCTCGGCGAGGTCACGCATCCGCTGGCCGTGCTCGAAGCCGCCGGGATCTCGGTCGAATTCGCGTCGATCAAAGGCGGCGAACCGCCGGTTGACGGCCTCGATCTCGAAGACAAGATCAATTCGCAGTACTGGAACGACGATGCGTTTCGAGCGGCGATCCGCACCACCACCGGGCTCGATGATGTCGACCCCTCGCGTTACGCTGCGGTTTTCTTCGCCGGCGGTCACGGCGCCATGTGGGATCTGCCGCAAAGCGGTGCCGTCGACCGGGTGACTCGTTCGATCTTCGAGGCTGGTGGTGTGGTCGCGGCGGTGTGTCATGGCCCGGCGGCGCTCGTAAACGTCAAGCTGTCCGACGGTCGCTATCTCGTCGCCGGCCGCGATGTCAGCGCCTTCACCGATTCCGAAGAGCGCGCCGTCGACCTCGACAAGACGGTGCCCTTCCTGCTCGCGAGCGCTCTCGTCGAGCGTGGCGCGCGGCATCATCCGGCGCCGGACTGGACATCGAAGGTCGTCGTCGACGGCCGATTGATCACAGGCCAGAATCCGCAGTCCGCCACAGGCGTCGGCGAGGCGCTGCGCGACGTCCTCGCCGCCTGAAGAGCCCATTGCGGGAGGCCCATTCGGCCACCATTCGGAGACATGAAGATGAAAATGCTGATGAAGTTGGCGGCCTCGGCGGCAATCGTGCTTAGCGCCACGCACGCGGATGCCGGAAATATCCTGGTCGTGCTTTCAGATGAAAACAGGCTGGACCTCAAGGACGGCAAGGTCTTCGAGACCGGCTTTTACCTCAACGAATTGATGCAGCCGGTAAAGGCGTTCCTGGACGCTGGCCATGAGGTAACCTTCGCGACACCAAAAGGCATGGCGCCGAGCGTTGATCGTACTTCGATCGACAAGATGTATTTCGGTGGCGATGAAGCGGCGATGCGGGAAAGCGAAGCACTGCTCGGCAAGCTGAAGATCACCTCGCCGACGGAGACCCCGGTTGTCAGCCTGCCGCGGGTGGCGCCGATCGGCTACGACCACTTTGAAGCGGTCTACGTTCCCGGAGGCCATGCGCCGATGCAGGATCTGCTCGTCGACGCAAATCTCGGCCAGCTGCTTCGGCAGTTTCACATGGGCGGTAAGACGACCGCCTTGATGTGCCACGGGCCGATCGCGCTTCTGTCGACACTTTCCGAGCCGGCCGAGTTTACCGGAGAATTGGCGGCGGGTCGCCAGACTGTCGCCGATACCGGCTGGATTTATGCCGGCTATCGCATGACCGTCTTCAGCAATGGCGAGGAAGAGATGGCCAAGCCTCTGCTGAAGGGCGGGGAGATGAAGTTCTATCCTCAGGATGCCCTGGCACTGGCGGGCGGTATGATCGCCAACGGTGATACGCCCTTCCAGTCGAACATGATCGTCGATCGCGAGCTGATCACCGGCCAGAATCCGGCGAGCGCTGCGAAGGTCGCAGGTGAGATCCTGAAGCGCGTGCAGTAGTCCCTATCCTCAGGAGCGGCCATTGCGGTCGCGCAGAATTCGATTGCGAATTAAGTCTATGCAATGCATAGGTTTTCGATCGCCTTCACCCGGTCGCTCCGAGGTCGCCCATGCCCATCGCAAGCCTTGCCATGTATGTCAGCCCGGCGCCGCTGAAGGACGCGACGCGGATGTTCTGGGAGGCGCTGGCGGATCGCCTCCGTGCCGTTGGGCTCGATGCGCCTGCGGCCTTGAAGGAGGACATGCGCTACGACGAGCCCTGGCTTCGCCCAGATCTCCTGTTCGCGCAGACCTGCGGCTATCCCTATGTCCAGCGCCTGCGCGGCCAGGTGCAGCTGGTGGCGACGCCGGTCTACGGACTGCCTGGCTGCGACGGATCGCTCAAATGCAGTTTCATCATCGTCAACGCCGCATCCTCGGCGCGTTCGATCGAGGATCTGCGCGGTGCGCGGGCGGCGATCAACGATCCCGGCAGCAATTCCGGTTACAACCTGTTTCGCGCCTTCGTGGCGCCCCATGCGATCGACGGACGGTTCTTCTCGACGGTGCTGCAGACCGGCGGTCATGTGGCGAGCATTGACGCCGTGTCCAGCGGTGCCGCCGATATCGCGGCGATCGACTGCGTGACCTTCGGCAACACCTTGCGCTTCGACCCCGCTCGCGTCGCCGGCGTGCGCATCCTGGCAGAGACAAAAAAAGGTCCGGGCTTGCCGTTCATCACCGCAGCATCGACACCGGCGAAGGACCTGGTGTTGTTGCGCCGCGTGCTTGCGGAAACCATTGCCGACCCGGCGCTTTTCGAGATCTGCGACACGCTTTCGCTGCGCGGCATCAGCCTGCTATCCGATAGCGACTACGAGGCTCTGGCGGCTTTCGATCGCGATGCCGCCGATCAGGGATATCCGACGATCGCCTGACGGTTCGGCGGCGGCTTCGCGAAGGCCGTCGCGAACATCAGGCGCACGGCAGCTTTATAGAATATAAATTACATAGAATAAATATTTTACAGGCCTGGCGTTTCGCACGACCACTATTCCCGTTTGCGTGTCTTTGCCGCAAAGCCATGCGGCGCCTTCCCCTTGGTCGGCTTTTTATATTGGCGATTGAAATCTATCGCTTTTTCTAGCCGGAGACCCCATGTCGACTGACGCGCTGCCCCCGCAATCGAGCCTATCTCTAATCGCGCGCATCGAATGGCAGACCGTCGCGCTGGCCGTGGCCATCTATAGTGGTTTTTTCGCCCTGACCTGGTTCTGGAAGTCGCTTCCCGTCGCGGTGGTGATCGGCTTGGGCGGTTGGTTGATTGCCTGGCACGGGTCGCTACAGCATGAGGTCATTCACGGTCATCCGACGCGCGACCAACGCATCAACGATGCGATCGGATCGCCGCCGCTTTCCCTCTGGCTGCCCTACGCGATCTATCGGGAAGGGCACCTCGTCCACCATCGCGACGAACATCTGACGGATCCGATCGAGGATCCGGAGTCCTCCTATTTTACCCGAGCCGCCTGGGAAGGCATGGGCAAGGTGGGACGAAAGCTTGCCGAGTGGAACACGACCCTGCTCGGCCGGCTGACACTCGGACCACTGGTCATGATCCTGAGTTTCCTCGCGCAGGAACTGGCGCAGATCGTGCAGGGCGACAGGGAGCGGGCAAGAATCTGGCTCGCGCACGCGGCAGGCGTCGCCGTCGTCCTCATCTGGGTTCTTGCGGTCTGCGGCATGCCGCTCTGGCTCTACCTCTTCGGTTTCGTCTATGCCGGTGCGGCGTTGACGCGGCTTCGCTCCTATGCGGAGCACCGTTACGCCGGCCATCACGACGAGCGGACGGCGATCGTCGAAGGCACACCGCTCTTCGGCCTCCTGTTTCTCTACAACAATCTGCATGTGCTGCATCACCAGCGACCGGGTGTTCCCTGGTATCAGATCCCGGCGCTCTATCGCCGGTACAGAGGTGCACTGCTGGCGATCAATGGCGGCCTCGTCTATCGCGGCTATCTCGACGTCGCGCGTCGGTATCTCCTGAAGCCGCACGACGATCCGCGCCATCCGCAGCACCCTTGAGCGCAAGCCGCAACGGCAAAGGCCGGCGTGAAGCGCTAGGCAGTTCGTCCATGGCGTGCTCGGTGATGGGCGACGAACGCGCGTACGGCTGCCGAGCCTTCGACCTTGCGATAGGCGACCGCGAGATCGGACGTGACGCGGTTTCGCGCCAATGAAACATAGCGCACGCCCGGAAGCTGCAGGCATTGCAGCGACTGCGGCACGAGCGCGATGCCGAGCCCGACGGCGACCATGCTCATGATGGTGGTGAAATCCCGGCCCGTCGCGCTGATCTTCGGGGTAAGGCCGGCGTCCTTGCAGGCGTCGAGCGTGTTTAAGTGGAAGCCGACATCGGCAGGTTGGCGCGGGGTTATGAAGGTGTGGTCGGAGAGGGCCGCGAGCTCGATGGCATGCTGGGCGGCCAGCGGATGGGCCGTCGGCAGCGCCATCACCAGTGGCTCGCGCAGGACCGTGGTCGTCGTCAGGCCGGCCGGGATCGGCGCCGGTGGGCGAATGTAGCCGAAGTCGAGATCACCTTCCGCGATCATCGTGAGCTGCTGGCGCATTTCGATCTCGACAAGCTGAAGTTCGATGTCGGGAAACTCCTGACGGAAAGAGGTGAGTGATTCCGTCAGCACGCCGGAATAGGCGGCCGAGGCGACATAGCCGATCGATATCCTGCCCGTCTGACCGCGTCCGACCCGCTGCAGTTCCGACAAGGCGAGGTCGGCCTGCGCGACGATCTTTCGGGCTTCGTCAAACAGCAATTGTCCAGAGAGCGTCAGTTGTACCGAACGCTTCGCCCTATTCAGCAACGGGATGCCGACCAGGCTTTCCAGATTGAGAATCTGCTGGCTGAGGCCGGGTTGGGCAATCCCGAGCCGGGCGGCGGCGCGCTCGAAATTTTTCTCCTCCACCAGGGCGATAAAATAGCGCAGGTGCCGAAGCTCGAAGGTTGCGGCGCGCGGTGACTTTGGAGCCGACATGAGGCCTCGTGGTGTAATAACTGAAAGCGATGCTGCCTGTTGGTATCATAATCATTAGTTCTGAAAAATCCTGTACCGACTTATTGGAATGGCGGAAAATTTGCCTATACAAAGATGACAAATTTACTCCAGATTGAGCGCGCGGTACGCGGTGCGCAGAGGCTTTCGTCGTCACATGTCACGCATTCACTGGTTGCTGCTTACGTCCGTCGCTCTGGTAGGATACGCCGGACAGTCGGCGATGGCGCAGCAGCACGGCGAGACCAGGCTCGAGGCGATCGTCGCGAAGGGCGACAGGGACGCCGGCGGTCCCGTCGAGGGCTATGTGGCGAAGTCGAGCCGCACCGCTTCGAAGACCGGCACACCCCTGCTCGAGACGCAGCAATCCGTGTCTGTCATCACGCATGACCAGATCGTGGCGCAGGGTGCCCAGACGGTAGGGCAGGCGCTGAATTACACGCCCGGCGTGCTGGCGCAGCCCTTCGGTACGGATCCGCGCTTCGATACGCCGATCATACGCGGTTTCGATGGCCGGCAGGCCCAGTTCCTGAACGGGCTCAGGATGATGCGCACCGCCGGCGCACCAGCCGTCGAAATATACGGGCTCGAAAACATCGACGTCCTGCGCGGGCCCGCCTCGGTCATGTACGGTCAAGGCAATCCGGGCGGCATCATCAACATGATCAGCAAGAAGCCGATCTTTGAGAATTTCGGCGAAGTCGGCGTGCAGGGTGGAAGCTTCGAGACTTTTGGTGGCTTCTTTGATTTCGGCGGTACGCTGGGTGAGGATTCGGATTTCGCATACCGGCTGACCGGTCTTGGCAAGAATGCCGCTGCCCAGGTCGATGAACTGGACAACGACCGCTATTTCATCGCACCGGCGCTGACATGGCAGCCGGACGAGGATACCAAGCTCACGATCCTTGCGAGCGTCCAGCACGACAATCCCGGCACGCCCTCGGGCCTGCCGCCGCAATACACGCTGAACGCAACCGACTTTCGCCTGCCGCGCGACTTCTATGTCGGTGACGAAACCTTCGACCGCTCCAGCCGCACGCTCACCAATCTCGGATACGAGCTCGAACATCGCCTGAGCGAGAGCTGGATCTTCTTGCAGAATTTCCGCTACTCCGATTTCGATTGGGACTACCAGTCGCTCGGCATGTCGACGCTTGGTCTTGCGGCTGACGGCCGCACGCTGCGGCGAAACGCGACCTTCCAGGACGAAACGCTCAACACCGTCAACGTCGACAACAATCTGCTGGGCGAATTCTCGACCGGCGACGCCGACCATACGCTGCTTGTCGGCCTCGACTATCGCCACTTCGACAACAATGTGCGGACCCGCTTTTTCCAGGCGACGCCGATCGACGTGCGCTCGCCAAGCTATGGCGGGCCGATCCGGCTGATCGCGCCGACGCTCGATACGACGGTCGACAGCGCGCTTTCGCAGCTTGGCGTCTATGTGCAGGACGAATTGGCACTCGGCGGCTGGCGGGCGACGCTTGGCCTCAGGCAGGATTGGACCAGCAGCTCGGGAACGTCGCTCAACGGCCTTACCGGCGCTTCCCGCCCGCTCGATCAGGATGATCATGAACTGACCGGCCGCGCCGGCCTCGCTTACGTCTTCGACAACGGTGTTGCGCCCTATGTCAGCTACTCGACGTCCTTCGAGCCGGTGATCGGGGCCGGGCCGGATGGCTCGCCCTTCGAGCCGACATCGGGCGAGCAGGTGGAGCTCGGTGTGAAATACGAGCCGGCTGACTGGAACGGTTTTTTCACGGCAGCCGTCTACGACCTCAAGCAGAGGAACGTGCTGCGCACCATCGCCGGCCTCTCGTCGCAGATCGGCGAGGTCAATGTCCGTGGCCTGGAGCTCGAGGGCGTCGCCAGCATAACGCGAGGGCTCGACCTGCGCGCCGCCTACACCTACACGGACGCCCGGATTGCGGCCGGCGCTGACGACGGCAACCGCGTCGAAAACGTGCCGGAGCATATGGCGAGCCTCTGGGCGAACTACACCTTCCAGGAGGACACGGCGCTTGAAGGTCTCGGCGTCGGGGCGGGCGTTCGCCTCGTCGGCCAGCGCTATGGCAACAGCGCCAACACCTTCAACCTGGATTCGGTGGTGCTCGCCGATTTCGCGCTCTCCTATCAGAAGAATGGTTACAAGGCCTCGCTCAACGTTCAAAATCTGTTCGACAAGGACTATGTCGCAAGCTGCAGCTCCTTCGGCTGCTACTACGGCGACGGCCGCACATTCATGGGGAAGCTGACCTATAGCTGGTAGCGAATTGAGAGAGCGGGCATTGGGTCCTTTCGTCAGCCGCCGGGAACTGCTTCTCGGCGCGCCGCTGTTGCTTGCCGCGCCGGATGGCCGGGCCGACGTGCCATTGCGCATCGCCGCGATCGACTGGGCGATGCTGGAGACGCTGTGCGCGCTCGGCCTCACGCCGGTTGCCGCGACGGAACTCATCCAGTTCCGAAGCGATGCTGTAGAGCCGGCGTTGCCGAACGATGTCGTCGATCTCGGATTGCGCGGCTCGCCCAATTTCGAGCTGCTTCACCTGCTCAGACCCGACCTGATCCTGATTTCGCCGTTCTATGTGCGCCATGAGGCAGCACTCGGCCGGATCGCGCCGCTCTTCTCACAGCCGTTCTACGTTCGCGGCGAGCCGCCCTTTGAGAAGGCGCTGGCGGCGGTCAAGGCGCTCGGCCACCGGCTCGAACGCTCGGAAAGGGCCGAAGCACTGTTGAAGGAGATAGCCGGCAAAATCGAAGGTCACAGGCAGGCGCTCGCTCCCTTCGCGGGCAGGTCCACCTATATCGTCAACATCGGCGATGCACGGCACGTGCGCGTCTTTGGTTTCGACAGCATGTTCGGCGACTTGCTTGCCCGGCTGGGTCTGCCGAATGCCTGGACGGATCGTTCGCGCTTTACTTTCGCAGCACCCGTGCCGATCGAAAACCTGGCGGCTGACCCCGATGCGCGCATCGTCATCGTCTCGGACATCCCGGTCGAGGCACGAAGCGGCCTTCGAAACAGCATCATCTGGAACGCGTTGGAACCCGTCCGCCAGGGACGCATCATCCAGCTTGCCAACGTAAACCCCTATGGCGGCGTCACCGCGGGCCTGCGGTTTGCGCGCCTTTTCGCCGAGGCGATGCAGACGGGGGATCCGCGCGGATGACGATGCGGGCATGGTCTTTCCTGTCGGCTAGCCTGCTGGTCGGCCTCATCCTCTTCGCGTTGTCCGCATCGAGCCAGGTGCCGTTTTCGCAGTGGAGCGATCTGCTTGCGCCTTCCGCGGCACTCAGTCTCGACAAGATCATTCTGGCCTATAGCCTGTTCCCAAGGGCGGCGGTCGCGCTTACAGCGGGCGCAGCGCTCGGCCTCTCGGGCGCGCTTCTCCAGCAATTGCTGCGCAACCCGCTCGCCGATCCCTCGACCCTCGGGATTTCGGCGGGTGCCCAGCTCGCGATCGTTGCAGCAACGCTCTACGCCCCTGAAATCGTCGATGGCCATCGAACTGCCGTTGCGCTCGCCGGTGCCGCGGCGGCGGCAGCGGTCGTCTTCGCGCTCGGCTGGCGGCGGGCTTTCGAACCGATCACGATGGTGGTCTCCGGTCTGCTCGTGGGCGTGACGGCAGCCGCCCTATCGGCGGCCATGACGCTTGCGCGCGGCGAATATCTCATGTCGCTGGTGACCTGGAACGGCGGGTCTCTCAGCCAGCAGGACTGGTCCGTGTTCCAGGGGCTCGCGCTGGAGTTCGTCCTTCTCGGCGTGCTCGCCAGCCTGCTGATCCGCCCGCTGCTGGTCCTCGGTCTCGGCGATACCAGTGCGCGCAGCCTGGGGGTCAATCTCGGCGGCATTCGCTTTGCAATTGCCGCAATCGCGACAGCTCTGGCCGGCTTCGTCGCTGCTGCGGTAGGGCTCGTCAGCTTCGTCGGCCTTGCCGCCCCGGCCTTCGTGCGCGCCTGCGGAGCCCGCCGGCCGGCGGCGATTGTCGCGCTGTCGCCGCTTGCGGGTGCCTTGTTCCTCTGGCTCTGCGACGGCATCGTGCAGACCCTTGCTCGCACCTCGAGCGAGAACTTTCCAACCGGTGCGGTCACCGCACTCGTTGGCGGCCCCTTGCTTCTCTGGCTTCTGCCCAAGGTGCGCAGCATGGAAGTGCCGCATGAGGCGCGGGAGAGCATTCGTCGCGCGAGATTGATGCCGGCATTTGCTGTGTTTCTTGCCCTGGTGCCCGTCATCGTCGCGATCGCCTTTTTCGTAGGGCCCTCCGGGCAGGGCTGGAAGGTACTGAGCTGGGCCGAAACGCTCGACCTTGCACCGCTCCGGTGGCCACGGCTGCTGGCGTCCGCCTCAGCAGGCGGCCTGCTGGCCGTGACTGGCGCGATCCTGCAGCGCATGACGGGTAACGCCATGGCAAGCCCCGAGGTCGTCGGCGTCAGCGGCGGTGCCGGTCTCGGTTTTGCCGCAGCGCTGACCGTCGTGCCGGACGGCGGCACGGCCACGGTCTTCATCGGCGCGGGTCTCGGCGCGCTCATCGCCATGCTGGCGGTGCTCCTCTTCGCCAGCCGCAGGCATCTGCCGCCGGAAAAGCTGCTGCTTGCGGGCGTGGCCGTCGGTTCCTTCAGTTCGGCCGTCCTGTCGGCGCTGCTGGCGATCGGCGACCAGCGGTCGTGGCAGATCCTCGCCTGGCTCGGCGGTTCGGCATCCACGGCAACGCCGGCGACTGCAATTTTCCTCGGCATTCTCTCTCTGCTCATCCTTGCCGTCGCGTTGATGCTGAGCCGCTGGTTGACGATCCTGCCGTTTGGGCCGTCAATCGCCCTGTCGCTCGGCCTGTCGGTGCGCTTGAGCCGCGTGTTCCTCCTGCTTCTTTCGGGCGCTGCAACGGGTGCTGCATCCCTGCTTGTCGGCCCCTTGAGCTTCGTCGGGCTCGTCGCGCCGCACATTGTCCTGCGTGCCGGTCTCGTCACGGCGCCGCAGCATCTGGCCGGCTCCTTCCTGCTCGGCTCGATCCTGATGGCCCTTGCCGATTTCGGCGCTCGCACGGCGACGTTCCCCTACGAGTTGCCGCTCGGCCTCTTCGCCGCGCTCGTCGGTGCGCCCTACCTCATCTGGCTTCTGGGGCGGAAACGATGATGGCGAGCCTGTTGCCGGCGCTTCCCGCTCCCTTTGCGGACGCGGCCTTGAGCCACGCATTTCAGGCTGACGACGATGATCTCGTCCGCCTGGACAGCATTCTCGAACCGGGGCCGGTTGCCCGCGCGCTGGATGGCCTTTTGCGGCGTTGGGGACCGGGCGATCGCAGGGCTGCCGCGTCGCTGTGGACGCAAGGCTATTTCGGCCGACTGCTCCGACCCGCCATCGCCTATGGCCTCGTTCACGACATCTGGTTTTGCCTGGCGTTACCGGAAGTTCAGGTCGGCCTGTCGGATATGGCGACGCCCGTTCGGTTCGTGGCGAAGCGGGCAGCTCCCGCTTCGTTGAGCACACATCTGCATGGGATCGTCGATGACAATGTGAGACCGTTGATCGCGCGAATTGCGACGGTGACGGCGACCTCGGAACGGGTGCACTGGAGCAACGCGTCTTACGCCTTCTGCCGCGCCCGCAGCCATGTTCGCAATCTCTGCCAGCGGGGCGCGATGCCGGGCGATGTCGCGGCGCGGCTCGACGAGCTGGAGGCGCTGATGGCAGCGGGCCATCCACTGGTCCGGCTGACGCAGACGGCCCCCGACGCCTCGGGTGGTACCTGCCTCCAGCGCAAGGTCTGTTGCATCCGCTACAAACTCGATGGATTGAAGAAATGCGGCCCGGCCTGCCCGATCAATGCCTCGACCTTTTGTCGCCAATGATGTCTACCGATAGAGCAAACAGCAGGTTCAGCCACCCTGCACCGGAACGAAGAGATGCAGAACCACGCGACTGAAGCTCCGCCCATTGCCCGCGATCAGGCCGTCCTGTCGCTTCATGATGTGAGCTACGCCATCGACGGGCGAAACCTGCTGCACCCGCTGACGCTGGATATCCCGGCAGGGCATTCCATCGCGCTCATCGGCCACAACGGTTCTGGCAAGTCGACATTGCTCAAGCTGATCGGGCGGCAGCTCACGCCGACCGCGGGGCGTATCGATTTCGAGGGCCAGCCACTTACAGGCTGGGGAACGCGGGCCTTCGCCCGCCGGCTCGGTTATCTGCCGCAGAACACGCCACCGGCGCCCGGCATGCTGGCCCGAGAACTGGTCGCGCTTGGCCGCTATCCCTGGCACGGCACGCTCGGACGCTTCGGGGCAGCCGACAAGGCAAAGGTGGAAGAGGCGATCGAGGTCACCGGTATCGGGCCGTTCGTCAACCGCGAGGTCGACAGCCTGTCGGGCGGCGAGCGCCAGCGTGTGTGGCTCGCCATGCTCGTCGCGCAGGATGCCACGTGCCTGCTGCTCGATGAGCCGATCTCCGCGCTCGACATCGGCCATCAACTCGAGGTTCTGACGCTGACGCGCGATCTTTGCCGGGACAAGGGCATCACCATCATCGCGGTGCTGCACGAGATCAACATGGCGGCCCGTTTCTGCGACCGCATCGTGGCGCTTCATTCCGGCCGCCTCATCGCCGAGGGGACACCCTCCGACGTCATGACGCCCGAAGAACTGGCGCGGATCTACGATGTGCAGATGGACGTGCTGGAACAGCCCGTCAGCGGACGCCGCGTGGCGCTGGCGCGGTAGGCGGCAAAACCACCGCCCCAAGTCGACCAGCCGGCTTGGATGCCGGACCACCGATTAGCATTTGCCCCTTGAGTAGCCGACGGCAATTGACATGAGTCAATGCGAAGGCCCGGTTCTTCGGGCCTGTTCTAGCGACCCTTTGCACCGCGTGGCGCGGTCGCTTCGTCTATTCCCGGTTGTGTTTGGACGGCCGCGGGCTATTGTTACGGTATATGTTGAAGGTGGACGCTGAGATGGAAAAAGCCCGGAAGAATTGGTTCTTGGTCGGTCTGGTCATTCTGGCGCTCGCGGGCGGCTACTATGCCTGGCAGAACCTGGATCGCAATGCGCTGCCCGCGGGGATTGCGAGCGGCAACGGACGCATAGAGGCTGTCGAGATCGATATCTCGACCAAGACGGCCGGCAGGATCAAGGAGATCCTGGTGGACGAGGGGGACTTCGTTACTGCCGGCCAGGTGCTCGCCCAGATGGACACCGTGCAGTTGGAGGCCCACAAGCGGCAAGCCGAGGCGCAGCAGCAGCGTGCGATCATCGGCGTCGAAGCGGCAAAGAACCTGGTGACGCAGCGCGAAGCCGAGAAGGCGGCGGCCGAGGCTGTACTGGCACAGCGCAAGGCACAACTGGACGCTGCGGAACGGCGCCTTGCCCGCTCCGAGCAACTCGTCAGGACGAGCACCGTTTCGCAGCAGGTGCTGGATGACGACCGGGCGACCGCCGAGGGCGCGCGGGCCGCCGCCAGTGCGGCGGAAGCTTCGCTTGCCGCGTCGAATGCGGCAATCAATTCGGCCAAGTCCCAGGTCATCGATGCCGAAGCCGCGGTCGAGGCCGCCAAGGCGTCGGTCGAAAGCATCATCGCCGACATCAACGACAGCACCCTGATCTCGCCGCGCGACGGCCGTATTCAATATCGTGTGGTCCAGCCCGGCGAAGTGCTGGCGGCTGGTGGCCGCGTCCTCAATCTCGTCGATCTCGGCGATGTCTACATGACGTTCTTCCTGCCGACGGATCAGGCCGGCCGCCTGTCGATCGGCAGCGAGGTCCGGCTGGTGCTGGATGCCGCCCCGCAATATATCATTCCTGCCAAGGTCTCCTATGTCGCCGATGTCGCGCAGTTTACGCCGAAGACGGTGGAGACCGCCGAGGAACGGCAGAAGTTGACCTTCCGCATCAAGGCGCAGATCCCGAAGGAACTCCTGAAGAAGTACATCCGCATGGTGAAAACCGGTCTTCCGGGCGTTGCCTATGTGAAGGTCGACCCGAATGCAGAGTGGCCGGCGAGCCAGACCGGCACGCTGGTGCAGTGATGGCCGCCCCGGACCGGGCCGGCCTGCAGCCGGCAGAGCCCGTGGTTCGCTTGAGCGCCGTCACCCTTTCCTATGGGAAGACGAAGGCTCTGGACGAGGTGACGCTGGATATTCCGTCCGGCTGCATGGCCGGGCTGATCGGACCGGACGGCGTCGGGAAATCGAGCCTGCTGTCTCTCGTTGCTGGCGCCCGCGCCGTGCAGGTGGGCAGCGTCGAGGTGCTTGGCGGCGACATTGCCGATGCCGGCCATCGCCGCCGGACCTGCCCACGCATCGCCTATATGCCGCAGGGTCTCGGCAAGAACCTCTATCCGACGCTTTCCGTTTTCGAGAACGTCGATTTCTTCGGCCGACTCTTCGGCCATGATCGCGAGGAACGCGAAAGGCGGATAGCCAGCCTGCTCGAAAGCACCGGGCTTGCTCCCTTCGCGGAGCGCCCCGCGGGCAAGCTCTCCGGCGGCATGAAGCAAAAACTCGGGCTTTGCTGCGCGCTGATCCACGATCCCGATCTCCTGATCCTCGATGAACCGACGACCGGCGTGGACCCTTTGTCGCGACGGCAGTTTTGGGAACTGATCGACGACATCCGTGCTGAGCGGCCGGGCATGAGCGTCATCGTCGCGACTGCCTATATGGAGGAGGCCGCCCGCTTCGACTGGCTGGTCGCGATGGATGCCGGCCGGGTGCTGGCAACGGGCACACCCGATCAACTGCTTGAAAAGACCGGGGTCGACACGCTCGACGCTGCCTTCATCGCGCTGCTGCCGGAGGATATCAGGGGCGAACACCACGATGTCGTCATTCCGCCGCGCCCGGAAGGCGCGGGCGATGATATCGCCATCGAGGCGAACAACCTCACCATGCGCTTTGGCGATTTCGTCGCCGTCGACAATGTCAGCTTCCGCATCGGCCGTGGCGAGATCTTCGGTTTCCTGGGTTCCAACGGCTGCGGCAAGACGACGACGATGAAGATGCTGACGGGCCTGCTCGCCGCCAGCGAAGGTACGGCAAAGCTCTTCGGACGCGAGGTCGACCCGCGCGACATGGAGGTGCGCCACCGCGTTGGCTACATGTCGCAGGCCTTCTCGCTCTATACCGAACTCACGGTGCTGCAGAACCTGGAACTGCATGCCAAGCTGTTCGGCATGGCGGCGGACAGCATTCCCAATCGGATCGAGGAACTGGCGAAGCGCTTCGATCTCTCGGACGTGATGGAAGCCTTGCCGGACGCCTTGCCGCTTGGCGTGCGCCAAAGGCTGTCGCTTGCGGTCGCGCTGATCCATTCACCCGATATCCTCATCCTCGATGAGCCGACATCCGGCGTCGATCCCGTGGCGCGCGACAGTTTCTGGCAGATCCTCGTCGATCTCTCCCGCAACGACCAGGTGACGATCTTCATCTCCACCCACTTCATGAACGAAGCGATGCGCTGCGATCGCATGTCGCTGATGCATGCGGGCAAGGTGCTCGTCAGCGATACGCCGGTCGGTATCATGAAGAGCCGTTCCGCCGCGACGCTGGAAGAGGCTTTCATCGCCTATCTGGAGGAGGCGATCGCCGGGGCGAAACAGCCGGTGCCCGCAGTGGTCAGGGCCAAGACGCCGCTGGAGCCGGTCGCTAAGCGAACGGCCGAGGCGACACGGCCTCCGAAGTCCGGTTTTTTCGACGTCGGGCGGATGTTCAGCTATACCCGCCGCGAGGCCCTGGAACTGGTGCGCGATCCCATTCGCGCGACGCTTGCCACGATCGGCACGGTCATCCTGATGTTCGTCATCGGCTACGGCATCAACATGGACGTCGAGGACCTTACCTTTGCAGTGCTCGACCGCGACCAGACGACGACCAGCCGCGAATATATTCTCGAAATTGCCGGCTCGCGCTACTTCATCGAGAAGGATCCGATCACCGACTATGCCGATCTGGACCGGCGCATGCGCAACGGCGAACTGAGCCTCGCGATCGAGATCCCACCGGGTTTTGCCCGGGATGCGGCGCGCGGCGACACGGTGCAAATCGCCGCCTGGATCGATGGCGCGATGGCGAGCCGTGCCGAAACGGTCAAGGGTTACGTGCAGGGGCTGCACGCCCATTGGCTGACCGGCAAGATCCGAGAGCGCTATGGAGCGGCCGCAACCACGGGCGCGTTCAAGATCGAGACACGCTTCCGCTATAATCCCGACGTCAAGAGCATCGTCGCCATGGTGCCGGCGGTCATCCCGCTGTTGCTGATGTTGATCCCGGCCATGCTTTCGGCCCTCAGCGTCGTGCGCGAAAAGGAGCTGGGGTCGATCGTCAATCTCTACGTCTCGCCGGTGACGCGGCTCGAATTCCTGATCGGCAAGCAGATACCCTATATCGCCCTGGCGATGCTCAACTTCGTGCTGCTGACGGCTTTTGCGGTCTTCGTCTTCCGGGTGCCCTTTACCGGCAGCCTGCTTACCTGGACGGTCGCGGGGCTGATCTATGTCTCGGCGGCAACGGCCATGGGGCTGGTCATCTCCACCTTCATGTCGAGCCAGATCGCCGCGATCTTCGGCACGGCGATCCTGACGCTCATTCCGGCGATCCAGTATTCCGGCATGATCGATCCGGTTTCCTCGCTCGAAGGCGCGGGCGCCTTCATCGGCCAGATCTATCCGACCACGCATTTCATGACGATCGCCCGCGGCACTTTTTCCAAGGCGCTCGGCTTCGCCGATCTCGGCGGTGCCTTCGTGCCGATGCTGATCGCGGTGCCGGTGCTGCTGGCGATCGGCACGTTCTCCCTCAAGAAGCAGGCGAGGTAGCGATGCGCCTGTCCCACATCTACCATCTCGGCATCAAGGAACTCTGGGGGCTCTGGCGCGATCCGATCCTGCTGATCCTGATCGTCTATTCCTTCACGCTGTCGGTCTATACGGGCTCGACCGCAATGCCCGAAACGCTGAACCGCGCGGCGATCGCCATCGTTGACGAAGACCAGTCGCCGGTTTCGACGCGGATATCGACGGCTTTCTACCCGCCCTATTTCGTGCCGCCACAGATGATCACGCCGGCGGAAATGGACCGGCGCATGGACCAGGGGCTCGATACTTTCGCGCTCGACATCCCGCCGAATTTCCAGACGGACCTCCTGGCCGGTCGCTTGCCGACGATCCAGCTCAATGTCGACGCGACGCGCATGAGCCAGGCTTTTTCCGGCAACGGCTATATCCAGCAGATCGTGACCGGCGAGGTCTCTGGCTTTCTGGAGCGCCACCGCAACGAGACGCCGCTTCCGGTCGATCTCGTTCTGCGCGCCCGCTTCAACGCCGAACTCAACAAGGGCTGGTTCGGCGCGGTCATGAACGTCATCACCAACATCACCATCCTGTCGATCGTCTTGACGGGCGCGGCCCTCATCCGTGAACGCGAGCACGGGACCGTCGAGCACCTGCTGGTCATGCCCGTGACCCCGTTCGAAATCATGGTCAGCAAGGTCTGGTCGATGGGGCTGGTGGTGCTCATAGCGTCGGCGGTCTCTCTGATATTCGTCGTCAAGGGCGCGCTTGCTGTTCCCGTGCAGGGGTCGTTTGCCCTGTTCCTACTGGCAACGGCGTTGCAGCTCTTTGCGACAACGTCGATGGGCATCCTGCTGGCCACGGTTGCGGGCTCCATGCCGCAGTTCGGCCTGCTGCTGATGCTGGTGCTCTTGCCGCTCCAGGCCCTGTCCGGCGGCATGACGCCGCGCGAAAGCATGCCCGAGATCATCCAGAACATCATGCTGGCGGCGCCGAACACGCATTTCGTCATTCTGGCGCAGGCGGTTCTGTTTCGCGATGCGGGGCTGGACGTGGTCTGGCCGCAGCTTCTTGCCTTGCTGCTGATCGGCGCGATCCTGTTTGCCTTCGCCATGCGGCGCTTCCGGGCGTTCCTGAAGTAGACAACGCGCCCGGCGCTCGATTCAAGAGGCGATGCCGGCGGATCTGCGCTTGATCGCTGCACTCCAGGCTGCGGGAGGGATCAGGCGGGAATGAATTTCCCGTCGTAGCGCACGCGAAAATTCCGGCGTTGGGCGTCTTCCTGGAAGCAGACAAACACGAGTTCGAGATCGTGCGTGCTGTTGCGTCTGCCCAGCAGGCTCAAGGTGATGACGATCACGCCGCCATAGGTGCGCGTCAGATTGATGGCCGCGCGCCGGATTTCATTCGTCCCGGCATCGTCCCGGTCTTCGCGCCGTTCGTACACCTGCCAGAAAGGCGCGCTCTCCCAAGCCGTTCGCAGTGCTTCGGTTATCTCCGCCTTGAACTCTTCAACCGATCGGCCCTTGCTCCATGAAACGGTCCGTTCGGTGTGATCGCCAAAGATATCGAGATAGGCGTCATAGTCGTCTGGATCGGAAAAACACCGCTCGATCATTCCGAATGCCACGTCGTCGGAAATTGCTGCCTTAAAGAAAATCGTCATCGAATCGCAATCCTGCCTTGAACACCTATGTTGTCAAAGCGTCGGCGGCGTATCCAGTCCTTCGGCTGCTGATCGCTACCGCACGAACAACTAATCGTCTCGCTGCCGGTGTTTAGACGGGCTGGGCGCATCACGTAGGCAGCCGATTTTGGCTTCATGATTGTTGCCTCATATTCGGGGTCCATGCTATCTTTGGTTTTATTATTGGCTGGCGCAACTTTCATTCTCCTGTCGCCTTCTGAGGAGCAATCCTCGTGGCGACCGCGCAAGAACTGTTTGTTTTGATAGTCATATTTGCAGCATGAATTTTACAGGATCGAGCGTGGCCGCTCCATTCTGAAAATCCGGGGCCGCGACAGTCGGGAGAGGTACACTTTTTTGATCGGGATGGCATTTCCACGAGAAGTATTCTCGCGTTCAGTGGTCATTGTCTGTCTGTTGGTTGGGCTTTTGGCCTCCGCCGCGACGGCTCGCGCGGCGCCAGCCGATGACACCGACATGCAGTTCTTCGTGGTTCGCAGCGGTCAGCCCGGGTGCGAGCCGACCTGTCCGGAGTGGATATCGGCCGAAGGGGCGATCGTCCGCGACAGCCCGGCACTGCTCAAGAAGCTGCTCAAAACCATCGGCAATCGCCGCCTTCCGGTCGTGGTGACGTCGCCCGGCGGAGATGTCGATGCGGCGCTGGCGCTCGGGCGGATCATCAGGGCGCGCAAGCTTGAAGTGGCGGTCGGCAAGACCCGCTTCATCGGTTGCCAGCCGCAGCAGAAGGATTGCCGCGACAACGACGGCAGGGGCGCGCGCTATATCGGAATCGCCTATTCGGGCGGAGCCTATTGCAACTCGGCCTGTCCGCTGATGCTGGCCGGCGGCACCCGGCGCGTAGTCGGCCAGTGGGCATATCTCGGCGTTCACCAGATCACCACGGTCCACACGCAGGTCCTGACGCGGTACCAGGAGAAGTACCGCATCGTGAACGGCAAGAAGAAAGTCACCAGCAAGAAGGTCGTCAGCCGAAAGAATGTCGGCACCCGCACGACCTATGAGATGAGCAAGGCGCAGGAGCGCGAACTGGCGGCCTACCTTGCGGAGATGGGTGTCGGGCGTGCGGTCATCGATCAGATGAAGATCACGTTCGCTAACGACATGCGCAAGATCGAGCCGGTGGCGATGATGGAAATGAAGCTGATCACGCAGCTGGGCGGGGTCGAACTGCTGACCGCGGCCGGGGTCTGCAAGACGGTGCCCGCCTCCGCCCATTGCCGGGTTTTCGTCATGTCGGACCTGAAGCGCTAGACCCGGGGACTTTTAGGTTGGAGACTGCGATGCGAGTATGGAGTTCTCCACCCGGTCCTGCCACGACCCGCCTGAAATGCGTTGTGGCTCTGATCTGCCTTCTGGCCGCAGGCCTGTTGATGGAGCGGCCGGCAATGGCAGAGCAGGAGATGCGGTTTGTCGTCGTGCGCTCTAACCAGGCCGGGTGCGAGCCGACATGTCCGGAATGGATTTCCGCCGCAGGCGCTATCGGTCCGAAGACACCGGCCCTGCTGAAGGCAACCTTGAAGACGCTCGCAGGCCGCAAGCTGCCATTGGTCCTGCGATCGCCCGGTGGCGACATGGCAGCTGCGATGGCACTCGGCCGCCTCATCCGCAAGAGCAAGCTCAGCGTGGCGGTGGGCACGACCATGTTCGTTGGATGTCAGCGCGATCAGAAGAATTGTACCGCAAACGACAAAAAGGGGGCCGATTACATCGGCAAGGCAGTTTCGCTTGGAGCCTGCGAGCAGGCCTGCACGCTCGTGCTTGCGTCCGGCATTCGGCGGCTGGCGGGAGAAGGGACGATCGTTGATGACATTCCGATGCTGGCCGGAAACGAGGCCGATACCCGCAAACTCGTGGCCTACTACGGCGAAATGGGCGTCCGCTACCAGTCTTTGGCCGAACGCCTGCGCAACGCGGCTGGTAGACTCCACCCCTATCAATTGTCCCTAGAGCTGATGTTGACGGACCAGCTGCCCGTCGGCCAACTGGTCGATGCGGAAATTTGCCGCGCTGTGCCTGCGCCCGACAATTGCCGGGTCTTCACCACGCTAGACCTGGAGTAGCTGCGTGGGCCCAATATTTGTCGGCCAGTCGTCTCCTGCCAAGGTCAGCATGCGGGCCTCCATGCGGGCAAGGAACGATGGTGGGTTGAGGTGGCAGCCAGCAATGGCTATGTGGTGCGCTTCCTCTTCAACGAACCACAAGGCCGAACCGGATGATCCCAGAGTTTCTCGTTACCCATTCCGGTGGCTTCCATGCCGACGAACTGTTGTCCACCGTGATCCTCACGCGGCTTTTCCCTGAGGCTCGTATCATGCGCAGCCGGGCTCCTGAATGGATCAGGCCTGGTGCTGACCGCATCGTGTACGACGTTGGCGGCCAGTATGACCCTGCTGCCGGCATCTTCGATCATCACCAGCGCGGGGCGCCGCTCAGGGAGGACGGCCAGCCCTACAGTTCGTTCGGGCTGATCTGGAAGCACTTTGGTCGCGACTATCTCGCCGCTTCAGACGTACCTGAAGACCATATCGAGGCGGTCCATGCAGCCTTTGACGCGCGCTTCGTGCTTCCGGTCGACCTGGTGGACAACGGTGCCTTCGACCCTTCCGTTGCCGGGCCGCTGGCGGGGCTGACGTTGCCGGCACTTCTGGAAACCTTGAAGCCGGTCTTCGACCAGGCAGGCCCCGAGGCAGACGATCGCGGCTTTCAGGCGGCGCTGGCGGTTGCCCGCACGCTCGTCGAGGCCGGCGTCGCGCAGCGCGCCGCCAAGCTCAGGGCCGAGGCGTTCGTTCTGCAGCAGATCGCCCGTGCTGGAGATGGCCGTGTTCTCGAATTGCCGATGGGCATGCCCTTCCGCCCGGCCATCGTGAAGTCCGGTGCCGATCATCTGCTGTTCGTCGTGCACCCGCGCGACAAGGACTGGTGCCTGACTGGCATTCGCAAGTCCGATGAGGGCTTTGAGCTACGCGCAGACCTGCCTGCCGCCTGGGCTGGCCTGACCAATGGCGATCTGGAAGCCGCTTGCGGGGTCGCCGGCGCAAGCTTCTGCCACAATGGCCGCTTCATCGCGGCCGCTGCGACGCGCGAAGCGGCTCTTGCCATGGCTGAACTGGCGGTCGCAGAGGCCACGTCGTCGGCTGTCGAAGCGCAGGCCTAGGCCAAAGGATGCCCTGCATCGGGCACTTCGCCTGCTTAGGCCCCAGCCGGAAACGGCGGACCAGCACCGGCCGCGGCGCGGTCGGTCGCCTGAAGCGACTTCGCGCTCAAGTTTTGGTGCCCGCCATCCTGATGAAATCGACGAAGGCGCGCAACGCCGCGGGCATCTGTCGCCGGCTGGGATAGTATAGGTAAAGGCCGCCGTAATAGGGGCACCAATCCTCCAGCACCCGAACGAGCTTCCCCTCGTCGACGAGCGACTGCACCTGATCCTCGAAGGTGAAGGTCACGCCGGCGCCGGCAAGGGCGGCGTCCACCATCATGTCCTGGTCGTCGACGATCAGCGGGCCGTTGACTTCGACCTGAAGTTCAACGCCGCCGCGCTCGAACTCCCATGCATAGAGCCGGCCGCTGCCAAAGCGCAGCCCGACGCAGGGGAGTTGCTTCAGGTGATCGGGAGCGGTTGGCTTTGGAAAGCGCTCGAAGAAGGTGGGCGTTGCCACGATCGCCGTGCGCTGGCGCGGCCCGATCGGTACGGCGATCATGTCCTGCGCGATCACTTCGCCGAAACGAATGCCGGCGTCGAAACCTTCCGATACCATGTCGACGAGGTCGTTGTCGGTGACGATTTCGATGCTGATCTTCGGGTAAGCTTCGAGAAAACGCGCGACCAAAGGCAGAAGCACCATCTTCGCGGCGGCTCGCGCCGCATTGAGCTTCAGGCGCCCGACGGGTGTGCCTCGGAAGTTGTTGAGGTCGTCGAGCGCATCCTCGATGTCGCGGAAGGCGGGGGCGACGCGTGCGAGGAGGAGCTCGCCTGCTTCCGTCAACGCGACGCTGCGGGTCGTTCGGTTGAAGAGGCGGAGATCGAGACGCTCTTCGAGCGCTTTCAGCGCATGGCTGAGGGCCGAGGGCGTGCAGCCGAGCTCGTCGGCGGCCCGGCGGAAGCTGCGATGCCGGGCCAAGGCCAGGAAGGAGGACAGGTCGGACGGTGATATGGTTCTCATTGGTGAACTGTATTCATCAGCTTGAGGAGAATCCAGTCGATTATCTCAGTAGCCAGGGCGCGGTAAAACCTTCTCAGCCGCCGACGATGGAGCGGCGACACAAACAGGAGGTTCTCATGCATACATGGTTCGTTACCGGGGCATCGCGCGGATTTGGTGCCCTCATTGTTGAAAGGGCGCTCGCCAAGGGCGATCAGGTCGTCGCCACCGCGCGCAATCCGAAGGCGATCGTCGAGCGTTTCGGCGAGCAAGCCAACCTTCTGGCAGTCGCGCTCGATGTTACCGATGAGGCCCAGGCGCATCAGGCGGTCGGCCAGGCGATCGCACGCTTTGGCCGGATCGATGTTCTGGTCAACAATGCAGGCTACGGTCTGCTGGGTGCAGTCGAAGAAGCAAGCGGCGCCGAGATCGAGGCGCTCTATCGCACCAACGTCTTCGGCCTGCTGGCCGTTACCCGGGCCGTGCTGCCGCACATGCGCCGCCAGCGTTCGGGACGCATCCTGAACTTCTCGTCGGTCGGCGGCTATCGCAGCGGCCCCGGCTTCGGGGTCTATTGCTCGACGAAGTTCGCGGTCGAAGGCTTGACCGAAGCACTTGCGGCTGAACTCGCCCCGCTCGGTATCCATGCGACGGCGATCGAGCCCGGCTACTTCCGTACCGACTTCCTGGATTCGACCTCGCTCAGCGTCAGCCCGATCGAGATCGAGGACTATGCGGAAACGGCCGGCGTCGTTCGCAGCAAGGCGAAGGAAATCAGCCACAACCAGCCGGGCAACCCCGACAAGCTGGCCGAGGTAGTGGTCGCCTTCGCCGACGCAGAAAATCCGCCGGTCAGGCTCCCGCTCGGCAGCGACACGGTGGCAGCGATCGAGGCCAAACACTCATCGGATGCAGAGCTCCTCGCCCAATGGCGTGCCGTGTCCGCTTCGACCGATTTCGACCCGGCCGCATAAACGTCGAGGCGGCGGTCAGCCGCCACCTCAAAGGTCCCGCCATGGTGCGGGGCCATCGTCACAGGTGGTTCACCCGTTCGACGCTACGCCTCCCCCGGGATGCTTCGATCCCGAAGGTCTCGTCGCCAGCCAGAAGAGCAGCGAAGCAAGGCTGATAGCGGCGCCCATCAGGCACACGCCGCTCCATCCCGCATGCGCATAGGCGACCGTGGAGAGGGAAGAGCCGATCGCGCTGCCAAGCGAATAGAAGAGCATGTAGGCAGCCGTCAGTCGGTTCTGCGCTTCCGGGCGGACGCGATAGATCAGGGCCTGGTTCGTCACGTGGACCGCCTGGAGCCCGAAATCGAGCACGAGGACCCCGGCGATCAGCCAGAGGAGGGAGTGGTCCAGCAGGGAGATCGGCAGCCACGCGGCAAGCATCAGGGCGAGCGCAATTCCGGTTGTTGTCTGGCCAAAGCCGCGATCGGCCCAATGGCCGGCGCGCGAAGCGGCCAACGCCCCGGCGATGCCAGCGAGGCCGAAGAGGCCGACCCCGGTATGCGACATCGAGAAAGGCGGCGCACTCAGCGGCAGAACAAGCGGTGTGAGCAGCGTCGTCACATTCGCGAAGATCAGCATGGCGATCACGCCGCGGGTGCGCAGCACCGGCTCTTCCCAGATCAGCTTGAAGGTGGAGCCGATGAGGCGGGGGTAGCTGAGCTTGCTCGTTTCCCTTCTCTGCTGCGGCAGCAGCCTGTAAAGCAGGCCGGCGATCAACAAGGTTGCGACGCAGGATGCGAGATAGACTGATCGCCAGCCGGCAAGATCCGTCAGAAGACCAGCGATCGTGCGGGCGGAGAGGATGCCGATGACGATACCGCTGGTAACGAACCCGACCACCCGCCCGCGCTCCGATGGATCGGCCAGGCTGGCCGCATAGGCGACCAGGGCCTGCGTCAGGACGGCAAGCATGCCGACGGCGGCGATCGAGGCCATCAGCATTTCGGCACTGGCCGATAGGGCCACAAAGCTGAGAGCGACCACGGACAGAAGGGACTGGACGATGATGACCTTGCGGCGATCGAAGAGATCGCCAAGGGGAACGAGCAGGATCAGGCCGAGCGCGTAGCCGATCTGCGTCGCGCCGACGATCAGGCCGGCGCTTGTCTGCGACAGCTTAAGATCCGCGGCCATCACATCCAGCAGCGGGTGGGCAAAATAGGCGTTGGCGACCGCCAGGCCAGAGGCAAAGGCGAAGAGGGTCAACATCGGGCGCGTCAGGAGTGACGTCGCAGTCTTGCCGGCGCTCAGGCACGCAGCGTCGTTTGCGGCGTCGATCGACGCCGCAGCAGCTCTACCATCCATTGGACTTCTTCCTTATTTCGGTTTAATAATGAAACCAAAATAATGGATACCAATTTGGTTTCATAATACAACCAAAAATTCATGACCCGTGAGAGAGGAGAGTTCGTATGGTGGCGCGCAGAAGCCTCAAGGGGGACTACTGCCCCAGCGCGCGATCTCTGGATGCGATCGGCGACTGGTGGTCGCTGTTGATCGTGCGCGATGCGTTCGACGGGTTGCGACGCTTTAGCGATTTTCAGAAAAGCCTCGGCATTGCCAAGAATATCCTGACGGATCGCCTGCGCACGCTCGTCGACCGCGGCATTCTGGAGACGGTTCCCGTCGGCGATGCGAAAACGCGGGTGGAGTATCAGCTGACGGCGATGGGCCGGGACCTCTTTCCCGTGATGGTCGCCTTGCGCCAGTTCGGCGAACGACACCTCTTTCAGCCTGGCGAGGAACATTCCCTGCTGGTCGAAAAGGAAACAGGGCTACCAGTCAAGCTCGATATCCGCACGCAGGATGGCAGGCCGATCGAGGCTGTCGAGACGGTCCTGATCAAGGTTCCCGAAGACTGACGCTGCTCAGCGCAACGTTCGATACTTCTGCGGCGAATCGATCTAACTTTAGACGAATATTCAGTTTTCTCTTTTAGTTTGCAGGTGTCCTTCCGCAGCCGGGGAATTGGTAATGAGCGTAATCACGCTGGACCAGGTCGAGAACCAGATCGCGCGCGGCTTTCGCTATCTGCAGTTCTCGCCGGAGATCGAGGCGCTGTTCCGCAAGGAATATGCAGCCGAGCGTGTGCGGCTCGCGGTGATCTGGGGCGTGATCGGCGTCTTCATCTACGACCTGGTCTATTTCGGCGACCGTACGATGCTGCCGGATGTGTTCGACGAGTTGCTCGTCGCCCGTTTCCTGGTGTTCACGCCTTTCGTCATCGGCTGTATCCTCGCCGTGCGCCGCTGGCCGAATGCGCTCCTCTACGACATTCTGGCGGTGGCAATAGCGGTGCTCGGCGTCACCTTGCCGATGGCGGCGGCCACGCAGAGCGCCAGTTCGTACCTGTTCGTCTATCAAAACGGCAATTCTGCCGCCTTTTTGTTCTTCGTCATCGCGCTGCGACCGCGTTTCCTTGCCGTCGTGATCGGGCTTGCGCTGATGTGTGCCTCCCATTTTACGACCACGCGTCTGACCGGCGCTTTCGATGATGTCACCTATTCCGGCATCATCACCTTCTATCTGACGCTGTCGATCTTTCTGGCGGTCAGCGCCTATTTCCTGGAGCAGAAGGACCGGCAGAATTTTCTCAACCAGCTGCGTGGTAGCCTTCTCTATCGCCGGCTTGAGCGCAACGCTGAGCGGGATGAGCTGACGGGACTGCTGAACCGCCGGTCGCTGGCGCGGGTGGGCGAGATGCTGTGGAACGACGCGCCGCACCTGGTGCCGGTTTCCGCGATCCTTTTGGATATCGATCACTTCAAGCGGTTCAACGACGTTCACGGCCACATAGAGGGCGACTCCTGCATCCGCGCCGTCTCCCAAAGCATCCGCGATACGGTGGACGAGGCCTCCTTCGTCTTCCGCTTCGGCGGGGAGGAAATGCTGGTGCTCGCCGCGGGTCGGGAGCCGCTGCAGGCGCTGGCGATGGCCGAGCGGATCCGCACGGCGATCGAACGGCTTGCCATTGCGCACCGCGGACTTGGCGACGGGTGCGTGACCGCAAGCCTCGGCGTCGCCTCGGCCCTTGCGGCCGAAACGACGCTTGAAAAGCTGCTGCAAAAGGCCGACAGCGCCCTCTACGAGGCAAAGCGCATGGGCCGCAACACGGTCGCGCTCGCAAGTGCCCCGGAGCCCGGCGCGCAGGTCGCCTGAAAGGTGGATTGCCGCTTAGCCGATGATCGCCTTCGGCTCGAGGAAGGCTTCGAGGCCGAAGGGGCCAAATTCACGGCCGATGCCGGAATGCTTGAACCCACCGAAGGGAGCCTCAGCATCCGCCGGCGATTCATTGAGGACCACGCGCCCGGCCTCGAGCTGGCTGGCCACGCGGTGCATGCGCGTCCCGTCAGTTCCGAGAACATAGGATTGCAGGCCATAGTCCGTGTCGTTGGCGATGGCGATCGCCTCGTCTTCGTCGCGATAGGAAAGAACGCTGAGGACCGGGCCGAAGATTTCCTCGCGCGCGATCCGCATGTCGTTGGTGACGTCGGTGAAAACGGTGGGGCGAACGAACCAACCACGGTCGAGCCCTTCGGGGCGACCTTCGCCACCGACCAGTAACGTTGCGCCGTCCTCCTGCGCAAGACGAATATAGGACTGGACACGCTGCCATTGTCTGGCGCTGACCATGGGGCCGATCTCCGACGCCGGGTCGCTCGAAGGGCCGGTCTTCAGTGCCGAGACGGCGGCTGCGAGTCGGGAGGTCACTTCCGCATGCTTCCGCTTCGAAACCAGAAGTCGGGTCCCGGCGATGCAGGCCTGGCCGCTGTTGCGGAAGGCGGAAGCAAGCAGATGCGGGATGGCGTGATCGAGATCGGCATCGTCGAGCAGGATCTGCGGTCCTTTGCCGCCGAGCTCAAGTGTCACCCGCTTGAAGGTTTCCGCCGCGGTTCGGAGGATCGTCCGTCCGGTCGCGGTCGAACCGGTGAATGTGATCTTGGCGATACCTGGGTTTTGGCTGAGCTCGGCGCCGACGACATGGCCGTAGCCATTGACGACGTTGAGGACGCCGTGCGGAAGTCCGGCTTCGTGCAGGGCTTCCAGCAGCGTCTGGGTCTGGATGGCGCTCATTTCCGACGGCTTGATCACGATGGTCGTGCCGGCTGCGATCGCGGTCGCGAGCTTGGTGCAGATGAAGCCTATATTGCTGTTCCACGGGGTGATGGCGGCGGCAACGCCGACGGGTTCCATGACCACCTCGGCGTTGCCGATCTGCCGGGTGAAGGCATAATCCGCCACGGTCTTCGCGGCGACGTCGAAAACGCGTGCGGCATGCGGCACCGAAAAAGCGAGGAAGGATTGCGGCGCGCCGTATTCCGTTGCCATGGCCTCATGCAGGGTCCCGGCGCGCGCCGCGACGGCGTCGCGCAACGCGTGCAACATGGCGATGCGTTCGCCCGGCGTCGTGCGTCGCATCGCGGGGAAGGCGCGCCTCGCGGCTGCGATGGCCGCGCGGGCGTCTTGCGCATCACCGAGGCGGACTTCGCCGATCTTCTCTTCGGTGGCGGGATTGAAAAGCTCGAAACGCTCGCTGCTCTCCGGTGTCACGAAAGCGCCGTCCACGTAGATCTGCTCGATCATTTTCATCATTCGGTTTCCTTTTGCGATGAAAGGGGATATGCGCCGGAACGGCCGCTAGGATAAGATTATCAATCATAGACAGGTTGATGAGGAAAATTGTGCAATGAGGCCCAGTCTCTCCGAACTCGAGGCGGTGACGGCGATCGCGCGGCTTGGCGGCTTCCGCGCCGCGGCCCGGGAACTCGGCGTGTCATCCTCCGCGCTCAGCCATGCCGTGTCGGCGCTGGAAGAACGGCTGGACGTCCGTCTCTTCAACCGGACGACCCGGTCGGTGGCATTGACGGCGGCGGGCGAGGCTTTCGTGGCGGAAGTCCTGCCGGCTCTCGCCGCGATCGACGGCGCGGTTGAGAGGGTGACGGAATCTCGGACTCGACCGAGCGGAACGCTGCGGCTGAATACCTCGCCCGGTGCGGCACGCATCGTGCTGCAGCCGCTGCTCATGGAGTATCTCCGCCGCTTTCCGGAAATGGCGGTGGAGGTGGCGACCGACAATGCCCTGGTCGACATCGTTGCCCTCGGTTTTGATGCCGGTTTCCGGCTGGCAGAGGCGGTGCCGCCGGACATGATCGCCGTTCCGGTGACGCGCCGGACGCGCATGATCGTCGTCGGATCGCCGGACTATTTCCATGAAAGGGCGGCGCCGCTGCGACCGGGCGATCTCGTGAACCACACCTGTATCCGGGGGCGGATGGCGAGCGGCCGGATCTACCACTGGGAATTCTCGCGTCGTGGTGAAAGCGTGGAGATCGATGTGCCCGGACGGCTCATCCTGGACGAGAGCGGGCTGATGCTCGAGGCGGCACTATGTGGCGCGGGACTGGCTTATCTCTCCGATCATGCAGTCCAGGAGCACGTCGCTTCCGGGCGATTGCTGCAGGTTCTCGATGATTGGACGCCACCCTATGACGGCCTGTGCCTCTATTTCTCCGGCCGACGACACGTGCCGGCAAAACTCCGCGTGTTGATCGAACTCGTCAGAGAGTTGCGCGTCGAAGGTGGTGGAGCCGTCGGCGCTACGCCCTGAATCACGATCGAAATAAAACGAGACGAACCGGGCAGGTTGGGCGCTCGACTGCCGTTTCGTTGGCCATGGCGAGAAACCGGAAAAACCGCCATGTTCGCCATCCCTGCCGCGTCCGGTTGACGCGGTTCGCACTCAGATGGGTAATGGTGTTTCGGGGGAAAAGTTCCGCTGCAGCAACGGGGTAGGGTGCCTGGCCGAGGACAATCGCGCTCGACGGCAATGCGCTGCCGTCACTGCCTCGAAAAATAACATGACTATTACAGACAAGTTTACTTCTGCGTGCTAAGAGACTTCGCGTTCGCTGGGTCAGCCTGTCCATTGATCGCCTCGCGGCAGGCAGTGCGAACGACGCTGGACGCCACATCAAAGTTGTTTTGTTCGGATCAGACGCCCTTGGTCGACATGGAAACGCGCCATCAGGTCTATTTCGCCAATCGGACCGCTTTGGTCGCCTATGCCACCCGCATCGTCGGATCGCGCGAAACTGCCGAAGACATCGTGCAGGAGGCGTTCATCCGCTTCGCGCCGGCCAACGCCGACAACGGTTCCCTGGGGCTTACGCCCGCCTATCTCTACAGGATCGTCCGCAACCTCTGCCTGGATCTCCTCAAGCGCCGGAAGATCGAGGCACGGGAGGAACAGGGCGAACCGCCTTTCTGGTCGATGCCGATCGAGATGCCGACGCCCGAAGATATCGCGGTGGTGAGCGACGAGATCAGGCGCATTTCCGGCGTCCTCGACGATCTTCCTGTGGAGGTTCGCGTGGCCCTTGAGATGCACCGCTTCGGTGGGTACACCCTGGAAGAAATCGCCGCCCACCTGAACATCTCCGTCGCAACCGCCCACCGCCATGTGCGCACTGCCATGATGCGGGTGGCGGCAACCCTGGCAGGCGACGCCCCCTAGAATTTTGGGCCGGAGTGAAAAAAAATCCGAAGCAATTCGTCTTTGTGACAGACCGGATCATTCCGCTAGTGTCTCGTCGAACACGTAACCAGCAGGCAGAGCTTTGACCAAGGACAACCACATACCGGAGGCGTTGCTGGAAGAGGCCATGGACTGGTTCCTCGAGCTGAAGGCACGCCCGAACTGTCGGCAGACCGAAGTCGCGTTCCGGGCCTGGTTGGGTCGGTCGGAATTGCATCCCCGATCCTGGGAGACGGCCTTGAAAACCTGGCAGTTGCTGGGAGAAGTGTCGCCGGTTCATGAGCACCTCTGGCGCGACGCAACGCCGTCGGCGTCGTCGGTCGTGCCGGCCCGCCAGTCGAAACGCCTTGTGGCGCGAACCCTAGCTGCCGGTGCGGCGGCCATGGCGCTTGCCGTCTGCCTGGTGCTTTTCGTCTCGCTGCCGTCGCTGCTGGTGTGGTGGCAGGCCGATCACGTGACCGAGACCGCCGAGAGCAGGACGATCACACTGGAGGACGGCACGACGATCCAAATGGGCGGTGGCAGCGCGATTGCTACCGAGATTACAGCCATGGCCCGGCATGTTCGTCTTCTCAGGGGCGAGGCCTATTTCGACGTTGCGCGCGACCCGTCTCGTCCCTTCGTCGTCGATGCCGGCGGCGTGGAGGTTTCGGTTCTCGGCACCTCTTTCGACGTGCAGCTTGCGAGTACGGAGACCACGGTCGAGCTCGCTCATGGCACCGTTGCCGTTTCGTACAACGGGGAAAGCCACAGGCGGAACTTCGAGCTCGCGCCGGGAGAAACGGCGACGGTGACGCATGCGACGGGCGCGGTTACCCGAAGCGCGATCGCGGCCGAAGAGATCGGCGCCTGGCGCAGCGGCAAGATGTTCGTCAACAACGTCACCGTTGCCGCTGCCGCCGAGCGGCTGCAACGTTACCATTCCGCCTGGATCTCCGTCCCGCAATCCGAACTCGCGGCACGAAGGGTAACGGGTGTCTATGACCTTACCGACCCCGATCACGCTCTTCAGGCATTGGTTCAGCCCTTCGGCGGCAAGGTGCGCGAGGTGACACCCTATGGCCGCGTTCTGACGCAATTTTAATTTGGACTCAAAAATTCAAGAAAAAATCGCGGGCCGGTGAAAAAAAATCCGGCGCCCGTCGTCTTTGGTCCGAAGCGCCTGCACGAGAGGCAGCGCGCGGATCATCGAGACGGGGGTAAAATGAGTTCGCCGAAATGCCGCAAGGGACATCTTTCTTTCAAAGCAGGATATAGTCAGGCGGGCCTGCGCCTGCTGACTACGACGGCAATCGTTGGGCTTTCCTCCCTTGCCTTCATGCCCCTTTCCGTCGCATCCGCACAGCAGACGACATCGCGCGTCAGTACGGCCCGCACGTTCAATATTCCGTCGCAACCGCTTGCCAGCGCCTTGAATGCGTTTGGGCGGCAATCCGGCCTGCAGGTGACCTTGGCCGCGGCGACGTCGCAGGGCCTTCGCTCGACTGCCGTCAACGGCACGCTGGAGCCGCAGCAGGCCCTTGCGCAGTTGCTGTCGGGCACCGGCATCTCCTACAGGGTATCGGGCGGAACGGCGCTGATCGGTTCGCCGACGGCGGCCGGCGGAAGCGGGGGCGTGGATGCCTCCGGCGCGACGGTCCTTGATCCGATTTCCGCCTTCGGCAGCGGACCGCTCGGCGCCGGCGAGATCGAGATTTCGTCGGAAGACCTGAAGCAGAAGAACCCTGCCAACATTGCCGACGTCTTTTCGGGTGAGCCCGGCATTTCAGTCGGCAGCTCGCTGCCGATGTCGCAGAAGGTCTATGTCCACGGGATCGAGGAGACCAGCCTTGCCGTGACGATGGACGGCGGCCGCCAGAACAACAAGGTCTTCCACCACAACGGCACGAACCTCATCGATCCCGGTCTCCTGAAGGCGGTGAGCGTTGATGCCGGCGTCGCGCCGGCCGATGCCGGTCCGGGGGCGCTCGCCGGCGCGATTGCCTACGAAACCATCGATCCGCGCGATCTGCTGGACGCAGACGGCTTCGGCGGTTTCGTCACGTCGAGCTACAATTTCAACAGCGACACGGTGACGACGGGCGTTTCCGCCTATGGCATGCATGAAGGGCTCGAGTTCCTCGGCTACTTCAACTTCGGCAAAGGCAACGATTTTACCGCCGGAAACGGCAAGGAGGTCGAAGGCACGAGCACCAACCTGCTCAGCGGCCTTGGAAAGCTCGCCTACGAGTTCGAGAGCGGTGACCGTCTCGAGATCAGCCACGACCGCATCAACGACGATGCGCCCCGGCCGTTCCGTGCCAATGTGGGTTCGATTTCGAACCCCAAGCCGTGGGAGCCGCGCATCCGTGACTACACGCTCGACCGGCAGAACACCGTCTTCACCTACACCGACAGCACGCCGGAGGGGTGGTGGGACCCGAAGCTGCTGCTTGCCTACAGCAAGACCGAGGTCGATCTGCCGATCTTCCCGAAGCCCGGAGCAGGCGTTCCCAGTACCTACGACGCCATTGGCACGTCGGATAGTTTCAACGGAAAATTCGAGAACAAGTTCTCCTTCGATATCGGCAACGTGATCGCCGGCATCGACTTCTATAGCGACAAGGCCGAGCTCGAGGATCTCTACGATCCGGGGGCGGAGAAGGCGCGCAATGTCGGCATTTACGCACAGGCAAGGCTGGAGCCCTGGGAGAGGACGCGCCTGTCCTTCGGCGCCCGAGGCGACAACCAGCACTTCACCGGAACGACGGGCCAGGAGTGGACCAACTCCGGCTTCAGCGGCAACGTCTCGGGCGAATATGACCTGATCGAGGATCTTCTGACCGCCAAGGCAGGCTACTCGCATGTCTGGGCCGGCATTCCGCTCGCCGAGAACTTCATCATCAATCCCAACTGGGACTACGGCCAAGGCCCGAAACCGGTGACTGCCGACAATTACATCCTGGGATTGGAGGCCAATTACAACGGCTTCACCGTCGAGGGTAGCGTCTTCCAGACCGATCTCGATGATGCGCGCGCGCCGCGCTTCCGGGCGGACCTCGGTATTGCCGCCCATGACGTTCGCTCGCGCGGTTTCGAGATCGGCGGCGGCTACAACTGGGGCGACGGCTACTTCAAGGTGAAATACGCCAACATCGATGTCGAAATCGACGGCAAGCCTGCCGACTCCGACGTCGGCACCTATCTTGCAGCACCCGCCGGCCAGATCATCACTCTTCAGGCGATCCACACGCTGACTGACTGGGGCGTCACCTTCGGTGCCGATGCCGAGATTGCGCTCGACTACGACGACGTCGCTCCCGGCAGCAAGCCTCTCAAGGGCTACGAGGTCTTCAACGCCTTTGTCGAATACGTGCCGCCGGAACGCCCGAACCTGACGCTGCGCGCCGAACTGAAGAACATCTTTGACGAAACCTATTCGGACCGGGCGACCTACGGCCAGGAATTCGGGAACGTTACGCCGCTCTACGAGCCCGGCCGTTCCTTCATCCTGACCGCCAGAGCGACGTTCTAGGCCGACGGTCCGCAATTGCGGCTGCCGTGTCCTCCCCGCGGCGGCCGCCCAAGACGCTCAGGCGGTCACCCCGGCCGCCCGAGCCGCGAAAGCCGAAAGACAGGAGTTCCAGATGCAAGAAGCGACCACCCATTTTGCGACGGAAGACGGCCAGAAGTACCTGACGCAGCTCTGCAAGCATTTCGCCCACAAGATCGACGTCGAGCAGGCGGGCGACCGCGCCGAGCTCCGGTTTTCCTGCGGGACCGGCTATCTCCTGGCAACAGTGAATGGCCTGAGCATTCGCGCCCGCTCGCCCGACGATGACAATCTCGCCGATACGAAATCGGTCATCGAAAGCCATCTTTTGCGCTTCGCCTTCCGCGAAGAGCCCGGGCCGCTCCACTGGCAAGCCGCCGGCTGAGCGACGCGGACAGAGAGCATTTTCAATCAGAAAATTCAATGTGTTGGTCAAAGGCGGCCAACGCCATTGCGCGGCCATGCGTGTCGCGTGCCGAGGATCGACAGGATGCAATCGTCTAGGCAAATCGCTGAAATCGCCACTTTTCAAAGTTTCGCAAACTGCTACCTGCGCGAAGTGAACCCGGGCATTCGGGTCATTCATCGAGCCAGCGGCGGCGTCTTCGACTGTGTCGAGTGGTCGCTGCCGCGGCAGCACATGATCCTGCGCGCCGAGGTGACGTCGCCGTCGCTCTGCGGTCCGCATCACTTCGGCAGGGTCTGGGGCAGGGGCATTTCCGATGCCGCCTGGCGCCAGATCGAGCTGATATCGGCGCTGCACATTCTCATCCACGAATGCTACCGCCAGGTCGATGATGCGCACGCCGATGCCCTGCGTGGCTTCGAGCTCGAGCTTCTGGTGCGGGTGCTTGAAAGCTATCAGCAGACAGCACTCTACATCGACAAGGCGCGGCCGGAGCCGGAAAACGGCGGCGATTTTATCGAGGCCGAGCAAGCGCTCGTCTTCGGTCACTGGCAGCATCCGACACCGAAGAGCCGGCAGGGCATGACCTACTGGCAGCAGGAGTCTTATGCGCCGGAACTGCGAGGCCAGTTCAAGCTGCACCATTTTGCCGCCAAGACGGATTGCGTGCGACACGCCTCCGCCCGTTCGACGGCGGCTCCTGAGATTGTCCGTTCGCTGATGCGGCCGGGGGCAGAGGCGAGCGCGCCCGATGAGCATCTTCTGCCGATGCACCCGCTGCAGGCGGAAGCACTGTTGCTCGATCCCGATATTCAGGCACTGATCGGGGAGGGGAGGCTGCGCCACCTGGGCCCTGCCGGCCCGACCTTCACCGCGACCTCGTCGGTGCGCACGGTCTACGGCGTCGATGCCGATTGGATGCTTAAATTCTCGCTCCCTGTCCGCATTACCAACTCGGTGCGGCCGAACCGGCTTCAGGAGCTTGAGGCCGGAGTGGCCATGGCGAAACTGATCGATCGCATCGGCTTTGCCGAGCGTTCCCGCAATTTCCGCATCATCCAGGACCCGGCCTATATCACGCTCGACCTGCCCGATCGCAACGAAAGCGGTTTCGAAGTCATCCTGCGGGAGAGCCCTTTTGCCGGTGCGAAGGGCAGGGGTATCGTGACCGTTGCTGCCTTGACGGCCGATCCGCTTCCGGGCCGGGCTTCCCGGCTCGAAAGTCTGGTTCGGACACTCGCCGCGCGCATCGGCGAAGCGCTGGCGGATGCAGCACTTCTTTGGTTCCGCCGCTATCTCGACTGCGCCGTCGAGCCGCTGGTCCGCCTCTATGACGACTACGGCATTGCGCTCGAGGCGCACCAGCAGAACAGTCTGCTGGATGTCGGCAACTGCTACCCGCTAACCAGCTATTATCGCGACAATCAGGGCTTCTATCTTTCGGAGCGCTATCGCAGCCTGATCGTCGGCCATGTCCCCGAGACGCAAACGATCGCGTCGCTCTATTTTGCCGACAGCGAGATCCGTGATCGCTTCGCCTACTACCTGATCGTCAACCAGGTTTTCTCGGTCGTCAGCCGCATGGGCCATGACGGGCTCTGCGACGAGGGTCTGTTGCTGCGCGAACTGCGCCTGCACCTGGAGCGCTATGCCGCCCGGATGAGCGGTGCCGGTCGGGACTTCGCGCGCCATGTGCTCGACCTGCCGACGATCGCCTCCAAGGCCAACCTGACGACCCGCCTTTACGATGTGGACGAACTGCAATCCAACAACGCGCCGACGCTCTACCGCCCCGTGCCCAACCCGCTGCGGCTGCCGGCCGTCCTGACGCTACCGAGGATCGATCATGCCATTGCCTCTTGATCTCCCGGGCCGGCCGGACGAGCGGGTGCTTCGCCAGTTCGTCTCAGCGCTGCTGTTCGAAGGCATCGTCGACGCCGGCAAGCATGTCCGGGACGATATGGTTGAGTTTCAGTGGTCGCTCGGCGGTCGCGACTATTGCTGCCGCGGCGCCATCGGCCCGTTCGGGCGGCTTCGCTTGGTAGCGAACTCGGTAGAGATGCGTGAAGGCGCGGACAGCTGGGTTGCACCACCCCTGGCACAGCTGGTCTCGGCTCTGCCGGGCAGCGGCCCCATGCGCGGCAAATTGCTCCACGAACTCTTGCAGACCATCGCCTTCTGCCAGTGGAACGAGCGCCATCTCGCCGGGCGGCCCCGACGCATGATGACCTTCGCGGAACTCGAGGGCGCGCTGGACGAGGGGCACCCGTACCACCCCTGCTTCAAGGCGCGCAGCGGCTTTACCTTTGCCGATCATGCCGCCTACGGTCCGGAAGCGGGCGACCGCTTCCAGCTCGTCTGGTTGCTGGTGGCGCGCAAGCATCTGCGGCAGGCGCTGCCCTGCGACGAGGATTTTTTCTGGCAGGGCGAACTCGGGCCGGAAACATGGGCGCATCTCTGCGCGTTGCGAGAACAGCTCGATGCTTCGCCGGGTGATTTCGGCCTCGTCCCCTTGCATCCCTGGCAATGGCGAGAACTCGGCGAGACGTTGCGCTCCGGCTGGATTGCTGCCGGCGAGGCCCACTATCTGGGCCCGGTGGGCGACCGATACACGGCAACCCAGTCGGTGCGCTCTCTCCTCAACCAGAACCGACCGCATGCCGCCAGCCTCAAGCTGCCGCTCAACATCGTCAACACCTCGTCGCGACGGATACTGGAGCCGCATTCGGTCTGCACCGCGCCGGTGATCTCGCGCTGGATCGCCGGGATCGTGGCCGGCGATCCGGCCTTTTCCGCGCACTATCCCCTGACCATCTTGCAGGAATATGCCGGCATCATTGCAGACGGTGACGGCCCCCTGGCGGGGCAGGTGGCGGCGATCTGGCGCGAGAGTGCCGAAGCCACACTTGCGGTCGGCGAAGCGGTGATCCCGTTCAATGCGCTGATGATGGTGGAGGCGGACGGGCGGCCCTTCGCCGGCGACTGGATCAGGCGTTTCGGCCTCATGCCCTGGCTCAACCGGCTCATCGAAGTCGCAGTCCTGCCCGTCTGGCATCTGCTCGTTCATCATGGTCTCGCGGTCGAGGCGCACGGACAGAACATGCTGCTCGTCCATCGCGATGGCTGGCCGGTCAGGCTCATCCTGCGCGATTTCCACGAGAGCATCGAGTTCTCACCGGGCTTCCTGCGCGAGCCGGACAAGGCGCCGGATTTGCTGTCGCTGCACCCCGCCTATCGGGACGCCGAACCCGACCAGTTCTACTGGACGAACAATCTGGATTCGCTGCGCGAATTGGTGATGGACACGCTGTTCGTCTACAATCTCAGCGAAATCTCCCATCTTCTCGACCACTGCTACGACCTGCCGGAACCGCTCTTCTGGCAACGCGTCCAAAGCGTGCTTTTCGCCTATGAGAGCGAGCATGGGGCGAGCGACCGACTGGCTGTGCTCGGCTGCGGCCAACCCCGCATTCTCACCGAATCCCTGATGACGAGGAAGCTCCTCGCGACCAAGCCCGAGTACCACCACACGGTGCCGAACACCTTGGCTGCGAAAACGCTTCAACGAAGGAGAAAGTCATGATCCGCATCGATGACAGGCTCTACGACGAGCGCCATTTCAGCGAAACATCGGCACGGCTGGCCACGGAGACGGGCCTTACGCAACGAGACACCGGCCGCTACGCCGTCTGTTTCCCGGAAACAGCCGATTGGCTGTCGCTGTTTTTCGCGATCCGCAAGGCAGGTGCGAGCGTTCTGCCGATTCATCCTGGCACGCCCTATCCGGCTGCCCGCAAGCTGGCGATCGGTGCCGGCTGTGATCGGTTGTTCTACAACAGCGTGACCGCCGAGGTTCTCGATGTGCCCGCCGTGGAGCCGAAGCCGGGAACGCTGCTGCAGATGAGTTCGGGGACAACCGGTGCGCCGAAATGCATCGCGCGCAGCTGGGCGGAGATCGATGCCGAAATCGAAAGCTACGTCCGCACCTTCCGCGAACCGGAGGACATGACGCCGGTCATCGCCTGCCCGACCACGCATTCCTATGGCCTGATCTGCGGCATTCTGGTGGCGCTGAAGCGCGGCCAGACGCCGGTCATCGTAGACACCGCGAACCCGAAGTATCTCTTGAAGGTGCTGCGCGATACAGAGCGGCCGCTGCTCTATTCATCGCCGGCGATCCTGCACACGCTGGCGCGGCTGCTGCCCGTGGGCGAGCGCATCCATGCGACGATGACTTCGGGCACGTTGCTTCCCGATCCGTGGTTTGCCGATATCCGCGCGAAAAGCCGGTTCATGTTCCAGCAATATGGCTGCTCGGAATCCGGCTGCATCGCCATCAACCCGGATGTCGCCGCCGCGGGCGACATGGGCTTCGTTCTGCCGCACCATTCCGCCGAAACCGGCAGCAGCGCAGAGGGTGCCGCCGAGATCATCGTCCGCAACGGCGACGGCATCGCAATTCATACCCGAGACCTCGGTTACCGCCGCACCGACGGCATGCTGGTCTTCGTCTCGCGCATGGACGACATGATCAATGTCTCCGGTCTCAATGTCTATCCGAAGGATGTTGAGGACGCCGCCATGGCGATGCCTGCGATCACCGATGCCGTTGCCTTCCGCAAGAGTGACCGCTTCGCCGGTGAGCGCGTCGCGCTGCTCTTCAGCGCCGACCAGGCGATCGCGCCGCAGGCGGTGCGGGAATGGTGCAGCCGCCATCTCGCCGGCCACCAGCTGCCGATGGAGATTCTGCAGGTCGATGCAGTTCCCCGTCAGGCGAACGGCAAGATCAGCCGCCGCGACGTTGCGGCGCGGCACATGGCCGGTGAATTCAACAGGTCTATGGCAGGTGCTGCATCATGAGCGAGACCGAAATCCTGACGGCGATCGAGACCGTTCTCATCGAAAAGATGGCGCATGGGCATATGGCTGGCTTCGGGCTGGACGCGCGGCTCAACGAGGACCTCTATCTCGATTCCGTTCTGATCCTGGAGATCTTCCTCAATCTCGAACTCGAATACGGGCTTTCCGTGCCCGAGGAAGCGATTGCAAAGCAGGAGATCGAGAAAGTTGCCGATCTGGTCGCTCTCTATCTGCCGAAGTCCACGGTTCACGTTCCGAGCTTCCCGCTCACCGGCGGCACGAGCGACGAGGGCGTGCACGGCGACGCCTACTACGACATCAAGGTCCATTGCTTCGTCAGCTGCGTCTCGGATGGCTTGAAGCGAAACGGGCTGGACCAGCGGCCGTTCTATTTCGGTGTATGGGATGCGAAGTTCGCGGTCAGCGACCGTTTCGAACTTCTCTACCATGCGCCTGACATCACCCAGGAGTTTTTCCGCGGCTGGTTCGAGCGGCTCTACGGGGTCTCCGTCGTCGAATGGTACGATCCGGAGCGCATCAAGCTCGACAACCTTGCTGTGCTGCTCGGCCTCTTGAAGCAGCGCGGTGACACCGGTTCGGTCATGGTCATGCTCGACATGTTCCACCTGCCGGAGCGGGAGAACAAGTTCAACCAGAACCCGTTTCCGCATTATCTCATGCTGCAGGAAACCGCCGATCCCGACACCTGGTTCGTGCATGATCCGGACTATCGCTGGGAAGGCGAGATCGCCAAGGAAAAGGTCATCCACGCGATCATGCAGCCGACCGTCGGCGGCGGCTACGTCTTCGACAATGCCGAGGCGCGTGCGCCGCATGCCGAAGATCTGAAGGCCTATTTCGAAGCGTGCTTCGTTCGTGGCCGAAACCCCCTGGTCGATGCCATCAGGGCGATCGTCACCGCACATATTGAAGAGCGGGATGGGCTTACGCTCTCGACGCTGAGCGCAGCGGTGCGTGAGCTGCCGGTGATCACCATCCGGAAATACGCCTATGAGCACGGCTTCGCCTTCTATTGGCGGGCGCTGAAGCTGCCGGCAGCAGAATTCGAAGGGTGGTGCGAGGAAATCGAGGCGCTGGTCCAGTCGTTGAAGACGCTGCACTACAGCTGCATGAAGCTTGCCCAGACCGGCGATCGCGCCTTGGCGACAGACGTTTTCGGGCGCCTCGACGAAGCGGACCGGCAGGAGATGAAGCTCAAAACCAAGCTCGCCGAGATTTTCGATCTCTGGTGCGACCTCGTCCTTCCCGCAGAAGTTCCCCCATTGAAGAGAGTTGCACGATGAGAGTTTCGCTCTGCACCATCACCTTCCGGCACCATCTGATATCGCTCGGCGAGATCGCCGCCTGGGCCGAGGCCAATGATTTCCAGGGCATCGAGCTCTGGGGGGCGCATGCCCGCAACCTGGCGCCACGGACGGACCGGAACGCCGAATGGCTCGACGGCTATGGCCTCTCCGTGCCGATGATCAGCGACTACCTGCCGCTCGATGGCGATACCGAAGCGTTGCGGCACAAGACGGTAGAGCTTTGCCGGCTTGCCCGCCGTTGGCGCACCCGCAAGATCCGCACCTTTGCCGGAAGCCGCGGCAGTCAAGCCGTCGGGGCGGACGAGCGGCGGCAGGTCGTCGCCCGGCTGAAGGAGATCAGCGACATCACCGCGAGCTACGGCATTTACCTGCTTGCCGAGACGCACCCGAAGACACTGGCCGATACGGCGGCATCGACCCTGCAACTGATCGAGGAGGTCGCTCACTCCCATTTCGCGATCAACTTCGACACGCTGCATGTCTGGGAGGGCGGGGACGATCCGGTCACGGTGCACCGGGCCATGAAGCCGCATATCCGCCACTACCATCTGAAGAACATCGTCGACCGTGCAGATTTGTCAGTCTTCGAACCGGCCAATGTCTACGCGGCCGCCGGCAACCGGCGGGGCATGACGCCCTTGTTCGAAGGGACCGTCGACTACACGCGGTTCCTTGAGGAGATAGCCGACGATCCGCAGGCCGATGCATCGCTGGAGTGGTTCGGCAATGACTGCATGGACACGCTGAGACGGGACCGCCGGCAGGTGCGCCAGGCGATCGAAGGCGGCGAGCGCCCGCTCAGGACAGCAAATATCTAGAGCAAGATTGGAAGAATTGGCCTTCGCAGTGGATCCTGGCGATCCACTGCGAAGGCGAGGGCCGGCATGTTCTGCTCCTGTCGACCTCAGGCCGGAGGTGGTCGGCGTGGTGGATCAACCGGTGAGAGCGGGGCTCAGCCGTCCTTGTAGTAGTAGCTGTAGCCGTTCAGCGCCGGAGCGCCGCCGAGATGGGCGTAGAGCACGCGGGACCCCTCCGGGAAGAAGCCCTTGCGGGCGAGGTCTATCATCCCCTGCATCGATTTGCCCTCGTAAACCGGGTCGGTAATCATGGCCTCGGTGCGAGCCGCTAGCCGGATCGCTGCATTGGTTTCTTCCGATGGTACGCCATAGGCGGGGTAGGCATAATCGGGATTGATGACGATTTCGTCCTCGCGGATGCCCCGGCCGAGGCGCACCAGCTCGGCGGTGGAATCGACGATCTTCCGGACCTGGGCACGCGTCTGCCCGAGCGTTCCGGACGCATCGATGCCGATCACGCGGTCGGCGCGGTCCTGGGCGGCGAAACCCACGATCATGCCGCCCTGGGTCGAGCCGGTAACGACGCAGACGATGATGTAGTCGAAGGCGAAGCCGAGTTCCTTCTCCTGCGCTGCCACCTCCTCGGCGAAGCCGACATAACCGAGCGCGCCGTATTTGTGTACGGACGCGCCGGCGGGGATCGGGTAGGGCTTGCCGCCGGCATCCTTTACCGACTGAATCGCATCCTCCCAGCTCTTGCGGATGCCGATATCGAAGCCGTCATCGACCAGCCGGCTGTCCGCCCCCATCAACCGCGTCATCAGGATGTTGCCGACGCGGTCGTAGACGGCATCGTAGTGCGGCACCCACTTTTCCTGGATGACAACGCATTTCATGCCGATCTTCGCGGCGGTGGCGGCGACCATGCGCGTGTGGTTCGACTGCACGCCGCCGATCGAGACGAGCGTATCGGCGCCGGAAGCGATCGCGTCGGGTACGATGTATTCGAGCTTCCGGAGCTTGTTGCCGCCCATGGGGAGACCGGAATTGCAGTCGTCGCGCTTGGCATAAATCTCCACCTTTCCGCCGATCGCTGCCGTGAGCCGGGGCAGGTGCTCAATCGGGGTTGGGCCGAAGGTGAGCGGGTAACGTTCGAACTTCTCAAGCAGTGACATTGATCATCGCCTCCGTGCTGGATTGACAGGAGAACGATAGGAGAATGTTCGCGAAAGGTGCTCTCTATTATCTGTTTAGAATTTCCTGGATTTCGAAGTCCGATCGACAGAGAATCAAATTTCTTCGAATGGGAGACGTATAAATGAAAGATTCTTCCAGTGACGATTTCGACAGGATCGATCTCAAGATCTTGCGAGCCCTGCAATCCGAGGGCCGGCTGTCGAATGCGGACCTCGCCGAGCGCGTGAATGTGAGCGCTGCCACCTGCCATCGGCGCACGCAGAGGCTGTTCGACGAGGGCTACATCACCGGTGTCCGGGCGGAAATCGCGCCCAGTGCCGTCGGTCTCGGGGCGCTGGTGATGGTCGGCGTGGTGCTCGACCGCTCGACACCGGAAAGCTTCGCCGCCTTCGAGGGCGCAGTGATGGAGATGAAGGAGGTGCTCGACTGCAACCTTGTCGCCGGCGATTTCGATTATCTCCTGAAGATCCGCGTGCGTGACATGGCGGACTTCAACAAGCTGCACGGCCTGAAGTTGATCGCGCTACCGGGCGTGCGCCAGACGCGGACCTTCTTCGTGATGAAGGAAGTCAAGGAGAATGCGCGGCTGCCGTTCTGATCGTGAGACGTCTCGACCTTCGCTTGGATATATCTTGATGGTAAAGATACTTATCTATAAAGATAAATTCATCTGATTGGGACGGGAGAGCTCTCAATGGTTTCGCTGTCGGTTGCTTTGGTCGGTCTTGCCGGTTCGCTGGCGCTCATCGGCGTCGGCGGTGGGCTCTACGAGTTTTCAGTCGTGGACGCCGCCTGGCCGCGGCGTCCGGATCTCATTCAGCCTGCGCGCGGAGGCATTTCCCGACGTCGCTTCTGGATACCGGCGCATATCGCCTTCGAGTTGGCGCTGGTGGCGGCGTTGATCATCACCTGGTATCAGCCCGACATTCGCTTCTGGTTGCTCGTTGCCGTCGCCAGCCATGCTGTCATGCGTCTCTGGTCGGCATTCGACTTCATCCCGAAGGCGCTGGCCTTCGAGCGTGCCGATCCCGCGGAGTTCGATGCGGCGGCCGCCCGGCGGTGGAGCAATCGAAGCCTGTTGCGCCTGCCGCTCGACCTTCTGACAGCCACCGCGATGTTGGCTGCCTTTGCGACTGCTGTTGCGATCGCTTGAGCCGGAGCTACCAATGACCGACGAAGGCAACAATCGAAGCGCGGCAGACAAGCAGGAACTTGTCGCCCAGGTCGGGCGCAATATCCGCCAGATGGGTGCGCAAAGCGTGATGACCAGCCAGGCCGTCGCGAGACGCTTCGGCCTGCATACGACGGACCTTGAATGCCTCGATCTGATCTATCTGCGCGGGCAGGCCTCGGCAGGCGAACTGGCCGAAGCTGCCGGGCTCACTTCGGGCGCCACAACCGCGCTGATCGACCGGCTGGAGCGTGCCGGCTATGTTGAGCGCGTTGCCGATCCGCGGGATCGGCGCCGCGTGTATGTCCGTGTCCGGCCGCACGCCATTGCGCCGATCAAGGCCGTCTATGAGCCGATGCAACAGCGGATGTTCGAGCTGTGGTCGCGCTATGATTGCGATGAGTTGGCACTGATCGCCGACTTCCTGTCGCGCAGCACGGAACTGGCGAAGGCATGTGCGGAAGATATTCGGCGCGACACCTCGCCATCACCGCCGAAACGCCGCGCACCGCGGAGCGGTGGGCGGGGGGACGAAAAGGGCTGACGGCAACCCGGGAGGTGCCACCGGCATATCTTCGAGGCGTGTTTCGTCGGGGTTTGACCGCAGTCGGCAGCGTTCAGGGAGCCGAGCGCGTCAGTTCCCCAGCTAGACCTGGACGAAATGATCCTCGGCAATCTGCTGATAGCGCCGCGCTTCCGGAACGTAGTCGGGCGCGCGCAAGGGGCTCTTCAGCTCGTCACTCGCAACATTGCGACGCGCATGGCGTCGGGTCGGGTCGGCAATCGGCACGGCAGCCATCAGCTTCTTCGTATAGGGATGCTGCGGGTTTTCGAAGACCTGCGCGCGTGAGCCGATCTCGACGATCTCTCCGAGATGCATGACGGCGACGCGGTGGCTGACGCGCTCGACGACGGCCATGTCGTGCGAGATGAACAGATAGGCAAGGCCGAGGCTCGCCTGCAGGTCGAGCAAGAGGTTGATGACCTGCGCCTTGATCGAGACGTCGAGTGCCGAGACCGATTCATCGGCGACGATCACCTTCGGGTCGAGCGCAAGCGCTCGGGCGATGCAGACGCGCTGGCGCTGGCCGCCGGAGAATTCGTGCGGGTAGCGCGCAGCCATGTCGGCCTGCAGTCCGACGCGTTCCAGGAGGTCGGCGACCTTTTCGCGGGCCTGTCGCGTGGTGCCGAGCTTGTGTTCGAGATAGGGTTCGGCGATCGCAGCGCCAACCGTCATGCGCGGATTGAGGCTGGCGAAGGGATCTTGAAAGATCATCTGCATGGTGCGGCGCATTTCGCGCAGCTGCCTGCGGTCCATTTTGAGGACGTCCTGGCCATCGAGCGTCACGGAGCCGCTTTCCGGTTCGATCAGCCGCATGATGGCCCGGCCGGTCGTGGACTTTCCGCAGCCGGACTCGCCGACGAGCGACAGCGTCTCGCCCGGCTGCAGGCTGAATGATACGTCCTCGATCGCATGTACCCGGCCTTTCAGCTTGCCGAGCATGCCCGCATGGATGTCGAACCGCTTGACGAGGTTCTTGACCTCGAGGATCGGCTTGCGACCGGATTGAACAGTGTCGGTTGCCTCAGCCACGGCGTTTGGCAGCCCGGTCGAAGCGTCGATGATGGGAAAGCGCATCGGCTGGCTTTCGCCCTTCATCGAGCCGAGCATTGGCACGGCCGAAAGCAGCGCTCGCGTATAGGGGTGTTTCGCCCGCAGGAAGATGTCCTCGGTGTTGCCGGTCTCGACCGCGTCGCCGCGGAACATCACGACCGTGCGGTCGGCGATTTCGGCGACCACGCCCATGTCGTGGGTGATGAAGAGCACCGAGGTGCCTTCTTCCTCCTGCAGCACCTTGATCAGGTCGAGGATCTGGCCCTGGATCGTCACGTCGAGCGCCGTTGTCGGCTCATCGGCGATCAGGAGCTTTGGGCGGCTCGCCAGCGCCATGGCGATCATCACGCGCTGCCGCATGCCGCCGGAAAACCGATGCGGATATTCGTCGAAGCGAGAGGCGGCCGAGGGAATGCGAACCTTTTCGAGCAGCCGGATGGTTTCGGCTCGCGCTTCGGCCTTCGACATCGGGCTGTGGCAGAGCAAGGCTTCGGAAATCTGGTCGCCGATCGTGAACAGCGGATTGAGGCTGGTCATCGGCTCCTGGAAGATCATCGCGACGTCATTGCCGCGCACGTTGCGCATCTCGCTTTCGGGTAGGTCGAGGATATTGCGCCCTCCCATCATCACCCGGCCCTCGATCCGGCTCGTCTCCTTCTGCAGGAGGCGCATGATCGAAAGCGACGTGACGCTCTTGCCGGATCCGGACTCGCCAACGATCGCGACGGTTTCGCCCGGAGCGACGGAAAACGAGACGTCCCGGACGACAGGCTTCCACACGCCATCGACCAGGAACGAGGTCGTCAGGTTCTCGACGGAGAGAACGGGCGCCGTCGAACGGTCCTGTGGGGCTTTGGTCTCGGTCATCTCGTTTGCTCCGTCACATGCTGCGTGCTTGATCGTCGTTGCGGGTCAGTCAGGCCAGCGCAGCAGGCCCGCAAAACGGCGGGCGTTGCGTTCGCTGAGGGACGTGGCGATGATCTCGTTCGAGGCTCTTGCCTTGTCGAGCTCTTCGCCGAGGCGGCTGGCCACGACCTTCTCCTGGCCGGGATGCAGATTGCAGGGGTCCAGATAGAAGTAATTGTGCTCGGCTTCGTGGTCGCGCACGATGATCGGTGGCGTACCGCGGGCCAGCGCATCGGCGAGATCCCAGGCGGTGATGTGGGCTTGCTGCGGATCGATGTTGACGCGCAGCCGGTCGAGCGGGTTGTTGGTCGGGTCGGCCTCGATCACCGGCTTGATGCCGGGGCGGCCGTCGAGCGTTTCATGCCAAAGGTTCAGATAGCCGGTTTCCCGCTCGCGAATGCCGGCGTGGTCTCGCGTCTCCCACGCTTGAAGTGCGGCCATCACGCCGAGCATGCTTTCCTTGCCGACCTTCATGCCGCGGCCGATGCCAAGGTTTTGCAGGAAAGTGTTGCGCACCAGCTCTTTTCTTCCGGCGACGATGCCCGAAGTCGGGCCGCCCAGGAACTTGTGGCCGGAATAGAGCACGATGTCGGCGCCCTGCTCCAGGAAGATACGCAGATCATATTCGGACGCGGCATCGACGATGACCGGCACGCCCTTGGAATGGCAGACCTCGGCGAACTCCTTGAGACCGACGAGGCCATATTGCACGACATGATGCGAGACAACGTAGACGGCGCAGGCGGTGCGCTCGTTGATTGCGCCTTCGATGTGATAGCGATAGGCCGATGTCGCCTGGCCGACGATCACCGGCTTGGCGCCGGCAAGGCGGATCGCCTGGTCGACGGGCGCGCCGTAGCTCACCACATGGCCCATCTGGAGAATGACTTCATTCTTGAGGCCAGTCGTGTCCGGCAGGCGCTCGATGGCGGCCAGATCGCTGCCGGTCATGGTGCCGGCGACGGCGAGACTGATGCCGGCGGAACAGGACGCCGTCACAAAGCCCGCTTCGGCGCCCGTCAGCCGCGCAATCACCGGGCTCACCTTGCGCTGCAGGTCGTTGATCTCGACGAATTGCGGCAGTATGCCTGTCATGGCCGCGATCGCTTCCGGGACCACGATCGATGCGCCGAGGCCCGTCATCGTGCCGGAGACGTTGATAACGGGACGAAGTCCGAGAGCTTCGCGAATGTCACGGTCAGGCATAGTGGTCTCCATGTAATTTTCTGGCAGGCGATTTTCTGGCGGTCGAAGCGGATAGACTATTCCGTCTTCGCGGAATATCTACCATAGTAATGAAGTACGGGTGAGGCCTTTCGTCGTTGAATGCAGCCGCTGGCAGCGGCGCAGATGCGACAAGGCCGGACATTTTCCTGATGATGCGCATTCCAGGCTGCGCAGGAGTGGAACAGTGGACAAGACGATGACCGACGCCGCGCCGAACGACGACACCGAAACGACCGGCAAGCCGCGCCGCTCGCGCGTAAGTGGCATGGACCGTGCTTTGCAAGTGCTCGATTTCCTCTATGAAACCGGTGCGCCGAGCGGCGTCTACGCGATTGCCAAGGCGGTCGGCGCACCGCTGTCCACGGCCTATGTCATCGTCGACGACATGGTCGAAAAGAACCTGCTCAGCCGCGATGCCGACGGTTTCGTCTGGCTCGGCGACCGGCTCTACCACTACGGCCTTGCCTATGCTCGCTCGCTCGATTTCCTGGGCGTAGCCACCCGCGAGATGCACGACCTCGGTCGACAAGTGTCCGAGACGATCCAGCTCTGCGGTCGCGACGGTGACTACATGCAGGTGCTCGCCATGGCCGACGGCCCCGGCCATTTCCAGGTGACCTCGCGCGTTGGTACCCGCGTTCCGCTCAACTGGACGGCGTCCGGCCGCTTGCTCGTCGGCCATCTGCCCGCCGACGAAAGGCTCGAGCTTTTCCGCCGTTGCGCCCGCACGTCGCCGACCGGCCGCGCCGATATCGATCCCGCTGCCCTTTCCGCGCAAGCCGAGAGCGCGCTCACGGCGCGCCTGTCGATCCAGGCTGGCGAATCCGATTATGCCGTTGCCTGCGTCGCGGCTCCCATCCTTGACGACAAGGGCAATTGCGCCGCCACGATCTCGATCGTGCTGCCCGAGCAGAAAATCCTCGACGACCGGGCGTTCTACGCCGATCACGTCAGGGTTTCCGCCGAGCGGATCGAGAAGATGATGGGCTGGCGCAGCCATTGATCCGACCTCCCGCCGTCACTCGTGAAGAGCGACGATCGCCTCGATTTCGACGGTGATGTTTCCGGGCAGCGACCCGAAACCCACCGCCGAGCGCGCATGGCTGCCGGCCGCTCCGAAGACGTCCATCATCAGGTCGGAGCAGCCGTTGATGACCCGCGGATGCTCGGCGAAATCCGGTACGGCATTGACCATGCCGAGGATCTTGACGATGCGCTTGACCCGTCCGAGATCCCCCAGCGCATCGTGCATCACGGCCAGCAGGTTGATGCCGGTCAGTCGCGCGTGATCATAGGCGCTGTCGATGTCGACATCGGCCCCGACCTTGCCGGCATAAAGATGCCCATCGGGCTCGCGCGGGCCCTGGCCCGAGAGGTAGAGCATGTTGCCTTCGCGCACATGCGTCACGAAATTGGCAATCGGCGGCGGCGCCGGCGGCAGGTCGATGCCGAGGGCCTGAAGCCGTTGATAGGGTGAGGCAGATACGTGGCTGCCTTTCTTCTGATCCAGACTGTTCACGCGATGTCCTGTCATTTCTGTATTCTGTCGCCCTGGCTTAGCGGTAGCTGAAGCCGTGGCTGTGGTCCGGGCATTCGACATGCTGCGGCTGATAGCGGTTGGCCGCGACCACGTCGGTACCCATAACCGCGTAGCGCGGTTCGAAGAGGCGGTTGAGATGGGCTTCGGTACCAAGGGAATCGAAGACCCGAAGCTCGCTATCGATGAGGTCGAAGAGGGTGAACTCGGCGCGGGCGCCGACGGTTAGCAGATTGTCCATCGGCAGGCGGATCACCGAAGCGGGCGCCTGGGTCACGGCCTCGACAACCTTTTCAAAGGGCATTCCGACGCTCAAGAGTTTCGACATGGTGGTGCCGAGGTCCCAGACGGACTGGTTCATGCTGCGCAGATGCACGTCGGTGGAGATCGAGAAGGGCAGGAGCCCACGGGCGATCGCCACTTCGGCGACGCGGAAGGAGAACGAGGCGCCGCCATGGCCGATGTCGAGGCGGATGCCTTCGCCGGCGCAGCGTTCGGCAAGCTCGAACAGGTCCTCATCCTCGATGATGCTGGAGCCCGCCTTGCCGTTGAAGCAATGGGTGACGATGTCGCCGGGGCCGAGGATTTCGAGCACCTCGTCGTAGAGCGCCGGCGGTTCGCCGACATGCACCATCATCGGGATCTTCAGGATCTTGGCGATCTTCTTGCCGAGTTTTACCGGCGTGACGCCCCAGGAACCGGTGATGACGTGGCTGGCGCGCACCTTCAGGCCGACGATGTGCTCGCGGTTTTCCTGATAGCAGGCGATGATGCGGTCAATGTCAATCGAGCGGATGTCGGAGAGCTCGCTGACGCGGTTGCAGGCGACGAGACCGATCGAGCCGAGATTGAGGAACGCCTTGATGCGCTCGCGCGACGGCTCGATGATGTATTCGCGGAAGCCGTGGAAATTGGCTTCACCGGCAGAGCCCGCATCGACGATCGTGGTGACGCCGCGCTCCATGCCGCAAAGCTGCGGACGCACGGAAATGTCGGTGCCGCCGTGCCAGACATGGGCATGCAGGTCGATCCAGCCGGGCGAGATCCAGGCACCCTTGCCTTCGATGCGGCGAACATCGCCTGACGCCTCCAGGTTCGGGCCGAGGGCTGCGATGCGGCCTTCGTCATCGACGAGGATGTCGACGGTTTCCGCCGGTGCGGCCATGCCGAAGGCGACGGGTTTCACCTGCCGGATCAGCACCGGACCAGCGCTGTTGGTTGCGTTCGTCATGACTTACAGGTCCTTTCTGAGGCGGGGGTCGAGCATGTCGCGCAGGCCGTCACCGACCATCTGCAACGACAGAACCGAGAGCACGATGGCGATGCCGGGGAAGAGCGTCACCCAGTCGGCCTGACCGATATATTGGCGACCGGAGGCGATCATCGTGCCCCAGGTGGGAATTTCCGGGCTGACGCCGACGCCAAGGAAGGAGAGCCCTGCCTCGGCAAGCATCGCATGGGCGAAGAGGAACGTGCCCTGGACGAGGACGGGCGAGAGCAGGTTGCGCAAAACGTGGCGCGTCATGATGTGCGGCGTCGAGATCCCGAGCGCGCGCGCCGCCTCAACGTAAGGAAGCTCGCGGATGACCAGGGTCGAGGCGCGCACCACGCGGGCCAGCCGCGGCGCATAGACGATGCTGAGCGCGATGATGACGGTTGTCAGTGAGGGGCCGAGAGCGGCGACGAGCGCGATTGCAAGCAGGATGTCCGGGAAGGCCATCATCGCGTCGATGACGCGGGCGATCGGCGTGTCGAGCTTCGGGAAGAAGCCGGCAAGCAGCCCGAGCACGACGCCGATCACGGTTGCGAGCGTGACGACGGCAGCACCGACGAGCAGCGACAGGCGGCCGGCATAGATGGTGCGCGAGAAGACATCGCGGCCGAATTCGTCGGTGCCGAAGAACCATTGCAGGCTCGGCGGCTGCAAGCGGTTGACGATCGACAGCTTGCCGGGCGCATAGGGCGCAATCAGCGGCGCAAAGACGGCCAAGAGCACGAAGGTGGTCAGCACGATCAGGCCGAAGGCGACGGTCTTGCGCTTCAACAGGCGGCGGACGAACTTGCGGCCTTCGCTCTCGGTGGGGGCAGATACGGAAATAGCCATCAGTAGCGCACCCTTGGATCAACGAGGAGATAAAGCATGTCGATCGCGAAATTGATCAGCACGTAGAGGGCGGCAATGACGAGCAGCGCGCCCTGGATGACAGGATAGTCGCGGCGAAGGACGGCGGAGACGACGAGATTGCCGACGCCCGGCAGGCCGAAGACGGTCTCTGTGACGACGGCGCCGGAGATCAGCACGGCGGCCGTCAGGCCGATGATCGTCAGGATCGGGATCAGCGCATTTTTCAGCGCGTGCTTCATCACCACCTTGCGCTCGCCGAGACCTTTGGCGCGCGCGGTGCGGATGAAGTCGTCTCCGAGCACGTCGAGCATCGAGGCGCGGGTGAAGCGCAGGATCAGCGCCGAGGAGACGACGCCGAGTGCGATCGACGGCAGCGTCAGATGGTACATGCGCTCAGTGAAGGAGGAGCCCGGCCCACCATAACCGGAGACCGGAAACCAGCCGAAGCGCACCGCCAGTATCTGGATCAGGATCAGCCCGAGCCAGAAGCTCGGAATGCTCGCTGCGAGCATCGCAAGCGTCGTTGCCGCCTGGTCGACGAAGGATCCACGCCGATAGGCGGCGTAGATGCCGATCGGCAGCGCGATCGCGCAGGCGATCAGGATCGAAAATAGCGTCAGGAAGAAAGTCGGTTCGGTCCGTTCCGCAAGTGCCGAGGTCACGGGCTGGTTGAGGAAGATCGACTGGCCGAGGTCACCCTGCAACAGCTGTCCGATGTAGTAGACGTATTGCAGCCCGAGCGACTGGTCGAGGCCGAGGCGCGTGCGCAGTTCTGCGATGTCTTCCTGGGTCGCTTCCGGGCCGAGCATCACGGCGGCGGGGTCGCCCGGCGTCACGCGGACGATGACGAAGACGATCGTGACGACGATCGCCATGACGACGATCATGCCCATCAGCCGCTGGAAAATGTAGCGTAACATGGTGGCCTCGAACCTTTCCTGTGCGCTGCGCCGCGAGGGCGGAGCGACGTGCCCCTTCAGGCGGACGCCTGGCCATTGGCCGAGCATCCGCCGAAGACCCTTGGGAGGGGGAGCTTACTTCTTGATCGAAGCGTTCCAGAAGTATGGCCACGGGGCCGGCGAGACGCCGTCGAGCGTCTTTGCCTTGGCCGAAAGCGCGTTGAAGTCGCCGATCTTGATGAAGGGTACTTCCTCGAAGATCACCTTCTGCACGTCGGCCCAGAGTGCCACGCGCTTGGCCGGATCGGATTCGGCGTTGAAGGCATCGACCGCCTTGGCGCGCGCTGGTGTGTCCCAGTTGCCGGGCGCCTTGGTCGACATCATGCCGATCAGAGCCGGTTCCGGCAGGAAGGGGCTGTGGGTGATATAGATGTCCCAGAGCGTCGGGTCGGCACGGCGCTGGGTGAGCGTCGCCCAGTCGACCACCTGCAGATCGACGGTGAAGCCGGCGAGCTTCAGATATTCGGCCGCGACCTGCGCCATCTTGTAGTGGAACTCGTACTGGCGGCTCGTCAGGATGCGCAACGGTTCACCCTTGTAGCCGGCCACCTTCAGGAGTTCGCCAGCCTTTTCCGGATCGGCGATGTTGTAGGCGCCCTCGGTGCCGGCATCGGTGCGCCAGGTGAACTGCGACGGATAGAGAGCGGCGTCGAGCGCATAGAAGTCGGTGGTGCCGAAAGCGGCCGCCATCATATCTTCCATGCTAAGCGAAGCGCGGATCGCCTTGCGCAGATCGAGGTTCTTGGTCATGCCGTTGCCGGAGTTCAGAACGAAGACCGGCCAGCCGAAGGGCTGCAGCATGACGGGATCGGAAGCGCTCGAACCCTTAATGCGATCGAAGGATTCGACCGGCAGACTATCGACATAGTCATATTGGCCGGAAACGGCGGCCTCGACGCGGGTGTTCGGATCCGGAACCGGCACGAAGCGGATTTCGTCGGCATATTGGTGGCGGGCGCCGCCATAGCCGTTGGCCTCGCCTTCCGGCGACTTGTAGGCGTCGAAGCGGGTCAGCTGGATATACTGGTCGGCCTTGCGCTCCTTCAGCTGGTAGGGGCCGGTGCCGACGAAATCGGTCATCGGCTCGGCCTGCTTTTCCGAGGGAAGCACGATTGCTGCGGAGTTGTTGAAGGCGAGCAGCGATACGAGCGGCGCATAGGGCGTGCTGAGCGAGATCTTCACCGTCAGCGGATCGACCGCCTCGATGCCCGAAATCGTCGTGGCTGTCTGCTTGCCGCGCGAGGCGACCTTGGTCCAGCGCTCGAGCGAGGCGACGACGTCCTTGCTGTCGAGATCCGTGCCATCATGGAACTTGACGCCGGAGCGCAGCTTGATCGTGTAGGTTTTGCCGTCGGCGCTGATCTCGGGCAGGGCGGCGGCCAGAAGCGGCGTCGGCTTCCAGTCCTTGTCGAAGGTGTAGAGCGTTTCGAAGATGTGCTGCGAAACGATGCCGACGAGGTCGGCGGTCGAGGCCATCGGGTCGAGTGTCGGTGGCTCCCCGACCGTCGCGACATTGATGACGCCACCCTTTTCCTGCGCGAAGGCGAATGATGCCGATACCGCGAGTGCCGTTCCGATAAGCAAGGCAAGTTTAGTCGATTTCATATTTGCTCCTCCTCATATTCCATAGTTATGCTATGTCGTTCGTTATTTTGGAATATAAAAGTCCACGAAACCGGAAATGTCAACCGGTTGTCGTCGTCGTGTCATGCAGCTTTGCCGAAAGGTCGGTTGTTGGGGGCAAGGAAGGCGGGTGAAAGAGACCGGCGTTGCGCCCCGCAATTGCCTTGTGTCCCAGGCGCAGACGGTCGCTGGAGCTATCGCGATGGCGCGCGATTTGTTAGCTCAGAGTCCGGTTCGAAAAGGGAGAGCATAGGGTGAAGGTCATCGGCCTGATTGGCGGCATGAGCTGGGAGAGCTCGGCACAATACTACCGCATCATCAACGAGACGGTTCGCGAGCGCCTGGGCGGCGTGCACTCGGCAAAGTCGCTGATGTGGTCGATGGATTTCGGCGAGATAGAGCGGCTGCAGCACCATGGCGATTGGCCGGCGCTGACCGAGGAGATGATTGCGGCGGCGCGTCGTCTCGAAGCCGGCGGCGCCGATTTCCTGATGATCTGTACCAACACGATGCACAAGATGGCTGCCGATGTTTCAGCGGCAGTGTCGATCCCGCTGCTTCATATCGCCGACCCGACGGCCGAGAGGATCAAGGCGGCGGGGTTCAGAAAGGTCGGCCTCCTTGGTACCGCTTTCACCATGGAGCAGGATTTCTACAAGGGCCGTCTGAAGGACGCATTCGGTCTCGATGTGCTGGTGCCGGAGGCGGAAGACCGCGCCAAGGTGCACGAGATCATCTACCGCGAACTGGTTGCCGGCATCGTCAAGGACAATTCACGCGACGCATATCGCGCTGTCATCGCACGGCTCGTCGATGCGGGCGCGGAAGCGATCATCATGGGGTGCACCGAGATCATGCTGCTGATTTCACAGGCCGATAGCCCGGTCCCCGTGTTCGATACGACCGAGATCCATGCGCTGGCTGCGGTCGACCTTGCGCTCGAAGGCGCGTGAGAAGCTTGATGGTCAGTGGCCGTCGCGAGGCCGCCAGGGCCGGTCGAGGACGTCCCCGACCGGAGAATGTGGTTACGGTCGGGGAGACGTCGGCCGTGTTTCCAAGCTTTAGTGCAGGGTGAACTCGCGGGGCTCGCCCTGAAACAGGCTGAGCAACGCGATGCCCTGCTGCAGCAGCAGTTCGGCTGCCGGCAGGTCGCCAACGACCAGGTCATCGGCACAGCTGGTGATGATATTGGCGAGGCTGATCGAGTTCTGCGCGAACCGGTCGTCGCCGATCTCATAGGCCTTCTCGGCCGTTGCCTCGAGTGCGTCCGCAACGAGCGCCATCATGTCCGAGCGCTCGTTGAGCGTCATCTTGTCCAGTGTCTTGGCATCGGGCGTCTTGGCAGAAGTCTGCATGATTACCTTCCCTATTGTTCAAGCCGGAATTGGCCGCGCCGGCGCAGGGCCGGGGGAAAAGTCTACGACTGTGATGGAGTGCTGAAGGGAGCCGGCGTCGAACGCGGCTTCTTCATTAATGTCGTGAATAGCGACGCGGGATGCAAGGAATGGCTACTATGCGCCCTGCGCATGGGTCGGCGGATCGAGGCGAAGAGGTGCCGTCGAAGCGCGTTAGGTCTCCATATGGGGGTTCTTCGCCGGCCATGCCAGGCTCTCATCGATCGTCAGGCGATCGGCAGCGCATTCCTGGGCGAGAAAGTCGATGAAGGTGCGAACCGACGGCAGAAGCCCGCGTTTCGAGGGGAAGACGGCATGCACGATACCGGATGCAGGCCGCCATTGCGGCAGCACCGGCACCAGCGTCCCTGCCACCAGGTCCTTCCAGATCATCATCGTCGGTAGCTGCACGATGCCGGCGCCGTCGAGCGCGGCTTCGCGCAGCGCCGCCATATCGTCGGTCAGGAAGCGTGGCTCGTGCCGAATGACCGCCTGCTCGCCGGCAGAACTCTCCAGCCACCAGTCATAGCTGTGTGTGGCCGAAGTCCAGGCAAGGCTGGCGAGCCCCGTCAGCTGCTCGGGCGTCTGGACCGACTCCCTCAGAAATCCCGGTTTGGCGACGAGATATTGCGAGCTGTCATCGAGCTTGCGCATGACGAGCTCGCTTCTCTCCAGTGGCGGAAACCGGACCCGAATCGAGACGTCGAAGCCCTCGGCGATCACGTCCACGCGGCGGTTGGTGCTTTCGAGCTGCAGGCTGATCTTTGGATGCGCGGTCATGAATCTGGCGAAAAGCCGGGCGAACTGGAAGGAGATCAGCGCCGTTGGGCAGCTCACCCGGATGGTCCCCTGCGGTTCCCCCTGGTGCTGCGCGATGAAGGCGTCGGCCGCTTCGGCCTCGATCAGCACTGCGACGCAGCGCTGGTAATATTCGCGGCCGACATCGGTGACGAAGAACCGGCGCGGCGAACGCTGGATCAGTCGGACGCCGATCCGATCCTCCAGCACTGCAATGCGTCGGCTGAGCCGGGATTTTTGCGTTCCGGTCGCCCGTGCTGCAGCCGCAAAGCCACCATGATCCACCACTTGCACGAAATAATAGAGGTCGTTCAGATCCTGCATCGTTCTATTTATAGGACGCTGCGTCGGAATTCACAATCTTTTTGCATCAGCGGTCCTGCAGTAGCCTACTGTCAATCACAGCGGATCAGGCGGCAACGAACGCTGCCGGCGGTGATGGAAACCAACCGAAGGAAAGGACTTCCGATGACCAAGCCCTATGTACGTCTCAACAAGGATGATGTTGCCGTTCTGCTCGTCGACCATCAGACCGGTCTCCTGTCGTTGGTGCGCGACTTCGACCCGGACAAGTTCAAGAACAACGTTCTGGCACTTGGCGACCTCGCCAAGTACTTCAAGCTGCCGACGGTGCTGACGACCAGTTTCGAAGACGGTCCGAACGGCCCGCTGGTACCGGAACTGAAGGAACTGTTTCCCGACGCGCCCTTCATTCCCCGTCCGGGCCAGATCAACGCCTGGGACAACGAGGATTTCGTCAAGGCGGTGAAGGCGACGGGCAAGAAGCAGTTGCTGATCGCCGGCGTGGTGACCGAAGTCTGCGTGGCGTTTCCGGCGCTTTCGGCGATCGAGGAAGGTTTTGAGGTCTTCGTGGTGACGGACGCTTCCGGCACGTTCAACGAGGTGACCCGCGATTCCGCCTGGTCGCGCATGACCGCCGCCGGCGTTCAGCTGATGACCTGGTTCGGCGTCGCCTGCGAATTGCACCGCGATTGGCGCAACGACATCGAGGGGCTCGGTACGCTGTTCTCCAACCACATCCCCGACTATCGCAACCTCATCACCAGCTACACCACCATGGCAGCGCGCAAGTAGGTCGCGCCTGCCGATGGACGAAGAAAGCCCCGGCCGAAATCGGCCGGGGCTTTCGCGTTAACTATCGCGGTCGCCGCTACGCGCGGCTGGCAGCTTGCTGGGTGTCTTGTGCGCTCACGCGCGCGGCGGGCTTGAGCCGACCGGTCAAAAGCAGGCTGACAGCGAGGAAGGGAACGAGCACGCCGAGGCCGAAGCGCATGTCGCTGTGCTCGGCAATCAGGCCGATGAGCGGCGGTCCGAGCAGGAAGCCGAGGAGTGCKATGAAAGACAGGATGGCGACGCTGGCGGCCGCCGGCCGGTCGGTCTGGTCGGCGGCTGCCGTGACTGCGAGCGGGAAGCCGACGGAAACGCCGAAGCCCATGGCGGCAAAGCCGAGAAGCGCTGCCCAGGCGACTGGGCTCACCACGACCAGAACCAGGCCGGCAATACTGGCGACGCCGCAGGCGCGCGCAACCGCTACCGGTCCGTAGCTCGCCTTCAGCCGATCGCCAGCGAAACGGCCGGCCGCCACCATGAAAGCGAAGATCGAGTACCCGAAGCCGGCGCTGGCACCGGAAAGTCCGAAGACATCGCGCAGGAAAACCGCCGACCAGTCAGCCACCGCGCCTTCGGTCATGGTGATGCCGACGACGAAGAAGCAAACGCCGAGCAGTGCAAAGCTTGGCAGCCGTCGCCTTGACGGTGCCGCCTGCGCAGCCGCCGCCTCCCCGGTTTTGAGGAGGGGCAGTTTCCTGGCGAAAAATACGCTGATCGGCAGCATGACCGCAGCCGTCAGCGGTACGGCCCATTCCGGCGCCACATGGAGCGCGGCGAAGCCGACGCCGATTAGGCTGCCGGTCATGATGCCGAGGCTCCAGAAACCGTGGCAGGTGCTCATGATCAGCTGTCCGGAGTGCTTCTCGATTGCGTCCGCTTCGACATTGAGGCCGAGCTCCAACGTTGCCAGCGCCACGCCGACGATGGCGAGTGTCAGGAATAGCACTTCGATGTTCGAGGCCCAAGTCGGCAGCCAGACGAGGGCCAGAAAGACGACGAAACCATAGAGGATCGTGGCGCGACCGCCGATCCAGGCAACGAATCGGCCGGCAAATGGCAGTGTGAGAAGGATACCGACCGGCATGCCGAGAAGCGCGATCGCGAGGTCGGCGGGGCCGAGGCCGAGCCGCTGCTGCACATCGGGAATGCGTGGCAGCCAGGCGCCGAAGGCGATCGGTTGAAGGAAGAAGATCAGCATGATGAGCCGTTGATTGGTCATGCGTATTGTTCCCCGATAGGTATCGTATCGCGCGATCCAGCCTCGGCAGCGGCTAAAACCGTGGAGCCGATGCGGCATCTGATGGAATTCTGATATTCTGAAAATCGTTTTCAGAGCTTGTCGTGCGGGGCAGCTGTCGTCAAGGCAGGGAACAGTCGCAAAGCGGGAAAGCTATGTCTTTCCGGTTGAATGGCCGGCAGTGTTGCGAATGTGTCGCCACCAATCGTGGTATTGGTCTGGTCGCGATGAAAAAAATATACACGCCAGGCCGGACGGTTGCGCTCCACGGCCTTCCGTGCCGTTCCGGATCGCACCTCAGCGCAGCAACTTCAAGGATCCTGTCAGCGATTTGACCCACTTGGAAGCGCCGGCCAATCCGATGCCGTCGATCGTTTCGGCAGAGAGATCGCGTTCCGGAAACTGTGCCTCATAGTCCGCATAGCTGTGCAGCGAGCGCGCAAACGCCGGAAACGGCACGACGATGCGGTCTTTCTCTTTCGGCAGCGCCCTGAGCAGCAACACGCTGATCGCCTGGCTGTCGGCCTGGAGGATCGGAACGGGCCGGTTGGAACTGATATCGATCGTATTCTCTCTGTTGTCTGTAAGTCGCCGATTGCCAAGATCAGGCATCGCCGAGCCGATGCCGATGGATATCGCCGCGATGGTGTTGGCGAGATGGCCCGGCGGCAGCGCCGGATTGACGATGATGGCGAGGCGGATGTCGTGAAGCACGGTGGTCTATTCCTTCTCGGTTTGTCGATGGGGAGAATAGACCGGTCGCCCGGGTAAGTTCTTTCGGATGTTGCGACGAAATGCACATGTGAGGTAGCATCTACCTGAGAATGAAGTGAATGAGGTAGAGTATGCCTACAACGCTGACGCCTGCGGATGTGAAGATTTTGACCGCGCTGCAGAATGATGGTCGCTTGAGCAATCAGGCGCTTTCCGACGAGGTCGGCATGTCGACCTCGCCGTGCTGGCGGCGCGTGCGCCAGCTTGAGGATGACGGCGTCATTCAGGGCTATATGGCGGTGCTGAACCGGAAGGAAATCGGTCTTGGGGTGCTCGCCTTCATCCGCGTGAAGATCGACAGCCATACGGAGGCGGAGGCCGATGCCTTTGCCGACGAGGTGATGAAGCTCGACAGCGTCGTCGCCTGCTACAGCATTGCCGGCGACGCGGACTTTCTTCTTCAAGTCGTTTCGTCCGACCTCGATTCCTATTCGGATTTCGCCATGAAGGTCGTACGGCGGTTGCCCTGCATCAAGGAGATGCAGACGACCTTCGTGCTGAAGGAGATCAAGACCTTCAGCGGTCTCCCGTTGCGCGCGACGTCCGGGCAACGTTGAACGAGGCGTTGCTCGGTCAGGAGGCGGACGCCATCAACGGGTCTTCCCGAATGACCTGCACGAGGAAGTCGAGAACGGTTCTGACACGCAGCGGCATGTTCCTGCGTGACGGATAGACGACGCTGATCGGCAGGCGCGCCGGCGGAAAGTCCGGCATCACGTTCACCAGCCTGCCTGCTTCGATGTCCGGGCAGGCAAGGATATGTGAAAGAATGGCAAGGCCGCTTCCCGCCAGGACGGCGCGATGCACGGCCACGGCGTTGTTGGCGACGAGACGCGGTGCGATGCGCACGAAGACATCATCGGATCCATCGGAAAAGATCCAGGAGCGTCCGTCTCCGGCGCGGCTATAGCAGATGCACTCGTGCCCCTCGATCTCGTCAGGCGTTTTCGGCGTGCTTCGTCCGTCGAGATAGCCGGGTGCGGCGACGAGGAAGGCGGTCGTCCAACCGATGCGTCGGCACATCAGGCTGCTGTCCGTCACGGGGCCGAGGCGCACTTCGAGATCGATACCCTCTCCGACCAGGTCCGATGGCTCCTCACGGAAGATCAACTCGACCGAAAGGCCGGGATGGCGCGCGAGAAAAGCGGCGAGTCGATCGCTGGCATAAAGGCCGAGCGGGGCGGGTAGGGTCAAGCGGACCCGGCCGGCAACCATGGCCGTTTCGGTGCATGAGGCTTCGTTGAGGGCGTCGACCGCTTCCACCACCCTGAGCGCCATCGGGATCATGTGTTCGCCTTCGGCGGTAAGCGCCAGCGCGTTTGTCGTCCGGTGGAGGAGGCGCGTGTTCAGGTGCTCCTCAAGCGCCGATACTTGCCGCGAGACGGCCGGTTGCGTCAGGTTGAGGTCGAGCGCGGCGGCGGAAAACGAACCCGTCTCCGCCACGCGCAGGAAAGCTCTTAGCGCTGAGACGATGTCCATCGGGTCCCCCAAACGTTTCGACATAAGCCTTATGCGCCGAGTGTATGCCCGTTGCGCTTTACTGTCCAGATATTAAGGATATCTTGTATCCATAAGGATGCAAAATATCCTTAATAACGGAGCGACCCCATGACACAGCGCCTGAACTACGCACAGCACTCACCCGAATTCTTCAAGAAAATCTCTGACCTGAGCCTCAGCCTGAGGGACAGCGTCATCGAACAGAAAATCCGCGACCTCGTGAACATCCGCGCCTCGCAGATCAACGGCTGCGCCTTCTGCGTCGACATGCACGTGAAAGAGGCGAAGATCCACGGGGAGAGCGAACTGCGCCTCTATCACGTCGCGATCTGGCGTGAATCGAACCTCTTCATCCCGCGCGAACGTGCAGCGCTTGCCTGGACCGAGGCGCTCACGAAACTGCCCGAAGGCGGCATTCCGGACGAGCTTTACGAGCGTGTCCGTGGCCAGCTTTCGGAGAAGGAAATCTCGGATCTCACCTTCTCCATCATGGTCATCAATGCCTGGAACCGCGTCAGCATCGCCTTCAAGTCCGTGCCCGGTTCGGCCGACAAGCTCTACGGCCTCGACAAGGCCGGACTGAACTGACCGCTATCCCAGAATGATTGAGCGCTGCGGCGCAACGGCCGCAGCGAATGGAGGATCCCATGAAAGTCGTCATCATCGGCGGAACGGGCCTGATCGGCTCCAAGACAGTCGAACGCCTTCGCAAGCAGGGTCACGAGGTGATCGCCGCCTCTCCGAACACCGGCGTCAACACGATGACCGGCGAGGGCCTTGCCGAGGCGCTTACCGGTTGCGAGATCGTGATCGACCTCGCCAACTCGCCCTCTTTCGAGGACAAGGCGGTGCTCGAGTTCTTCGAAACCTCCGGCCGCAATCTGCTTGCCGCGGAAAGGTCTGCCGGCATCAAACATCACATCGCGCTTTCGGTCGTTGGCACCGAGCGGCTGCAGGAGAGCGGCTACTTCCGTGGCAAGCTCGCCCAGGAAAGACTGATCAAGGCGTCCGGCATCCCCTACACGATCGTGCACTCGACCCAGTTCATGGAGTTCCTGGGTGGTATCGCGCAATCGGGAGCGGTCGGTGACACGGTGCGCCTGTCGCCGGCCTATGTGCAGCCGATCGCCTCCGACGACGTTGCCGACGCGATGGCCGCCGTCGCACTGGCTGCTCCCGTCAACGGTACGATCGAGATTGCCGGCCCCGAGCGCTCGCGCCTCAGCGACCTCGTTGCCCGCTATCTCAAGGCCAGCGGCGACAACCGCAAGGTCGAGCCTGATCGTGAGGCGCGCTATTTCGGCGCCCTGCTGGAAGACGGCTCGCTCGTCTCCGACAACAATCCGCGTCTTGGCCGGATCACCTTCGAAGAGTGGTTCGCGACGGCGCCCCGCAAGTGACAGCACTGTGCGCCGCTCGGCGCCTTACCCAGCCTTGAAAGGATATTCGACATGATCAAGTCTCTCATCGCCGCGCTCGCGGTCAGCGCAACACTGTTCGGCAGTGCTGTTGCAGGTGACGCCGCCAAAGTCACACTGGTCTACGAGCACGAGTTGCCGAACGCTCCCGGCAAGAGCATCAAGGGCGTTCTGGTGGAGTACGGGCCTGGCGGGTCTTCAGAGGCACACACCCATCCGAGCACGGCCTTCATCTATGCGACGGTGCTGGAAGGCTCGATCCGCAGCCAGGTTAATGACGGCCCGGTCAAGGTCTACAAGGCTGGCGAGAGCTTTTCCGAGATGCCCAGCGATCGGCACGGCGTCAGTGCCAATGGCAGCGAAACGGAGCCCGCCAAGCTGCTTGCGGTCTTCGTCGTCGATACCGCCCAGAAAGAACTCACCTACCCGATGACGAAGTGATGCATCGGAAGGGTCGGGTGCCGATCGCGCAGCCGGCCCTTCCTTGGGGGTGCAACCGTTGGAGCCTGCCATGTTTGCCGAACACCTGCCGTTGCTGCTGATCAACCTTCTTGGGGTCACCGGCATAGCCGTCTGGCACTTGCAGGGGCGTGATCGCCCGACGGCAAGGCTGATCGTTCAGATCCTGTTCTTCACGGTGATGACCGCGGTCCTCATCCTGGCCGGGATCATGCCGCACAGGAGCGACGATCAGCACCTCCAAGGTGCAGCGGCCATGCTGGCGACGTCGGCGCGCGTGCTGTGGTGGACGCATCTCGCCTGGTCCCTCATCGGTTTCGCGCGCATCTACATCGTTCTTGAAAAGCGGCCGCAGGAGGCACGGCTGCTGCAGGATCTGATCGTCGCCGTCGTCTATCTCGGCGTGTCGCTGTCGGTCCTGGGCTTCGTCTTCAAGGCGCCGATCGGCACGCTGGTCGCAACCTCTGGCGTGGTCGCCATCATCTTCGGCCTCGCGCTTCAAAATACGCTCGGCGACGTGTTCTCCGGCATCGCCCTGACACTGGGGCGGCCTTTTGCCATCGGTGACTGGATAGCGCTTGGCGACGGGACGGAGGGCCGTGTGATCGAGAACAACTGGCGCTCGACCTTCCTGCTTACCGGTGCGCACAATGTCGTTGTCCTGCCGAATAGCGCGCTCGCCAAGGTCGGGCTCACCAATCTCAGCCGTCCTGATGAAACGCATCAGATTCCATTGCCGATCCGCGTAGAGGCAAGCCACTCGCCGAAGCGCGTCGAAGAGGTGATGCGCGCGGCGCTGCAGGATTGCGCCCGCATCGTCCGCGATCCGCCACCGATTGTCGCCCTCAAGGCGATCGACGCCGTGGCGATCGAGGTTGAACTGCAGTTTCGCGTTAGAAGCCCGGCCGAACGGACACCCGCACGCAACGAGGTGATCGCGCGTGTCTACGACCGATGCCGGCAAGACGGTCTTTCGCTTGCATTGCCAGCGCAAGCATACTTCTACGCTTCCCCTGCGGAGGTGGCGGTCAGGCCTCTCTTATCCAGCGCGCCCCAGTACCCACTCGAAACTGCGCTTCCAGAGGTCTGATGGAATTTCCTTCGAGAGAATGTCGATCAGGTCGGACAAGCGCACGCTCCGCAGCTTGTCGCGCCAGGCCTCGTCCGCCTCCCACATGATGCGCGCCACTGCGCACGGCGTGCTTTCGCAATAGCCCGGTGCCCGACAGGGATTGTTGGCCCTGATGTTGGTGCAAACGAAGGTTCGCGATTTGCCCTCGACCGCCTCGACGATATCGAGAAAGGAAAGCTCGGCCGGCGCCTTGGCCAGTCGATACCCGCCCGATGGGCCGAGGGTCGTGTGGACGAGCCCGGCTTGCGAAAGGCTCTGCAGTGCCTTCGAAAGATACTCCTTGGGAAGCCCGTGGAACTCCGCCAGCGCCTTGGTTGAGAGGTAGCGGCCTTCAGGCAGGCCGGCAAGAATGGCACAACAATGCAATGCCCATTCGACTTGGCTTTTGAGAATCATGTGTTCGTCCGGCAGATGCCAATGCGTATCTATTAAGGATAAAAAATATCCCTATTCCACTACCGTGTAAACAGTGCCGAACCCACATGAGGAAACGCATTGCGCGCAAAGGGAGGTTTCATGATCGCGATTGTCGGTTTTATGTCGGTCCTTTGTATCGCGCTGCCGCTTGCCTTCAGTTGGCGCCTCTGGCGCCTTGACGAGCCCACGCGCCTTGGCTGGTTTCTGGTGTTTGCCGAAAGCGTCGTGCTGATCTCGCTGGTCATGCTCCTTGGTCGCTGGGACATTGCCGGGCTGTGGACCGGCCTCGCGCTTGCGGTTCTTGCCATCATCGCGGCTCTAGCCTCAGCGGTGCGGCACGCGGGCCGACCCTGGCTCTCCGGGGATCGCGGGGCGCTGTGGCGCAGTCTTGTCCCGACCATCGCCTCGCTGGGCGTTTTCGGTGCGGCGCTCGCCTATGTCATCGGGGGGATGTCCGTGCGCGATGATCCCCGCGACCTTTCGTTTCCGTTGACGGGTGGGCGCTTCGTCGTCGCCCAGGGTGGCGCCATAGGGATCCTCAACCATCACAGCGACCACCCGGTGCAAAGGCATGCCCTCGACATTACGGCCGTCGATGCCGCTGGCCTTCGTGCCCTGGGGCTGCTGCCCAAAGATCCCCGGGATTACGCGATCTTCGGGAAAACCGTGATCAGTCCTTGTGAGGGAGAAGTGATCGCTGCGGTCGATGGACTGGCGGATCTGTCGCCACCTACGACCGACGGGAACAATCCAGCCGGCAATCACGTGATCCTTGCCTGCGACGGCATGCAGGTGGAACTTGCGCATCTGCGCCAGGGAAGCATTGTTGTTTCGGCCGGAGCGGCTGTATCTGCCGGCACCCCGATCGGTGAGGTCGGCAACTCCGGCAACAGCACCGAGCCGCATCTGCACATCCATGCCGTCGACGGCCGATCCGGGCGCGCCGTTCAAGTCTCCTTCGACGGGCGCGTCGCCGTTCGCAATTCGCAATTCGACCGGATGCTCGATTTCTGAGAAATCTGCGGTGACAGCGCCGATCGGCAGTCAGGATACGTTCGGCGGTCTTGGTGCCGTGCCACCCCTTGAGGTTTTCAGCGAAAACAGCGCCTTCGCTGCAGTGCCGCCGTTGGCAAGTCCGCCGGAGAAACGAGGGACGCCGTCCGCATCCATTGACCAAACGGCGTTTCGGCCAGCGGTCTTCGCCGCATACAGAGCCGCGTCGGCGGAAGAGATGAGCGCGTGTGGATCCTCGTGCCCTTCTGCGAAGGCGACGCCGATGCTCACGGTTGCTGACAGGACGCCTTTGGCCGTGCCGAGCCGGCGCGCTTCGAGCGAGGTGCGAATGCCGTCGGCGATGGCGAGCGCGCCCAACCGGTCCGCGTGGGGCAGGCAGGCGGCGAATTCCTCGCCGCCGAAGCGTGCGATGAAAGCGTCAGCGGGCACGGCCCTGGAAACGATCTCGGCAAATTCGACCAGCACCTGGTCACCGGCTGCGTGCCCAAAGCGATCATTGATCGCCTTGAAGTGGTCGATGTCGAGATAGAGCAGTGCTCCTTTTGCCGAGCCCGCGGCGAGATGGGTATCAAGCTGCGTGAGGAAGGCGCGCCGGTTCGGCACGCCCGTCAGCGCGTCGGTTTCGGAGGCAAGCTTGTAGCGCTGCTGCGTTCGCTCCTTCACCAGCGCGAAGAAGGCGAAGCCGCCAGCGAGACTGTGAAAGAACAGCTCGAAGGTCAGAAGTTGATACCAAAGCGGCTGCGCCGTTCCCGCGGCCGTATTGCCTGCGAGAGGCCACAGTACGATCAGCGGAATACGGGCGAGATAAAGGGCGCCGTGCGTGGCGAAAACGAAGGCGACGATATAGGAGCTCGGCAACCGGCGGAAATACTCCGATCGGAAGACCTCGAGTGCGATCAACGCAGAATAGGCGAAGATCAGGATCGAGTAGAGGATGATCCTGCTCGTGACACTCTCGCGGACGTCCTCGGAGAAGTAGGTCACGGCGATCCAGAGAAACGGTCCGAGAAGAGCGGAGGCGACCTTCAGCGGCTGATTGTCAAAGGCGCGCAGGCCGAGCCAGATCATGGCAAGGGCCAGCACTGCGAGCGCATTGCCGAGCGAAATGGTGATGAAGCTGTAGCCGTCGCCGCGCAGCGTCAAAAGCACGAAACCGATTGCGCCGATGGCGAAGGCCGAAGACCATAGAAGCAGTTCGAAGCTCTTGCGCTCCTGCCGCCAGGCAAGGCCGAAGAAAACGGCGAAGATCACCAGTGTCACGAACGAACTGAGCATGATCGTCGGGGTATGCAGGATGTCCACCGTCGTCTCCTGATGTTCGCGCGGAACCTTGCCTTACAACCGTAAAGCTTTCGCAAATGGTGGCTCTCGCGACGATGCGCGCCGCTGACCAAGCGCTGGTCTCGACGGCGTCGGGGCAGGAAACGGGTTGAATTTGAATCGCGCAGGCACGATTTTGATGACAGAGACATGAGGGAGGCCAGGCAGATGGGCCAGGCAGCACATCGCTATTTCATCTTCGAAACCGCGGCCGGCTTTTGCGGCATTGCCTGGAACGATGTCGGTATCACGCGTTTCCAACTACCGACCCGTACGGCCGAGGCAACCGAACGGCTCCTGCTGAAGCGGCTGCCCTCTGCCGAGTCAGCCCAGCCGACACCCGAAATTCGGGAAGCGGTGGAAGCGGTCCAACGTTACTTTGATGGCAAGGAAGTCGACTTCACCGGCTTTGCTGTCGATCTGGATGGGCAGGACGAGCTTTTCCGGCGCATCTACGCCGCGACGCGCGCGCTGCGCTGGGGGCAGACGACCACCTACGGGGCGCTCGCAAAAGAGCTGGGAGCCGGACCGGAGGCGGCGCGTGATGTCGGGCAGGCCATGGCCAAGAATCCGGTTTCCCTGATCATTCCCTGTCACCGAGTGCTGGCCGCCGGCGGCAAGATCGGCGGTTTCTCTGCGCCCGGCGGTTCCACCACCAAAACCCGCATGCTGGAGCTGGAAGGGGTACATCTGGGGCAGCCACCCGAACCGACGCAGCAGTCCTTCGGTTTCTGAGGACATTGCCGACTGCGACCCGATGCTTTCCGCTGCTGCTGAAGCAATTATTGCGCCCTTTGCGTGCGCTTCGGTGTTGGCTTTGGCTTATGGTTGCGCTTTGCCGCTCTCTTCCCGAGAGGTTCTCAGGTTCTCTGCTCAAGATATGTTACAAGTTCCGCGGGAGTTATCGCAACTTCGTAGTATTTTCAATTGGTTAGAGAAGCAGCCCGATCGGATTAATTCTGATTTTCTCATGACAGACTATCAGAACGGAAATATTTTAGGCGTCGCTAACTTGTTGCAAACGAATCCTGGGGGTGACGCATGTCCATCAGTTCAGGAACGCCGTGCCGCAAGGACCGTACGCCGACCGGAATCGTCATAGAACATCAGACGTTGGTACGCAGCGTCATTGTCGCCGTTCTCGAATACGAACTCTCCGGTTGGAATTTTATCGATATGGTCTCGACCGACAGCCTTGACCAGGCGCTTGGTTACGACGTGCGTTTGATTGTGCTGGACCTGAGTGCGCGAAACGACGGCGGGTGTTATTTGCATGGCGAGCTTGCGGAAATCCGCAAGCGTTTTCCGGAAGTGCCGGTTGCGGTGCTCTCGGACACCGACGACAAGGCGACCGCGGCCGATGTCCTCAAACTGGGGGTTCGCGGCTTCTTCACCACGTCCTTGCGGATCGAATTGGCGCTTGCCGGTTTGCGGTTGGTTCTTGCAGGCGGCATCTTCTGTCCAGACCCGCTTGCCGCGCTTACCGATTGTGCCGCCGTTGCTCGCCAGAGTGACAGGGCGCAGATCAGCGCCTATCGAGGCGAGTTGGTGCTCGCCGACTTCACGCCGCGCGAGGCGGATGTCCTTGCCGAGTTGCGCTGCGGGTCTTCGAACAAGGTGATCGCAGGCAAGCTCAATCTTTCCGACCATACGGTGAAAATGCATCTGCAGCACATCATGCGCAAATTGCAGGTGCAGAACCGCACCGAGGTCGTGGCCCTGCTTGCCGACCGGGGAACCGCCGGCAACGGTCATGGTGTCGCCACCAACGGCAGCAGCGTCGTCAACGTGATGTCTTTTCGAGCATCTCGCTAAGGGTTGCTGCCGTCAGCATGGCCTCGGCCAGCAGCCTCTTGAGCTTCTGATTTTCCACTTCGAGCGCCTTTACGCGCTCGGCGTCGAAGTTGGGCCCCCTGCTTTGCAGTGATTGCCACCGGTAGAATGTCGGCTGGCTGATGCCATGCCGGTGGCAGACATCGGCGACGGTTGCACCGTACTGATGCTCCTTCAGGATCTCCAGGACTTCGTCGTCATTGAACTTACGTTTGCCCATCGCGGCTGTCCTTCGGGGAACCGACTGGCACATCTGATCGCGGGGTCGAAAAATCGAGCCCATGTGGTACGCCGACGGCGTTCCGCGGGGCATGATTCAGTTCTCGCGAAATGCGGTGTTGAAACTGTCAATCAACGGACGCAGCGCATAAAGCGCCACGCTGCTCGTACCGGTCTCAATCATGGCCCGCACCGGCATGCCCGGGACCATTTCCACGCCCGGCAAGTGGCCGAGCCGTTCATCGGTAACGCGGATCGTTGCGGCGTAGTAGGTGTGGCCGGTCATCCGGTCGACCAGATTGTCGGCGGACACATAGGAAACCGTGCCTTTCAACAGCGGGACCCGCCTCTGGTTGTAAGGAATGAGATGAACCTGAGCCTCGAGCCCGGCGTGGACCTGGGCGATGTCTTCCGGCTTCACACGTGCTGCCACGACCAGTGCACCCGCGTCCGGCACGAGGTCGGCCAGCGGCTCTCCTGCGCCGATGACGCCGCCTGTCGTGTGGACACGCAGGTCCATGATCACCCCGTCGTCGGGCGCCCGGATCTCGGTTCTCGCCAGTTGATCGTCTATGGCGCTCAGCCGTTCGCGCAGCTGAGCCAACTGGTTCTCCGTGTCGCGCAACGTGAGCGCGACTTCATTAAGTCGGTCGCTGCGCAGCTTGACGATGTAGGACTGCGACTCGCTGATCACCTGATGGGCACGGGAAATACGTGCGGAGACTTCGCCGATCTGGCCGCCGATGTCGGCCTTCTCCCGTGCCAGGACGAGGGCCCGGCTTCGCCGTTCGAGGCCCTTCTCGGTCAACGCCGAGACGGTCTCGAGTTCCTGGCGCGATATGGCGCTTCTTTCGATCAGGGAGGCCTTCTGGGCGCTCAGCCCGGCGACTTCCTCAAGAACCTCCTTGATCTTCTGCTGCGTGATCACGACTTCGGACTGCATCACCTGGCGCCGTGCGTCGAATATGTTCTGCTGTCCGTCGAGGATGTCATGGATCACCCGGTAGTTGCCGGCCTGCTCCACGAGATCAGGCGGAAAGGCGACGTGGTCCGATCCCTCCTGCTCGGCCGTCAGTCGCGCCTGTCGCGCCTCAGCATCCCAGAGCTGGCCGCGAAGGTTATCCCGCTCGGATCGCGGCTTCGTATCGTCGAGCTTGATCAGCACCTGGCCTGCAGACACGGCATCGCCGTCGCGGACAAGGATCCGCCGGACGATCCCGCCTTCGAGATGCTGGATGGTCTTGCGGTTCGCTTCGGTCTCGACGACTCCGGACGCGATCGCCGCGCTGCTGAGCGGTGCGAGAACCGACCAGATGCCGAGGCCGAAAACGAAGAAGCCGATCAGCAGGTTTCCCGTCCAGGCGACATGCCGCAGCCGCGACATCGGCGAGGCTTCGGCAAGCGTCATAGGCAGGATGGCAGCGACGGCCGTCGCGGGCTGGGTCCCAGCGTTGCCCTTGGCGTCCAAGGCATAGCCCACGATTTCTGTTCCGGGTCGGGTCAGGTCGGATTTGATGAGCTCCATCGTTGTCGCGCCTCCCTTCTCACGTGCCGGCTCGGGCTGGTGGGTGCAGATAGGTATCGAAGACCCAGTCGCTGTCGCCGAAGGCTTCGATCGTGCCGTTACGCATGATCGCGATCTTGTTGGTCACGGGCAGAATGCCCATGCGATGCGTGATGATGATGACCATCATCCCCATGGCGCGCATGCGGGTGATGGCCGCAAACAACCGGCGTTCGCCGTCATAATCCAGGCTGGAATTGGGGTCGTCGAGCACGACGAGCGCGGGATTGCCGTAGACGGCGCGCGCCAGTCCCAGCTGTTGCCGTTGGGCGCGAAGCAGGGTTGCACCGCCGTCGCCGATATCCGTCTCATAGCCCTGCGGCAGTTGCATGATCGTATCGTGCAGTCCGACGAGCTTTGCCGCTTCGATGACCTTGCCGACGTCGGTTCCATCGAGCCGGCCGACGACGTCTTTCACCGCACCGCCGAAGAGTTCGATGTCCTGCGGCAGGTAGCCGATATGCCGCATGCAGCCACCGAGCCGGAGGGTGGAGATATCGACACCGCCGAGCAGGGCGCAGCCGATGGTCGTCGGCTGGACGCCCGCGATGATGCGGCCAAGCGTCGACTTTCCGGAGCCGGATGGGCCGATCAGTGCAAGGCAGTCGCCAGGTGACAGCCGCAAGGTGACGGAATTCAAGATCTGGCGGTTGCCCGAAGGAAGCGTGTAGCCGACGCGCTCAAGCACAAGGCCGCCCGCTTCGGGAATTGGTATCGTGCGGGCACTGTCCTGCGCGGCGATCGATATCAGCATCGTGTTGATGCGATTGTAGGCGGCATAGGTGAAGGCGACAGCGCGCCATGCGCCGATCGCGCCTTCGATCGGTGCAAGTCCGCGGCCGAGAAGCAGGCTGGAGACGAAGATGATGCCGGGGTTTCCACTATCCTCCACGACGAGCCATGCGGCCGACCCCATCATCAGGATCTGCGCCAGCATGCGTACGGACTTCGAGAGTCCGAGAATGGTCTCGGTGCGCTTCATCGCATCGTCTTGCGCCTGTCGTGCAGTTTCAGCGTCGCGGTAGACGAGTTGAGCGGCGCCGTTTTGCATGTTCATCGCGCGGATGACCTGGATGTACCGCAGCGCGGTCGCAAAACGCATATGGCTGCGGGAAAGCGCCAGGTTCGCTTTCATCAAGGGCTGGCGGGTCGAGAGCTCGGTTACGATGGCGAGCGCAAGCAAGGCGAGCGCGGTGAAGAGCCCGATGGTTCCGAGCAAGGGGTGGACGAGGAACAGAAGCAGCAGGAAGATCGGCGCCCAGGGAATGTCGAAAAGCAGCGAACTGGCTGGGGCGTCGAGGAACTGGCGCAGGATCGACAGGTCCCGGTAGCAGTCGTTGGCGAGACCCGTTTCGGCGCGGGCTCCGTATTCGAAACACGCCGTCAGCACGACGGGCCGCAAGCGGTGATCCAGCCAGCTGCCGATCCGCGACAGCGCGGCGCGCCGCACGATATCAAGGATCGAGCCGACCAAAACCGCCGCGGAAATGATGAGCGTCAGCATGACCAGCGTGTCGACGCTGCGGCTCGACATGACGCGATCGTAGATCTGCAGCAGGTAGATGGAGGGCGCCAGCAGGAACAGGTTGTAGGCGCAGCTATAAAGAAAGACCAGCAGGAACGCCCCCGTGCAGGCCTTGAGTGCCACGACCAGGTGGGTTGGAGAATGCTGCGCCCCTGTCGGATTCGTCGTCATTATCGGATCTCGATCGGATCGGCGTGATCGATGATGCGGTCGGCTTGGTTGCTTCAGGTTTCCTTTGCTTGGGCTCGATCCGTGGCCAAATGCAACTCAAAGGTCCCGTAGCGTTTCTTGCGCGCCGCGACACAGGTAAAAAGAGGACCGCCGGCCATGGCCGGCGATCCTTGTCGAGCGTTTCAGATACCGAGGTCGCTGATGGTTCCCAAGGTATTGTCGAAATTGTCGAGAACGTTCGAGACCGCGGTGGTGTTGGTCGCCGTGGTGGTTTCCGAGATCGGGTTCGAGTGAACGAGAGCCGCGGAAATGTCGCCGCCGAGCGCCGTTGCGCCGTCGCCGCCAGCCCCGCCCATGCCCGAAATGATCGTTGCGCCTTGATCGGCGAGTAACGTCGTCGTCTGCGTAGCAGTCGTGCTCGCGTCTACGCTTGCGGTGTTGCCGCCGCTCGTGCTGCTCTGATCGCCACTCGAAGTCGGATTGCCGCCGGCGCCGCCCGCGCCGCTGTTGGTAAGCGAGGCGAGGACAGAGATCGGTACCTGGACGAGGCCGCCGCCATCAGCGTTGCCGGTCCCCCAGTCTGCACCCTGACCGACGTTGTCGCCGTTATCCACGGTGGGGACTGAGCCGATAACTGTCTGCACCGGAGCCACGCTGGCGACCGGATTGTAGTTGATATCGCCGTTGTTGGTGCCGTCGCCGCCGTTGCCGGCGCTCGCGTCGCCCGCGATGGGATTGGTGAAGTCGATCGTGTCGGTGGTTATTTGTGAGATAGGCATAGCGTCGCTCCTCTACTTGTTGCCCCGTAGTCTTGGACGGTTCGATGCCACAGCACACCGCCGCAGCGGGGGGACAGCGCGAAAGCCATGGTGCGCGTGATCATCGGGGCGAACCAGCCGGACATTCGGAGACGTTCCTTTGGGTAGGGTGTGCCCGTGTTTCAGCTTGGCCGGCGTCAAGCGGACCCGGCGGGGCACGATTCAGGGAGTAAAGTTGTGAGGGATGGCAGCGGAACGCCACGAATACGCGTCGCCAGTGCGCGCCTGCTGCGCTTGAGTGGGAATGCTGCGGTTCAGCCGTGCAGGACGTCGTCGATCAGCGCGGCATTGGCCTCGGCGATGTTGCCTTCGCCGCCCGCGCCCCCGATGCCGCCGATCTGCAGCGTATGCTGGTCGACCAGCAGGTGGTTGAGCTGGTCCGCCTCGGCGGTGCCGCCGGCGGGTACTGCGATGTTGATCGGGTGGAAGTAGCCGATGTTGACGTCGACGGTGCTGCCGTTCGAATAGCCGTCTCCACCGCCGCCGGAGACGCCGCTTCCGGTGAAGATCGTGTCCGAGGACAGATTGAAGCCGCCACCCTTGCCGCCGATACCGGCGATCTGCACGCCGCCCTGGTCGAAGATGACGTTGTTCGTCTGTGTGGCGTGAGCATCGCCGCCGGCGGCGCCGACAGCAATGTTGATTGGCGAGAACACCGCGACGTTTACGTCGACCATGCTTCCGATGAACGTGCCGTCGCCGCCATGGCCCGCATAGGCGTCGCCGTTGAAAATGAACGTCGCGCCCTGCTGCTGGGCCGGGGCGGTATTGCCGGCAACGTTATGGTCGCCCCCGGACCCGCCAACGCCGCCGATCTGGGTGGCGCCCTGAAGGAAGGCCGCATTGTTTGCCTGCCCGGCCGTGGCGCTCGAACCTGGACCGGCTGCGACGGCCAGGTTCAAGGGCGCAAACACGGCGGTGTCAGTGCTGACGAGGCCGCCAAAGAAGGTGCCGTCGCCGCCGCCGCCGGCCACGCTGCCACCGCCATGGCCACCGGCCACGTTGCCGCTTCCGCCTTCACCACCAATGCCCCCCATCTCGGTGACGTGTTGGTTTATCAGCGCGTGGTTGCCCTGGAGTGCGTCGGCGTCCGTGTGCGAGCCGGCGATGGCCGCGTTCGACGGTGTGAACATCGCCAACGTGTTGCTGCCGATCGTGCCCAGGCTGGTGCCGTCGCCGCCGTTTCCAGCGGAGTTCTGCGCCGGCGCTATGTCGAGCGGGAGCCACGTCGGCACCAGCGCCAGGTGGCCACCGGCGATCGTGCTCTGGTTGGAGTTCGCGTTCGGTGCCTCTTCCGACAAAACACGAGTTTCCGTCATCGCCATGACTCCCATAAACTCAAGCCCCCGCAACACGATCATGCGACGTGTGCGAGCGCGCATCGCGAGCTATTTTGCAGGCGGTTGCGGCAAAAGGTGAGCCTGCAATTCGGCTACGTCCGTTCGGGGAGGGGGATGGCCGATCGGCTATCGTGCAGCCGGAGCGACAGTGCAGGGCTCACTTCGGCGATGTGGCGCGCATCTGCCGCGGCGACTGGCCGAAGGTCTTGGCAAATGTCCTGGAGAAATGCCCGGCGCTTTCAAAGCCGACTTCAAGCGCGATCTCGATGAGCGAAGCGTCCGTCTGGGTGATGAGGTGCTTGGCGCGCTCCAGTCGGAATTTCCGGTAGACGTGCGCAGGCGACATCTTCGCCTTCTCCATGAACAGTCGCTCGAGTTGCCGGCGCGACAG
>NZ_JBFRGB010000024.1:0-92342 GCF_052115125.1 Ensifer sp. 2TAB8 | reverse complement strand
CACAGGCCCCGGACGGAGATCGGGCTTTGGGTACCGACACCGATTTTTCCATGCGGAGACGATGTTACGACATACTCAGTAATCGCCCCGCCGCCATTGTTGGCCGGTGGTGTGAAATTGACCTGGGCGCCATCCGGATCGAGCGTCGTTACCGCGCCGATCGTCGGTGCACCGGGAGCGCTGACCACGTAATTGAAGCCACCCGGAAACGTTGTCGACCCGATGGCCGTTGCGACCACGATGTCTGCCGGGCCAACCGCTCCTGCGGGCGCGACTGCCGTGATCTGGCTCTCGTTGTCGACCGTGAAGCTCGTCGCGGCAGTACCACCGAATTTGACCGAGGTGGCTTCGGCAAATCCGGTCCCCGTGATGACCACCGAGGTACCGCCCAAAGGCGAGCCGGTTGTGGGACTGACGCTACCGATGGCTGGAAGGGCGTTCGGCAGCGTGACTGAGATCGTGTTGGTCTGGGTAGCTATTGCGGTCTCGCCGCCGTACGGGGTCCCGTTTCTGTCGTAGCTGTAGAGCACGATGCTGTCCGAGGTGGCGGCCTCGTTTCGGATGGAGAGCAGCCTGATTGTGTAGGTGCCCGTGGACGCGTCGAAAGTGAAGCCGTAACGGGCATTTACCGTATCAACCAGGTCGTCCGGCTTGGGGGCGTAAGACGTGCCGTCCACGACTCCGATCGGAGCCTGATTATCCAAACGGGTTCCGTGAAGCCTGTACAGTCCGCCCCAGGTCGGAGGAATGTCGGGGAAGTAGACATCGCAGGCGTTGAAGTTTCTGTCGACCGCCAGTCCAACGCCCGTAAATGAAATGTTCGGCCTGCACGGGGCGGTCATCGCTTCGTCTGCCAGCCCACACATTGCGATCACGCCCACAAGCAGCATCAGCAACGCTCGCGACATGCGGAAGCACCGTCGCAACGGACTCAGGACCATCTTTGGCAACGCGAAAGAAGAAAACACGGGGGCGAGCGGCAGGCTTTTGAGCATTCGATTTTGCCTAAGGGCGTTGTTACAGGGCCAGAAAAAGGGCGCAGAAAACCCTTGCCATCGCGCGCCTTGCGAGACGTGCATGGACCTGGACGGTTCGTTCGGTCAGCCGGTTAAATCAAGCTTCGGCCGCAGCGACGGTCGGCCTCGGCAAGGCGATGGCTCAACCTGCGCGTAGACGACAAAGAATTGATTTCATGATGTTTCCCCAGAAGCTGGTCACTCATAGCGAGAGCGGAAGAACATGATCAACTAAAGAAGCAGGTTGTGGGTGAGTGCACCCAAAATTGAGTCACGCAGGTGACGACACGTCATAGTGATGCGAAACTGGAAGGGTAGTAATGCCGGGGATGCCATAACCTGTGATGCGACAGACACAACGATGCCATTAGGATCGCAAGACGTTCTCAGCCCCATGACGTGGAGTGGTGGCTCGGCATTTTTCGCCGTGCTGCGAGATGCGGCGAAAGAACTGCTCGCGATGCACGATGTCGCGCCAAGGGTGGTGCGCTATGTCGCCAGCATGCAGAAGTGGCGGATCACGCAGGCGATCGTTGCCCTTCATTTCGAGCGGAAGCACGATGAAACGCGCCCGCCTCTGACGGCCGGGGCGCTCATAGAGTTCTTCGCGCCACACCTGCCCTTCAGCAAGAACACCCTCACGGCCCATCTGGCCGAAATGGCGGCCTACGGCTTGCTCATCCCCCAGGAAAGCAAGGACAGGCGCGTCAGGCCATTACAGTTGAGTGCCTACGGCGAAACCATGATCGGCCAATGGCTCGCAAGCCATCTTACGGCGCTTGACCGGCTCGATGGAGGTAATCGCGCGTCCGGGTTCAATAGCGACCAGCGTCTGCTTGCGCGCATCCACCCGCTGGTTGCTCGTTCCCTTGTTTTTGATCCGGCGTGGGCACAGCCGCCGGCGAGTGTTGATCTGTTCGTTCGCACGGAGTCGGGAAGCAACATCCTGCACGAACTCATATGCCGCGTGCCTGCCGATCTTGAAGGATTTGATCGACCGGCCTGCCTTGGACCACTCCCTGCAGGTGACGTCTCGAACCGACATACCCTGTCGCGAGGCCACGTGCAGAGGGTGTTTGCCCGGGCAAAATCGGAAGGGCTTCTCGTCTGGAGCCTTCCCGGCAATCGCGGCGACCTATTCGTCTCCCAAACCCTGCTCAACGACTACATCCGATGGCAGGCTATCAAGTTTCGCGCCATTTCCGGGGCTTGCGGGCAAGCGCAAGAGGCCTGAAGCGCGCGGAGGACACCGCAAAAAGGCCGACGTCCAATAGCCAAACGAATGACATCGCCATCATTTCCGCTCAGATTGCCCATCGTCAAACGGAAGCCGAAATCACGCTCCCTTACCCTTGAGATGCTCGGTCGGCAGCGCCGTCGTGTACTTGATCTGGCTCAGTGCAAAGCTGGACCGGATATTGGCGACACCGGGAATGAGCGTCAGGAAATCGACCACCAGCGCCTGGAATTTGGCAAGATCCTCGACGACGACGCGCAACATGTAATCCGCCTCGCCTGTCATCAGATAACACTCGACGATTTCCGGTTTGGTGCGGATCGCCGCGTTGAAGATGTCGAGGGACTGCCGGTCCTGCTGCTTCAGCGAGACCTGGACGAAGACGTTGACCGCAAGGCCAAGCGAGGGCGCATCAACCAGCGCCACGGTGCCCTTGATGACGCCGCTTTCCTTGAGATCATTGACGCGCCGCCAACAGGGCGAGGCGGAAAGGCCGGTCGCTTCCGCCAGTTCCGAAATGCTCCGTTCGGCGTTCTGCTGAAGGAGATCGAGGATGCGGATGGTGGCGGAATCCAGGGAAGGCTTCGGCTGAGACATGATTGACCTGAGAAATCCACATTTGAGGTCAAATCATTCGCATCTTGCGAAAATTCCGTCAACTTAGGTCAGATTTGCCGAAATCGCCGGGTTAACCTGTCTGATGGAGCATGAGGGAGGATATTCATGACAGAACCGGCTTTGACGCCCGAAATATTGGCGCATCTCAAAAGCCTGGAGCGGCAGGTCCTGTGGCACGCCTGCTGGATGATCCACAACGCCAATCACCTGCGCGAGAAGGGCGAGGTGAAGGTCGGCGGGCATCAGGCCTCCTCGGCTTCGCTCGCCTCGATCCTGACGGCGCTCTATTTTCATGTGCTGCGGCCGGAAGACCGCGTGGCGGTAAAGCCGCATGCCTCGCCGGTCTTCCATGGCATCCAGTATGTCATGGGCAACCAGACCAGGGAGAAGCTGGAGAATTTCCGCGGCTTCGGCGGTGCGCAATCCTATCCGAGCCGCACCAAGGATATCGACGACGTCGATTTTTCCACGGGCTCCGTCGGCCTCGGCGTCGCCATCACCGCCTTCGCCTCGATCATTCAGGACTACATTGCCGCCAAAGACTGGTCGAAGCGCCAGCAAGGCCGGATGATCGCGCTGGTCGGTGATGCGGAACTCGACGAAGGCAATATCTACGAGTGTCTCCAGGAGGGCTGGAAACACGACCTGCGCAACACCTGGTGGGTGATCGACTACAACAGACAGAGCCTCGACGGCGTGGTGCGCGAGGGGTTGTGGCAGCGCATCGAGGGCATATTCACGGCGTTCGGCTGGGATGTGAAGGTGCTGAAATACGGCGCGCTACAGCAGGCCGCCTTCCGCGAGCCCGGCGGCGAAGCGCTGCGCGGCTGGATCGACCGTTGCCCCAACCAGCTCTATTCGGCACTGACCTTCCAGGGCGGTGCGGCCTGGCGCAAGCGGCTGACCGACGAAATCGGTGGTGAACCGGGCGTCGCCGACCTTCTCGCCGCACGCAGCGACGACGCGCTTTCCGACCTCATGAACAATCTCGGCGGCCATTGCCTGGAAACGCTGATCCGTACCTTCGAAAGCATCGACCACGACCGGCCGACCGTCTTCCTCGCCTATACGATCAAGGGTTGGGGCACGCCGCTCGCCGGCCACAAGGACAACCATGCCGGCCTCATGACCAAGGCGCAGATGGAGGCGTTCCAGGCACGCATCGGCGTCAGGCCCGGCACGGAATGGGAGACGTTCAGCGCGATCCCCTCGCCGGCTCCGGTCAAGGATTTCCTGAAGGCCGTGCCGTTCTTCGCCGAGGGTGCCCGGCGCTTCACCTCCCCGGCCGTATCCTCGGCCGGTCCTGTCTTCCTCGACGATCGCGAACTTTCGACCCAGGCCGGCTTCGGCAAGATCCTCGACGCCCTTGCCAAGCGTGATGACGCGCTGTCCGCCCGCATCGTCACCACAGCGCCCGACGTCACCGTCTCGACCAATCTCGGCCCCTGGGTCAACCGCCGCGGCCTGTTCGCCCGTGAAAAGCTCGCCGATACGTTCCGCGACGAGCGAGTCCCTTCAGCGCAGAAATGGGAATTCGGCCCATCCGGCCAGCATATCGAACTCGGCATCGCCGAAATGAACCTCTTCCTGCTGCTCGGCGCCGCGGGCCTTTCGCACTCGCTGTTCGGCGAACGGCTCATCCCCATCGGCACCGTCTACGATCCCTTCGTCGCCCGGGGACTCGATGCGCTGAACTACGCCTGCTATCAGGATGCGCGGTTCATGATCGTCGGCACGCCCTCGGGCGTGACGCTGGCACCGGAGGGTGGCGCGCATCAATCGATCGGCTCGCAGCTCATCGGCATGAGCCAGGATGGTCTTGCAAGCTTCGAGCCCGCTTTCCTCGACGAACTCTCCGTCATCATGGACTGGTCCTTCGACTACATGCAGCGCGACGGCGATGGGACGCATGACACGCGCACCTGGCTGCGTGACCAGACCGGCGGCTCGGTCTATCTGCGCCTGACGACACGGCCGCTGGAGCAAATAGCGCTTAGACGCGAAGATCCCGTCTTCCGGCAGGGCGTCATCGACGGCGCCTACTGGCTGCGCGCGCCATCCGCCCGCACCCGTATCGTGCTCGCCTATCAGGGATGTATCGCGCAGGAAGCGCTGATGGCCGCCGGGCGGCTTGCCGAGCGCCACGGCGACATCGCCGTCCTGGCCGTCACCTCGGCCGACCGGCTGAATGCCGGCTGGACGGCAGCGCAACGGGCTCGCCGCCACGGTAACGGAGCGGCACGAAGCCATGTCGAGGCGCTGCTGGAAACCGTGCCGCAAACGGCAAACCTCATCACCGTCACGGACGGGCATCCGGCAACCCTCGGCTGGTTGGGCGCAGTGGAGGGACATCGCACGATATCGCTCGGCGTGGAGCATTTCGGCCAGACCGGAACGATCGCCGATCTCTATGCCCATTTCGGCATCGATACGCAGGCAATCATGGAGGCCGCGGATTCCTTTGCCCGCAGCGGTGCCGCCTGGCCCATGCGGGCAAACACAGCCTGAGGCTGGACGGAAAGATCCGGTCGGAAGGGCGGCGCGGCGTGCTCGCCCTTCCCAGCTTTCCGCGACGATTAAGCCGCCCTTGCCGCTTTCACGAAGGCGGCGATCTTGTCGATGTCCTTGCGGAAGCCGCCTTCCGGCAGCGGCTTGTTGGTATGGGTCAGCGAATCTACTGCCCAGGGCTGTACGGCGGTGATGGCTGCCGCGACGTTGTCCGGGCCGAGGCCGCCTGCAAGGATCACCGGCAGCTTGCTGCGCTTGACGATTTCGCGGCTTAGCGACCAGTCGTGCGTGACGCCTGCAGCGCCGATGCCACCGATGTGGGCAGCAACCGAATCGAGAATGAAAATGTCCGAATAGGGCTCGAAGGCAGCCGCGTGGTCGAGCGCCTCCGGCCCCGTCATCGGAATGGCCTGCAAGATGCGCAGTTCCGGATAGAGCGGCAAGAGCCTCTCGCGCAGCGCCTTTACCTGCTCAGGCGTCACCAGCGAGATATTACCGCAAAGGTGCAGCACGTCCGGCTGGACCGCGGCAACCATGTCGGCAATGGCGGCGAGGTCACTTTCAACCGACAGAGCAACGCGCTGTGCCTTGCCCTTGAGCGCATCGGCAATCTCGCGGGCCGTCGCAAAGTCGATCTCCCCTGGCAGGCCACGGTTGGACGGGGTCAGGCCGAGATAGTCGACGCCGGCAGCGGCTGCGGCGAGGGCCTCGGAAACGGTCTGCATGGTGTAGATCTGGACTTTCACGGCACTACCTGTGTCTGAGTACTAGATGGATTTTGGAAGGATGGCGTTGACCATCCGTTCTTCGGTGAGTTGCGCCCGTTCGGCATTGCGCGCCACGAGCGCCGAATAAAGCGCATCGATCAGCGCCATCTGCGCAATCTGGGCGGCCATCGGCTCGCTGCCCTGCTCATGCGAGACACTGACGAGCACGACATCGGCAAGACGTGCCAGCGGCGATGCGCTGTTGCCGGTGATACAGAGCGTCGCCGCCCCGCGGGATTTGGCTTCCTGCAGCACGAGGACCGGGTCGCTGGTAATGCCCGAATAGGAAATTGCGACGACGAGATCGTCAGGTCCGGTCAGTGCCGAATGCATGATCTGAAGCTGGGAATCGACCGGCGCATCGCAGCGAAGGCCAAGACGGATGCAGCGCTGGTAGAAGGCTTGCGCGACGATGCCGGACCCGCCGACGCCGCCGACGACGATGTGCCGTGCGCCCGAAATCAGATCGAGCGCCTTGGCAAAAGTCCCTTCGTTCAGCACGCCCTGCGTATCGCTGATCGCCTGCGCCACGGCGCGAAAGAGGCGGTTTGCCGCGTGGAGATCGCTCGCTTCCGGATCGTTCGCCGTCTCGGCGCGGCCACCGCGCGGCTCCTGCGCCAGCGCGAATTTCAGATCCGTAAAGCCTTCGAAACCTGCCGTCCGGCACATGCGCAAGACCGTCGTGTCGCTGACGTCTGTCGCCTGGGCGATGACGGACATGGAGTTGCGGATCGTCGCCTCGACATTTTCGAGAACCCACAAAGCGACGCGGCGCTCCGAGTCCGACAGCTTCGGCAGAACGCTGCGCAACCGGCTGCTGGCCGGGCCTAGGGTAGCGCGCGGGTCGATACTCATGAACGGCTCTCTCGCTGGCAAACGCTTTCGTGAAGGAAGCTAACATGGCGATGTTGTGGTGTCACTATGGACACATGATTTTTGATGTGGCATCACTACATCAACGCAGCGGAAGGTGCTGCAACACGCTTTTTGGGAGGAAACCGTGAAGCTGAAGTCTGTTCTCATTGCAGGCGCATCCCTGGCGCTGACGACGTTCCCGGCAGCAGCCGGCGAGCTTACCTTCTGGCACGCCTATGCCGGACAGCAGGACAAGGTCGATTTCATCAACTTCGCGCTGGACGCCTTCGCAAAGAAGCATCCAGACATCACGCTCGATGTCGTCGCCGCCGAACAGTCGGCCTACAAGACGAAGCTGAACACCGCGATGGCCTCCGGCAATCCGCCGGATGTATTCTACACCTTGCCCGGCGGCTTCCTGAACGCCTTCGTCAAGGGCGGCCAGATGTACGCACTCGACCAGGAACTGGCCAAGGACGGCTGGCGCGAAAGCTTCCTGGAAAGCGCCATCGCGCAGACCAGCAAGGACGGCCATACGTACGCCGTGCCCGTCGACGTCGATTCCGTCGTCTTCTGGTACGACAAGGCGCTGTTTGCCGAAAAGGGCTGGACGGTTCCCAAGACCTATGACGAACTGATGTCGCTGGCCGAGAAGATCAAGGCCGACGGCGTCGTGCCTTTTGCGCTCGGCAACAAGGATTCCTGGCCGGCAACCTTCTGGTTCCAGTACATGGAAATGCGGCTCAAGGGCTCCGGCGTCGTAGCCTCCTTCGTCAATGGCGACGCCAATGCGGCGCTCGGCCCGGAAGGCGAAAAGGCCTTTGAAAAGGTCGCCGAGATCGCCAAGAACGAATATTTCCCGACCGGCTTCAACGGCATGAGCGACCAGGAAGCAAACATGCTCTTCCTCAACGGTCAGGCTGCGATCCTTCTCAACGGCACCTGGCAGATCGGCGCGTCCACCGATGCGCCCGAAGGCTTCGACCTTGGCTACTTCGCCTTCCCGACCGTGGCGGGCGGAGCCGGTGACCAGACCGACGTGCTCGCCGGTGTCGCTGCCTCGTTCGGCATTTCCGAAAAAGCCGAGAACAAGGCTGATGCCGTGACGCTCCTGAAGTTCCTCTCCTCGTCCGAGGTGATGACCAAGTATGTCGAGCTGCGCAAGACGATGGTGACCGTGAAGGGCGCCACGACGGAAGCGGCCGCCGGCCCCGTGCTCTACGGCATCAGCAACGACCTGATGAATGCTGCTGGCCATCTCGATTCCTTCTACGACACGGCGATGCCGCCGGCCGCGACCAATACCTATTACACGGCCCTGCAGGGCGCACTGGATGGGTCCGTGACGCCGGCCGACGCCGCCAAGCGCCTTGAGGGCGCCCTGAAGGACAACAAGTAAGCCTTCCGAAACCGCAGCCGCCGGCCCTCCGGCGGCTGCGCGCATTTCCAGACGCCGGCGGAATCATGAGCACGGACATTGGCCTAGCGAAAAGACACAATCGGGCGACGCTCTTCTTCCTGGCGCCGGCCCTGATCTTCGTCTGCGCTTTCGTCGCCTATCCGGTGGTCTATGCCGGCTGGCTGTCCATGTTCGAATGGGATGGAGCATCCGATCCCGTCTTCGTCGGCGCCGGCAACTTCCTGAAGCTTGCCGCCGACCCCGTGTTCTGGGCGTCGCTCGGCCGCAACCTTCTGGTGGCCCTCTCCGCCATCGTCTTCCAGGTTTTTCTCGCGCTCGCCATCGCCTATTGCCTGGTGCGCATCGTCCCGGCCTTCAGTCGCATCTTCCTGTTCTTCTATCTCGTGCCCGTCATGGTCAGCGAGATCTGCATCGGCCTGCTCTGGCGCTTCATGTACAACCCCTATTTCGGGCTGGTGAACGCGGCGCTGAAGGCCGTCGGCCTCGACAGCTTGAAACGCGGCTGGCTCGGCGAGTCCGAAACCGCCTTCCTCGCCGTCGTCGTGGTGATGAGCTTCACGTATCTCGGCCTCTATGTGCTGCTCTTCACCGCTGCCGTACGCAGCGTACCGGAAAGCGTCTATGAGGCCGCAGAACTCGATGGTGCCGGCGATTTCCGCAAGTTCTTCTCGATAACCGTGCCCATGGTCTGGGACGCGGTGCGCGCCAACTCGCTGCTCGCCATCATCGGCTCGCTGAAGACCTTCTCGCTGGTCTTCGTCCTGACCAATGGCGGCCCCAGCCACGCCAGCGAGGTCGTCTCCACCTATCTCTACAAGATGGGTTTCGGCAGCTTCCAGATGGGCTATGCCGCGACCATCGGCTTCGTGCAGATGGTGCTGACGGCGCTTGCCGCCTGGGTCGTCTTCCGCTTCCTGCGCCGCAAGGGGGACGCATGAGCGCCGTCCGCCGCTGGAACCGCACGAGCACGGTCGTGCTCATCCTGCTCACGCTGCATGTGCTGATGGTGATCTTCCCCTTCCTCTGGATGATCTACAGCACGTTCAAGACCAACAAGGAGTTTATGCGCTCCGTCTGGTCCTTGCCGACAAGCCTCAATTTCGATGCCTACAGTGGCGCCTGGAGTGGCGGCGCGCTCGGTGGCTACGCGGTCAATTCGCTCATCATCATGGGCGGCGCGACCATCATCACCGTGCTCGTCTCGACCCTCGCCGGCTATGCGCTTGCCATCTACCGCCCACGCTGGATGCCTGTGGTGGAACTGTCGCTGACGGCCGCCATGGYCATCCCCGCCTATGTCGCGCTCGTGCCACTGGTGGTGATGCTGCGCACGGCAGGACTGCTCGATACACATCTCGGAGTCATCCTGCCGACCGCCGCCTTCAACGTGCCGGTCTCCATCTTCATCATGCAGGCATTCTTCAACACGCTGCCGCGCGAGCTCTTCGACGCCGGCCGCGTCGACGGCGCCTCCGAATGGATGATCTTCCGCGTCGTCGCCCTGCCGATCGCCCGGCCCGCCATGTTCACGGTCGGCATCGTCAATATGATCTGGGTCTGGAACGACTTCCTGTTTCCCGTCGTCTTCATCAACAATCCCGCCCGCAAGACGCTGCCGGTCGGACTTACCGATTTCGTCGGCGAACATGTCACCAACTATCCGGTCATGCTCGCAGCAATCCTGATGGCCGCCATCGCGCCCCTCATCCTCTTCATCTTCTTCGAACGCCAGATCACGGCCGCGCTTATCGGCGGCGCCGTGAAGGAATGATCTTTCCAGGAGAAATGCCCATGTCCGACACCTCTTCCAAAGCCCTCGAATTTGCCAGCCGCGCCGTTTTCTACGAGCCGGAGGAACATTCCCAGTCGATCAGCTACCCGATCTACATGTCGGCGAACTTTCAGTATGGCGGCGATATCTATGACCAGATCGTCGCCGGCGCACGCAAGGAAGTGAACATCTATTCGCGCTGCGGTAACCCGACCGAGTACAAGCTCGAAGAACATATCGCGCAGCTGACCGGCGGAACCGCCTGCCTTGCCACCGCCTCCGGCATGGCCGCGATCTCCCACGCCCTCTTCGGCATCCTGAAGGCCGGCGATCACATCGTGGCCGACCTCACCACCTATTCCTCGACCCATGAGTTCTTCGACCATCGCGCCCAGGATTTCGGCCTGAAGGTCAGCCTCGTTGACTGCTCGGACGTGCGCGCCGTCGAAAACGCCTTCACGCCCGAGACGAAGGTGCTCTATGTCGAAGCCATCGCCAACCCGACGATGAAGGTTCCACCGCTCCGGAAGCTCGTCGAGATCGCTCACGCGCGCGGCATCGTCGTCATCTGCGACAACACCTTTGCCTCCCCCGCCGTCTGCCGCCCGCATGATTTCGGCGTCGACGTCGTCGTTGAAAGCGCGACGAAATTCATCGGCGGCCACAACGATGCGGTCGGTGGCGTCATTACGCTGAAGTCCGATATCCTGCCGAAGGACTGGCTGGAGGATGTGCGCTGGAATACACTGAACAAGCTCGGCGCGCCGCTGTCGCCCTTCAACGCCTGGCTCCTGCTGCGCGGCGCGCAGACACTGGCGCTGCGCCTTGAGAAGCAGTGCGCCAACGCGCTGGCACTCGCCATGCACCTCGAGGCGCATCCGGCCGTCAAGCGCGTCTTCTACCCCGGCCTGCCGTCCCACCCGAACTATGCCGCCGCGTCGGAACAGCTGATCGGCGGCGGTGCCATGCTGTCCTTCCAGGTGGATGACGAAGCCTGCGGCGTGCGGCTTCTGAAGCGGCTGCAGCTCTGCTCGTTCGCGGCCAGCCTCGGCGGCCTTCGCACCACCACACAGGTGCCCGCCACCATGGCCTTCCTCGATATCCCGAGCCAGGAACGCGAAGCGATGGGCGTCGTCGACGGCCTCGTGCGCTTCTCGGTCGGCATCGAGCATATCAACGACATCATCGCCGACGTCGACCAGGCCATCGCCCTCATGCACGTAGAGCTCTGAGGCGGGACATGGCCGCCATCGTCCTTCTCGGCGATATCAACATCGATCTCGTGCTCGCCATTCCCGCCTATCCCGGCGAGGGTGGCGAGGCGATTGCCACCGGCCAGACGGTGATGATTGGCGGTTCGGCGACGAACACGGCCATCGCGCTTGCCAGAGCCGGCCACGATTGCCGCTTTATCGGCAGGGTCGGTGTCGATTCCTGGGGGCGCGAGGCACTATCCGAGCTTGCTGCCACCGGCATCTCGACGCGCTGGATCGGCCGCGACGAACGGGAGCCGACCCAGATCAACGTCATCACCGTCAGCCCGTCCGGCGAGCGCACAATGTTCGCCTATCGCGGCGCAAACGCATGCCTGTCGGCTGCAGATGTCGATCCGGCAGCCTTTGCAGACGCCGAGCTGTTCCATCTTTCCGGTTATGCTCTGCTCCAGCCGCGCCAGACCGAAGCCGCCCTCGCCGCCATTAACCTCGCCGTCAATGCAGGTATCTGCGTCAGCCTCGACATTCCCGGCGGCGTGGTGGCGGGCATCGCCGCGCAAGTCAGGGCACTGCTTCCCCGGATCGACACGATCGTGCTCGGCAGCGCCGATCTCCCCGACCTTCTGGAACAGCCGCAAGAAACGGACGAGAAAGAACTCATCGGAATGCTGCTGGAGCGCGGCGCCCGCCGCGTGGCGGTGAAGGGATCCGGCGGAACGGCATCCTGCCTCTATCAGGCTGGCAGCACGGACAGCGCGCCATGGTTCCCCGTCGACGTGGTTGACACGATCGGCGCGGGCGACGCCTTCGCCGCCGGCCATATCCATGGCCGCGTCACGGGCCTTTCCGGCCCTGACTGCTGCCGCCTCGCCAATGCCTACGGCGCGCTCACTGTCACACGCAAGGGCGCCGGACAGGCCATGCCCGACCGAGATGAGGTCTTCACCTTTCTGGAGAAAGCAAGGGATCCTGCCTGATCGCTCAAGGCCAGGCAGCTGGACGCTAAATCACAGGTACACCTAGGCATCAGAGAATCCGAACGGCGCCTCGGTCCGACGGTAGTTGTCGGGAAGAAGCTGACGACCGATCGGAGGTTCCGATCGAGACGTGCAACCTGCGCGATGACAGAGTTGGCAGGCGATGCCGATCGGCGTGGGCGCGTCGGCCTGTGGATGATTGCGACTGTAGACCAGGCGATCTGCGTATTGCGCCTCGCAGACGATCGCAATCGCCCGCTCGACGCTCGAGACGCTATAGCTGCCCCCACCGGCATGCACGGTCCGCGCGATCGAGAAGAAGCGCTGGCCGTCCGGCAGTTCCATCCACTGGGTGACGACCCGCCTCGGGGTTACGAAGACCTGATGCACCGTCCACAGGGGACAGCCCCCGCCATGACGGGCGAACGGAAAGGCACCGCTGTTCAGCCGCTTTGAAACGTTGCCAGCGACGTCAACCTTGATGAAAAAGAACGGGATTCGCTCCTGACCAGGCTTTTGAAGCGTGGTGAGGCGGTGTGCGGTCTGTTCGAAACTGACGCTGAATTGCCGGGAAAGGACCTCGACGTCGTAACGCCGGCTTTCGACAGCTTTCGCAAACGCCGCGTAAGGCATGACAATCGCAGCCGCCGAGTAAGCCGCAATCGCCCGATGGGCCAGCCGCACCGCATTCGGGATGTCGAAGTTTCCTTCATCGACGGCCGACTGGATCTCCGGCTCAAGTTCGAGATAGGCAAGCTGCAGCGCGATCTGGAAGTTCAGGCTCGATTGATCGAGTGCCTCGCTGAGCAAGAGTTCCTTCCGGTGCCAGTCCAGGCGCCGGAGCGATCCTACCATGACCTCCACAGGCAAACGGCGGACCTTGAGATTGTGTCGGGCTTCGAGGTAAGCGCTCAGCCCACCCTTCTCGGTAATTCTGGCGGAGAGTTTTTCGGAGGCAGCATCCAGCACCGGAAAAAAGTTTCGCCGCGCGGACAAGAAGCTGCGTACCGCCGTTATCGGATCTCCGGGGCCCGCGCCCTCTCCGTTCGACGAATATTGGCGTTTGTCGGCGAGCGCGAACTGCCCCTCCTTGTAGGCAGTATGAAGCCTCAGCATCGCTTCGGCGAATGCCGGAAAGCTGTGGGCGACATCGGCAATCTCCAACGACCCGAAGTCGACGTCGCTGAGAATCGGGTCCCTCACAACGCCCTGCAGGCGTGTAACCAGATCAGGACCGGCGTCGTTGGCAAAATCGGAGAAATCGATCTTGTAGGCTTTGGCGAGACGCAGGAGCGTTTCCGCAGTCACGGGGCGCTGATTTCCCTCCATCAGCGCGATGTACGATGGCGAGATATCGAGATCTCCGGCCATCTCTGCCTGCGTCAATCCCAGATCGCGTCGGAGCCTGCGAAGTCGCGGCCCGAGATACACACCGTGCTTTTCCATGACGGACATTACAACATTACAAGGAACTTTTGTAAAGTTTGACAACGTGACACCGAAACCCCTCGCGTCGCACCAAATCATGCCTATGGTTTCTGCAACGCAGCATGACGACCTTCGGAGGAACAATGTCGTACCAAAGCCTTGTGGAAGAAGCAGAAAAGCTCATCGCATCGAACGAGAAGTGGACCGGCGTCACTGCCGAAGCGGTGGCTCGGATGCGCCTCCAAAATCGTTTTCAGACCGGGCTGGACATCGCCAAATATACCGCAGCGATCATGCGCAAGGACATGGCCGCCTACGACCAGGATCCGGCGAAATACACCCAGTCGCTGGGCTGCTGGCACGGTTTCATCGGTCAGCAGAAGGTCATTTCGATCAAGAAGCACTTCGGAAACACGGACCGCCGTTACCTCTACCTGTCGGGCTGGATGGTCGCCGCCCTCAGGTCCGAATTTGGGCCGCTGCCCGACCAGTCCATGCACGAAAAGACCAGCGTTTCTGACTTGATCGAAGAGCTTTACACCTTCCTGCGTCAGGCCGACGCGCGTGAACTGGGCATGCTGTTTCGCGACATCGACAAGGCTCGCGCCGCTGGCGACACCGTTCGCGAACGTCAGCTGCAAAACTCGGTCGACACCTACCAGACACATGTCGTGCCGATCATCGCCGATATCGACGCTGGATTTGGCAATGCCGAGGCAACCTACCTGCTTGCGAAGAAGATGATCGAAGCCGGCGCTTGCGCGTTGCAAATCGAAAACCAGGTCTCTGACGAAAAGCAATGCGGTCACCAGGATGGCAAGGTGACGGTTCCCCACGAGGATTTCGTGGCCAAGATCCGGGCTCTCCGATACGCGTTTCTCGAACTTGGCGTCGACGACGGGATCATCGTCGCCCGCACCGATTCACTCGGCGCCGGCCTGACCAAGCAGATCGCTTTCTCGGCTAGGGACGGTGACATCGGCGACCAGTACAACGCTTTCCTGGACTGCGACGAAGTCGTGCCCGGCCAGGCGCTTAACGGCGACGTACTGATCACCCGCGCGGGCAAGGTATTGAAGCCCAAGCGGCTTCGCTCGAACCTCTTCCAGTTCCGCGAAGGCACGGGCGCCGAACGCTGTGTTCTCGATTGCATCAATGCGCTGCAAAATGGCGCCGACCTCCTGTGGATCGAGACCGAGAAGCCGCATATCGAGCAGATCGCCGGCATGGTCGACCGGGTGCGCGAGGTCATTCCGAACGCGAAGCTCGTCTACAACAACTCGCCGTCGTTCAACTGGACGCTCAACTTCCGCCAGCAGGTATTCGACGCCTGGAAGGAACAGGGCAAGGATCTGAGCGCGTACGACCGCAGCAAGCTTATGAGCGCCGAGTTTGACGCGACCGAGCTTGGGGCCGAGGCCGACGAGCGCATCCGGACGTTCCAACACGATGCGGCGCAGCGCGCAGGCATTTTCCATCACCTGATCACCCTGCCGACCTATCACACCGCAGCGCTTTCCACCGATAACCTCGCCAAGGATTACTTCGGCGATCAGGGCATGCTTGGGTACGTCGCAGGTGTCCAACGGAAGGAAATTCGCCAGGGTATCGCCTGCGTGAAGCACCAGAACATGTCCGGATCCGATATCGGCGATGATCACAAGGAGTACTTCTCGGGCGAAGCGGCTCTCAAGGCGGCCGGCGAGCACAACACGATGAACCAGTTCGCGGCTTGATCGCCACCACGGAGGCATCAGTGGCGGAGGAGGCGCGGGCCGCCTCCTCCGTCTCGAGAAGGAACGACGATGATGGAAACAATCGAAACCTTGGCCATTCCTGAGCCACAGCGTTCTCGCGCCGTGTTCTCGAACGAGGACTTCGAACTCATCCGGGTTGCCGTCAATTACTACCTGCAGGAGATCAAGGAGAGCCCTGAGGGTCTGAAATACTCGAACCTCTACCATCGCCTTCGGCGTATCGAATGATGTTGCCGACGGCAGGGAGCCCCAGGGACTGTCGATGACCACTGGACGTAACCACCTGTGCGCCGTTCGAATTGACCTTGCGGAAGCCCGCCTCGATGCGGTTCTTGAACGCGAACAATCGGTTGCGATTGCGGATTTGCTGGAAGGCAACCTGTTTGAGCTGATCGGCCGTGAGCGCGGTCCGTACAAATTGCGACTGTCCACCCGCGACGCGAAGCTGTCCTTTCAGATCACGACGCGAGACGACTTCCCGATCGTTTCACATATCCTGTCGCTGACGCCCTTCAGACGGGTCATGAAGGACTACGCGATGATCTGCGAGGCACACCTGCACGCGGCGGTGGCCCCGGACCCGCATCGCCTGGAGGCGATCGACATGGGCCGCAGAGCCATCCATAACGAAGGGTCGGATCTCCTGAGGGAGCGGCTTTCCGCCTGGATCCGAACGGACCACGATACCGCACGTCGACTGTTCACGCTGATGGCCGTTTCCCTCTATGCGCCGCAACTGTTGAGATGACAGCTCGAGCACACGACGTGCCGGCGGGGAACGCGGACATTTGACGACCTCACCACCGTGACGGCGCTCCCGCTTCGCTCAATCCTAAGACCCGTGGATGCGAGCGGACACCACGGGTTGCCTGGGGAACCGTTCGTGGCGTGTCGCATTGGCGCCCGCCTCACCACCCAGTCACACTCGATCAAGCTCCACTGCGCATGGTAGGTATCGATTCTCGACAGCCCCTGTCGTGGATGTTCAACTGGAAAGAGGTCGAGTAAATGCGTGCGACAATCTTGTTGGTATTGGTTCTGGGCCTCGCCGCGTGTTCCCAAACCGGCGGCGGCGGTGGCGGCGGTTACGGCGGGAGCTACGAAGGCGGAGACGGTGACTACTATCAGGGGGCTGTCGCGCCAAAGTAGGCGCCTGCCCACGGCGGAAGGCGTCGACGTCCGACGCCCATAGGAACTGGCCCGCAGAGGCTGCGCGCCGGTTCACCGCCCCGGTCAGGCCTCGGCTCCTGCCGCCATCGTCAGCTTCCTCCGCCGATAGTATTCCGCCGGCAAAATACAGGCAAAGGTGAAGACAATGAGGAGGGAAGCGATGGCAGTCAGCGCTGGCGTCAACTCATATTTGAGATTCGCCCAGATCATCATCGGCAGGGTTTCCTTGCCACCCATGATGAAGAGCGCAACGATCACCGAGGAGATGATGGCTGGCCCGATCGAAGGCAAGGTCACCAGCCAGAAGCCCTGAAAGGGGGCTGGCCCGAGAATTCTGACGGCACGTTCCAGCCCTTAGCCGTTCCGCCGCAGGGCCGAGGAGACGATGATGATCACGAGCGGAGGGGGAGACTGCAGCCGGAAAGCGCCCGGCCGCAAAGATCGGCCAAGTCGACGCTGTCGCCTCTCCAGCAAGACGCGAGGCCGCTACGGTATCAATGCGATGCTTCCCGCGCTGCGCCCTGACTCCATTTCACGATGAGCGCGTGCGACGTCAGCCAGCGCGTGTTCGGCAGCGACATTGGCGACAATGCCCTGCTCCATGGCGCGGAGCGCCGCCGTCGCGGCTTCGCGATAACGCTCGATGTCGGCAGAGAACGCCATGATGCTCGGGTGGGACAATGTCTTGCCCGGACGAAGTTCATCCACTGACACGGGCGGAATGGGACCTGCCGCCTGTCCGATCGTGGCCACCGTCCCGAACGGGCGAGCCGCTCGGATGCTCTTCACCAGCATGTCTCCGCCGATGCCGTCATAGACGACGTCGGCGCCCCTGCCGTCGGTGATCCGTTTCACCTCGCCGACGAGATCGGCATCGCGACCGACGATCAGATGATCCGCACCGTAGGAGGCGGCAAGCGCGGCCTTTTCGTCGGTGCTCACGGCGCCGATGACGATCGCGCCGAGATCCTTGGCCATTCGAACAAGCACGCTTCCCAAGCCGCCGGCCGCCGCATGCACCAGAACAACCGAGCCGGCCCGGACCTCGTAGGACTTCCGCAGTAGCATATAAGCCGTCATACCCTTCAGCATCGAGGTTGCCGCCGTCTTCATCGCAATCGTTTCGGGTAGCAGCACACCCCTGTCGACCGAGATCACCCTGGTGGAGCAATAGGCACCGGCCGGCGGTCCCGCATAGACGATACGGTCGCCCTCGCGGAACGCCGTAACGCCCGCGCCCAACGCTTCTACGACGCCGGCGGCCTCAACACCGAGGACGGCGGGATAGGCCGGCAGCGGGTAGATGCCCTTTCGATGATAGATGTCGAGAAAGTTGGTGCCGATCGCTTCATGCCGGACCCGAATCTCTCCGGCGGCCGGGCGCGCCGGCTCCTGGGTACGCACCTCGAACCGCTCCACGCCCCCAGGGCTTGTCAACACAACCACATGATCAACCACTTTGGATTCCTCCTTGTTTCCAGAAGGTTTGCCTCATGGCGCATTGGTTGAAAATTCCCTATGTTGTCCCAATGGATGATAGAAAATTCACACACATGGATTGGGACGACCTGCGTCACTTCATGGCGCTCTCTCAGGCCGGCACGCTCCTCGGCGCGGCGCGGTTTCTGGGTGTCGAACATGCAACGATCAGCAGGCGGGTCTCGGCCCTTGAAAGGAAACTCGGAAGAAAGCTGATCGACAGGCGCGGGCGGCGCATCATCCTGACAGCCGACGGCGAGCGCGTCGCCGACCTTGCCGCACCGATCGTCGCTCATGCTCTGGCAATCGAGCAGTTCAGTCGCAACAGTTCGACCGAGCTTCAGGGCAACGTGAGGATCAGTGCGCCGCCTGCCCTCTCCAGTGCTCTGCTCGTGAAGCCATTGCTGGACCTGCGGAAACAGCATCCCGGCATCGAGGTGACCCTTGTCGGCGAGAAGCGCTTCGCCTCGCTCAATCGGCGAGAGGCAGATATTGCCGTGCGCCTGTCGCGTCCAGAAGATGGCGACTACTCGATCGTCAGGATCGGCTCGATTGCATTCGATCTCTATGCGGCTCCGTCCTACATCGCATCCACGCCATGCAAGGACTGGACCTTCATCGGATATGACGAGGCCATGTCGAGTGCGCCCCAACAGATTCGGCTTGTCGAGCTCGCCGCGGGACGGCGGATCGCAATCAGGTCATCCGTACTGGAGTTTCAGGCCGCAGCCGCTTGCCAGGGCGGCGGCGTTGTCATGCTTCCGGATTTCGCCGTCCATGGATCGAGCGGCCTCACGCGGGTGAGTGACAGCCCTGCGCTGACGCGCGACATCTGGCTGGTGGCCCACCGGGAAGTCAGGGAAGTTCCCGCCATACGCGCGACGGTGGAGGCTATCAAGAATGCGCTCCACTAAGTCAGCGTCAATTTTTCCAGGTGATGGATACCATCCGAAAATTAAACCAAATGTTTGCCCCTTCCGCAAGGATACGACCCAAACTTGCAGAAAACTCCACTCCAGAATTGAAGCTGCGGACGAGGGACATTGTACAATCTGATATCGGTCGTTCTGAAGAAGCGCCTCGATCTTTCATTCAAGACATCGCCAGACTTCCGCGCAAGGATCGTGGAGGCTCCCGGGCTATGGATGAACGAGCGCGAAGTCGCCAGGCTGCGGCAGGATCTGCGAAAAGTCGCGCAACGATCAGTTCCCGATGGGGAGCTCGACTACGGTGTCTTCTCCGAACATGAGGACGCCCTCGCCCGGACGATCGTCACGCTCGTCTATCGGGTCTCCGACGGCGAACCGGTTGCCTTCAACGCGCTGCCTGTCCTCCAGGTATCCCTCTCCGGCAAACCGGTCGAGGTTCTCCACCTGGGGCTCGTGATGATCGACCCCGCGGTTCGCAGCCAGGGGCTCTCCTGGATTCTCTACGGCCTCACCTGCTTCCTTCTGTTCCTGCGCAACCAGCTTCGCCCGCTCTGGATCTCGAATGTAACCCAGGTTCCGGCGGTTGCCGGCATGGTGGCCGAGACCTTCAGCAGCGTCTTTCCGGCGCCAACGCGCGGCGCACGCCGATCATTGCGCCAGCAACTGATCGCTACGGCGATCATGGATTCCCACCGCCATGTCTTCGGTGTCGGCACCGATGCCGGTTTCGATGCCGATCGCTTTGTCATCACCAACGCCTATACCGGCGGCTCCGATAATCTGAAGAAGACCTTCGACGCCGCGCCAAAGCACCGCAAGGCGGAATACAACGACTTCTGCGCCGCCGAACTCGACTACGAGCGCGGCGACGACCTCCTGCAAATTGGGCAGCTCGACCTCACCGCGGCGCAGCGGTACCTCATGCAAAGCGTTCCGCGCAACGCGCTCGGACGCCTTGCCGTTGCCAGTCTCGTTATCCTGGTGCAGCGGCTGGTCCTTCCGGTGTTGCATTGGACCGATAGCCGCCGGCAGTGGGGCATTTTGAGGCCTTCGAACCGATGAGCAGCGTCTTCTCCTACGAGACCTTCACCACCCGCAACATCGGCTTCGTAACCGAGGCGGAACAGCAGCGTCTAAGCCAGGCGACGGTTTTTGTCTGTGGAACCGGCGGCATGGGTGGCGCCTGTATCCAGGCGTTGGCGCGGGCCGGCATTGGTCGCCTCGTTCTCGCCGATATCGATCACTTCGAACTCTCGAACCTCAACCGGCAGGTCTTCTGCTTCGCCGACACCATCGGCACGCCGAAGGCGGAGGCGACCCGCGACCTCTGTTTGAAGATCAATCCCGGCTTGGGCGTCACCGTCTACGGGCCGGAATGGACCGACCATGCCGATGCGATCATTGCCGAAGCGGATGTCGTCATCAACGGAACGGACGATCTCGGCGCCAGCCTGCTGCTCTATCGCATCTGCCGAGGTCGCGGCCGGACGGTGATCGATGCCTACGCATCGCCGCTACCCTCCGTCTACGTGACGCGCCCGCAAGATCCGATGCCCGAGGAGCGGCTCGGCTATCCGACCGCCGGAACCGCCTGGAACGCGCTCACGACCGACCAACGGGCGGAAGCGTTCCTGCGTGAAGCGGAATACGTGATGGTCAATTCGTCGTCGCGTTACCATGTCGACCTGTCGCTCGCCGGCGAAGTGATTGCCGGCACCCGCAGTCGCATGTCGTTCGCACCGATGGTCATCTCCACCGGCACATTGATGGCCTACGAGGCGATCCACACGGTGCTCGGCCGTCCACAGTCCGCCGATTGCCGCGGCTGGTTCTTCAACCCGCATGCCGGCCGCGTGGAGCGTCCGCGCAGTGCGCTCGTTGCGGCGCTGCTGCGTCCACTGGTAAGGCGCTATCTGATGCGCCTTGCGGCTCCGGCAGCACCATGAACACGTCGCTGATTGCTGATAGTTTCGTTTCGCTGGCAGCGCTTGGCGGTCTGCTCGTGCTGATCGGCGTCATACGCAGTTTCGACGCGGCGAGCCCCCTGAACCGGCGGTTCCTCTTCGGCCTGCAGGTGCTGGCGGCGTTGATGGTGAGCCGGGTGCTCGCCTGGTGGACAGATCTTTTCATCTTCAAGGCTGCGACCATCATAACGGCGGGGCTCGTTCCGCTCTCGACCGTGCTTCTTGCCGAAGGCCTGTTGCGCCGCCATGCGCCAAGGACGACGAAGTGGATCGCTGCCGGTGGCGCGGCCACCTTCGTCGTCCTCGCATTCCTGCCGGTATCGCTCGCCGAACCCTGGCGGGTGGCGCTTTTGTTCCTCTATCAATTGGCCACCTTCGCGCTTGCCGGACACATGACGGTGACGCGCGATCGGACGAGCCTGTCGAAAGCAGAAAACCAGGCAATCGACCGCATTGCTCTCTCGCTGCTTCTGATCCTGCCACTTCTGGTCACCGATTTCCGTTCGGTCTACATCGACCAGCCGGTGCGGCTCGGCGGCGTCGCGATCCTGTTCCTGTGCTGGCTGCTGATCAGCCTTGGCCAACGTGCCGTCGGACATCGCGACACCGTCGTTTCCTTCGTCATCCTGCTGACAATCGCCCTGCTCGCAGCCCTTGTCATCGGCCTCGAAAACGGGCTCGGGCCAGCCGCGCTGGTGCGTGCGGCAAGCGTTATTCTGAGTGCCGCCTTGCTTGGCGTGATCTGGAAGGACAGCATAAGCCTTCGCACCGAGCAACGGCGGCAGAGCCTGATCAGGCATCTGGCCGAAGACCGCATCGACGACACGCTCGGCTTCCTCACGGAATTGCAGAACCACCCGTTGGTGGATGGTGCGCTTCTGCTTGGCGAGGATGAGCTTTCCGACCTCGACTTGCCGGTGATCAAAGCGCTCTTTGCGGCCCGGCCATTGCTACGCGTTGCCGAAACGGGAAGCCTTTCTCAAGAGGATGCGGAGCAACTCGCCTGGCTGCTCGAAAAATACGAGGCAACCCACGTCATGTTGGTGTCGAGCCGACCATTCCGGCTGATTGCCCTTAACATGCCCTCGGTCTCAGCCACTCCGGGTGCAGAAACCGAATTGAAGGTCGTCCAGCGCATGGCGATGCTGATTTCCGAAAGAAACGCGCTGCATGATTGAGATCCGCACCGGCAATATCAACGCCTTCTTTGCCACACCCTTTCAGATCTATGGTGCGCGGACACCCTATGTCTCGCCGATGCTGAGCGACCTCAAGCGCTTCCTTTCTGCCGAGAAGAATCCGCTGTTTGAGACGGCAGCAGACTTTGCCTATTTCACGGCCCATCAGGATGGTGCCGTGTGCGGGCGCATCACGGCGCATGTGCATCGCGCATCGAACGCACGGTTCGGCCTTGATCGGGCCTATTTCGGCTACTTCGACTGCGTCGACGACGAGCATGTTGCAGCCGCTCTGCTAGCGCAGGCCGAGGACTGGGCTCGGGCAAGGGGCTTTCAGGAAATCCTCGGAAACTTCAACCTGACCGCCATGCAGCAAATCGGCGTCATGACCGATGGCTTCGAGAACGCGCCCTATACGGATCAGATCTGGGGGCCGCCGTATCTGCCCCGTCTGCTGGAGCGCCGGGGATATTCCCCAAGCTTCCCGATGACCACATTCGAGATCGATGTCCGTACAGTCGCGATCGACGGATTGCTCGCCAGTGCGCAGATGCGCGCTCTTTTCGACGATGGTTTCCGCTTTTCGCCGATCCGCCGCGCGACGCTCGACCGGAGGCTGGAAGATTCCCGGCTGATCCTCAACGAAAGCTTCGCCGACAATCCGATGTTCGTTCCCGTCAGCCGGGCGGAATTCGAGTTCCAGGCCAAGGAGATGAAGTGGATTATGGACCCACGGATCTCGGCGGTAGCTGAAAAGGACGACATGCCTGCCGGCGCCGTGATCGCGATACCCGACGTCAACCCGATGCTGAGGGCAATGGGTTCGCGACTGGGCTTCAGCGCACCGTGGCATCTGATCAAACACCGCCTCCAGCGGCGACGTGCGGTTATCATATTCCAGGGTGTTAAACCCGAGCATCAGGGCCGCGGTCTCAATCCGCTGCTACTCGCCCACGTCCTCGGCGAAATGCGCCGTGCCGGCTACGAGACTGCCGGCGGCACCTGGATCGCGGATGTCAACGCGGCAAGCCTGAGGCAGGCGGAAAAAGCTGGTGCAAGGCCCCTGCACCGTCTGCATCTCTTCGGAAAATCGCTATGAACCGCATCGACAACGCCGCGCTCGCCGATCTGGCGGCAGAGGCCAACCTCGCCCCTTCCGTCCACAACACCCAGCCGGCGCGTTGGGCGCTCGACGATGAAGGCCGCATCCTGCTTGCCGCCGACCTCTCCCGTCACCTCGGCGTCGGCGACCCGACCAGTCGCGACATGGGGCTTTCCTGCGGAGCGGCGCTCGAAGGCATGGTGATGGCACTCGCCGCGCGCAGGATCGGTGCGGTGATCGATGATCTCTGGACGGACAATCTACTCGAATGGAGACCCGGGTACCGCCTAGCGGCACGGCTAAGGCTTACCGGCGAGGACGCAGCGCCACCGGAGCTTTCCGAGTGGACCACCAGACGCTTCACATGGCGGGCGCGTTTCTCGCCAGCCTCGCCCGAGCAGATCGAGAGGCTCGAGCACTGGGCTACCCAGGCGGCCGATGTGAGGCTTGCGTACGGCCACGAGGACCTTGCCTTCATTGCGTCGCTGAACGACCGCGCAAGCCTCACAATCATGCGTGAACGCGCGTTCCGCGATGAACTCGCAAGGTGGATGCGGCTGTCATCCCGGCATCCGGCCTATTCCACTGACGGCCTCAACCTCACCGCATTGCAGATGGGGCGGCTGGAAGGGGCATTGGCGGGACATGTCCTCGCATCGCCGCTTTTCGACATTGCCGACCGCCTGGGGCTTGGCAAAGCCCTCGTCGCGGAATCGGCAAAGACCATGACGGCGACGGCCTGCATCCTATTCCACAGACCGGAGGGCGAAAGCCCGATCGTCTCGGGACAAGCCTTCTACCGTTTCTGGCTGGGCTTTACGCGATTTGGCCTTGCTGGGTGGCCGATGGCGGTGTTGGCCGATCTGCCCTTGGCCGCTGAGGCGTTGCATCAGCGCTTCCCACTGCCGCCAGGCCACCGGCTGATCAACGTGCTACGCGTCGGGCCGGCGCCGACGACCGTTCCCAAATACCGGCTTCCGGCATGTGATCTCCTGCTGAGCGGAGAGCCGGCCTGAGGCCGGCTCTCTTGTCGAGGCTCAGGCGGCGTCTTCGGTCTTCGCCGTCTCTGCCAAAAGCCTTTGCGCACTGACGAAATCGACCTTACCGGTACCAAGCACTGGTACGGCACCCACCCTCACGTCTGAGGGAACCATCATGTCCATGGCACCCTTGTCTTTGGCGAAGCGGAGGAAGGCGGCGCGTGTCGCACCGGGAGCATCGGTGAGCATGACCAGGCGTTCGCCCTTCTTGGCGTCCGGCAGCGACACGACGACTGTGAGATGACCCGGCCAGAACTCTCCGGCCAGCGCCTCCACGGCGCCAAGCGAAACCATCTCGCCACCGATCTTGGCAAAACGTTTGGCCCGTCCCCGGATGACGATGAAACCATCTTCATCAACTGTGACGATGTCGCCAGTGTCATGCCAGCCGTCGGGCGTCGGTTCGAGCACGCCGGGCGCTTCCACCCGGAGATAGCCGGCCATGACATTCGCGCCGCGGATGAAGAGACGACCGCCCTCAGTGACACCGGGTACGGCTTCGAGCCTGTACTCCATGCCCGGCATGATCTTGCCGACGCTGCCGGCCTTGTTGAACATCGGCGTGTTGAGCGCAATCACCGGCGCGGCCTCGGTCACGCCGTAGCCTTCGAGGATGCGGACACCGAATTTTTCCATGTAGAGCGCACGGGTGGTGGCCCTGACCGGCTCGGCACCGGCAAAGCAGTAGCGGATCGACCGGAAGTCATAGGGATGGGCCGTCCGGGCATAACCGTTCAGGAAGGTGTCGGTCCCGAAGATGATCGTCGCGTTGGACGCATAGATCAGCTCCGGGATGATCCGGTAGTGCAGCGGTGAAGGGTAGAAATATACCGGAACACCGGAGATGAGCGGCAGGACCGTACCCGCGGTGAGCCCGAAGGAATGGAACACCGGCAGGATGTTGAACACCTTGTCGCCCGAGTGGAAATCGATACGGGAAGCGGCTTGAGCTGCATTGGAAAGAAGGTTGCGATGCGTCAGCACCACGCCTTTCGGTGTTCCCTCCGAGCCGGAGGTGTAGAGAATGATAGCCGGTTCGTCAGCTGTGCGTCGCACAAGCGGCCGCCCCTTTCGCAAAAGACCGCGCAGCTTGTCGGCAAGACCGATCGTCTGGCGCAAATCATCGAGCCAGACGATGTCCACCGTCTTCGACAACTCCTCGACGACGGGCCCGAGCTTCGCCTGGGCGACGAAGGCGCGCGACGTCAGCACATGACGGACCTCGGCTGCCTTGCAGGCCGAAATGATGTTGGCAGCACCGGCCGTGAAGTTGAGCATGGCCGGCACCTTGCCGGCCGACATTACGCCGAGGATGGTGGCGACTGCACCGTTGGCGTTGGGCAGGAGAACGCCAAGCGTCTTTTCGGCAGGAAAGAGCGACTGGAACTTCGCGCCAAGCACGGCAGCGCCGGTGAGCAGCTTGCCGTAGGACAGGGAGCCGGTAACCGGATCCTGCACAGCCAGTTGCTTGAAGCCGCGCTCCTTGGCGGTCTTGATGACCTTCTGGAGGACCGTGGTGTCCGTATTCGTCGTACGGAACATCAGCATCGACATCACCTGGTAAAGCGCCGCCCCGGCCGCCATCCGGCGCTTGCGGCCCTTCAGCTCCTCCGGCACCGAGAGGCGAACCGGCTCCAGAATGGTGACCTTCACCTTCGGAAACAGGCGGCGACGAACGTGCAGGGCGCTGAGGCGCGAGAAGTAGCTCTTTTCCAACCCGTCGATGCGCACCGGAACCACCATGGAGCCGGTTTTGTCAGCCACCATCGCGGCACCGTCATAGACCTTCATCAGCGCCCCGGTGACCGTGATGCGGCCCTCTGGAAAGATCACCAGCGGCTCGCCATTATTGACCGTCTTGATGAGCGTCCGGGTTGCCATCGGCTTCGAAGGATCCAGCGGCAGGAAGTTGCACATTTTCAGGAACGGCTTGACCCACCAAGCCTTGGCGATCGTGTAATCGACCGCGAAGGTTGGCTCCTCGTCGGTGAGCGCCAGCGCCAGCGCGCCGTCGAGGAAGGACACATGATTGAGCGCAATGATCGGTGCGCGGCCTGCCTTCTTCAGGTTGTCGAGGCCTTCAACCTCCAACCGCAGGAAGGCACGGAAGAGGATGGAGACGAAATCGCGGAAAGCGTTGGTTGGCAGTGTGCGCAGCATGACCCAGGCCGCCACGGCATTGGCCAGCGCGAGGCCGGCGAAAAGCACGGGCGTTGATACGCCGGATGCCTGCAGGACGGCGACAAGGCCGCCACCGACCGTGATGAAGGCAGCAGAGAGCACGTTCGATGCGCCGATGACCCGCGAGCGCTGGTCTTCTTGCGCCCAGGCCTGAAGGGCCGCAAGCGTCGGCACAGCGAGGAAAGCCCCGGCGATTGCCATGCCGGCAAGATCGATGGCGATCCGCACCGTATAGGGACCGGCGAAGAAGGCGGAGAGCGTCTCAGTCGGGGCGACCGCACCGGCATGCCCGACGCACCAGGCGAGATCCAGGCCGAACAGCGCCATGATCAGCGTACCGGCTGGCGCCGGCAGCAGCACGATACGGCCCGCAGACATCCAGGCAGCGATTGCGGAGCCAACACCGATGGCCACGGCAAAGACAGCGAGATAGGCGGTAATTGCGGTTTCGTCGCCGCCGAGATGGTTCTTCACCATCGGTGGCAACAGCGACAGCACGATAGCGCCCGCCAGCCAAAACCAGGCGGCCATCAGCGCCGTGCGCCAAAGCCGCCTGTCGCCACGCAGCGAAGCAACGAGCCGGCCAGTGGAGCGCAGGACGTTGCGATCGACGACAAGGTCCGGCGCCTTGGCGCCAAGACGCGGAATGTAGCGGCTCGAAAGCCAGCAGGCGAGCGCCAGGCCGAGCATCATCGGACCAAACAGCCAGGGATTGACGCCATCGGCCGCGGCAACCCCGGCGATGACGGTTCCGCTGAGAATGGCGATGAACGTCGCACCTTCGATCCAGGCGTTGGCACGCGGCAGTTCCTTGCGCTCCAGGTGATCGGGAAGGATGCCGTATTTGACCGGCCCGAAGAGCGCGGAGATGGCGCCGAACAGGAAGAGCGCAACCAGGAGAACCGCGATCGAGGAGAACGCAATCCCGACAACGGCAACAGCCGCGGCAGCGAGCTCCCAGCGCTTTAGTCGTTCGGCAACCACCGCCTTGTCGAACTTGTCGGCAAGTTGACCGCCAAGTGCGGAAAAGATCAGGAACGGGGCCATAAAGACGGCGCCGGCAAGAGTGACGAGCGATCCTGCATCATCGGCCGCCACGGTTGCAAGGATGAGGAAGACGAGCGTGTTCTTGAGAAAGTTATCGTTGAACGCCGACAGGAATTGCGTCCAGAAGAGCGGCGCAAAGCGCCGGGAAGTCATGAGATTGTCTTTCACGGATCGTCTCCCCATTTTTTGAGCGTTCTAGATGAAATTCGTTTCACGCTCGTTCACAGGTTGTGCATTGTGACGGCAGGGCTAATAATCGATTAAACTTCGTCGCCCTTGATGCCGAGCAGCAGCTTCTCCGTTTTTGCATCGTCGATCCTGCGAATGAGCTTTTCGGCTTCCAGATTGTCACGCAGCGTCTTGGTGACGTTTACGGCCGTCTGCAGGAGCATCAGAATGCCCATCGCAAGATAGCCTTTTCCCCACAGATCGATCGGCATCATATAGAGGCCGATCACCACCATGAAGGCGGCCACGCCGAAGCTCACATAGGAGAAGGAGGTCCAGGCGGGGGAGTGTTTCATCAGGCTGTCATTCATCGTCGTTGTCCTTTGGAAATAAGGGGTCAAAGAGTTGAATTTGCTTTGGCGCGCAGGCGGTCGAGCACTTCATCGGCGCTGGTCACGAGAGGGCGCCCGCAACCGGCCGCCGCCAGTTTCTCCGCGAGCGCGGCTGGGTCGGGCCCCTCTGCCAACTCCGTCAGCGCTTCAGCCGTCAGTTCCGCCTCGCGCTGGTGCTTTTCGAGCCGCTGAAGCGTCGCCTCGGCATCGCTAAGCGTTGCGAGGTCGTTGCCGGGCACATCGCGGGAAAGACGCCGCGTCCGGTCACGTGCCGCGGCAAGGCGTTCACCGCGGCGCAGCGCGGCCAGACGCGTTTCGCTCTGTCGCACCGCATGCCGCAATCGATCGATTCCCGTTGCAAATTCCGCTTGAACCTGGCGTGCGTTCTGCAATTCCGTTTCGAGCCGCGCAATCGAGGCAGCGGCTTCGGCTGCCAGATCCTCTCGCCCCTTTTCAAGGGCTGCGACGCCGCGTACCTCGAGGTCTCCGATATGCGTGGAGAGCCTCGCGGCATTTTCCTTCTCCAGGCGATTCTGCGCGATGGCCAGAGCGACCGCCCGACGGGCATTCTCGACCCCTTGGGCGGCATCACGGATTTGCTGCGCAAGAATGGGTAGCGCGTGCCGATCGCCGAAGGCTTCCTCCGCCTCATGGGCGCGCCCCCGTAACAGCGTTACGATTTGTTTGAACATTTCCTCACCTCCATGTATGAACAATGTTCAAAAATCTTTTCGCACAAAAATGAACGACGTTCAAGATAAAAATGAACATCGTTCAAAAATGAGGTGGCAGGTGGCTGGAAAGCGTGAAACGAAGAAGGAAGAGCTGAAGGCGAGGCTTGTTGCCGCTGGCACGGACCTTATCCAGGAGCAAGGTCTGAAGAGCCTGCGCGCCCGCGACATAGCCGAGCGCGCAGGTGCTGCGCTCGGTGGGCTCTACACGGTCTTCGATGATCTCGACGGACTGATCCTCCATGTCAATTCGGGTACACTGAAGCGCCTCGAAACCGCCCTCAACACCGCGGTACGGCCAGCGGCCGGAATCGAGGAAACCTTCCTGAGCCTATCGCTAGCCTATCTCCGATTTGCGCTCGCAGAGCGAAACCTGTGGTCGGCTCTTTTCGAACACCGGATGCCCGAGGGCGTCGCCGTTCCTGAATGGCACGTTGCCGAACACGCTTTTCTCATCGGTCTGATCGCAGCACCACTCGCCCGGCAATTGCCCGACGCCTCTCCAGAAGACGTGGCAATTCGTGCTCGGACATTCTTCGCGGCCGTTCATGGCGTGATCTCTCTCAGCCTTGAAGGACGGTTCATCGGAATAACGCCCGAAGTGCTTGAGCGTGAGGTCACAGCGCTCGCCGGAATTCTTGCCAGGAGTGGGGACTGACATGTTCAGGCCGGGCTTGTCGGTTGCAGTCGGGACACTACGAGACCTTGAAGCATCTGCCGAGATCGCGTGTTCCCTGGATCTCGAATTCAAGGAACAAGGCAAGACCGCCCATTCATTGCGGATTGCGGTGACGGTTGGCTTGATGACCCGTCGAACCTAGCGCTCAGAAGCTGCGGGGCGGCACGAAGAGACAGATCGTCCGCCCATGGGCGGAGCCGTTGACAGAGCACCGATGATACTTGCCATCCGGCGAGCGACGGAGGCGTCTGTCCGAATAGGGAATGAGTTCGCCAGTCGCTCTTACGATGATACCCCGGTTGCGTTCGTCAATCTCCGTCGCACTCACCTCACGACAATCAAGGTTCGAACAACAGGCGGCCGGATACGACCATCCGCTTGGCGCGTCATGCGCCGCCACGGCGGATGAGCAAAGGCAAAAGGCAATGAGGTGTAGGGCCCGCATCGTCACTTCCATTCGCAATGCGCCGCTCCGATAGACTACGGAGAAACTGCGATCGCGTCGAGGCGCCGCCCGAGGAAAGAAGTCTGAGACGAGGTCCGGTTCGTTCACACGACATAAGCGATGGAGGCCGGCGACGTCGTCGGTACAGAGGCGGGCGAGGCACCTAGGACTTAGGTCCGAAACGCGCAGGCAAAGGTCCTAGTTGCATTGCCGAATCCAAGCAGCCCTGCCATTGCGGGTTGAGCGCTAATGAGCATTTGGCGTTCGTGACCCCAGAGCGCGCCCCAGCCCCAAGCGACCCCAGCGCTCTGGGGTCCCCTGTGACCACGGCCGGCACAGGCACTCTCTTCAAGAAATTGGGACGATTTTCTCCAGACGCCAGCTTGCGAGGGCGAAGCCCCAAGCCGACGCGCGCACTGCCGTGTTTTCAGCAGACCATCATGTTTGCGCGATGGTACACCTCTGCGCCATATAGTGGAGCGAGGGTGGGTTCGGAGAGCAGAAACCCTTGTACATGGGTCGCTCCAGCGGCTTGTGCAGCTTCGAACTGCGCATAGGTTTCCACGCCTTCGACGACCACTACCGGGGCGACACAGGATGCGAGGCCGACCATGTGCGAGAGAAACCGTTCCGCATCATTACGACCCAGGCGCAGGAAGAACCCGTCGATCTTCACGATATCGACGGGCAGCGACAGCAGTGCCTCAGGCGTCGAGAATCCTGTACCAAAATCGTCGACCGCAATTCTGTAGCCAAGCGCCTGCACGCTTTGAAGAAACCGGCTGGCCACCGGCAATCCCGACACCGGCAGACTTTCCGTCAGCTCGAGCACAAGGCGCGATGCAAACGTCGCGTTTGCAGACAGCAGATCGAAGAGAAGTGCTCTGTTGCGTTCATCAGCGATGCTCTCGACTGAAATATTGCACCCGAGCACGCCCGATGGCTGGCACGCGAGCCAGTGGAAAGCCAGCGCGAGCATATGCCTGTCGAGCACGGCAACACGGCCCGCCGCCTCCAGATAGCCGATGAATTCGCTGGCTGTCATGATCTCGCCATCGGGCTTGACGAGCCTTCCCAAGCATTCCGAATAAAGCACGCGGCCGACGTCGGCGACTGAGTTGATGTGTTGAAGTGAAAAGCCCACGCGCCCGTGCGTTACAGCGTGGTCGAAGGCTTCCGCAACACGATCGAACATTCAAACTCCACCCGGTTTGGCGGCCGGCCCGACAACATTCGACGGAACCGGCCCCATTGATTATTCAGCTACTTCCGCGTCCGGATCCGTTTCGTCCACCGGCGGCAGCGTTTCGCGGATTTCGTCGATCTTGCCGACCGCGGGGCCAACACCGAGTATCTCCTTGGCGTCATCGACCATATCGTCGCTCACAACACCGTCCTTGGTGAAGCCGGCGAGCGCCTCGCGCAACGCTTCGTCGCTCAATGCCGGATCGGTGGGAATGGCGTCCACGCCGTTTTCAGCTTCAAACTCGGCATAGGCGATCGCGTAGGCCGAAATCCCGGCCATCTTCGGGTCGCTCGAATTGAGATAGGCGTGGTAGTTCCGGTTCAGTGAACGCAAGCCCGGTGCAGCACGCAGCGGTTCGGGTTCCACGACCGGATCCACCACCGGAGCTGATGTGACGACCTTCTCCGCCTTCGCCGGCTTGGAGGTCTTTTCCTTGCCGTTCGATGTGTGGGATTTCTGATGCGACTTCTCGCCGGACTTGTTGTCCTTGGTCTCCTTGCCGCTGCGGGAATTGCCGGAATTGCCGTGGCTGGAACTGCCGCCGCGATCGCTGCCGTGACCACCACCATGGTCACTACCGTGGCCGCCACCATGGTCGCCACCGTTGCCACCACCATTGCCACCCTTGGCATAGGCGGAACTGTTCAGCCCCAAGCTACCAACAGCCGCGGGCGCGATTGCCAGCGTCAGTGCCATGATGCTTCGCGCGATTAGTTTCGTCGCAGCCATGAGAATCTCCTTGTTCATTCCGTTCATTCCAACGTGCTGCTCACGGTCCGCCTGGGGACCTGACGCACGATCATTGATGCAAGGACGATATCTGCGCCCCGGATGAGGCGCCATCGGCCCCAGACCATTGCCTCCCCGCTTGGGACTTAGGTCCGAGGCCACAGCATCAAAAGTCCGATCAAGAGCGCGTCGATGCGCCTGCCATTGACCGCGTCTCGAGAGTGGTTAGGTTGGCGTGGCCTTGCTACAATCGTCGCGCCGCACGAGCCGGCGGCCCGATCCGAGAGACCTGGTGCGCATCAATCAACTCATCACCCGCTGGAATTCTCAATCACTCGCGACACAGTTCCTGCTGATCGGGGGAGCCGTATCCGCATGTGCCATGGTGTTGATCGGCGCTTTTGTATCGAACAGGATCGAAGATGCGGTCACCCGAAACTCGGCAGCCACGACTGCTCTTTATGTCGATAGCGTGATCGCGCCGCTGCTTCCCGACATGCAGAAGAACGAAGTCCTCGACGGGACCGTGGCGCATGCGCTGGACGAGACGCTTGGCCAAGGTGCACTCGGTGACCGGCTTCTCTCGTTCCGTCTTTGGCGCGCGGACGGCACGGTGCTTTATTCGAATGACCGGGCCGATGTCGGCACAAAATCCGAACTCAGCGGGGAATTGCAAACTGCATTCTCCGGCAAGATGGCTGCGCGCTTCGATCAAGAAGGGGAAGCAACGGCTGACAAGGTATCGGGAGTGCCGGCGCTGGTGATCTACAATCCCGTCTTGCAGCCCTGGTCCGGACAGGTGGTTGCCGTGTCGGAGTTCCACGAAGTCGCCAACGAGTTTCAGCAAAGCCTCAATCAGGCGCGCATGCACACCTGGTTGGCGGTCGCCGCCTTCACGCTTGCCTTTTTTGTCGTGCTTTCGGCGATCGTCTTTCGCGGCAGCAGGACGATCGAGAGCCAGCGCCATGCCCTCAATCAAAGGGTCGACGAGCTCCAGGCATCGCTCACGCAGAACGAAAAATTGCGCGGTCGGCTCCAGCGCGCTTCGCAGCGCGCCACCGCACTGAACGAAAGCTATCTGCGACGGATCGGAGCGGACCTGCACGACGGCCCCGCCCAACTGGTGGCCTATGCCTCGCTCCGGTTGGACAGCGAGACCTTGAAGCGCGATACGACGCCGGCAGCCACGCGCGACCGCGAAATCGGCGCGATCAAGGCGAGCCTGGAAGAAGCGATGCAGGAGATCCGCACGATCTGCGGTGGCCTGGTCCTGCCGCAGATCGAGACGGCAGGCCTGACTGAAATTCTGCAACGGTGCGTGAAGGCGCACCAGCAACGGACTGGCTCGCCGGTCGAACTCAACCTGGCGCGTCCCCCCGAGCGTCTGTCCCAGGCGGCGAAGATATGCATCTACCGTTTCGTGCAGGAGACGCTCAACAACGGCTATCGTCACGGGGGTGGTGTCGGGCAACGCGTGTCGCAGCGAACCGATGGCGACCGTGTCACGATCGAGGTTGTGGACGGGGGACCCGGTTTTGACCCGGACACAGTTCTGCCCACAAGTCTTGGTCTTGCCGGCCTCAGGGAACGGATCGAAAGTCTCGGAGGAACGTTCGAGCTCGTTGCGGCCGCGAGCGGCACAACCGTTCGCATGACAACCAGCGTCAAGGAGATATGACAATCATGGTGTCCATTCGCGTTGCTGTCGTCGACGATCATCCGTTGTTTCGGGAAGGCGTGACCCGCAGCCTGTCGGAGATAGAGGGCTTTGAAATCGTCGCCGAGGGCAGCTCCAAGGACGATGCCACTCAGATCGCGAAAAACCTCGCACCGGACGTCATGCTCATGGATATCTCCATGCCCGGTGGCGGCCTGGAGGCCATTCCGGCAGTCCTGGAAATCGCCCCATCGCAAAAGATCATCATGCTCACCGTTTCCGAAGACGGTGACGACGTCACAACCGCACTGGATCGCGGTGCTACCGGCTACGTGCTGAAGGGCGTCGGCGCGAGAACGCTTGCCGACGTTATTCGAACCGTGGCTTCGGGAGAGCGCTATGTGGCCCCGACCTTGTCGGCCAAGCTTTTGTCCAGCCGGACACCGGCGCCAAGCGGAAAATCCGGCATGGTCGCCAGCTTAACGCCACGCGAAAGGGAGGTTCTGGAACTTGTGGCAGCCGGCATGAGCAACAAGCATGTCGCCATCGAACTGGACCTGCAGGAAAAGACCGTAAAGCATCACATGACGCAGATCATGACGAAGCTGGACGTCGGCAACCGCACAGAAGCGGCCATGGTGCTGCGCGATGCGCGTGAAGTCTGATCCACGCTGACCAGAGAATGGCGCAACCGACTTCGCGTGCCACCGCTCACCTAATGCAAGAATGAATCTATGCGTTTTCTATCGGTTGCGGTCGCACGGCGGTTTATGATCGTGCGTCCGCGGGCGTCCTTCATGATGTAGCGGCCGCCGGCAATCTCTTCCGTGATACCGCCATCGTGGCGAACACCGACATCCGCTCCATTGGCCTTTGCGTTCCCGCGATTGGAGCTGTTGGAACGCTCGCTGTTGGAGTTGGAATTCCCTCCGCCGTTCCCGCCACCATTTCCTCCGCCGTTCCCACCGCCATTGCCGCCGCCGTTGCCATTGCCGCCACCACCGCCGCCGCCGTTTCCGTTCCCACCGCCACCACCGTTTCCATTGCCATTGTTGGCGAAGGCAGCCGTCTTGACGAGCTTGAGGCCGGCACCCGACGTTTCGAGATTGTAAGGCAAAGTAACAGCGAGGGCGCAGACCGCCGGCCAGAATGCTGTCAGAACCATCCGACGCGTGATCATGTTTTCTCCAGGGCGTTTCGTGCGCAAAGCGCACTCAGCGCGGCGGGCAACAAACCGACTTTGCCCATGACCGCGATGCCCCGTCAACTCGCTCTAGCAAAGATCCTGCATGCCACGGACCTTTCCCCTGGGTCGGCAAGACCTTCGTCCCACCCAGGCCAGACTATGGTCGGACCGTTTTCAGGCGCGATCCTGCGGATCAACCTCGCTGTCACGCGTCCGTCGTCTCTGGCTGCGCTGAGGTCAGGTCGTGCCCGACGCCGGCGTGGAAAAAGACGGCTCCCGGAGGAGCCGCTGAGGTAACTGAAGGGCCACGTGTCGGGGCGCCGCATGCTGAAGCCCGTTCGACCTAGTATGAGGGGCATGTGGAGCAGGGCTGGAAATAGGTCGATCGCTGCTCCGGTCCGTGGAGCTTCCATGGAAGCTAGGGTGTGACCGAGGTTTCGCCATGGGACTTCAGTCCCATTCCTCGCGGCAAAGGTCTGAGGTCCGTTGTCACGCGTTCCCGTCGAACCTATTTCCTGATCATCCCATGGCACTTCGGCCGCTAACCGCCATGGGTAGGTAACGGCTTCAGAGCGGTCCAACCGTCCCCGCCGGACGGCTCTGAAGCCGTTTCCCGATCCATGAAGGCCCGGGGCAGTCGTTCTGAAGCGGAAAACCCGCGCAAGACGGTGCGTCTCTGAGGCGTGCGCCCGTCGGGCCGGCTGCCATTCCACTGCCGCTCGGGCGGATCGCCGCAAAAAAAGAGCCTCTACCGGCAAAGGCGAGGCTCAGTGGGTGCATGCAATTGGCCTCTGCAGCGGGGACTGCATCGAGGATCACAATCACAATGAGCAAAGGGTGGCAGGCACCCTCCCCAAAGACAACACCCCTAAACGGACTAGCCCCAATCAGTCGAAGGTATAATCAGATTGCCTTCGCAATAGAAAAACTCTCTCGAACGGCTGAGGAGCAGAATGCTCGCCGGCTTCGTTGCCGAGGTCCCGTTCCGTATAGGACCTAAGTCCTATCCGAGGCGGCAAAGATCCTACCCGCCTTGTCGCGCAATTCAATTACAGAATAACCTAATACAACCTTGGCGACATCCACCGCCATGGTCGCAAACGTGGTTCCAGGGTCGCCTGCGACGCCTTTCCGGGCGGTTCTGGAACCACAGCATCAAAGCCCTGGCAGATGCATCGGCACTGAAAATGAGCCGGATGCCCCCACTCCCCGTACGTGAGATTGATGGTAAGAAGATCGGCCGTTCGGCCAATCCGCCACCCGGGCGTTGGGCAAGAGCCGACTGCCGCTACGATAGCTGCATAGGAAGCGCGGCAAAACCGCTTGCCGGATAGACCGCCGTTATCGGCTGCCGACCGGGCGCCAGCGCGATCCACCGGGTACGGTTCAGGAGTTCCTCCACGAGCACGCGCAGCTCAAGGCGTGCCAGTTCCGCGCCTGGGCAGACATGGATACCACGGCCATAAAGGAGGTTCTCTTCGGGAAGCCGATCGAGGCGGAACTCATCCGGGTCGCCGAAGACCGCCTCGTCGCGGTTTGCAGACGCCCATATCACCGTGATGCGTTCGCCAGCAGCGATTTCGCGTCCCCCGATTTCCACGGAACGGGTCGCCACCCGCCGATTTGAAATGAGCGGTGCGTGCAGCCGCAAAATCTCGTCGATCGCGGCAGGCAACAGGTGCATGTCCTCCCGAAGACGCTGCTGAACCGCCGGATTTTCCGCGAAATAGTGGGCCAAAATACCGACGCAAGCAGTGATCGTGCCGAGTTCGCCAACCGTCCAGTTGCGCAGGATGCTCACGATCTCTTCATGGCTCAACGGCCGATCCCCGATCCCTTCTCTCAACAGATCGGTCGTGATGTCTTCCGGCACAGGACCGCCGTTTACGCGCCGCTCCGCCAGCAAATCGCAGATGTAGCCGTCAAACTCGAGCGCGATCGCTTCCATCACTTTCGTGTCTTTGGCCAGCGTCGCCTCGTGGTTCTTGCGAACCCACTCCAGCAGCGGCTCATGCAGGCGATCGGGCCAGCCAAGATACGCGCACTGAATCCGCACGGCGAAAAGCCTGGCAAGATCTGCGACCAGGTCGATCTCCCTGCCCCTTTGCAGGCCGTCTACCAGATCTGCGGCGATTGCGCGGCATTCCGGTTCAAATGCCTCAACGCGCGCGGCTTCAAAATGGCAGTCGATTAACTGCCGATAAGCCGTGTGCTGCGGCGGATCCATGCCGCTCGGTACCGACAAGTGGCTTGAGACAACGCTGCTGAATGTCTCGTGATCGTCCAGAACCTGCACGACATCGGTATGACGAAACAAGGACCAACCAAGAAAATCGCTATAGGCCACCGGACAATGCCGGCGCACCGCATCATAAGCGGCGATTTGGTCAGACAGGACAAGATCGGACCGGGGATCCCAGTCGGACTGCGGTTTCACTGACATTGTCGCTGTGCCTCCCCCTCTCAGCAATCTCCCCGACCACGGTTACACGATGGGGAGCTCGGGTACTGTGCTAGCGGCCCGAGCGGTGAGCGTCCTTGCGACGGCGCAAAGAGCGATGCAGCGGCCGTGTCTCGATTGGATGGAGAGGTGAAACGCCCGCCCTGAAGCATGAGAGCTGGCGCAACCCATTCCCGCCCCACGCCTTAGGGAACGCGTTGCTGGAAACTGTCGGGCTTCATTTAATGTGATATATTGCGAATGCAAAAGCTGCTGCCCGCCAGGGCCTTGCGTCGCCTTTATGGTAGCATCTGCATCGGGCAATTTCGCAAAACGCGGGAGGACGCGCCATGAAACAGAAACGCAGCATCTTGTTCGCGGCTGTCGTCGCTTCCATGGCAATCATCGCCMCCCATTCTTCTTCCGCGCAAGAATGCGACGGAGACTACTACACGGGCATTGGCGCAAACCAACACTACACGGGCAGCAAACGCCAACCTGCCAGTGCCTATCTCCTGAAGCACAGGACGAACCAGCAGCAGCCTCAGAGACCTTCGGATGACGCGGAAAACCGGTCGCCAGGTTGACGACCGGGCGCACGTCCGCCAATCGACGGACCGCGACAACTGACGCGTGGATACGAAGGCAATGCGGCCTTCGCGACCGGTGATCGCCGCATCGCCCCCTAGAGCTCTGAAGACCATACGCTTCGGTCAATCTTTTCGAGTGGAGAAAGTGGGCCTCATCTGCCCCGGGGTATTTCTACCCTGCCAGTCAGCCGCTTCCGTTAAGGTTCTGCAAACCATAGTCGCCCGGTGGCTCGTGCAGCCTGGCTGGCATCATGACGATACCGTTCATTTCAAGAATTTATAGAAGCGGCGCTGTTTGATGACCAGTATCTTGACCAATCTTTCCGCAAAGGCGGCCCTTCAGACACTCAGGTCGATCAGTTCCGAGTTTACCAACACCCAGAGCGAGGCCAGTTCGGGGCTTCGCATCCGCACAGCCGCCGACAATGCCGCCTACTGGTCGATCTCAACGACCATGCGCTCCGACCGAATATCAATTTCCGCGGTGTCGGACGCCCTCGGTCTCGGCGCGGCCAAGGTCGATACCGCTTACGCCGGGATGGAAGCCGTCATAGACGTCCTCAACGAGTTCAAGGCGAAGCTCGTCGCCGCGAAGGAGCCCGGTGTCGACAAGGCGAAAGTTCAATCCGAACTCGACCAACTCAAGCAGATGATCGTAAGCATCGCCACGTCTTCGAGCTTCGGCGGTCAGAACTGGCTGAATACGGACATCGGACAGATCTACGACATCGACATGAACAAGGTGTCGCTGGTTTCGTCTTTCTCCAGGTCGTCCGGCAGCGTTTCCGTAGGCACGATAGACCTTCACCTTGACGAGATCAGCCTATTCAACACCACGGGTGGAGGTCTGCTCCAGGCAGACCCGCGCGATGTGAAGACGATCGGCGGAATGAGGTACGACACCCTCTACCCTGTGAGGGCTTCGGCCACGATCTACTACACCGAAACCGGAACGAGCTGGATGAACCCAGCGCAGAACTCAGGCTCAGCTGGAACGTTCTCTTTCAATTTCCCGCATGGCTCGCCGCCCGATTTCAATAGTGCGGGCGCTGAAATCAAGTTCGATATCATCCTGGACAAGGAATACGACCCGTCGGGGGACACTGGTATTGATGCCGAATTGCGCGACCTCCCAGGTCCATACTACGCAGGACACAAGCAGACCATAACGATCACCAAGGCACAGGTTGATGCCTATGACGCAAGCCTGGGTGGCGTGATCTCGACGAACACCCAGTTTGCGGGGCTGTTGAACACGTTGCTGGGCCCGGAAGGGGCGTCTGTCAGCGCGAGCTATGGCCATTACGAGCCACCAGGCTCGAACAACTGGGTTCACGACGACCTCCTCATGAGTATTACAACGGGCCAGACGCACGGGGACGGCTCTTATGTCGAGATCGCGAACCTCAGCAGCACCGGCGTCAGCACAGGCGGCCTGATACAAAAATCGGATTTCGGTGAAAGAGGATCGGGGCTAACGCTGCCATTTGAGCAATTTACGCTCCACATCGACGGGAACAATCCTGACGGTGTCCAGGTCAGCTTTCAGTTCTCTCTGAACGGAGCTCCTGCGAAGTCGTATTCATTTGACCGGACATATGTGAACAACCTTCTTGGGAAGGACACAGGCGCCGTCGAAACGGCCGATGAGATGGTGGCCCTCCTTCACTCCCTGCTCGATGCGGACTGGCCAGACGCGATTATCGCAGTATCCTCCGCCGATCCGGGCCGGATCATCCTAAAATCGGACCCGTCAGCGGACCGGAAATGGGGTTCGGGAACGAGCGCGGCGTTCTCGAACATCGTCGTCAGCATCGAGCCGCTTCCGGCGATCAATTTCCTCGCCATCGACATCGAAGAAAACCCCGACCTGATCGACCACTACATCAACTACATGGAGGTGGCGGGCCAAAGGGTGGTGGAAGGCGCGTCCGTTCTCGGCGCGCTGAAGAAACGCATCGACATGCAGTCGGAATTTGCAAACAGGCTGATTGAAACCATCGACAAAGGCATCGGCCGCCTCATCGATGCCAACATGAATGTGGTCTCGACCAGGCTAAAGGCGCTTCAGGCCCAGGAACAACTGGCGACGCAATCGCTGCATATCGCCAACAACAACGCCGAAGCGATCCTTCTCTTGTTCAGGTGACACCCCGCGGGTCTTGCTTGCCCCTTAACGTTCTGCCGAGCGGTCAAGGTGGGTGGCGATCAGCATCGCCACGAGGTGCACGGTGTTCCTGGCTCCGTATCGTTCCTTCATTCGCTCCAGGCGATGCTCGACGGTGCGGTGCGATATGGAAAGCGATACCGCGATCTCCTTTGCGGTCGCGCCCTCTACCAGCAGTTGGATGATGGCTTCGTCGGCGACGTCCATCTGCTCGATCCGTCGTGGCGGACTAAGCAGGAACTGGGCGTAGGAGGATGAGATGATCCATTGGGGCCGGTCGGTGTTGCGTTGTGGCAAGAGAATACGGTCGTAGCCGAGATTGATACCAAAGAGCCTCGTCTTGACCAGTTCCATGGAAGGCTGCTGGCTGGCCATGACCTGGAGAAGCCGCGGGATCACCGCTTCCTCCATGTAGGTCTGGTCCTTGAATTCACCGATATAGGCGTCGGCAAAGATCTTGTTGATGTTGAGAATACGGGACGTGAAACCGGAATGCCGGACGGCCTTCATGAACCAGCGCTTCGGGTCGTTGCCCTCAACCGTGAAAACGGTCAGGCGCATCTTTATCGACAACATTTCAAGTATGTCGCGATAGACCATTTCTGGTGACGTCGGTTGCTCGGGATCGGTCTGGAGCCAGTTGTCGAGCATCTTGCGCGTGACCGCGCTGAAGGGTGTTTCTCTCGCCATTGCCATGCTTGTCATTCACATCGTCGTGCCGAATACAATCTAAGGCAGAACCGCGGCAATAGGGTAAAAATACCCTCAGACTACAACCTGTGCCCCTCAGACCGACGACCGACCTTGCGCGTTGGTGGCGGTACTCATCGAAAGGGCACTCGAAAAGTCGGCAAGCGCAAAAGGTTCCACGATCGGACTTCAGTCCGATGCCGGCTCGGTAAAGGTCCTAGTCCCGTTCTTGCCTAGTCCGAACGCCCTATCTCCTCCATTACCAGCCCATGGCGGTTCGGCCCTTAGCGGCCATGGGCGGGCAACGGCTCCAGGGCGGATCAATCATCCCTTCGGACCGTCCTGGTGTCGTTGCCGGTTGAGATCTCGAGGAGGCCAGCGTGTACGAGGTGCATAGATACGGACAGCCGAAGCATCAGTCTTCGACGGGTCTCCCGCTCGCGGTGACGATCGTCACGATGGTGGCAATCGCAGCGTACCTGCTTATCGGAAGTGCGTCCCTGGATAATGGTGGGCAGGCTGTCGCGATTGTCCTGCCAAAGCCCGCGCTGACGATCTCGAAATAAGCCGGCCATCGTAGCTGCGACTTCAGGAACCGGGTCGCGACAGCGGGCAGAGCGGCGGTGGCTTTCCGATGTCATGAAACGGGAGAGACAGTCATGGGATTGATGCACTTGGGCCGAGCGCGCCTGGCGATGGCGCTTCCCGGTTGCCGTCAGCAGCTCCGCTCCACAAAGAGCCAAGATTTGTATGAACTCTTCGAGGCCTATGCCGTCGCGTCGACCGCGCACGACCACTTGATGCACGAAGCCCCCCGTCAAGAGGATCTGGTGAGCGAACTTCAGCAAATCTGTCGGGATCTCCAAATCGACGTCGTCGCTTTGCTTGCCTTGCTCGAGGAACTACAAAGCCAGAAATTGTAAGGGTAAAGGCACCGTCTCCGGCCAGTCGCTCGTTGGACAGCCGGACGCCCCGACACCGCAAGCCAACGCAATGAGCAGGTACGCCCTAGGTTGGCTTAAAGCCCAACACGAAATCGATGACCTTCGACGAGGACATTTCGCAAGGCTTGAGCGTCAAGCCCGAGCCGGAAAGCACATAAAGATTGAAGCTGACAACGTCCGTCCCGCCCAACTCCTCGCCATAGAGCCAGACCCGTTTCCGATCGAGTGAACGTCTGACCGTCACGCCCCAAGGCCGGCCTTCGAAGCTTCCGTGGACGTAGCCTTCGCGCATTTCTGCAAGGGCTTTCTCAAACGCGATGAGCACTTCGGGCTGAAGGTCCGGCTCCGGCTGCGTCACGGCGCGAGGCATTCCTCACATATGCCGCAACCGTCGGCATCCATGCCGGAAGCCAACCGCTTCCTGTGGCAACAGAGACAGATCACGGTGTTTCCCGCCTCATCCCGCTCCGGCGGGATCACTTCAATTTCGTGGTCAGGAATTGCGTTTAGTGCCGGCCGATTCATCTCGAGCCTCCATGTCGAGGATTTTCAGTAGAGATAGGAAGCCTGCAGATGGGCGCAAGATGCTGGCGGCGATGCAGGTTCGAGCGCACACCTGATCGCATGGTTGGGAAGATGTTCGCCCTGGAAAGGAGCTGCCAACAGCAGGAAAGACACAGTGTGGCGCTATTGTCGTTTCGATCTTTTAGTAAGCCGTAATTTTCGAATGCCGAACGGGCAATTTAAAACTATTGCTTAACACTGGTATGTACCAATTCTCATACGCGCACCTCCCGGACTTTCTTCCCGATAGGCGCGGTCAGGACGCTTCTTTTCTGTCGTTGGTTTTCGCAATGAGAGAGGTTCGCAAGCGCATGAACGATTGGAGTACGGATGGGCGTGGCAATGTCAGGTCATCGGCCGTTGTCGGTTGGAGAGCCGAGGCAATCACCGGCGATGAAACCGGCGACGTCTTTTTGAGGATCGAGTTCAGCGTCGATCCAAACCTTACGGATGTGTCGGCGCTACAGTTCAGATTGACCAGGCAACAGGCCGACCACATCGGCGGGACGCTGGGTTCCCTTGCGGATCAGTCGTCCTCGTCAGCGGCCCCTGGCGACTGCCGAAAGGCCTTTGTCTCCAGGTAGCAAACGCCGGATCCAGGAGGCAACGGGAAGCACATGGCCACGCGCAAGGAAATCGCCGATCGCGTCATTGCGAAATAGGCCGAGCGCGGCATGGCGATCGAGCGTGACACCGAGTTTGAGATTCTGCTCAAACTGTGGATCGCCGGCGACGTGCCCATCGACGGCATCCGGCGCCGATACATCACATTGCTTCGGGAGCGTCAGCGAGGGCGCAAGGTCGATTGAAGCTTTGGTGGACCAGTATCAAACGCAAACGGGAGGAGCCGCTCTTGGGATATGACTGGAATGGTCGTCGCGAACGCCGGATGAAGATCGCGAGGTTCGGAACGGCCGTAGCTCTGGCAGCGCTTTTAGTATCGGTGGCAGCCAAGGTCGCAAGCGAAGCCCTCTAGGTCGTGGTGCTCGCTGCAGCTTGTCGGATGTATACTGTGAACATCGCGTAGAACTCGCTTTTCCATCCGACCTCAATTGGGCATTGTTTGCTTCCAAGAGGAGGAACGTCATGTCCTATGATTGGGAAGGCGCCCGTCGGCAGCGCAACAGGCACGCCTGGCTTTGGCTTTCGATCGCRCTCGTCGCCTGGATGGTCGCACTGGCCCTGGCGGCCTGATTTCGAATATCTTGGCCATCCGAGCCGGTTCGATGAAAACCCGGACTGAAATTGCGACGCATCTTCAGCGATTAGGTGTGCGAACGGGCGACCTCGTGATGGTTCACGCCTCTTTGAAAGCCCTTGGCCCCGTCGAAGGCGGAGCATCCGCCATTGTCGGCGCACTTCTCGACGCAGTCGGGCCATCGGGCACACTCATGGGATATGCTTCATGGGACCTCTCGCCCTACGAGGAAACACTGAACGGCGCGCAGATGCCTGACGAACTTCGTCGCGCCTGGCCGCTGTTCGACCCCGCAACTGCTCGAACACATCCGGGCTTTGGCCTGCTCAATCAATTCCTTGTCGACGCGCCCGGCGCGCGCCGTAGCGCTCACCCTGACGCATCGATGGTTGCGATTGGGCCTCTTTCTGAAGCGTTGACGGAGCCTCATCGCCTCGGCCAGGCACTGGGAAAAGGTTCGCCTGTCGAACGGTTTGTCGAACTGGGAGGAAATGTCCTCCTGCTGGGTGCACCCTTGAACTCCGTTACCGCGCTGCATTACGCGGAAGCCATAGCCAATATCCCCGGCAAGCGGCGCGTGACCTATGAGATGCCGCTTCGTGGCCCGAATGGCGAAACGGTGTGGGAGACTGCCGAGGACTTTGACAGCAATGGTATTCTCGATTGTTTTGCGGTCGACGGCGAGCCGGACGCAGTCGAAACGATCGCCAAAGCCTATGTTGCGATCAACCGGCATCGAAGCGGCCAAGTTGGAGACGCCTTCTGCCACCTCTTCGGCGCGCGGGACATCGTGTCGTTTGGCGTGGCGTATCTCGAACATCGATTTGGCAGGGGCGCGTAGGCGTCGACGGCCGGTCTTCGGCCGCGGACTCGCCATGGAATGATCACTCGCGACATCGCGATGATCGATGCGAGCGGACGATCCGCATTGCCGGTCGCGGTCGCCCTCCTCTTCCTACCTCACGCCTGGATCCGCTGCTTGCCGGTGCTCACCCCCTCACAGCCAAAAGCGGGTGCTCTTTGGGGTCGCTCGCATACCGTCGTGCGCATAGAGACGGCCGGGAGCTTTGGGGTGGCGCAGGAAGTGGAGTTCCTTGTCGGCCGCGGCGAAGGAATGGGGCGAGCATTGCCGGAGGCGCTCCTGGGCGGGGCCGGCTGCGTCTGCGGTCTTGGCACCGAACCAGTGGAGAGCGTCCTGCGGGGAGTAAGCTTCAGCGAGCAGGAGCTCGTCGTTCGGCTGCATGGCCACGGTCAACGTCGCGTTCAGCCGAGCGTAGCAACCCGACGGATCGGCTTCCGGCGGCATTGTCCAATCTTCGTATCCTGCGAGGGGCTCGACGAAGGCCCCAGGGTCAGGGGTGGCGGTGACGGTGCGCAGGATTTTATCCGCGAGCCGTCCGACACGCGGAGCGGTCCAAGCGGCATTGGTAGCGACAACGACGGTTTCCGGTCGGCCCTCACAAAGACGCACGGCACATGCTTGGCCGACTGTGGTGCCGTCATGTCCCCAAGCGAAGGTCTTCTCGCCGAACCCGTAGCGAGCGATCCCTGGTGCCCAACCGGCATAGCGCCAGCCGATCGTCGGCACGAGCGAAGGCCGTTGATTCGGTCCTAGTCGCCCACGCAGGACGCGCAACAGCCTCGCAAGGTCTGCTGGCGTTCCGGCCAGGCCGCCGCCGGGCGCCAGCGCGACAGGCGCATACCAGCGGGCGGCCGGCAGTGCGGGGGCACCTTCCGATGGCGGTGCGTCATGGCCCGTCGCCGTCGGTCGCACGAGGAACGTCTCCGCCCGGGCCGAAAGGGAATGGTCGCCGAGATACCGGGCGATCCGGTCCTCCGCAAAGGCCTCCCAGATCTGGCCAGTCAGGACTTCCGTCAGATAGCCGGCAAGCACATAGCCCGAATTGGAATAAGAGAAGAGATCGCCCGGCCTTGCGATCATCGGCAAGGCAACGATGGCACGGGCAGCAGCTCGACGGGCCTCACCGCCCTGCCCCATATCCGCCCACCATTGGGAATCGAGCCCACTCGTGTGATTGAGGAGATGGCGAGCGGTGACGCTATGAAAGGCAAGATCATTGCTGGCTGCAAGATCCGGCGCAATCGCAACCGCCAACGTTTCCAGGTCGAGTCCTCTGTCGGCAAGCGCTTCGATCAAAAGGAAGGCCGTGACCATCTTTGACACAGAGCCAAACTGAAAAGCGAAATGCGCGCTTACCGGCGTTCGCGTCAAAGGATCGGCAACGCCAGCGACAAGGCATCGGATCGTCCGACCGTCATCCACGGCCACCGAGATTCCCGGTGCCCCAGTCTCGTCAAGCCATTGGCGCAGGAGGCGCGAGAGTTCTTCTTCATGCATTGGACATCTCCAACTGACGCGCGCAGGCAAGCAGCGTCGCAAGCGAAATGCCCAGCCCGGTCAGCATCACTGAGCGGGTGCCCGCCTCTTCCCGCAGGAGCGGCAGGGATACGCTGTCGAGATCGTAGATATTGGCAAGGATGGTGAAACGCCCGGTAGTTGCGGAAAGGTCCTGCGGGCTTGCAGCACCATTGCGCGCGTCCGGCGACGGAAGGCTGGGCGTGAGGAGAAGATCGACGCCGCTTGAAAGCGCCGCCTCAAGCAAGCGGGCGCGATGATCGGCAAGCCGACACCTTGCCGCAGCCGCCTCGACCGGCGCAATCACCTCACCCTGGCGCATCGTGCGGGCGACGGCTGGCATATAGATCTCCGGATGGGCCGCCAATAGCGGAGCATGGAAGGTCCAGTTGTCGAAATTCACGGCTATCAGGAAATCGCGGCTCGCCGCCTCGCCGATCCACAGCGGCACCGGCACGACGGCATGCCCCATCTGCACCAGCCTTTCAGCCGCAGCATCAAGTGCCTGCTCTGCAGCTGGTACAATAGCGCTGCGGGCTGCATCGGGAATGCCGACGACGAGCGGACCAGGCTGTTCCGCCTCCAGCGCCGTGCGCAGCATGCTCGGGCAACGCTCAATCACAGCCGTGATATCCGCCACGCTGCGGGCAATCAGCCCGGTGCTCTGCCCGAAGAGTGCGCCATTGACCTCGCCCTCGTCGCAGATCGTTCCCTTTTTTGGACGCAGACCGGCAACACCGGCAAGAGCCGCCGGCTTGCGCAACGAACCACCGCCATCGGTCCCAATGGCGAGCGCCGTGAAGCCGGCCGCAACTGCGACTGCTCCGCCCACGGTCGAGCCGCCGGCGTAGTGGTCCGGTCCGCGCAACGAGCGCGTCGTGGCAGGCCCCGCGCTCGAGCCGAACTGGTGCGTCGCCTGTTTTGCAACAACCACTGCGCCCGCATCTTGCAACGCGGCCACGGCCGCGCTTGGCTTCAAGGGCAGAAGCTCCCCGAGATCAACAGGGGTTCCCGCCCTGGTCGGCAGGCCGGCGACGGCGATGGTATCCTTCACACCGAGAGAAACACCGGCAAGCGGCCTGCCGCAGCCCGCGTCAAGCCGCGCGTCGAGCCGGGCGAGCTCCTTCTCGATCCAGCTCCAGGCGGGATCACACAGGGAATGCAGCTTTGCATCTTCACGCCCGATCTTTGCGAAAAGCGCCGCATAGGCGGCCGGCAGCAGCTGCCTTTCGGCAAGCGCCCTTTCCGCGATTTCGGCCAAGGGGCGGTCAAACAACACCGAGGTGATCCGTCAGTTGCCTGCCTTGCGCAAGCAACCCGTTCTGCTGGAGGGCCGTGGACCAGCGCTCGAGCTGGTCGCGCTGGACAGCGCTCGTCGACGCCCACAGACTGATCGACTGATAACAGGCAAGGATCTTGACGAGCCGCTCCGGTGTATAGTGCGGGAAATAGGGCGCCACAGTGCTGGCGATGGTTTCGGCTGATTGCGCGGCAAGCCATTTTTGGCTGTCGTCCAGCGCCGCGGCAAAGCGAGTAAAGAGCTGCCGCTTCGCTTCCAGCACCGTCCGATCGGCCAAGTAGACGCTCCAGGGAAGACGACCGGCCTGGCTGCTGACAGGCAGGGTCACACGCAGGTCGTCGCGTAGTGCCACCTCGCCATCGACGAAGAACACGTCGCCGACACCCCGCACGAACTCGGCCACGGCGTCTTCTGCGGTGAAACCGAAGATAAGCTTCACGTCGGCAAGTGTCAGTCCCGCCCGGCCGAGCGCATAGACAAAGGCCGCCCAGGCGGTCGGCGCTTCGCCGGGATAGACGACGATGGTCTTCCCGCGCAAGTCAGGCCAGGCAAGTGCAGCGGTTCCGTCCAAGCGCTGCGCGAGCATATGGCGGGTCTGTTGGTTGCTTTGCGCCACGATGACCGGGTTCATCCCTGTCTCCGCCAGCCTCAGGCCGTAAACGCAACTTCCAAGCAGAAGATCGACATCACCCCGATTGACCGCTCCGACCGTGTCCTCGACCGTGCCATTGCTCTTGTAGAACGTAAGGTCGATCGACTGCGCGGCGAACCGACCAGTCGCCAGGCCCACATATTGGGGGACATAGGCAAGGTCGTGCGCGCAGGAAATTCTCAAAGTATCCATGTTCAAGCCCTGTTCGACGTCGCGTGTGGGGCAGGCGAAACCCGCCCCACACCTTGGCCCAATCACATTTCGCCGTTTGTCGGCACGTTAACGACGACTTCGTCGATCACGACGTTAGGCTGGCCGTAATGTTCCGCAATCGCAGCGAGCGTGCCATCGGCCTTGATGGCCTTGGCCGCTGCCGCAATTGCAGCGGTCAACTCCGTTTCAGCTTTCAGCACCCCGAAGCCACCGTTCTGCGGGCTCCAGCCATGCTTGCGCTCTTCGGCCTTCACGATACGGAACAGGCCTGCGTTCTCTTTGGCCGCAACGAGGCTTTCGGCGGCCGACATGTTGACGATTTGCGCGTCCGCCGAGCCGCTCTTGATGGCGAGGAGGGCTGCATTGGAATCTGGCAGAGTCTTGATGACGATCTCAGCCTTTCCTGCGGCCTTGCACTGGGGCTGGATCTTGTCGATGAAGGTGCCAAAGACGTCGCCGCTCTGCCGCGTGACGGTCTTGCCACACAGATCCGGTAGATCCCTGATCGATTGGTCACCGGCCCGGGCGAGAACGACATTGCCGAGCGTCGTATAGTTGATGAAGTTGATCACCTTCTCGCGCTCCGCCGTGTCCCCCATCGAGGCGGCGATCACGTCGTATTTGTGCGCCAGAACGCCGGGAATGATGCCGTCGAACTGCGCGTTCTCAAAGGTGGCTGTAACGCCCAGCTTGGCCGCGACCGCCCGCGAAACGTCGATGTCGATGCCGGTCAATTCGCCCTTGTCGTCGTAGAATTCGAAGGGCGCATAGGGCGCTGAGGTCACGAAACGCAGCGTTCCATTGAACTTGGCGGGAACGAGGGCGGCAACTGCCGCATCCTTGGTGATTGTCCTGCCGACGACGGTTTGGTCCGTCTCATCGGCTGCGGCGGCCGGAAGCGAGCCAACAGAGGCTGAAAGCGCAGTAATGAAGGCGAGCGAAAGAAATGCGTGTGTGTCGAGTTTCATGCGTGTCCCCATTTTATGTTTGCGAGATAAGCGAAGGAATTCATGCGTGGCGGATGCGAAGCCCAAATCGGGCTCGTCACAGCTCTCCACTGGTCGGTGTGTTCACGCCCACCTCATCGATGATGATGCTGGGGTTGCCGTAGTGATCGGCGATAGCCTGAAGGGTTCCCTCAGCCTTGGCCGCCTTCAATGCGGCCTCGATCGCAGCGGCCAACTCCGTTTCGGCCTTCAGCACGCCCAGGCCGCCATTGGAAAGCCGCCATCCGCGCGGGCTGTGCGCGGGACGCACGATGCGGAACAGGCCGCTGTTTGCCTTTGCGCGCATCAAGCTTTCAGCCGCCGAAAGGTTGACGATCTGGGCATCCGCGGAGCCGCTCTTGATCGCCAGCAAGGCGGCGTTGGAATCCGGCAGCGTCTTGATGGTGATCTCGCTCTTGCCCGCACCCTGGCATCGCGGCTGGACCTTCTCGATGAACGTGGCGAACACGTCGCCGCTTTCGCGGGTGACGGTCTTGCCGCAAAGGTCGACGAGATCGTTGATCGACTGATCCGAGGCCGGCACCACGACGACATTGCCCAGAGTTCTGTAATTGATGAAGTTGAGAACCTTCTCCCGCTCCAGTGTATCGCCCATGCCGGCGGCGATAACATCGGCCTTTCCGGCCTGGAGGCTGGGAATGGCGCCATCGAACTTGACGTTGATGAACGTGATATCAACGCCCATCTTCGCGGCGATGGTTTTGACGACATCGACTTCGATCCCGGTCAACTCCCCGTTGTCGTCGAAATACATCCAGGGGTGATAGGGGACCGAAACGACGAAGCGCAGGCCCCCGTTGAATTTGGCCGGAACAAGGGCGGCAATCGTCTCGTCCCGCGTTATCGTCTTGCCGACGATGACCTGGTCGGTCGAGGCACCCGCTTGTGCGAATGTCACTCCCCCATTCATAGCGAGCGCAAGGGCGGCCGAGGCCGCGAAGCGAAATGCTCTGCTGGCGAATTTCATAGGTGTTCCCTTTTTTTCTTTAGAGAAGTCTTCGAAGAAATTCTCGGGTACGTTCCTGCTGCGGCGCAGCCAGGACCGTGCCGGGTTCGCCCTGCTCGACGATTTCTCCGTCAGCCATGAAGACCACCCGGTCACAGACCTCGCGGGCGAAACCGATCTCGTGCGTGACGACGATCATCGTCATGCCTTCGCGGGCGAGTGTGCGCATCACCTCAAGCACATCGCCGACGAGTTCGGGGTCGAGCGCGCTGGTTGGTTCGTCGAAGAGCATGACGCGGGGTCGCATCGCCAGGGCCCGGGCAATCGCGATGCGCTGCTGCTGGCCGCCAGAGAGCTGCGAGGGGTAATGGTCGGCCCAGTCGGCAAGTCCGACGAGGTCGAGCAAGTACCGGGCGTGGTTATAGACCTGCGCGCGCGGCTGCTTGAGAACGCCGATCGGCCCTTCGACGATATTCTCCAGCACCGTCATGTGCTGGAACAGGTTGAAGCTCTGAAACACCATGCCGATGCCGCGCCGCTGGTGGGAGAGAGCCTTGTCGGAAAGCTCGTGCAACTCGCCTTTCTTCATGGCGTAGCCGACGGGATCGCCCCCGACCAGAACGCAGCCACTATCGGGAGACTCCAGATGGTTCATGCAGCGCAGGAGAGTGCTCTTTCCCGAACCGCTCGGGCCGATCATCGCCACGACCTCGCCCTCGGCAATGTCGAGGCTGATGCGTTTCAGGACCACCTTGTGTCCATAGGATTTCGTCAGTGTTCTGACGCTAACGAGAGGTTCAGCGTTCATTGGGCCAACTTCTCCTTGCCGACGAGACCAATTGCCTGGGAATTCCGGGCCGTGGCGCGCCGCGGCCTGCGGCGCGGCTTTGAACGGGCGGTCGACTGACCGTACCGCCGCTCGAGCCAGGATTGTGGGATCGTGAGAATGCTGACCATGAACAGGTACCAGATGCTGGCCACGATCAGCAGCGGGATGATCTGGAATGTCTGGGAATAGACGCGCTGCAGGTTGGTCATCAGGTCTGCACCGGCGATCACCGAAACGAGCGAGGTCGCCTTCAACATTGATATGACCTCGTTACCCATCGGCGGAATGATGACCCGAAGCGCCTGCGGCATCACGACCCGCCGGAACGTGCGGAACTGCGTCATCCCGACGGAGCGCGCCGCCTCGACCTGCCCGCGCGGTACCGAGAGGATGCCGCCGCGGACAATTTCCGCCGCGTAGGCGGCCTCGTTGAGCGACAGAGCAAGCATGGCGGCGACCATCGGCGTGACGACCTGCGCGGTCGGCACGGAAAACAGGGTCCCGACAAAAGGCAGGGTCAAGGAGAGGTTCGGCGTGAAGATGCCGAGATAGCCCCAGAAGATAAGCTGGACGAGAAGCGGCGTACCCCGAAAGATCCACACATAGAGTCGCGCAAGGCTGGACAGCACCCAGTTGCTCGACAGCAGCATCATGGCAAGGACAATTGCGCCGACAAGACCGATCACCATGGAGACGACCGTCAGATAAAGTGTCACGGCGACGCCCTGCAGCGTCACGTCCTTGAACAGATACTCAAGGATGACCGCCTGATCGATGACGGGGTTCTGCGACAGGTTCCAGAAGACGTAGGCAAGAACGGCGATGCAAGCGACGGYGGCCACCGGCGTCCAGGGCTGGTGTCGCGAAAAGATCGGGGCGTCATCGGGTATGGCGACCCCCGCCCCGCCAGCGAATGCCGCGTCAGCGGGCGCGGCTCTGTGGATGTTTCTGCCTGCACTGCTCACCAGAATTCCCTCCCGTCAACGACCGCTCGGCTGACCCAGTTGCCGCGGTGCCGCCCCGGCATGCGGCGCCCTTCGGCGGCGCTCTGCTCTTGAAGACGTCGGCTCATCGCATTCCTCCCTCGATGTCATGTCTTGCAATTCAATTCATCATGTTGTTATGATGACATCACAAATGAAGTCGATCCGCAAGAGGGGTATTTCAATGAAGGATGATTGGGCATTCGTCGGAATGGGAGCATCGGGCGCCGGATTGGCGGCTCACGCCCACCAAAGAGGGGTCCGCATTGCCGCGTGGTATGATTCGGACCCGGCGGTCGAAGCGGGCGTAACTGCGCAGGGCGGTTTCCTCTACTCAGGCATTTTCGGCGAGGGGCTGCTCGCCCTCCCGCCCATGGCGCAGACGCCGGACGAGCTGGCGCCCGCGCCGGTCATTGTCGTGTCCGTGACGGCGGACCAGCATGCGGCAGTGGCCGAGCGCCTAGCTGGCGTTCTTACCGATAACCACCTCGTGGTCCTGCATTGCGGTTATGTCGGTGGCGGGCGCATCTTCTCGCTCGCACTTGAGGCGGCAGGCGCCAAAGGTCGCCCGAAAATCGTTGAAACCATGAATTCGCTGCACCTTGCCGGCCGGCCGAGCCCGGCGCGGATGGTGGCACGCAGCCACAAGCAGTGGCTGGAAACAGTGGGCACGGCGCCTGGCGACGCGGAGTTCGCCCTGTCCCGGATCGGCGCGCTCTGGCCGGAATTGAAACTCGGCAAGAATGCCTTGCAATGCGGCCTCAACAATCCCAACAGCCTGGGCCACCTGCCGGTGATGCTCGGCCATCTTGGCCTTTTGAAAGCCGATCACGGCGCGCTCACCACTGGCGTCCTGCATTTCGGGGAAGCCTATACGGAGCTGGTCGGCAACCTGGCGGACGCCTTCGAGCGCGAACGTCTGGCAGTCATCCGCGCACTCGGCCTCGATCCGCTCCCGGTCGCCGATTTCGACGCGCTGGCCTATCCACCGGGCACCCGCCTGGAAGAGGTCGAACGCTTTGGTCCGAAGCTGCAGATGCGCTACCTCACCGAGGACTTGCCCTGCGATCTGGTACCCTTCGAGGACATCGCGCGGTTGGTCGCTTGCCCTACCCCGCTCACAACCGCGATGATCGACCTTGTCAACAGCGCGTTCCGTTGCAATTTTCGCGAGACCGGTCGAACCGTGGAAAAACTGGGAATTGACTGGATTGCCGAAAATGCCCCCGCCGTGACGGCGTTCCGGGCAGCGCGGCGCGCAACGAGATAGGATTCAAAGATGATGGGATCGCCCCTGGCCGGAAAGCTCTACATGCAGGTTCAGTACGACCTGCAACGCCGCATCTCCTCCGGCGAGTTCGAACCGGAAGAGATGCTGCCCACGGAAGAGCAGCTGTGCCGTGAATATGGCGTGAGCCGCATTACCGTGCGGCGCGCGGTCGACGGGCTGGTGGCCGATCTCTTCGTCGTGCGGCGCCAGGGGGTCGGCACCTTCGTCGCCGGCTTCCGCCATGCACTGCAATCAGTGCGCCTGCGAGCCTACCTGGAGGATATCCTGGCACTCGACCGGCATTTGCGGTTCCGGCTGCTGGGAACCGACACCCGGTCCCCGCCCGAACGGGTGGCTGAGCGGCTGCGATTGGCCGAAAAGGCACTTGTCTCCCATGAGAGCACCATCGTTCTCCTGAACGACCAACCCTTCATGGTGGGCGAGGGCTACTTCCCCGCCGACCTGGTCCTTGCCATCGACCCGGAGGATTTCGCCAGCCACGAGCAGCCGACGGAGCGCATCCTCCGCCGGGCGGGCCTTCGCATCGCCTACGGCGAGCAGAGCATTAGCGCGACGGCCATTCCCGAGGCCTTCGCCGTCCATCTCGACCTTGCGGCGGGAACTCCCGTGATCCAGGTCGAGCGGCTTTACTTCGACGACCGCGGCACTCCCGTCGCCTTCATCAACGGCTTCTACCACCCCGAACGCTATCAGCTCACCGCCGATATCGTTCCGCGCGGGGGTGCGGCGCCGCAAATCGTTCCCCTTTCCAAAGATCGGAAGTGAGTATTTCATGTCCCAGTTCGACCTCGTCGTCCGGAACGCGCGCTGCGCCACCGCGTCGGACATTTTCATGGCCGATATCGGCATCACCGATGGCCGCATCCACACACTCGGCCAGTCGCTCAGCCCCGGGCGGCGCGAAATCGATGCGGGCGGACGCTGGGTGCTGCCGGGCGGCGTCGATAGCCATGTGCACGTCGACCAACGGCAGACAGGCGGCGGACTGACAGCCGATACGTTCACGACGGGCAGCGTTGCCGCGGCCTGCGGCGGCACCACGACCATGATTCCCTTTGCGACGCAGGATCGCGGCCAAACGCTACGCTGGGCGATCGAAGAATATCACGACCGCGCGAACGGCAAGACGGCAATCGACTACAATTTCCACCTCATCGTCGCCGATCCGACGGCTGCGGCGCTGCAGGAAGAGTTGCCGGACATCATTGCCGGCGGCTGCACCTCGCTGAAATTCTTCACCGTCTATGACGATGTGATGCTCAAGGATCGCCAGCTGCTCGACGCCATGGCCGCCGCCCGGCGCGAGGGCGCCATGGTCATGATCCATTGCGAGAATGCCGCCGGCATCGCCTGGGTGACGGAACGGCTCCTGGAGCGCGGCCTGCATGCGCCGAAATACCATCCCGCCGCGCGCCCTGCCATCATGGAACAGGAGGCGATCTACCGCATGACCGCCTTTGCGGAAGTGACCGGCGTGCCGCTGATGGTCGTTCATGTCTCCAGCGGCGAATCGATAGGTATCATTGCCGCCGCCCGACGCCGCGGCGTTACCGTCCATGCCGAGACCTGCCCGCAATACATCGCGCTCGATTCGACCGACCTCGACCGGCCTGGCTTGGAGGGCGCCAAGGCGCTCTGCAGCCCACCGCCCCGCTGGCAGGGTAACGACGAAGCGATCTGGCAAGGGATCGAAGACGGCTTCTTCGACGTCTTTTCCTCCGACCACAGTCCCTACCGTTTTGATTCGACCGGCAAGTTCCCTCATGGCAGCGACGTGCCGTTCAACCGCATGTCGAGCGGCGTGCCGGGCATCGAGACCCGCTCGCCGATCCTGTTTTCCGAAGGCGTCATGACCGGTCGCATCGACATCAACCGCTTCGTCGCGCTCAATTCCACCAACGCGGCGAAGATCTACGGCCTCTACCCGCGAAAGGGCACTATCGCCGTCGGCTCGGACGCGGATCTGTGCATCTGGGACGACCAGTACGAGACGGTGATCGACAACGACCGTCTCCACCACTCGGTCGATTACACGCCCTATCAGGGCTTGCGCATCAAGGGCTGGCCAGCCGTCACCCTGTTGCGCGGCAAGGTGATCGCCGAATACCATACCTTCTGTGGCAAACCCGGCGCCGGCCAATTCCTCCCTGCCGAAAAGCGCACGCGCGGCAAGACCCAGACGCCGACCGAGGCAGAACTGGCAAGGCTCGGCGTCCCGGATCTAGTGGAGTAAGCGGACGCAGCTCGCAGGCCGCGCACTCGACGGAATCACGCTTCACTGACCCTGCTGCCAGTGACTGAGTGACGGGCGACATACTGCCCGATCACTTTGTGATGCGCGTACCGTCTCTGGCCGCGAAAGCGGCCAGAGACGGTTGGCACCCGTAGACAGTGCCTGGGCCGACCGGCAGGGTACCGTCGCACAGCGGGGAGCCCGCAACTTGGTTCGCGGGCGCCAGATAGTTTCTGGCGAACCGGATTCTTCCGAGACCGGTTAATTCTGTACGGGAGCGGTCTTTTGAAGCTCTGCCTGAACCTTCTTGGCGACGGTCGGATCGCTCTGCGCCGCTGTAAGGATTGCCGAATATTCTTCGACCGAAATGGCAGGTGAGGCTTTGACCGCATCGACCATCTTCTTGCTACCTTCGGTCTGCAATTGCTTCTTCGCCGCTTCGTCCGATGTTGCCTCTATCTTCGCGGAATATTCCTGCCTGACCTTGTCGACCTGAAGATAAGCAACCGCGAAAGCCTCGATCTTTTGTTCGCTGATAGCGGCCCCCGCGCCCTTGCTGTCAGCCTGGCCCTGCGTCGGCTGGGTCTGTTGCGCCTGGGCAATCTCAAGGGCGGATGCCGGGCTGAATACCATGAGACCGAAGACTGCAGCCGTGAACGACGCAATGGGCTTGTAACCGGTGATCATATTCATTCCTCTATGATGTGCATGGTGTGATCGGAAGCGACACTGCCTTTCAATCGCCCCCTAGGTCGGCCGGATACCGAACGCGTCGCTGACGATGGAATCCTGGGAAGGGCTAGGTGCGGCGGTACCGGGGCAATTTGCTGACCATTACACGGCAGCTTTACGGCTCATCCGACGAAGCCTGCTCCATCAAGAACTGTTTTCTTCGCCGCCCTCGAACGCATATTTTCCAGCTGACGGATGCATTCGAGATTGATCTGGCCGATTTCGATCGATCAGGTGGTGTCACAGGTCGAGCCACATCTCACACGCCGAAACGCCGACTGTCGCTACCGGATGGCAATTGCGATCTTGATTTCGGCGCCGCATTACCGGCACGCCCCTCGGCGGATAGTTCGACCTTTCCCGGGTCCTCGAGAGGCCGCAGTGGGCTGGCCTGCCTCGCGATCACCCGGTTCCTGTATTCTAGTTTCAGGGGTAGCTTGCTGCATGCAGGTCGAATTGTTTCTAAAGAACCCGCCGCATTTCCCCGAGGTTCTCGTAGCCGACGCGAGAGCACAACCGTCCGATCGTCGTGCCCGAAACGCCACAGGCTGCGGCAACGGACTCTACGGTTCCAAAAGCCACGATTTCTGGCTGGCTTAAGATACGATGCATAGCGCGCCTGGGCGAAGCCGGCAGCGCGATCCGCCGCTCGACAATCCTCTGTTTCAGCCAAGACTTTGCGGGGCCGATCGGCTTTTTTGGAAAAGCGCTTCAGACATGGACGGTGCGGCCTTCGACTGCGCTCGTTCTTGCCGCATCAAGAACCGCGAGAACGGCAATCGCCTCCTCTGCCGTCACCGGGGGCCGGCCATTGCCGGCGATCGCCGCGGCGGAGGCCCCGTAGTCGTCGTGATAGCGACCTTGCTCCGAGGGAATACGTTCATTGCCTTCGGCCGTCCGAAGTGTTCCCCACAGGGGCGACCGATTGGACGATCCTCGCCCCAGCGCCCGACAGTTGCCTAGCTCTTGCACGGCATCGAACCACCGCCCCGCGCAGGCGGGGCGGTGAGTTCAGTTTGAGATACGGCTACGCCAGCGCCGGCAGCAACTGGTCGATGCTTTTCTTGGCGTCGCCGTAGAACATGCGGGTGTTGTCCTTGTAGAACAGCGGGTTCTCGATGCCGGAATAACCGGTCCCCTGACCACGTTTGGAGACGAACACCTGCTTGGCCTTCCAGACCTCGAGCACCGGCATGCCTGATATCGGCGAGTTCGGGTCTTCCTGGGCGGCCGGATTGACGATGTCGTTGGAGCCAATGACGATGACGACATCGGTTTCGTGGAAGTCCTCGTTGATCTCGTCCATCTCCAGCACGATGTCGTAGGGAACCTTCGCTTCGGCCAAGAGCACGTTCATGTGGCCCGGCAACCGGCCGGCGACCGGATGAATGGCAAAGCGCACGTTCTTGCCGGCCGCCCGCAGCTTGCGGGTAAGCTCGGAGACCGACTGCTGCGCCTGCGCCACCGCCATGCCGTAGCCCGGCACGATGATGACGCTGTCGGCGTCGTTGAGGGCGGCGGCCACGCCTTCGGCATCGATGGCGATCTGTTCGCCGGTGATTTCCATGGCCGGGGCCGTGGTGGCGCCGAAGCCGCCGAGGATGACCGACAGGAAGGAGCGGTTCATCGCCTTGCACATGATGTAGGAGAGGATCGCGCCGGACGAGCCGACCAGCGCGCCGGTGACGATCAACAGGTCATTGCCGAGCGTGAAGCCGATGGCGGCCGCCGCCCAACCGGAATAGCTGTTCAGCATCGACACGACCACCGGCATGTCGGCACCGCCGATGCCCATGATCAGGTGGTAGCCGATGAAGAATGCCGCGAGCGTCATGGCGAGCAGCGTCCAGGTGCCGGCACCGTTGACGTAGAGCACCAGCAGCACGAGCGAGAGCAGTGCGGCACCTGCATTGAGCAGATGACCGCCCGGCAGCTTCTTTGCCTTGCCGTCGACCTTGCCGGCGAGCTTGCCGAAGGCGATGACGGAGCCGGTGAAGGTGACGGCGCCGATGAAGACGCCGAGGAAGACCTCGACCTTCATGATAGACAGCTCCACCGGTTCCTTGTGCGCAAGGATCGCGGCAAAACCGGTCAGCGCAGAGCGGGCCGCCGCGTCGAGGCCGGCAACGTCAACCGCTTCGATATGGGCGTTGAAGCCGATGAACACGGCAGCCAGACCGACGAAGGAATGGAGTGCGGCAACGAGCTGCGGCATCTCGGTCATCTGGACGCGGGAGGCGACGAAGTGGCCGAGCACGGCGCCGCCCGCGATCATCAGCACGATGACAAGCCAATTGCCGACGTCAGGTCCGAAGACCGTGGCGATGATGGCAAGGCCCATGCCGGTCATGCCGTACCAGACGGCGCGCTTGGCGCTTTCCTGGCCCGAAAGCCCGCCGAGCGAGAGGATGAAGAGAACGGCTGCCGCGATATAGGCGGCCGATACGATACCGATCATCATATTGATTACCCCTGCCCGATCAGGATTTCTGGAACATGGCGAGCATGCGCCGTGTGACGAGGAAGCCGCCGACGATATTGATCGTGGCGATCAGCACCGAGAGTGCCGCAAGCAGTACCACCAGCCAGTTGCCAGACCCGATCTGCAGCAGAGCGCCGAGAATGACGATGCCGGAGACCGCATTGGTGACAGCCATCAGCGGGGTGTGCAGCGAATGCGAGACGTTCCAGATGACCTGGAAGCCGACGAAGCAGGCGAGCACGAAGACGACGAAGTGGCTCATGAAGGCCGCCGGCGCAAAGGCACCGACGAGAAGCAGCAGCGCCGTGCCGACGGCGAGCAGCGTCAGCTGGCTCTTCGTCTGGGCCTTGAAGGCTGCAGCCTCGGTGGCGCGTCTTTCCTCCGGTGTCGGCTCCTTCACCTTCTCCTTGGGTTTCTGCGCTGCGATCGCGGCAATCTTCGGCGGCGGCGGCGGAAAGGTGATCGCCCCCTCGAAGGTGACGGTCGCGCCACGGATGACGTCGTCCTCCATGTTGTGGACGAGCTTGCCATCCTTGCCCGGMGTCAGGTCCGTCAGCATATGACGAATGTTGGTGGCATAGAGCGTGGACGCTTGCGCGGCCATGCGGCTCGGGAAATCGGTATAGCCGATGACGACGACGCCGTTGTCGGAGACGATCCGCTGATCGGCAACGGTCAGGTCACAGTTGCCGCCGCGCTCGGCGGCAAGGTCGACAATCACCGATCCCGGCTTCATCGCGGCCACCATGTCGGCAAGCCATAGTTTTGGCGCATCACGGCCGGGGATCAGCGCCGTGGTGATGACGATGTCGATCTGCGGTGCAAGCTCGCGGAATTTGGCAAGCTGCTTCTCGCGGAATTCCGGCGAAGAAGGCGCCGCATAGCCGCCGGTGGCAGCACCGTCCTGCTGACCTCCCCCCTCACCATCGGCGAAATCGAGATAGACGAATTCGGCCCCCATGCTCTCGATCTGTTCGGCGACCTCAGGGCGTACGTCGAAGGCATAGGTCTGGGCACCGAGCGAGGTGGCGACACCGATCGCCGCAAGACCGGCAACGCCCGCACCGATCACCAGCACCTTGGCCGGCGGCACCTTGCCGGCGGCCGTTACCTGGCCGGTGAAGAAGCGGCCGAAATTGTTGCCGGCCTCGATCACCGCACGGTAGCCGGCAATATTGGCCATCGACGACAGCGCATCCATCTTCTGCGCGCGGCTGATGCGCGGCACCATGTCCATGGCGATGACGTTGGCGCCCTTCGCCTTGGCTAGCTCAAGCAGTTCCGGGTTCTGGCCCGGATAGAAGAACGAGATCAGCGTCTTGTCCGCAGACAAAAGCGCGACCTCGCTCGGCTCAGGCGGCCGCACCTTGACAATCACATCGGCCGAAGCCCAGAGCGCGTCCGCCGACGGGGCCACCTCAACGCCCGCGGCCCGATAGGCATCATCGGAAAAACCGGCCGCAACGCCCGCGCCCATCTCGATGATGCTGCTATAGCCAAGTTTCGCAAGTTGCACCGCGCTGTCAGGTGTCAGCGCCACACGCGCCTCACTTGCGGTTACCTCCCGCGGCGCGCCAATTTTAATCGCCATGCTTGTCTGTCCTCTCCTGCCGACTACGCAACGCCTATGTCCCTCAACAAATGCGACAGCAGAACAAGCAAAACTTCAGAGTACTGTCCAGTACGCTTTGCCGCGAATCCGTCCATTCTTGTCGCTTTTTAGTTTTCCCTAATCGTTTTTATCCGCCGAACACGCCATCCGACCGGGCGCATGGGCACCACTGGCCAGGAAAAAGACGGCGCCGCCCCCATGAAGACGGTGCCGTTGGCGTCTCTACTGGCAATGCCGATTTCATGTGTGACGCAGCCGCGGTCGCGCCCGCAAGGCGACGGACTTCGTCCAAGACGGGCCTCGAGCGTACAGCCATTTTAGTGGAACGATCATGCCCGACCTTGGTGGCAATCCCGTGCCTGGCGTCGTCGCGATGCGGGCTGATCCCGTATGACCAGGCTGCCTGTTTTCAATATACTCAGCGCGGCGCGGCAACGCGGTCTCGCCACGTGCCGCGCCGCGCTGCACCCTGGGAGGAGGATCTAGTTGCGGCTATCGTAGCTGCTCAGATTTGCCGGCGTGACGAGCTCGAATGGGATCCAGACATTCTGTTCGACCGGTTCCTTGGCAATCATCTTGAGAGCGGTCTCCACGGCGCCCTTGCCCTGCCCCGCCGCGTCCTGGAACACGGAGACGGAAAGGTCGCCCGCCTTCATGGCCTTCATCGCATCCTGGGTCGCATCTATGCCGCCGACGACGATCTTGCCTTCGCCGGCGCCAAGTTCCTTGTTCACACCCTTCAGCGCCTGAACGGCCCCGAGCGCCATCTCGTCATTGTTCGCGATGATCGCGTTGACATCGAGACCCGCGCTCAGCCAGTTCGTCACCAGGTCGGTCCCCGAAATGCGCGTCCACTTGCCGGCCTGCTTTTCAGCGACAGTGATGCCTGCGCATTCCGGCTTCTTCAACACGTCTTCCGCCGCCTGGGTGCGCACGCGCGCTGCCTCATAGGCGAGGTCGCCCATGATGATGTTGACCTTGCCTTTCCCTCCGAGGAGCCGGCAGACCTCAGTCATCTGCAAGGTGCCCGCCTCATACTCGTTGCTGCCGACGAAACTCACTCCGCTCTCCGGAAGCTTCTCCACCGGCTGGCGGTTTACGTAGATGAGCGGAATGCCGGCCGCCGTCGCGGCTGCGGTTATGGGCTGCGTCGCGGAAGCATCGACTGGGTTGACGATAATGGCATCGACCCCCTGGGCGACAAAATTGTTCACCTGATCGAGCTGCTTGCCGATATCGGTCTGCGCGTCCTCGAACTGCAGCTCCACATCCGATTTACCCTCGACCACCTTCTGCATCGCGAGACGCAGGATCGTCAGGAAGTTGTCGTCGAAGTTCGACATCGCAACGCCGATGTTCGCGGCATTCGCCGACGTCAGCAGAGTGGTCGACAGCAACAATCCGGCCAGTAGAGATTTCATTTCGTTCCTCCTCAAATCGCCGGATGCCCGGCTCAGATCAAGAGCTCCTCTGCTCTCATGCGGTCCATTATTGAGAGCGCTCCCATTCTGTCAACGACGGATTCGCCATCATCAGCCACTCCGGCACTCCGTTGATTGAATTCAATCACCATTTCCGTGAAATTTTGGATATTCCTTCGTATCGTTGACGATATGGGAGCGCTCTCATGTTGGTGGCGACTTCAGGTTACGGAACACGGGAGGAAAATATGACAGGATCCGCAATCGCGGTGATTGGCGCCGGCATGATCGGCGCCGCACATGCTTTCGGCTACAAGGTCGCGATCGACCGCTTCTCACGAAAGATCCGCGGGCTTCGGCTGAAAACAGTCTGCGACGCGAATGGCGAACTTGCCGCTTCGATGGCTGCGACCTGGGGCTTCGAGACCATTGCCTCCGACTGGAAGTCGGTGCTTGCCGATCCGGACATCGGCATCGTCAGCATCTGCCTTCCGAACTTCCTGCACGCCGAGGTCACCCTCGCAGCGCTCGCTGCCGGCAAGCATGTCATTTGCGAAAAACCGCTGGCACTCGATGCAGCGACGGCAGCGCAAATCTACAAAGCCTCCCAGGCGGCCTCGAGCGTTTCTGCGACGGTTTTCAATTATCGCCGTATCCCCGCGGTCGCGGCCATGCAGCGTCTGATTGAGAGCGGCGAGATCGGCGATCTGGTCAATGCCCTCGTCCAGTACGAGAGCGAGTATGCCGCCGATCCCCAGCTCCCGCACAGCTGGCGCTACGAGCGCGACCGGGCCGGTCCCGGCGCGCTCCTCGATATCGGAACGCACGCCGTCGACGTCGCGCGCTTCCTGTGCGGCGAGGTCGAGGAGATTGCCGGCGCGATCGCCACGATCTCGATCAGGCAGCGCTTCCTTCCGGCTGGCGCCAGCATCGGGCACAACCACGTGGAACTCAGCAGCGAAAGCCGGCGCGTCGACAATGACGATGTGATGTCTGCCCTGCTGCGTTTCGCGAATGGTTGCCAGGGGACTTTCCTTGCAAGCCGGGTCGCCGTTGGCATGGGCAACAGCCTGACCATCGCGATCACCGGCACAAAGGGCGCCGTACGCTACTCGTCACGTACCCCCGCACATTACGAGATTGCGCATTTCGACGGCTCCGGTCAGTCGCCCTTCGCGATCGTCGCGAACAATCCGACACTGCCCTTCGCCGGGCTTCTGCCGGTGCCCCACGACGGCGTGGCGATTGGATATGCCGAGGTCTTCGGCTTCATGATTCAAGAATTTCTCGAGGCCATCGCCAACGGCCACCCGATGACGAACGGCTCCATTCTCGACGGTTTGCGCGCCTCGGAAATCCTCGACGCCATCCAGCAAGCCGCAGACACCAACCAGCCCGCCAAGGTCAAGCACGCCGCCGCCTGATGCCGCGTGCCAATGGAGTAAACGATGAAAATTGGTCTCAACACCGACGGTTTCGGCGCCCTTCCCCTCGCCGCGTGCCTTGATCAGGTCACCGCACTCGGCCTTACGCACGTCGAATTCGGCCTCGGCGGCTGGTCGAGCGCGCCGCACGTCGACATCGCCGACCTTCTCGCCAAGGCCTCGTCCCGCGACCGGTTCAAGGGCATGCTGGCGGAGCGTGGCCTTGAAATTTCAGCGCTGAATTGCTCGGGCAACCAGCTGCATCCTGGCGAGATCGGTCCCTCCGACACAAAACTCGCCTATGATACCCTTGAACTTGCGAGCCTCCTCGGCGTCGAACGTATCGTCATGATGTCCGGCCTGCCGGCCGGTGGCCCCGACGACCGGAACCCGAACTGGATTACCTCCTCCTGGCCGTTGGAAGCGATGGAGATGCTGGAGTGGCAGTGGCAGGAGCGTGTGCTGCCATTCTGGAGGCCTTTTGCTCGGGCTGCCGAAGCAAAGGGAGTACGCATCTGCGTGGAGCAGCACGGCCGCCAGTGCGTCTACAACACGGAGAGCTTTTTCCGTCTTCGGGAGGCGGTCGGCCCGACGGTCGGCGTCAATTTCGATCCGAGCCATCTCATCTGGATGGGCGGCGATCCGCTGTCTGCGATCGCAGCGCTCGGCGACAGCATCTACCACGTGCACGGCAAGGATTCCCGGATCGAGCAGCGCGCCCGCATCGACGGCCTGCTCGATCCGAAGCACGTGACGCCGGTCGACGGCCGCTCCTGGAACTTCGTGTCTCTCGGTCACGGAACGGCCGTCCACGGCTGGCTCGATATCGTCAAGGCGTTGCAGCAGATCGGCTACGACGACGTCATCAGCATCGAGAACGAAGACTATTCCATGTCGGCGATCGAGGCTGTCGCCACCTCGGCGACCACCCTTCGCTTCTGCATCGAGCAAGCTGGAAAGGCGAAACAATAACCGCAACGATATCAGCAGGCCGGGGCCAATCCCCGGCTGGCCCTGCAAACATCACTTCGCCGCTTGCGCGTTTCGGCCAGACCCTTTTTATAGGAAGGCATGAAGGACTTTCCCACCCGATCCGGAATTACGCTGGAGGACGTCGCCAAGGCGGCTGGCGTGTCGCGCTCGCAGGCCTCCCGCGCCCTTCGCAACGACCCGGGCGTCAAGGACGATACGAAAGCCCACATCCTCGCCACCGCTGCCAATCTCAACTACACCCCGAACCTTGCGGCCCAGACGCTCGCCAGCCGCCAGAGCCGATCGATCGGTCTCGTTGTCGGCGACGTGCTGAACCCCTATGAGGCGATGCTTGCGCGCGAATGCGACAGGACACTCAGGGACGCAGGCTACTTCGCCATGCTGGCCGTCAGCGGTACGACCAGCACGATCCGCGCCTTCATCGATCAGCGCATCGCAGGCCTCGTGCTGATCGGCGCGCCCGCGGAGCGGGATGAGATCGTCGCCGTCTCGAAGCTCCTGCCGACCGTCTATATCGGCCGGGACCTGAAATCCGAGAGAGTCGAAAGCGTCAGCTCCGATGACGCGCTCGGAGCAAGACTCGCGACCGAGTTTCTGCTGAAGCTCGGCCATCGCGACATCGCCCACATTACCGGCGGTCCGGGCGCCGGTGCGCAGCGCCGCGCGGACGCTTACCGCAAGATCATGCAGGAGCATGGCCTGAAGCCCATCATCGTCGAGGGCCGATACGACGTCGACGCCGGCAGCACGGCCACGGATACGCTGATGGCACGCAAGGACCGGCCGACGGCGATCTTCGCCGCAAACGACCTGATTGCGCTTGGTGCGATCAGCCGCCTCGCCTGGCACGGTTTCCGTGTACCGGACGAAGTTGCCGTCATCGGCTTCGACGATATTCCAATGGCCGCATCCGAGCCGATTTCGCTCACGACCATTCGCCAGAAGGTACCCGACATGGTCGCCGCGGCTGTTGAAACGCTGACCACACGGCTCGCCGATCCGACAGCGCCGATCCGCAATCTCATCATCGCCCCCGAACTCGTCGCCCGCCGCTCATCGGGCACGGAAATCTAGCGACAGAAGAGGCGCGCCAGGGCTTGGCGCGCCTTCCAGAATTGGAGAGCCCCGATCTAGACGGCGACGCGCCTGCCGGTCTTCACCGATTCGACACAGGCATTGGCGAGCTTCAGCGCGATGACACCATCGGCACCTGTCGTCGCCGGCTCGCGACCTTCCTTGAGGGCCGCAATGAATTCGGCGATCTCGCCGGCATAGGACGCGGTGTAGCGGGTCATGAAGAAGTTCTGCAGCGGCGCGCTCCTATAGCCTTCCGCATTGCCAATAACGACCGTGTTTTCGTGATGGTTCTCCGCCCGGGCGACGCCCAGTGAGCCGTGCACCTCCACCCGCTGGTCATAGCCGTAGGTGGCGCGGCGGGAGTTGGTGATAACAGCCTGCTTGCCCGACGCAGTCTCGAGGATGACAGTTGCGCTGTCGCTGTCCCCTATCTCCTTCAGCTCCGGCTTGACGAGGACCGAAGCATGGGCCGAAACGACGATCGGCTCTTCGCCCAGCATGAACCGCGCCATGTCGAGGTCGTGGATCGTCATGTCGCGGAAAATGCCGCCGGAGCGCGAGGCATAGGAAATGTCCGGAGCGCCCGGATCGCGCGAGGTAATCGTCACCATCTCGACGTCACCGATCCGGCCGGCATCGATTGCCGCGCGCACGCCGGCAAAGTTGGGGTCGTAGCGGCGGTTGAAGCCGAGCATCAGCTTTACGCCGGCCTTTCTCGCGATCGACACCACCTCTTCGGCGCGGCCGAGATCAAGATCGACGGGCTTTTCGCAGAAGACATGTTTGCCAGCCCTGGCAAATTTCGCGATGAGATGGGCATGCGTATCCGTCGGGGTGCAGATCAGCACGGCATCGACGGACTTGTCCGACGCGATGGCGTCGGCGTCGGACGCCTTGGCTCCGGTTGCAAGAGCCAGCGCCTGCGCGGCGGAAGGCACGGCATCGGTGAGCGCAACCAGTTCTGCGTCAGGGCTGGCAGCGACGGCCCTGGCATGCATCTTCGCGATGCGCCCGGCGCCGATCAGGGCAAGTTTGATCGTCATTTCAGTATCCTTTCACATCAATCCAGATGCCGCTCCTTGCCGAGGCAAAGACCGCATCCGCGACGGTCGCATTGGCGCGCGCGTCCTTCATGTCGAAATAGGGAACGGCCTCGCCGCGGATCGCCCGGGCGAAGTTGGTCACCTCTTCTTCGTATTGGTCGAGAGCTGGGAACTCGAGCGTATGGATGTTGGAGTTCGCGTGGTCGGCCGAAGTGTCGATCGCGATCGTGTTCGGGCTGACGCGGGAGGGCACATAGGCCTGCGGCAAAGAGATGAAGGCGCGCTCGCAGACGATCTGGATCGACTGGGAGGAGGCTTGCGCCAGCGACACCATGAAGGTCGCGTGCCGTCCGCTGCCGAAATCGAGGATCACCGAGGTGAACATGTCGATGCCGCCGTCATTGTTCTGAGTGGCCGCGAAGACCCGCTCCGGCTCAGCGCCGAAGACGTAGCGTGCAGTCATGGCCGTGTAACAGCCGAGATCGTAATAGGCACCGCCGCCAAATTCCGGCTTCTGGCGGAAATCGGCCTGGTTCGTCATCATGAAGGAGAGGAGCGAGGAGAAGGAAAGCGGCTTGCCGTATTCCTCGGCCGCGAGGATCTCGCGCAGCTTGATCCAGCGCGGCTGCTGGCGGACCATGAAGGCTTCGGAAATTTTCAGCGCCGGATCGACCCCTTCGAGCAGATCGAGGTCCGCGGCCGTCATTGCCGCCGGCTTTTCACAAAGCACGTGCTTGCCGGCGTCCGCGGCCTTGCGGGTCCATTCCACATGGAGATGGTTCGGCAAGGCCACATAGACAGCCTCGACATCCGGATCGGCAAGCACCTCCTCGTAGCTGCCATAGGCACGGGCAATGCCATGTTTGTCCGCCATGGCACGCGCACGCTCTTTACTGCGCGCGCCGATCGCCAGCGGTTCGCACCAGGCACTCTTCGTGAGACCCGGAATGATGGCGCCGTCCGCAATGCGCGCGGCACCAAGAATGCCCCATCGGACGGGGGCAACGATATCGTTCATGGTTGTTTCCTTCCCTGAAGAGGTGCACGCACCTCTTGACGCCGGAAGCATGACGCGACGCCCCTCCGCCGACAAACATCTTGCTGATGGAAATCCATCAGCCGATCGGTTCGTCAGAACGGAAGCGGGTTGGGAATATTTTCCGGTCCATAGAGCACGATCGGCACTTCCGTTTCGTGCGGATAGGCCGCCTGTTCGGCGCCAAAGAAATCGAAATGCCGGAGAAGCATGTTGACGGCTAGCCTGACCTGCAGTTCGGGGCTCTGGTCGATCGTCAGTGACATCAAGCCCTCCCTGAGGAACGCCGCCGTGTTGCGGGTCAATTCGTGACCGACGAACACTGGACGGCGATGGAGGATATCGGCGCGGATCGCCCGCGCCACGCCGATATTCCCGGCACCGACATTGTAGATCGCTACCGTGTCCGGATGCTTTCGAAACGCCTCAAGCAGCTGCAGCTCCGAACGGACCCGGTCGTCGCCGCCTTCGACGATCTCTGCCACGTGCCAGTCCGGCGCTCTTTCTTCCAGGAACTGTTTGAGACCGCGCACACGGTCTGCATGGGATTGAAAGCCGAGATGATTGCAAAGGACGATGACCGGACCCGGCGCCCCCGTCATCCTTGTGATGAAATAGCCGGCCGATCGACCGGCCCTGTAGTGATCCGTCCCCGCATAGCCAATGCGCGCAGACCCGGGAACATCGGAAATGACGGTGACAACAGGGACGCTCCGCGCGCTCAGTTCCTCGACGGCAGCATGGACGATCGGGTGATCCTGCATGTAGGAGACAACGGCATCGCAACTCGTCTTTTCGAGCGCCTTCGCCAACGTTTCCGGCCGTTCATCCTCAAGCACCGTTCTGTGAATGACGATCGAGCGATCGAGCGACGTGGAGATCCTGCGAAACTCGAACCCCATCCGGGCGATCAGCGGCAGCTCCGGCCGAGCCAGGATCACGTCAATCCGTATCAGACGACGATGCGCCTCCGGCAGCAACCGTCGCAAGCCGAGCTCCTTTGCAGCCTGTAAAACGCGCTTGCTGACCTCCTCGCTGACGTTTCCGCGATCATTGATGACCCGATCGACACTTGCCGTGCCGACCCCGGCCCGTCTGGCGACATCGGAAAACGTCACCCGCTTCCCCTGCCCTTTCGGCACCATATTCGCCTCCCCCGTCAACCGCAGCATCATCTCTTCACGGCGGTCCAGCGAACATTGCCGTGTTGATTGGAATCAATCAATGATCCTTCGATCCCTTTGGGCGAAGTGCGGCTGACCTTGGAGAAGGGAGCAAACCGGCGAGCGTCTATCCCCGGCGTTATTCGAGGAGCAACTAGCGGCGCGAAGAGACACTTTCGGCCCAAAGTCGCTTGTTCTGTGGGCCGAGAGCTTACGTTGCCAAAACGTTTTGTCGGGTCCTTGAGGGAGCTGCCGCAGCAGCCTTACTGCGGCATGTCTAGAACCCTGGAAGACTTCACGCAGCGGAGAATTTCACCGTCACGCCGCGCTGCCGAAAATATGCCTGCATCAGCTTCCGTCCGGAACGATTGTTCTGCACGAGCTTGGCCGGGTCAAACACAGCCTCTTTCAAACCGGCCCGCATCAATGCTGCCTTGAGGGTCGCGATATGCACATCGATGTCGGCATTGTCTGCCTGAAGCGATTCGTAAATGCGATCTGTCGCCTCTGCTACGGTCGGTTCGCTCACTCTAAACTCCTGTTGCTGTCTTGCTGGTGCTTACCACACATTTCGGCTTGGCCCTATTTGGTGAACTTTCCCACGTCAATCGGGTGACGGCAGAATGCGCTGTCGGAAGTATGCATCAGGCCATGGAGCAGGTAATCGGAGCCACCGTCACAACATCGTCACGAAACGCACGAACAACTCGCTTCCGTGTAAATGGCGGAGGCTCAGATGGATTACTTCAGACGCTTCACCTTTTTGTTCGCGACGCCAGCCTTCGATAACGAGGATCTCGAAGGGGCCCGGTATAAGCAGATCGTCGAGGAGATCGAGCGGTCCGGTTTCGAGGTGGTCCGTGCGCGTAATCTCGAAGACGCCGAAATCGCCGTCCAGACGGATGCAGCCATCGGCTGCATGATGGTCGACTGGGGCAAGAAGGGCATGGAAGGCAAGACGGCCTCCCTCATCAATCTGATGCGCCGGCGCGGTCTCGAATTCCCGATCATCCTCCTGATAAGGCGCAAGCGCTTCGAGGACGTGCCCGTCGAAGTGCTCGACTTCATCGACGGCTATGTCTTCCTGTCCGAGGAGACGCCTGCCTTCATCGCGAAAAACCTCATCAGTCGTCTCAAGCAATATGCCGAGACGATGAAGACACCGTTCTTTGGCGCGCTGGTGGATTACGCCGAGGAAGGCAACCAGCTCTGGACCTGCCCCGGCCATAACGGCGGCGTGTTCTATAGCCGCAGCCCGGTCGGCCGCGTGTTCATGGAGCATCTGGGCGAAGCGGTTTTCCGCGACGATCTCGACAACTCCGTGCTCGATCTCGGCGATCTCCTGACCCATGAAGGCCCCGCCCTTGCCGCACAGAAGGAAGCCGCCAAGATCTTTGGCGCCGAAAAGACCTACTTCGTCCTCAACGGCACCTCGACCTCCAACAAGGTCGCTCTCTCCGCCCTCGTCACCGATGGCGATCTGGTGCTGTTCGACCGCAACAATCACAAGGCGGCCCATCACGGTGCCCTGATGATCTCGGGCGGTATCCCGATCTATGTGCCGACAGCCAGAAACGCCCATGGCCTGATCGGCCCTATGGATTTCGGCGCCTTGAACGAGGAGACGCTGCGGGAGCGCATCCGCACCCATCCGCTGGTCAAGGACCCGGATGCCTGGCAGAAGCCGCGCCCGTTTCGGGTGGCGGTGGTTGAGCAGTGCACCTATGACGGCACGATCCACAATGCCGAGATGATCGTGAACGCCATCGGGCATCTGTGCGACTATATCCTGTTCGACGAAGCCTGGGCGGGCTTCATGAAGTTTCATCCGCTTTATGCCGGGCGTTTTGCCATGGGCCTTCGCGAACTCGGACCCGAGGCGCCGGGCATCATCGCCACGCAATCCACGCACAAGCAGCTCGCAAGCTTTTCGCAGGCGTCACAGATCCACATGAAGGATCGGCACATCAGCGGCCAGAAGCGCCGGGTCGAACACCGGCGCTTCAATGAAAGTTTCATGCAGCACGCCTCGACGTCGCCCTTCTATCCGCTCTTCGCATCCCTTGATGTCGGCGCGCAGATGATGAAGGGCCGTTCCGGCGAGGTTCTATGGGACGATACGATCCGGCTCGGCATCGAACTCCGCAAGAAGATACGGACGGTGCGCCGGGAGTTCGAGGAAAAGGAACGTCGGCAAGAGCGCCGCTGGTTCTTCGAGCCCTTCGTGCCGGACCGCGTGGCCATGCCCGATGTGGCAAGCCCGGGAGCGGTCCACGACGTACCGTGGGAGAGCGTCGCTACCGATCAGCTCGCCACCAATCCGGCCTTCTGGCACCTCACCCCAGGAGCTGCTTGGCACGGCTTTTCCGATATGGCGCCGGGCTTCGCGATGACCGACCCCAACAAGCTTACGCTGCTCACTCCCGGGTTTGACAGGGCAACCGGCAATTATGCAGAGCACGGCATTCCCGCGCCGATCGTCGCGCAATACCTGCGCGAGAACCGGATCGTCGCGGAAAAGAACGACCTGAACTCCCTGCTTTTCCTGCTCACGCCCGGCGTCGAGGCAAGCAAGGCCGGCACGTTGATCAGCGGCCTTGTCGCTTTCAAGAAGCTACACGACGACAATGCGCTTCTCGAAGAGGCAATCCCGGAGTTCTATCGACGCCGACCCGGTCGTTACGCCGGCGTGCGCCTGCGGGACCTGTGCGGCGACATGCATCGCTTCTTCCGCGACGCCAATGTCAGCGCGCTGCAGGCCAAGCAGTTTTCTGAGGCACACCTGCCGGATATCGCTCTTTCGCCCCACGACGCCGCACGCTGCCTTGTGCGCAACGATGTGGACTTTCTGCCGATCGACGCCATCGCCGGGCGGATCGCAACGACGCCTTTCGTCGTCTATCCGCCTGGGATCGCGACCATCGTGCCGGGAGAGCGGCTGACCGAGCGCGCGCAGCCGATGATCGACTACCTCAAGATGTTCGAAGCCTGTTTCAACGCGTTTCCCGGCTTTGACGTCGAGATTCAGGGGCTCTACCGTCAAACCGACTCATCGGGCCGCATACGACTTCATACCTATGTGGTCGCCGAATAGGATCGAGGAGCTTCGGATCCCTTATGCCGCAGGATGAAACAATCGTCATTCGCCCGTCGCGGGAAAGCGACGTCGATGCCATGCTGGCCATCTATCGCCGGCACATCCGTCGCGGCATCGAGGAAGGTGTAGATGAAGGCGACACGCCGCAACCCGACGACCTGCGCGAGCGGCGGAAGAACCTGAAGAGCCGCCGCTTCCCGCATCTTGTCGCGACCAAGGACGACGCAGTGGTCGGCTACGCTTACGTCGTTCTGTTTCGCAAGCGGCCAGCCTACCGCTACACCGTCAAGCACTCGATCTATGTTCATCACGAGCATCACGGCCAAGGCGTCGGCCGCCTGCTCCTGCGCGGCCTCATCGACGCCTGTGCCGCGGCCGGCTTTCGCCAGATGATCGGCTATATCGACGCCGACAATGTCGCCTCGCTCACCCTGCATGAGCGATTCAATTTCGTGCGCGTCGGCCTGCTGCCCGGGATCGCCTACCGCTACGGACGCTGGGCCGACAGCGTCATGGTTCAGCGTTCGCTCGGCACAGGCTCGACGACGCCACCACCTCCCCCGCCCCTCTCCACGCGTTGACGATTCTGGGACCGATGGTCGGCGTCCCCGCAGACCGGCGGAGACCCCGTTGGGGCGACCAGGAGTCACCGCACCGGAAATCGGGACGCAACCTGCCGGTCTTCACGAATGCCTGATCGTTCAAATGGCTTTGGTTCAGGAGACGTCAATGCAAGCGTCGTATTTCGCCGGCGGCAAGCGTTGCCATGCGGACAACGCCTTCCTTCACCGCCCCGCAGCGCCCAGCCGACGCCGCAGTGACGCGGAGGCGAGGTCGATCAGATAGACCATGGCCACGATCAGGAAAATGATCGACCAGGCCTCTGGCCAACGAAAGGCATGCATGCGATCAGCAAGAAGGAAACCGATGCCGCCCGCCCCGACGACGCCGAGAATGGTGCCCGAGCGAACGTTGGATTCGAAATTGTAGAGGATGATCGAGAAAATGACCGGCAGAGCCTGCGGCACGATCCCATAGCGGATCGCCTGCAAAGTGCTGCCACCGGAAGCCTTCACACCATCGACCGGCTTGCGTGACGTATTCTCGATTGCTTCGGCAAACAGCTTGGCAAACGTGCCGATCTCGGAGACTGCGATCGCAAGGATTCCAGCCAGCGGACCGAGCCCGAAGGCACGAATGAACACCAGCGCCAGGATGATCTGCTCGACCGCACGCAGTGCATCGAATCCCCGGCGGGAAAACAGCCGCAGCCAACCGAACGGCATGATGTTCTTTGCGCCGAGCAGCGCGAGCGGCAGCGAAACGGCAGCGCCAAGCAAGGTGCCAAGGAATGCCATCACGATCGTCTGGCCAAGCCCCTCCAGCACTTCGCTCCACTCCACCCAGGTCGTCCAGACGTGTGGGGGGAACATGAAGGCAATGATGCCGCCGAGCCGCGACAGCCCTTCTGCAAACCGGGCTGGCGTCGCATCGAAAGCAACCGCGCTAAAGGCGAACGGGATCAACAGCGAGACAACGATGATCCAGGGCGCAAGGCGGCGGATGAGCGGCCGTTCGAATGCGCCACGCAACCGAGCTTTGGCGTCCTTGACCATGTTCGTTTCGAGAGGAAGGTCCGCGTCGCTCATGCCCAATGCTCCGTGATGCCGATGATGCGGTGACGCAGGCGTTCGCTCAGGAAATCGATAACGGTCACACTGACCAGGATGATGACGAACAGCGCCGAAAGGTCCGTGTATTCCTGCAGCGACATGGCCGTGCGGATCTCCTGACCAAGACCGCCAGCGCCGACATACCCGATGATCGACGATGAGCGGACATTGATCTCGAAGCGCAGGAGCGTGTAGCTGATGACGTTCGGAATGACCTGCGGCACGGCGCCGTATCGCATTTGCTGCAACCAGCTTCCGCCGGAGGCCTTGATGCCATCGAGCGGGCGCATGTCTATATTCTCGTTGACCTCGCAATAGAGCTTGCCCAGCGAACCGCATGCATGCAGGCCGATGGCAAGCACCCCTGCAAGCGGGCCAACCCCGAAGCAAAAGACGAAGATCAACGCCCAGACCAGTTCAGGCACGGTCCGGATGATCTCGAGATAGCGGCGGACGGCGATCGACAGCCATCCGGCCGGGCTCAGGTTACGAGCGGCAAGAAAACTCAGAACGAAGCCGCCGCAGACGCCCAGAACGGTGGCCGCATAGGCGATCAGGATCGTCTCCCAGAGCAACGCGAGCCAGGTTTTCCAGCGCCAGAACCATTCTGCAAGATCCGCACCAAGCGTCGAGAACCGCAAGGTCGGGATGGTTTTTTCCAGGTATTCCCCCAGCCGCGGCAAGCCGGCCCAGAGCTTCAACATCGCCACCCGCTCGCCCGAGGGCAAGGTGACTTCGGTGAAGGCGAAGAACCCGCCCAGGTAAGCCGAAACCACCACAAGGGCAGTGAACACCAGCGTCGAGGCAAGTTGAACCCGCCGCGCGCTTCTCCGCACCTCGCGGTATTCGGTCTCGAAATTTCGGATTGAAGGGGAGAGATCGCTCATGCGCTTGACCAATAATGCTCTATCAAGAAAGGCAGCACCGGAGCCTTCCGGTGCCGCCTCGTATCATCGGCAGTGATCAGCCCTGGCGGCGCTGCTTGCGCAGCCAGTCGCGCATTTCGACGATCCACTGATAGCGATCGTGGCTGACTTCGATGTAGCCGTCGGCGGTCTCGTCGCCGGAGGTGATCTCCTTGTAGACGGCCGGGTCGTTCTTAGGCAGCTCACGCAGAGCGGTCTTGACGGCCTCGATCATGTCGGTCGGCAGGTTCTTGCGTGCCGTTACCGGACCGTTGGTGATCTCCGGGGACTTCCAGATGTTGCAGATCTCGCCGGAGGGGATCATTCCCTTGGTCACCATGCGCTGCGGAATGCCGCTCTTCTCGGTATTGATGTAGGTCGCGGTCGCGTCAAACTGCTTGTTGAAGACGCCCATTACACCGGTTTCATGCGCGCCGGAGAAAGGCACGGCCGAAAAGTAGGTGGTCGGATCGATACCTTCCTTCACCAGGTTGAAATAGGGAACTGCGTAGCCGGAGGTCGAGTCCGGATCAGCAAAGGCCAGAACCTTTCCCTTCAGGTCAGCGAGCGACTTGTAGCCAGAATCGCAGCGCACGCTGATGACGGAGTAATACCCGCTGGCGCCTTCCTTATCGACCTGAGCCAGGATCGGTTCGACGCCGCCCTTGGTTTCGGTGTAGGCTGCTGCATAGGCCGACGAACCCAGGTTTGCGAATTCGATCTGGTCGGCGGCGAGCGCCTGGACCACGCCATCATAACTGCCGGCCGTAAAGATCTCGACCTTCACGCCGAGCTGCTTTTCAAGATAGGCCGTAAAGCCCTTGTAACGGGCGACACGATCCTTTTCATTTTCCGCTGACGTGATGCCGTAGCGGATGGTCTTGTATTGCTGTTTCCATTCCTGCGCATGCGCGGAACCCGAAAGCGCAAACACGGCCGTTGCGGCCATCGTCATGAGGACGTTCTTCATCATAGTTCTCCGGGGATGGATCACGGCTCGGCGCCATTGCCGAAGCCGAGGGGAAATCAGGCCACGGCCATCTGCTTCTCATGCTGATCGGCAAGGGAAGGAATGGCGGTCCATGTCACGGCTTCATCGATCGCGGAATCGGCATCGTCGAAACCGTAAACGGCGTTGAGGCGTTCGCGCGTCAGATCGTGCGGCCGTCCCTCGAACACGACGCGGCCGGCCTTCATCGCAATAATGCGGTCGCAGTAGGCGCGGGCCGTGTCGAGTGTGTGCAGGTTGACGAGAACGGTGATCCCGTCCTCCCGATTGACCTTCCGTAACGCTTCCATGACGCGGGTGGCGTTGGCCGGATCGAGGGACGCGATCGGCTCGTCGGCCAGCATGATCTCCGGCCGCTGCACGAGCGCCTTCGCGATCGCCACGCGTTGCTGCTGGCCGCCTGACAGAGTGCCGGCCTTCTGGAAAGCCTGCGACAAGAGGTCGAGGCGATCAAGCGCCTGCACGGCCATCGCCTTCTCTTCCTCTGTAAACCGCTTGATGATCGTCGATACGACGCCCTGATGGGCCACTCGACCAATCAGCACGTTGGTCAGCACGTCCATGCGCTCTACCAGATTGAACTGCTGGAAGATCATCGCGCACGACGCTCGCCAAAGACGGAGGTCACGCCCTTTAAGCTTCGTGATATCGCGACCCCCAAACAGGATCTTGCCGTTCGTGGGTTCCACCAGCCTGTTGATCAGTCGAAGCAGCGTTGATTTTCCTGCTCCGCTTCGCCCGATCACCCCGACCATCTGACCGGGTTCGATCGTCACGGTCACGTCATCGACTGCATTCAGCTGCCCGAAAGACTTCTTCATCGAGTACAGTTCCAGCATATTCTTCACCCAAAAATGAAGCAATCACTTCGTCCAGTGCGAAATCGCGAAATCTCGCGCCTTTCTTCTGAAAGTCTTCAATACAGAACGCACATGACAAATGTATTATAACGTCTATTTTTTTGGAAAATGATTTTATACAACTCAACAATCATCCGATACATTCAAATGAATTTCGGTATTATTAGACTTTCATCCCAAAACAAAAAAAGCCGGGCATACTTGCCCGGCTTCCCTGAAACTTGCAGATGATCCTGTGGCCGATCACGCGGCCGCTTTGGCTCCCACCGTCACCGCGCCGTCCGACCACACCTTCCGGCCACCGCAGATGGTCGCACGAAGCCTCGGCATCCTGCCGCGTTCTGCAATGACCAAGTCTGCCCTCAGCCCCTCGCAAATGTGGCCACGATCCGTCATTCCGAGCGCGGCGGCAGGGTTGGCACTGGCAAGCGCTACGGACGCAGGCAATCCCCCCTCGCCCATCTCGCCAAGCGCCAGAACCGCGGGCAAGATCGCCGACGGGTGGTAGTCGCTGGCGAGAATGTCCAGCACACCGGCCGCGAAGGCCTCGCGGGCCGAGAGGTTGCCGGAGTAGGAAAGTCCGCGCAAGGCATTCGGAGCTCCCATCGCCGTCGCTAGGCCGCGCCGCCGCGCTTCGGCCGCGACTTCCAGCGTGATCGGGAATTCACTGATCGCCGCACCGAGACCGTGCAAAAGCGCCACCTTTTCCAAGGTGTCGTCATCGTGAGAGGCAACGACGACGCCCCGCGCACGTGCCAGTTCGGCCAGACCGCTGACGACATGCATGGCATCGCCGTGCGTCTCCCGTTCGGCAATGCGCTGTTTGACCATTTCGACGGCCGTGGCGTAGTCGATCTTCTTGGTCTTGGCCATGTTGCGGGTGTGGATTTCAAGGTCGCGGTACTGGCCCTGCCCGGGTGTATGGTCCATCAGCGAGATCAGTCCGAGAGAGCCGCTATCCATCAGCTTTTCGGCAACGGCGACCGCCGATGGAAATGTGACTTCGAAGCGGGCATGAACCCGATGGTCGACGAGCAGCTCGCTGCGCATCGAAGCCAGCGCCTCGATGATGGCAATGGTGTTCTCCAGCGAACGGACGTGGCCGTAAGTCGCTGGCGTGAAGGCCAGCGCCGCGTAAGCCGTGGTAATGCCGTTGGCCGCGAGCTTCTTGTCGAGGTCATAGATACCGAGTTCGAGCGGCATGCGGACGTTGGCGCGCGGCTCAACCTCCTTCTCGATCATGTCACCATGAATATCGATAAACCCGGGCAGCAAAAGCCGCCCTTCCCCGTCGATATCCGCATTGGCCACCGGCCTTTCGTGGATTTCGGCAATCACCCCATCTTCGATCCTCAACGAACCCCGTTCGATGACACGGTCCCTGAGAACGATCTCGAAGTCACTCAGCCACATCGTCTGCCTCATCTGCAATCCTGATCGTTTCCAAATGTATTTCCCGATCGATCAGACCGGCGACATCTTCCGGATGATGGAAGACCCCGATCATCGCCACGCCCGCGGCCTTGAGTTCAGTCAGCCGCTCGACGAGCGCGCGTCGGGCCGTGCGGTCGAGGGAAGCGGTCGGCTCATCCAGCAGCAAAAGCCGTTGCGGCAGGATCAGCGCCCTCGCAAGGTTCACCTTCTGCTGTTCGCCGCCCGAAAATGTCGAGGGATAGGCCAGCCAGAGCTGCGGCTTCACCCCGAATGCGGCGAGCCAGCGGCGGGCTTCCGCCAGTGCTTCTGCATGCGACGTCCCGGCAAGCCGCAACGGTTCAGCCACCAGCTCCTCCGCCGCAACGCGCGGTCGGGCATTGAGAAACTGCGTGACGAAGCCGATTTCCCGACGGCGAAGAAGCGCCACGTCGACGTCTGCGGCCGACGCCAGATCAATGACGCCTTCCTTCGTGTGATAGTAAGCGTGCCCCGCGCGCGGCAGGTAGGACCGATAGAGCGTGCGAAGCAGTGTAGACTTACCGGCCCCGTTTTCGCCCCTCAGCAGAATGAACTCGCCTTCGCCGAGCTCGAAGGCGATCTGTTCAAAGGCAAAAAGGGTGCGCTTCAGATGATGCATCTGGAAGTGCTTCGACAGGCCCTCGACGCGCAGTACAGGAGCCAGCATCGGCGTGGCGGACGTATGGATATTCATCTTCCAGTCCCCCACTCAAAGCTTCGCGTGAACGAGTTGCTGTGTGTAGGCGTGCTGCGGATCCTGAAAAATCTGGTCAGCAAGCCCCTGTTCCACAACCTCGCCCCGGCGCATCACCATAACGCGGTCCGCCATTGTCCGTATGACACCCAGGTCGTGCGAGACGAGAACCATGGTGATGGCCCGGTCGCGCTGCAGCTTCTTGAGTGTATCGAGAACGAGTGCCTGGACGCTGACATCGAGGCCCGTAGTCGGTTCATCGAGAAGCAACAGTGCCGGTTCGAGCGCGATCGCCTTTGCAAGCTGAACGCGCTGCTGCATCCCGCCGGAAAGCTCGACGGGACGCGCATCCATGCGCGCCAGCGGGAACTCGGATGCTTCCAGCGCTTCCCTGGCGCGGGCCCGAAGGGCTGCAAAGTTGCGCTCCCCGGCAATCAGCAGCCGCTCGGCGACATTGCCGCTGCTGCTGTTGTTCATCAGCAGTCCGAGATGCGGGTTTTGATAGACGATACCGATATGGAGCGCCCGCAGTATCCGCCGCTGGAAACGGTCGAGGCCGAAGAGATTGCCGTCATCACGACCTGGCAATGCCAGATGATAGGTGCCTTTGTCGGGCGTATCTTCAAGGTTCATCATGCGCAGCAACGTCGATTTTCCTGAACCGGATTCACCGACGATGCCGAGCACCTCACCCGGATAGACCGTGACATCCACGTCGACCAATGCTCTGACATCACCGAAGCTGCGGCTGATGCCGCGCATGCTCAGGATCGGATCTGCCGTCATCAGCCGTGGCGGCTGGTATTGAATGGCCGGCTGGCCATCGAAGAATGTGGAGGGCATCAGTCCATCCTTCCATTGTTGTACCAGGTTGCGCCGATGTTCACCGGCTCCCCTTCAGATTTGCGTATGTTCTTGATGCCGAAATAGCTGTCGGACAGTTCATAGCGGGACGTGCCGTCTTCCTGCGGAAGCTCGTTCATGAAGAAGCCGGTGACCTCGCTGCGGTGGCAGGTCTTGTCCTGATGATCCTCGACGCGATAGGGAACATCGTCGAAGACGAGCGGCTCGACGCTGGTGTAAGGCGGCACGGCGAAGATGCGTTTCTCGCGACCGGCCGACAGGATCGTCAAATGGTCGGCCTGATCGAGCTTCGGCACGTCCCAGCGCGGAATGGGTGACGGCGTCATCACGTAGCGGCCGTTGACCATGCTCGGATAGCTCGATCCCTGCATGATGCGCCCGGATCTGACGAGCTGCTCGTAGAGCACCAGCCAGAGCTGGCCATAGTCGGCGTCCCCATGCATTTCGCGCGCGGTCGACATGTCCGGCTGGACGGGCCGCAGCGGCTCCGGATTGGGGACTTGCAGGACGAGGATCTGATCCTCGCGCATCTTCTCCTCGGGAATGCGATGCCGGGACTGGATGAGCGTCGCCTCCTCGGTATCGCTCGTCTCGGTGGCGCCCCCCACCTTGCCGAGGAACTTGCGGATGCTGCTCGCATTGACGGAATCGTCGGCACCCTGATCGATGACCTTCACCACCGAATCCGGTTTCAGGAGCGTCAGCGTCACCTGCAAGCCACCCGTTCCCCAGCCACGGGCGATCGGCACGTCGCGGCTGGCATAGGGGACCTGGTAGCCGGGAACGGCGATCGCCTTCAGAAGGCGTCGACGGATTTCCCGCTTGGCAGATTCGTCGAGGAAGCCGTAGTTGAAAGCCGCCCAAGGCTTTGTCAGTTCCTTCAGTTTAGCGTTGGACTTCACGACACGACCTCATCTTCTCTTGCCTCGTTTTCCGTCTTCGATTTGACCTTCGCCGTCGCTTGCGCGCGGTCGGCCGTAACCCGGCGCAGCGCGTCGAGGCTCGACTGGAAGGTGACGTAGTGCGGCAGCTTGAAGTGAATGCAGAACCCGGAGCTTTCCACCGGTTCCGTGTGATAGAGCACGAACTCCTCGTTGGAGGCCGGATGTGGATTGGGCTGGTTGGAAGCAAGGTCGAGGGTCGCAGCAGCGATCACCTTCACCTCGTTCCAACCGAAGGTCGCCGAGAAGCCGAGCTCGAGGCCAGTGGCAGCCTTCGAGATCACCTCCGTCTGACTGACCCTGATGCGGCCAGCGGAAAAGACTGTGCCGCGCGGATGCCGCATGCGCACCGGTGCTTCGGCAAGCCGCAGCTCGTTGACGGTCGGGTGCACCGAACCATAGCCGCGCATGGTGGCGTAACCGAGTGCGAGCGTGCCGCCGGTATCGGCGCGGGCAAGCGACTGAAGCTTGTGAGCGCGACTTGCCGGGAACAGCAGCGGTTCGCGGGTAACGTCGGGAATTTCCTCCGGCTGTACCGGCTCTGTCGGATGATCCGGTATCAGCCCCTGCATCTTCTGCCAGGCGGCCAGCGACGGCTGCGTGGCCGGCGCAGGTTTCATGGCATCCTCGACACCCGGTGCTGCATAGTCCTCACCGCCCAGAACGCCGACCTCCAGGAGGCGATGCGAGTAGTCGAGCGTCGGACCGAGGATCTGTCCCCCCGGAATATCCTTGAAGGCCGCAGAAATGCGCCGCACCGTGAACAGATCCGGCTGCTCGACCGGCTCGGCCACGGCAAGCCGTGGCTGCGTGGTGCGATAGGCGCGCAAAAGCAGCACCGCCTCGTAAAGATCTCCACCGGACTGCGCCAGGGCCAAGGCCGCCAGGTCCGGCTCGTAGAAGGAAGCTTCACCCATGACGCGGTCGACCAGGTATGGCAGACCATCGCGCACGGCATCGACCCGCGCCTTGGTGATCGTGCCGAGGTCTTCCCGGTAGAGCCGTTCGGATTGCTCGATGGCGCGCTCACCGCCCCTTGTTGCCACATAGGCCATCACAGCACCTCGATTTTGGTTGAGCGGGGAATGCCGATCAGCCGGTCACCATCCAGAAGAAAGAGATCCCAGCCGAGTGGATAACGGAGCGACTTCGCGCGCATGGACCAGAAAGACGGATGAATACCGTCAACCTCGATCGTCAGGGTGTCACGAACGCCGGGGCCGGACAGGCGCAAGGCCTGACCGGAACCGAAACGGGCGGTCGCAAAAAGCGTCGCGGCTTCGTCCGGGTAGGACAACGAACCGATCTTCAGCGCGGCAAGCGCTGCCACGCCTGTCTCCGCATCAATGGGCGCGAAGACGTAGTCGGCTTTGTCGATCGCAGCAGGTTTTGAACCCGTCAGAGTGATCAGGTCCGAAAGTGCTCTGTCGGTTTCGGCGTGGAAACTGCATTCGCGGTCGATCAGGCTTTCGGCAACGGCATTGAAACCAGCGGCCGGAAGGCGCCGTTCGATACCGGGGCGGGCGATCCCCCACATCAGTTCCTCGAAGACTGCATTGGTGCGAACGTCGTCAACGGTCGGTGTGATGGCGAGCGTCATGATCAGAAGGTCTCCATCTCTACGCGTGTAGCCTCGACCTTGCGCAGCCGCGCCCGGTCGGCCTCATCCTGTTGCGCGCGTTCCGCATCGAGGCAGGCAAGAATCTGTTCGCGGGAAAGCCCGGCGGCAATTGCCGCATCGATCACGGCGACGCTCATGGCATGCTCGAGATCGCGGCCCACAACGGCGCCATATCCTTCGACACCGTGCGAGGGCACGCGAATATGCGCCTCCGCCATCAGCACTTCACCCAGATGGAAGGCTGTGCTGCGAACCGTATCAACGAAGGGCAGCATGGCCAGCCCTGTGCGATTGACGAGGACCGAAACCTCGCCCAGCGCATCCAGCACCTGTTCGGCGCAGTTCTTGATAGGGTCCGGTCGTCCCGCAGCCAGAATGCTCAGGATTTCGTCATGGCGGTAATGGCCGATAACTCTGTCCGTTTCTCTCACGTCGCTCATCGTTCTTTCTCTGATAGACCTCGAATTTCGCGGGAGTACCCTCCACCAAGGCAAAGACGTCGGAGGTGCTCCCACCCCTTTTTCGCCGAACGCAAACCGCTGCGGCATTTGCTGGTATCGCTTCAGGTATCCCCGCCCTCGTCGGCGGGTTGCTCGTCGTAATCGACAACGAACTGGATACGCTCGCCCGCCCACACGACTTCCGAGTAGCCGATAGGATTGCCGGCCATATCGACGTCGACCTTCTGGACGACGAGCACCGGCTGCTCCTCCAATTGCGCGAGCAGGCGCGCTTCCTCGCCGATCGGCAGGCGGGTGAAGATCATGGTGCGATGGCGCAGATAGTCGGGAATGCCGAAGTCCCTGTAGATCTCGGTCACTGAAACGCCCTGGCCACGGCGGATATGCATGTTCGGGAAGCGCGCCACCGGGTGGTAGGCGCGACTGACAGTGATCGGCACGTCGTCGGCAAAACCGCGACGCACGATCATATAGACCGCATCGCCCTCGGCGATGCGCAGCGAAGATGCGACCACCGGCGGTGCCGCTATCTCAAGCTCCTCGACCGGCTGGCCGGAGGGAACGCGGCCCTGCTCCTTCAAGTTCCTGCTGAACCGGGTCCGTCGCGCGATGTTGTAGCGGATGACGGATTGCTCCTCCACGAAGGAGCCCCGCCCCTGCTCCACCCGCACCTTTCCGGCCGCAGCGAGTTCGGCTATCGCGCGGCGAACCGTATGCCGACCGACGCCGAAGCGCTCCATCATCTCCGTCTCGGTCGGCAACCGGGCACCCGCCGCAAGAGCGCCGGACGCGATATCCCGATTGAGCTGTTCCTCGACGGTTTGCCATTGGCCCCATTTGGATCGGACCGCGATATCCTCAGTCATCTTTATCATTCGAATGACTCCTGAATTCATTCGGATGACACGATGTGTAACAGCCCAGAGTGACAGTTGTGTGTAACTCGAACAGGCTTTCCCTCGCAGCGATCACTGGCTGATGGGCAACGGAGTAGCGTTCCATCTTTTCAGACGGTTGGCATATCCTCGATCTTGGTTCGGCCCCTTTGGCTAGGTCCCTCGTGGCGTTACAGCCGGCGCATATCTGGCCGACCGCCTGCATGCCCAACGGCGCGAACCCGAACCGCTGAGCAAGCGGTCCTCCTCCGCCACTCACTCGGTCGAGCCCCGATAGTCGACGCAATACTATTCTGTCCCGTCGACTACCCCGTTGACAGCAGGAAAGACCGCTTCTACCTTACACATGTATACAGGTATAGCTGTCTTTACCTGATTGAGGAGGGGAAACATCATGCTTCGGTCTTATCTCGCGGCAGCGCTCACCTGCGCCGCCGGTCTTGCCATTACGTCCCAGGCTCAGGCGGGTCCGGTTTTTGATGAGGTGGTCTCTGGCGGCAAGCTCGTCTGCCTGGTCAGCCCCAGTGCGCCGGGCTTTTCCGTGCCCGACAGCGCCGGCGTCTTCCAGGGCTTCAATGCCGATTTCTGCCGCATGGCGGCCGCCGCCATCCTCGGCGATGCGAGCAAGGCGGATATCCGCGGCATCGGCTTTTCCGACTCGCTGAAGAGCCTGGTCTCCCGGCAAGCGCACATGGCTTCCCGCTCGGTCACGGAAACCGGAACGCGCTCGGCCGATCCCGGCCTCGCCTTCGTCGCGACCACATTTTATGACGGCCAAGGCTTCATGGTGCCGAAATCACTGGGCGTGAAGTCCGCTACAGAATTGAAGGGCGCAAGGATCTGCGCCGAGGACGGTTCGACGACACTGCTCAACATCGCAGACTGGTTCGCCGCCCAAGGCCTTGCCTACAAGGTCGAAAACATCGCCGACAAGACCGCACGCCTGCAGGCTTTCTTCGCCGGCAAATGCGACGCCTACGCCTCCGACATGACTGCGCTTGCCGCCGACCGCCGCCTGGCCAAGGTTCCCGACGACTACGAGCTCCTGCCAGAGATCATCTCCGCCGAACCGCTAACGTTGGTGACCCAACCGGACGAAACGCTGGAAAAGGCAGTGCGCTGGGCATTCCAGGTCATGTTGAACGCCGACGAACTGGGCATCAATTCGACCAATGTCGATGCCGCCATTGCCGATCTCGACAAGCAGCCGAAGGCCGTACAGCGTCTTTTCGCCAAGGACGGCGCGACCGCGGACATGGCCGCCAAGATGAAGCTGCCCGCCGACTGGGCCTACCAGGTGATCAAGCAGGTCGGTTCCTACGGTGAAGTGTACGACCGCCATCTTGGTCCTGCGACGCCCTTCAAGCTCAAGCGCGAAGGTACCCAGAATGCCTCGACCACCAATGGTGGCCTGATGTACGCCTATCCGATACGGTAAAGAGAGCGGYCAGAAGGAGGAACGGCGGCGTGGCGGATGTAGTCGATCTCATATCCATCCGCGCCACCGTCGATTGCCCCGGCGGCGGACGCCTCGTGACCCTCGGCGCGCCCGGTGTGACGATCGATCCTCGCGGTGAGATCTGGGTCGATCCCGAGGGGATTGACGAGACGCTCGCCGCGCTTTCCGCCTGCGGGGCCGGTCTTTTCCTGTTTCTGGCGCGCGACGGTGACTGCCCACCCGGCTTCCGCGCCCTGCTGCGCAGGCGCGTCAGGCAGAGAGGCATCGCGTTTGCGGCCTTGCCGATCGACGATTTTTCCRCACCCGGCGCGGCGTGGATGCAGGCGTGGCGGCGGCTGGAAGGGCGGGTTTCGGCCCTGCTGACCGGGGACCGGGCCATCGCGCTGTGCTGCAGCTACGGCGCCGGGCGTAGCGGCATGGTCGCAGCGCATATTCTCAATGCACGGGGCCTTTCGGTCGAAGAGGCCCTGTCTATGGTGCGCCGGGCCTTTCCGGAATCGGTCGAGAGCCCGCTTCAGGAAGCTTGGCTGCACAACCAGAACAACGGCCGCGCGGATGCGGGCCAAATCACAGGAAAGGGGAAAGCGTGAGCTTGCCGCAAACATCGAGATCCGGTCCGCCCCGTTCGGAGGACATGCTGCAGGAGTTGCGCTTCCGCATCTGCACGACCCACCCCGATACGCCGATGATGCTGCACGAGGGCAAGCTGGCGCAGGAGTTTGGCGTCAGCCGCACCCCGATCCGCCAGGTCCTGCAGCGCCTTTCCTTCGAGCATCTCCTCGAAACACGCTCAGGTGTCGGCACGGTGGTAAGCACTCTCGATCCCGCCCAGCGCAACCTGCATTTCTCCATGCTGTCGGACATGCTGAACCTTTGCACGCGCTGCTGCGCGCCGAATTTCGCCATGTCCGCCCGCATCCAGCTCGCCACGATCGGCGAACTTGCGGCCAACCCCGGCGAGGCGCTCGTCGAAAGCTACTTCGCCATCCGCGCCCGGCTCCTTGAGCTTGTCTCCGGCCTTGTGCTCGATCCGATTGCCGCCGAGGCCCATGCCGCCCTGCACTGGCGCGTGATCCGCTGGCGCATGCAAGCCGCACATGGGGATCTCGAGGCCGCCTTCGCCGCGCTGCGTGTGACCGTGACGGCAGTTTCGACGGCGCAGACGCCGGCCTACCTTCTCTCGGAGCTCGCAGCGGAAACCGCATGACCGATACACATTTCCTGCGCCCCCTCCGGCTGCCGTCAGGCATTGCCGGCACACTCTGGCTCGGGCCGATGCCCGGCCGCCTGCGACCGTTCGCCGACGACATGGACGACCTGCGTGCACACGAGATCACCCGCATCGTCAACCTCACTCCGCATGCCGAAATCGAGGAGAAGGCGCCCGGCTACGCTGCTACCCTCGCCGAAGGGATGGACATTGCCGTCGTACGGTTCCCGATCACGGATTTCGGCGTGCCCGGGGACGAGGCCGGGCTCTTCGCCCTCGCCGGCGAAACGGCGCGGTCGCTGTCCACCGGCGACAAGGTCTTCGTCCATTGCGCGGCCGGCATAGGCCGCACCGGCACTTTCGCCATCTGCATTCTGCGTGCTTTCGGCCTCGATGTGGCGGAGGCCACCGCCCTTGTCGCCAGCGCTGGCTCCGGGCCGGAGACCGAGGCGCAGAAGGCGCTGGTCGCCCGCTTTGCCCTGCCTGTCGAAACCAATCCCTGAGCGCCTCCATGGACCGGAAACTGCAAACTCCTCCAGCCTCGCAGGACGGTCCCCCCAAGGTGGGGCCTGCCGTTTCTCTTGCCGATATCGCTGTCGGTTTAGCGATCCTCGCGGCCTTCGCCGTCATCGCCTTCAACGTCCATTCCAACATGCTGGCGGCCGGCATCCGGCCGGGCTTTGCCTTCCTCTCCCAGCAGGCCGGTTTCGATCTCAGCGAAACGATCATCCCCTATGGGGCGAATGACACCTATCTGCGGGCGATCTTCGCCGGCCTCGCCAACACCGTCGTCGTCGCTGTCGCGAGCCTCGTCATTGCATCGCTTGCCGGCCTTCTGCTCGGCCTACTCAGCGTCAGCACATCGCCCGTCGCACGCTACTTCGCGCTGGCCTACATCGAACTTTTCCGCAACCTGCCGAAGATTCTGGTCCTGCTGATCATCTTCGTCGCCGCAGTGAACGGGCTGCCTACCGTCCGACAGGCGCTGGTGTTCGGCCCCTTCACGATTTCCAACCGGGCAATCTACCTGCCCTGGCTTTCGCAAGATCCACGCAATACGCTCTGGCTCTTCGCCAGCCTCTTTCTCGTTTGCGCGCTCATCTGGCTGTGGACGCGCCACGCCTCCCGCCGCCAGGCCCTCACCGGCCGTCGCCTGCCGGTCTTGCCGGTCGCGCTTGCCCTATGCGTCGCTGTGCCGGCTGCGCTTGCCGTCGCGCTCAACGCACCACTCGGGCTCTCCTGGCCGGCACTTGCAGGATTTTCGGTGGAGGGCGGCGTCGCCCTTTCCATCCAGTTCTGCACCGTAGCCGTCGCGCTCGGCCTTTATCACGGCGCGCAGATCGCCGAGGTGCTGCGCGGCGGCATCGAAGGTGTTGCTAAGGGCCAGATCGAGGCCGCGGCGGCGCTCGGCCTCAAGAGCGGCCAGACCACCCGGCTCATCGTCGTGCCCCAGGTGCTGCGCACCGTCGTTCCGCCTCTCAACAATCAGTTCGCCAATCTCCTGAAGAACACTTCGATCTCGATTGCCGTCGGCTATTCGGACCTCATGTCGGTCGCCGGCACCGCGATCAACCAAACCTTCCGGCCATTGGAAACCATGCTGATCACCATGTCGATATACCTGTTGCTCTGCCTTGCGCTCACCGGCGTACTGAACCATTGGAACGCCCGCACCCGCGCCCGGGAAGGGAGGGGCGGACGATGAGCGGCATGACACAATCGATCGGCTTCGGCCGGCTTTCCGCCTGGCTGCTGAGGCAGCTTTCCCGACCGGGCGCAAGCCTCCTGTCGCTCGCTGGCGGCTGCCTCGTGCTGGTCATCCTGTGGGCCATTGTCGACTGGCTCGTCCTCTCAGCCGTGCCACCACTTGCCGATCCGGCCGGATGTGCCGAGGCGGCAGGCGCCTGCTGGCCCTTCTGGGCGGAGAAGTCCCGTTTCATCCTGTTCGGCACCTATCCGTTCGACGAGCAGTGGCGACCGATGCTCGCCTCGCTGCTGCTACTCGGCCTTTCCATCGCCACCGGTCAGATGGCTGTCAGCGGGCGCTGGCTGGACATGAGGCTCTTCGCCGGGTTCTGGCTGGCGGGCATGGCCGCGTCCTTCACGCTGATGGGCGGGGGCATCCTCGGACTCGTTCCGGTCGATGCCACCAAGTGGAATGGCCTGCCGATCCTCCTCATCCTTTCCACCATCGCGCTGGCCCTCGCCCTGCCGGTCGGGGTGCTGCTCGCACTCGCCCGTTACCAGACGCGCCATCGGCTGCTGCACCGCGCCGCAGGCGCCTATGTCGAGATCATGCGTGGAGTGCCGATGGTGACGCTGCTGTTCGTCGGTGTCTTCGTACTGCCCTTGACGCTCCCCAAGGGCATGGCCATCGATCCGATCGTGGCGGTCCTGATCGCCCTCGTCTTCTTCCATGCTGCCTATTTCGCCGAGGATGTGCGAAGCGGCCTCATGGCGCTGCCGGCCGGCCAGCATGAGGCTGCCTCTTCGCTTGGCCTCGGCTTCTGGCAGACCGCCCGTCTCGTGCTCCTGCCACAGGCGACCGAGCGGGCCATGCCCGCATTGGTCAACAGCACCATCGGCGCCTACAAGGATACGTCCCTTGTCGTGATCCTCGGCCTGCACGATCTCAGCGCCACCGCGCGCATGGCCTTCAGCGATGTCGCCTGGGGCAATCAGGCGCTGGAGGCCTATGTCTTCGTTGGCGTCTGGTTCCTCATCTCCTGCTCATACCTTTCCTGGATTGGCCGACGGCTTGCCGCGCAGAGCGCGAAGGCCCGGCGTCGGAGCGACTGACGTCCACGTCGAAGCGACCCTCTCTTGCAGCGCGCAAGTGCTGCGGCGGAGACGAGCGTAAGTCGTTGATGAGAGAGCGTTATCTCCCTCTAGGAAAATTGCGGACCAATGGGAGCAGGAGACGGCATTGGCAGGCGAAGCATATGCGAATGCAGCACTGATCAAATCGCCTCCGTTGAACTGTCTTTCAGCCATCGAACGAAGGTGCTTGCCGCGGCGTTGCCTTGTCGGCGATGCGGAAGGACGACGAAATATGCGTTCCTGGTGGCAACCGATGCTTCGGTCACACGAACCAGGCTGTTCTGGTTCAACAGGTTTTCGACCAGGCGCTTCCAACCGAGCGTAATTCCCTGCCCATTGAGCGTCGCATAGATGGCTTCGGTGTAAAAACTGCAGCGCATGCCCGAAGGCTTCGGGGGAAGTTTGACCGAGAATTCGGCAAGCCAATCGCGCCATCCGGTCCAGGTGGGATCATCCGTGTCGTTGGTGATCAGCGGATGGCGGACAAGTTCCTCGATCGAAGCGATCGGGCCATGCTCTTGCGCATAGTCGATGCTGCAGATCGGGAAGATCTCGTCGTGAAACAGAAGCTCCGCCTGTCCGTCGGGCCAGGCTCCATTGCCATATCTGATGGCAATGTCCACCTCATCATTGTCGAGACTGGCAAGTTTGTCCTGGGTGATAATGCGTAGCTTGATCTCGGGATGGGCACGCGAAAAAGAGGCGATGCGCGGCAGCAGCCAAAAATGCGAAAACGAGATCGTCGCGCTGATCGCGAGTTCGTTGCTGCTGTCCTGCGCGGTGATATCCGCAAGCGTATCGGCAATCAGATTGAGCGCCTGCGTGCTTGCCGATGAAAGCGCCTTACCCTTCTCCGTCAATTCGACCCTGCGGTGCAAGCGCCGAAACAAGGGGCTGCCGACCGTTTCCTCGAGAAGATGAATCTGGCGGCTGACAGCAGCCTGCGTGACGCCGAGTTCGCTCGCCGCGCGGGTAAAGCTCGACAGGCGAGCGACAGCCTCAAACGTCGTCAAAGCGGTCAAAGGAGGAAGCTTTCGACGCAAACTGACCATGCGAAGTCGCCTTCTGTTTCATCTCCCGCGCGGCATGACAAACGATCACTGCGCACCTGAAAACAGGACGTTCACGCATTACATATCGTTATGTCAACGCTGAATATTAATGCCGTTGAGAGCATGGTTTTTTGCGCACATAGATTCTCCAGATTTAGATGAGGAGAAATTATGTTACAGAAGCTCCCAGCGTCCGTTTCATCCCTGCTCGATGACCGGATCGACGGTCACTCGCTGCCAGCCGGCCTCTATACGCGAGAGGACGTGTTCGAGGCGGATCTGGACGTATTTTTCCGCAAGCACTGGATCTGCGTCGGACTTGAATGCGACGTCCCGGAAGCAGGTGACGCTGTCGTTGTCGATGTCGGCAACAGCAGCCTGATCCTGCTGCGCGATGATGATGGGGAAATTCGCGTCGTCCATAATGTCTGTCGCCATCGTGGCTCCAGGCTGCTCGATGCGGGTCCGACCATCGTTTCGAAGCTGGTCTGCCCCTATCATCAATGGACATACGAGCTCTCGGGTGAACTTAGCTACGCACCCCACATGGGCACCGATTTCGACAAAAGCTGCAAGAACCTCAAGCCCATCGCCTTCAAGTCCATCGGCGGTCTGATTTACGTCTGTCTTTCCGACAATCCTCCGCAGGATATCGATCGCCTCGAACAGGTGATGGCAGAACGGCTCGCGCCCTACGATATCAGTAACGCAAAGGTAGCGTTCCAGTCGGATGTCATCGAGCAAGGCAACTGGAAGCTCACGATGGAAAACAATCGCGAGTGCTACCATTGCTCGGCCAATCACCCCGAACTCTGTGTTTCCTTCGTCGATCTCGACTTCGGCTTCGATCCTGAAAGTCTCAGCCCCGAAGATCAGGAGACGGCAAGGCAGCACCAGGCTCTCTACGAGGAACGCACCAGGCGCTGGGAGGCGGATGGCTACCCCTCGGCAGCCGTCGAGCAACTCGTCGACTGCGCGACGAACTTCCGGACGCAACGGCTGATCATTTCAGGCGCCGGCGAGTCCCAGACAGCAGACGCTACTGCCGCATCCGCCAAGCTCCTGGGCACGATGACCCGCAAGGATCTCGGCGACATGCATCTGTGGGGTCACAACAGCTGGAACCATTTCATGGGTGACCACGCGGTTGTCGCGATCGTCATTCCGTTGTCAGCGGGCAAGACGCTCGTGAGAACGAAGTGGCTCGTCCACAAGGATGCGGTCGAAGGCGTCGACTACGACCTGGAGAAACTGACGAACGTCTGGATTGCAACGACCGAGCAGGATGCCGAACTGGTGGCACGCTCCCATGCCGGCACATTGGATCCCGCCTATGAGCCAGGCCCCTACTCTCGCTTTTCCGAAACGAACCTCGACAAATTCGCCAACTGGTACATCGAGCGGATGCGCGCCCATGGATATTAGGAGCCCGGAGACCATGTCGATTGCCTTGAAGCTGCCCCTCGTTTGGAATCCGGAGACCGATGACACACTCGTGTGCATCGACGTTCGGCAGGAAACCCACGACGTCAAGACCTTCACCTTCGCCTCCCCCGACGGCAAGGAGTTCAATTTCGAGCCTGGACAGTATTTCCTGTTCGATCTCGAACTTGGGGGTGAAAGCGAAAGCCGCTGCTACAGCATCTCGTCCTCGCCCTACCGCCGCAATGCCTTCTCCGTCACGGTGAAGCGGGTCGCTGGCGGAAGAGTATCCAACTGGCTGCATGACAATCTGGCCGTCAACAGCACCGTCAAGGCGAATGGGCCGCTTGGCCATTTCATCCGCCCCAAAGGAGCCGCCAGGAAATTTCTGTTCCTGTCCGGGGGTTCGGGCATTACGCCTGTGATGTCAATGGTCAGGGCGCTCGCCGACACATACGAACCTATCGATGCAGTTTTCATGCACGCCGCACGCACGCCCAAGGATCTGATTTTCCGCGAGGAACTCGTCTGCCTGGCAAACAAGCTTGCGGGTTTGAGACTTCACTTTCTGCCGGAAGAAGTCACGAACGAGCCGTCATGGCCAGGTCTCGCCGGCCGCATCTCCGCCGACTACGTGAAGCTGGCGGTTCCGGACCTCTCCGAGCGTGTCGTGATGTGCTGCGGACCTGCTCCGTTCATGGCAGCAGCAAGAAAGATCGCAGAGGCAGCCGGCGTTCCGCCGGAGAACTACCTCGAGGAAAGCTTCGATGCGGCAGCTCTCGAAGAGCCTTCTATCCAACCGACGCCAGATGCAAGCGCCCGCGTTTTCCAGGTGGCGTTTTCGAAGCAGGCTCGAACCATTGACGTTTCTGGCGGGCAGACGGTCCTTTCCTGCGCCAAGAAGGCGGGGATCAAGATCCCGTCGTCCTGCGCCAACGGCGTTTGCGGAACCTGCAAGTCCAAGCTGGTCTCCGGCACGGTCGACATGATGCACAATGGCGGCATCCGGCAAAGGGAAGTGGACGCCGGCCTGTTCCTGCCGTGCTGTTCCAAGCCGCTCAGCGATCTCATCATCGAGCGATAGGAAGGCTTCCAAGATCCGATCCGACAAAAAGACCAGCTCGGCGACGGCCAGGCTGGTCTTTGTTTGAATCTGGCCAACGCGCGGCTGCCACGGGCCCGGGTAGCTGCCTAATAAAGCACCACCGAGCGGATGCTTTCGCCGGAATGCATCAGYTCGAAGCCCTTGTTGATGTCTTCGAGCGGCATCGTGTGGGTGATCATCGGATCGATCTCGATCTTGCCCTCCATGTACCAGTCGACGATCTTCGGCACGTCGGTGCGSCCGCGYGCGCCGCCRAAGGCGGTGCCCATCCAGCTGCGGCCGGTGACCAGCTGGAACGGCCGGGTGGAGATCTCCTGGCCGGCGCCGGCAACGCCGATGACCACCGACTTGCCCCAGCCGCGATGCGAGGCTTCGAGCGCCTGGCGCATCACCTTGGTGTTGCCGGTGCAGTCGAAGGTGTAGTCGGCGCCRCCGATCTGRTCGGCCCCGCGCTTGGTCATGTTGACGAGGTAAGGCACGATGTCGTCGCCGACCTCCTTCGG
>NZ_JBFRGB010000023.1:0-94130 GCF_052115125.1 Ensifer sp. 2TAB8 | reverse complement strand
CGATGGTGCCGTACTTTCGGCGCGCGGCATCCCGACGCCGAACTTCTTTACCGGCGCCTGCAATTTCCATTCGCGCTACGAGTTCCTGCCGATCCCGGCGTTCGAAAAGTCGCTGGAAGTGGCCATGGGGATTTGTCGGTTGGCGGCGAAGGGTTGAGTGCGTCGATAGGCCGGCTTCATTCGAACGCGTTTGACGGCGATCAGAGTGAGGCGCGTCGTTGGCGTCGGAGGCCACAGTGGATGCCCCCTCAGTATGCGCTTTGTCACACCATGACAAACTATAACCGAACGGTCATAAATGGCGCAGGAAAACGCAATTATAACCGAACGGCAATTCCGCCAAAACGATGGGGTCTGAGTGCACCGCCGAGGCCGAAGGCGCCGGCGGTCGCGCATCGCGCGCTTATGCGATCGCGGGGGGTACTTTGGACATGGGCTCTCGATTCGGAGGCGGCACGCCTTGGAGCAAACAATTCCGCTCTCTTAGATGGCGTCCTGGCCCGGTTCCGGATCTTCCACAATCAACCCGTGAAGGGTCCGCTAGCTTAACTGCGGCCGCTCTCAGCTATCGCCATCGCGGTGATCGCGCCCATTCCCGGGCCCTTGAGGAGCCGTCGAGCGGGAATTGGCCCGCTCCCAGATGGGCCTCTTCAAATGTCGCACGATCTTTCTCTCGCACAGTCCCACGCCTTCCAGCTCTCCTGCTACCTGATGGTCCCGTCACCGTCTTTGAAGTCGACGGTGAATATGGCGTCCTTCCCTCTGACGAGATCGACGCAAGCGACGACCTCGAGGTCATCGATGAATTTCATCCCTGGGCGGCTCATTGAGCCGCCCTTTCTTCATTCCTGCAGCCGTTCCGGCTGCCGCTTGCGAGCTGGCGGCCGCAAGGGAGGCTTCGCCGCGCCTGACGCCTCCAATTGTAGATTCCTACAATTGCGGAGCGCGCCCTTGCGGCCTTTGCTCTTCGCGGCCGTTTGAAATTGGCCTGCGATAATCACGGGAAGAAACGAGATGAGAGGACGGTCGCGACGCGACCGGATGAAAAAATGAACAGAAGTGAGATTGAACGACTGCGGGAAATGGTGCGCTGTGAGGTGGCGCTGGAAACCTCTGGTTTCGCTCTCGACCCTAAAGAGAGCACAAGGCGTGCCATGAAGTATCGCCGTGGCAGCGAAATCATCATCGTGACCCATGCCGGGCAAGGATGGTTCGATCCTCTTGGGGATGGGAAAGGCGACGTTTTCGGTCTCGTAGTCCACCTGGAGCACTGCGCCTTCCTCGAAGCATGCGCTCGGGTCGCAGCACTTATCGGCGCGGAGCCGTCAGCTACCATGTGGAAGCACGAAGATCGCGAGCTTCCGGATCTCACTGCCATCGCCGAAACTTGGGCCCGCCGGAGATCGCCATGGCCGGGCTCGGCAACATGGCGTTATCTCCGTTGGCAGCGGTGCCTTACTGTCTCCGTTATCCGCACCGCGATCGCTCAAGGTTTACTGCGCGAAGGGCCGTCGGGGAGCGTGTGGGCGGCACATACCGACGAGATGGGCGCAGTTTGCGGATGGGAAGCCCGCGGACCGGAATGGCGTGGATTTGCGACCGGCGGCAGCAAGAACCTGTTCCGGCTTGGGTGCAAAAGGGCCACTCGCCTTTGTGTGACCGAGGCGGCGATCGACGCCATGAGCCTGGCGGCCATCGAAGGGATGCGGGTGGGCACGTTCTATCTTAGCACTGGCGGTGGCTGGGCGCCGGCGACGAGGGCCGCCTTGCGCCTGCTGGCAGCACACCCGGACGTACAGCTCGTCGCGGCGACGGACGCCAATGCACAAGGCGACGCCTACGCCGACCGGCTCCGCGCACTGGCTGACGAAATCGGCTGCACATGGCATCGACTTCGCCCCTTAGCCGACGATTGGAACGAGGTTCTCAAGCAGCAGAAGGAAAGAATGAAGAAAACAGCGAACTAGGCAGACGTGCCGCATGCCCGCCGACCGCATCAAGGGAGGCTTCGCCCGGCTGCGCCGGCCCTTGACGCGGGCAGCCGGGATGCCGGCGACGGGCGAGGTGTCATGAAGGACCAAAGTGAAGAGTGAGGCCGTGAGGATCCGCAGCACTTCGGTCCAGCCTAACGCCGAAGGAGCCGCAGATGACAATTCAAAGCCAGATCCGAAAGGTCTTTCAGGGAACGGCTACGCGCCAGCAGATGTTCAGCTTGTTCGATCGGCATTCCCGGAGGCCGCAACGGTGGAAGGATGACGCTGTCGCGATGTATGCCGGCGAATGGTTCGCAATCACCGAAAACGAGCACAACTACATGTTCGAGATCCTGCCGCCGCTCTGGATATGTGGCTCGATATCGCCAGCCGCCCGTTTGGCACCATTGCCGGGATGCTCCAGTACAAGCATGCATCCGTCGCTAGCTTCGAGGGTTATGCAGGTGCTAGCGCATTCCGCGCTGAAGTCGAGAACCAACGCGCCTTGGGGCAGCTCGACGATTTGCTGACTTACTTCGATGAGCGCCAGACCGGATCGCCCCTCTCTGGACCAGCGGCACCACGGATATCTAATGCGCTCGATACCGCGGCAGCCGAACTCGCCCCGCTTCCGGCCATGATTGCTGACCGGGTTCGACTGCGAACCATGCTCGCCAGCCTCGCACGAACGCTGCATGTCGGCGTGCTTGCCGATTGCTTCTTCGATCCGGGCACCGCGATTTGCCTCAAACAGGCGACGAAGAACGACGGCAAGATGCCACTGACCGCCCTTCGCCAGCCAACCCGCTCCAATGCCTGCATCACCGCACGCCATCGGCCAGCATGGTCGCGCTCTGCGGAGGACGCCAAGATTTCGCTGAGGGAGAAGCGTCTGTCGCCTCTGCAACGGACCATCGTGAAGCAGGATCTCCAGCGGATCGAGGCGGTTCTTGGTGGCTTAGATCGTCGGACTGAGGCGGCGTAGCGGCTTTGTCTGCGGCCACTGATCGGGTGTCCCGTCGGACCAACCCCGGCGTTCGGCGGAGCGCGCGATGTCAGGTCCGCCCGCGCAACGGCTGATCGCCGTCCTTCGCTCACGCTGCGGCTCTTCGAGTGCGCGGTCGGCCCTTGGGCCATCGCAGGTGGCTGCTCCGCCGCCGGGGATTGGCCCCGGCGGGACAGGAGTTCCGACCATGGACACGCAAAACCGCACCGACGTTTATACCCGCATCACCTTGGAGATCATTGCCGCCATCGAGGCCGGCGCCGGCGAATGGCGGATGCCCTGGCACCACGATGGAGGCTCGGTTGCCCGTCCAACCAACATCTCTTCCGGAAAGGCCTACCGCGGCATCAATACGCTCGCCCTCTGGATCGCCGCCCAGGCTCACGGCTTCGGAAGCGGCATCTGGGGCACATACAGGCAATGGCAGGCGCTCGACGCCCAGGTCCGCAAGGGCGAACGCGCCACGACCGTCGTGCTTTGGAAGGAGTTTGCCGCACGCAGTGACGATGATGTCGCCGCCGCCGACGAGCACCCCCAGCGATGCCTCTTTGCGCGGGCCTTCTCGGTCTTCAACAGCTCTCAGGTCGAGGGCTTCGCGCCTCCCGCCGCTCCGATGCTGGCTGACTCTGAACGAATCCCGCATGCGGAGGCCTTCATCAGTGCGCTCGGCATCCCCGTTACCTTTGGCGCCGACGCTGCGTACTACCGCATCGATCTCGACCACATCTTTATGCCGGACTTCAACGTCTTCCGCGACGCTGTCGCTCACGTCGGGACCTATGTCCATGAGGCTGCGCATGCCACGGGCGCCAAGCATCGGCTCGATCGTGACTTCACCAAACGCTTCACTCGCCAGGCCTTGGCAGTCGAAGAACTGACCGCCGAACTTGCTGCAGCCTATATCCTGGCCGATCTGGGTCTGGCGCATGATCCGCGACCTGACCACGCAGCTTATGTGGCCTCCTGGCTCAAAGTGCTGAAGGACGACGCGCGGGCGATCTTCACCGCCGCGGGCAAAGCGCAGGCTGCCGCCGACTGGATGCACGCGCAGCAGCCGCCGAGTTGAGCACTATATCGCCTCCGGGCCTAGCGGCACTTCAGCGCTCGAACGATTGATTTGTAACAGCCGTAACTTTATGATGCAGCCATGGCTACTTCATCCTGGCTGCTTTTGACATACAAAGTCCCGCCCGAACCTGCCGCGAAGCGGGTCGCATTATGGCGCCGATTAAAGGGAATGGGTGCGGTGTATCTACAGAACGGGGTCTGCCTGCTCCCCAAGACCGACGATCACGTCCGCGGACTGAAGATGATTGAGAACGGTGTCCACGAGATGGCAGGGGAATCCGTGATTCTGGAAACGGTGGCGCTCGACCGATTCCAGGAAGAGAAGGTTATTGCCCGATTCAAATCTGACCGGGACGAGGCCTATCGGGAGTTCATCGACAAGTGCGGGGACTTCGAGGCGGAGATCGCCAAGGAGCGGTCAGCAGACCACTTCACCTACGCCGAGCTTGAGGAGAATGACGTCGATCTGAAGAAGCTCCAGGGCTGGTTCGAGAAGATTCGCAAGCTCGACTTCTATGGCGCGACCCTTGGGGCCGAGGCTGAAGAACGGCTGCGGGCCTGTGAGGCATTGCTCGACGCCTATGCCCGGCAGGTCTTCGACGCACACGATGAGAATCGCTAATTGGAGCCGGAAGGGATGGATACGTCTACACATGATCGAGATTTGCGGCGGGTGGTCCGTCTAGTCGTCCTTCTCAATCTCGCCTACTTCGGCATCGAGTTCGCCGTCGCGCGCGCCATCGGCTCTGTCTCGCTGTTCGCCGACAGCGTGGACTTCCTCGAGGACGCCTCCGTCAACTTCCTCATCCTTGTCGCTCTCGGGTGGTCTGCCCGTCGCCGCGCCAAGGTCGGAATGCTGCTTGCCGGCATTCTGCTCATTCCGGGCTTGGCAACACTCTGGACAGCGTGGGAAAAGTTCATGACGCCCAGTCCGCCCGAGGCGCTCGCTTTATCATTGACCGGCCTTGGCGCGCTTGCGGTCAATCTTACTTGCGCGATCATGCTGACGCGTTTCCGCCGGCACATCGGTAGCCTCACGAAGGCTGCATTCCTCTCCGCACGCAATGACGCGCTGGCGAATATCGCGATCATCGCGGCCGGTCTCCTAACGGTATACACCCTGTCCGCATGGCCTGACCTGATCGTCGGGCTCGCCATTGCTGCCATGAACGCCGATGCGGCGCGAGAAGTCTGGGAAGCAGCCCGCGAGGAACATAAAATCGCAGAGGCCTGATACTCAGTTACGGCGATGGCCATCGCCAGGCTTGACTGTCAGGATATGTTGCAGAGCTTGGCAGTTGTTTCCTTTGCGCCGACCTTGGCATCGTGCCCGAACTTGATCCGCGGCCGGACCATGCGTCCTATCTTCAATCCTGGCTGACGGTACTTGCCGACGACAAGCGGGCAATTTTTCAGGCGGCGGCACATGCGCAGCGCGCGATCCCTTATCTCCACGGGCTGCAGCCGGAGGAGACGGAACGCAAAGGGTAGCCAGATGGCAAAGCTGTCGGATGACGAAGTTAAACTCGCTCGCCAATCTCGGCGGGGGTCGGCTCCGTCGACGGCGTCACGTCGATTGCCGGATCATCGGCCACGCTCAGATCCAGCTTCCCCCAGATCGAGGGTTTCTGATTGCCGGTTTTCAGCTTCCGGGACTGCTTGATTTCAACGATGAACGGCTTTGTCTGCTGACGCATTTTTCCTCCAGGCGACGAATCGCGACGTAACTCTATCGCTACAAGATGGTCTCGCAAGTTGGCCTTGCCCGAGGATCATGCGAGAAGCGTGTCTTGACTGTTGTCCGCGGCAGTCAGGCTCGACGCGGTGCAGCTATCGGCCCGGATCTGATGTCGATCGCCGCCGTCCTATCCCTTTTTCATTGACCGCCGGGGCACCATTCGCGGGCTCGATGGGGCTGTCTGACCGGAGAACGGCTTCGCCTCGCTCTTGTTCCCGCAACGTCCCTGCGAAACTTTCATCCCCTGGCGGAGACCACCCCACTCCGACAACGTCGAGTGGGGACCCCGGATCACCGCCATTCCTCGCGAGACAAGAAAGTTTCTGCGTTCCGCCCTCCACTTGTGTTCCGGCCCTTTCGGGTGCGGACCGATTGTCCCCGGTCTTTGCGACTGCCATCGAGGCCGCAATGGAGCGGCCCGAACAGCAAAAAGGAATAGCATAATGGCTACCATCGGCACCTTCACCGCAAACGAAAACGGCTTCACCGGCTCGATCCGCACCCTCGCCCTCAACGTCAAGGCCCACATCGCCCGCATCGAAAATCCCTCGGACAAGGGGCCGCAGTTCCGCATCTTTGCGGGCGCCGTTGAACTCGGCGCGGCCTGGCAGAAGCGCTCCGAACAGGACCGCGACTACCTTTCGGTCAAACTCGACGACCCGAGCTTCCCCGCTCCGATCTACGCGACGCTGACGGAAGTCGATGGCGAGGACGGCTACCAGCTCATCTGGTCCCGCCCGAACCGGGATTGAAGAACGACGGCCCCGCCGATCAGGCGGGGCCGCGCCTTCAGCTTCACAGCATTGTTGTGCTACCGCGAAGATGGCAGCCGCTGAGCGGATTTGACCCAAGCCCCGCTTAACCTGTTCCCGAGGCGGGCCAGGCCGCGTTACTCAAACCGGAACCAGGCGTCGAGCCGGTTTCCGGTTTTTTGCTGCCACACGAGAGGTTAGGAATTGCTCAGATCATGGCATCGTGACGTGGTGTAAGGGCTGCCTCAAGGACGGGTGGTACCCCCAAAATGCTCACGCATTTCGGCTCCCCCACTCGCCGCGTTGCGGGCGCCTGGCGCTCCTTGACCCGGCCCTCTCCCCACGACCGCTGACGTCATCTTTCTCAAACATCAGGAGATGACGACGATGACGATCGAACAACACATCGAAGAGCTACTTGTCGAACTGCGGAACGCCGTTGGTGTTGGCGAGCGTCGGCAGATCGAGACCGAACTTGAACTCGCAAGGGCCGAGCGTGAGGTCATGCTGGCAGAGCAAGACGGTTGTATCAGCGCAGAGCCTCTGTTTTGACGGAGGCTCTTGCATGTTTCGTCCACTTGAAGCCGCAGGACTCGCCATCGCAATCCGTCCCGCCCATCAATTCGGCCAGCAAGTTCGCGGTCTATAGCCGCGCCGTCGTTTCAGTCGGAGGAGTTCGAGGAATAGCTGGACCGCCTCCTCTTCCCGACCAAAATGATGGACCTTCATCTGTCCGTTCTTTCCAATGCGGCCCCACTTCCGCAACAGACAAATTTCGCCGAAGAGGTTCGGTTCAATCGACATGGCATAATAGCGTGCCATGTTTCTCGATAGATCGGAGCGTTCGACGTAGAGTCGATAGGGTTGACAGATCATGAAGCCAGAATCTTCGATGCCGGCGACTGCGTCCAACGAGACTTTTGAATCGATTGGCGTGAACTGATTCATATCGGTGATGTATGGAAGACTTCAGCTTTCGGCCTCGCAGTGCGGAGGTGCGACCAAATTGTGTGCGAGGCGCGGGTGCAGTCGGTCCCGCCTCCCCTCGCGTAACTCGGTTGAGGCTCCTGCGGCTGCCCTTTTCCCGCCCATCGCACGACGAGAATTCCCGAAATCCCGCCCCTCGGGCGTCGCTATGCTGATTTCTCCGATACTCTTCATTTTCTCGAGGATCAGCCTTGCTCGTTGCTTCTCGCGCCGGCTCGATCCGGCAGCTCAGACGCCTTGCGCGTGGAACCTGTTCGCATCGACGCAAACCTTCATGTCGTTTCGCCTGAACCAGATCGCTCGTCCACAGCGAAGCGGCGGGTTGCCGGCGGTAAAGACGATCTGCTCATCGGCGCGCATGCGAAGAACTTCGTGTGGCTGGATCAGCGCGCGGGCGGCAAGCTGCTTTGATCGGGTTCGAGACGTTCCCTTCGCTTGAAAACTCCGGCTGACCTGGTCGATCTCGACTGTAGTCATGCCACAGCGTTTGGATATGTAATCTGCTGTTTCGGGATCGTTGATAGCGGCGAAAGATATCCAGCTCGCGCTTTCGAACCATTTGCTCGTGGCATCGCGGCCACCGTAGGTTTCGCGCATCTGCCCGATCGACTGGTAGATCATCGTCAGCGTGATGCCATACTTGCGGCCGACATCACGCGCGCTTTCCAGGATCCGCATGTAACCGAGGCGCGAGACTTCATCGAGAAGGAAGAGAACCTTTCCCTTCACCGCGCCATCGCGATTGTAGATCGCGTTGAGGAACGCGCCGATGATCACACGCGCAAGACCAGAATGCGTCTCCAATGTCTTCAGGTCGATGTTGATGAACACGTCGGTGTTGCCGGTGGCAAGCGCATCGGTCCTGAAGGTCGAACCGGACACCAGAGCCGCATAGTTTGGATAGGACAGCCAATGCGTTTCCTTGACCGCATTGGCGTAGACGCCGGAGAAAGTTTCTGGCGTCATATTGACGAAGGCGGCGACATTTTCCTTCACGAAGTCGGAATTCGAGCTGTCGTAGATCGACTGCAGTCGCTCGCGCAGTTTCGGCTCCGGCTCCGCCAGGTTAGCTCGAACCTGTCGCAAGGTCTGGTACTCCCGGTCGGTATGACCGGACAGGCAGACGTCGGCGATCAAAGCAGTCAACAATTGCAGAGCCGATGCGCGGAAGAACTCGTCACGCACACCACGTGGACCGCCGCTGTCGCTGATGATCCATGAGGCGACCGATGCAATATCCTCCTCCTTGGTTCCACCGAAGCGACCGATCCAGTCGAGCGCATTGAACCCCGTTTCCGGTTGCTTCGGGTCGAGGATGCGGATCAACCGTGCCGCCCCTTCGCGATGCCGGCAAACCATCGGCGCTACTTCGTTTGAAGGGTCGAGGACGACAAGAGCCCCACCCCATTTGAGTGCGGTTGGAATTGTCACCGAGGTCGTTTTGAAGCCGCCGGATCCGGCAAAGACGATACCGTGCGACGACCCGAATGAAGCGTCAAAGCAGAGCAACGGCGGCTTGCCACCGGCGCCCCAGGTCTGCGGAGCATTCGCCCGAAACGACTGCCCCGCCGTACTGTCCTTGTCGACGCGGTAGCACTCGCCAATGACAATTCCGCCTGTTTCGGGAAAGAGCTTCGCTGCTTCCCTTAGCTTCATCCAGTCGGCCTCTCCGTGAAGAGCCCGCTGTCCTTTTACCCGTTTCGGCTCGGCGCGTTTGAAGGCTGCGTTGCCGATCAGCGCAACGCGGAGCGCGAAACATCCAGCCATCAGTGCGGTCCCTGCTCCGACCATTGTTGCTGGGTCCAGATACGAGGCAATGGACATGCCGGCCGGCACTTCTCCGGAAATCGCTGAAAGACGCGCTGCCTCTCGCAATGCCGCTGTCAAAAGCGTTGCTGCAGATCCGGCGAGAACGGCCCAACCCGCGAACTTGATGCTCGCTGCGCCCGCGCTTGCGAACAGGAAGACTATTCCGATCGCCGCGGCGGTGACATAGGGCGCGGCGATACCGACACTGCCGAGTGCTTTCCTTGTCGCATCCGTTTTGCCGAATAGCGAAAGCCAATGCTCGACCCCGTCCATGCCGATCACCGTCAACATCATGAACGCGACGGGAATGACCACGAGCGCGAGCCTATTCATTGTCACTGTTGAAGGCCTCCGCACCGATGGCGATCAGTCGTGCGCGTTCGCCATCGTCGGACTTCAGCCGCCGTCTGAGTTCGACCAGCGCTCCAAGCAGAAGCGCGCGCTTTTCATATCGAAGGCCCGCCTTTACGATCAGGCCACCGAGTTCGATCTTTTCTCGCGTGTCCTTTTTGCGGGCATCAGATGTCATTGTTCTTGCCATCCGCTTAAGCTTCTCCACTGCTGCCCTGTGTCGCGCCAGGGGCGAACGTCGCGGTCGAACCCGGTGCGGCGCCAGTACCCCTCTTCCCTCCGCTCGATGTGACGATCCCTTGGCCTCCCCGAAACCGCGTCGCCAGTTCCTCGAAGGCTGCGTGAAGCTCGGTTTCGTCGATCTCGATTTCACTAAGGCCTGCCTTGAGCGCAATCCGACCGATACGCTCGGCTTCACGGGTCTCGGCTTGTTTGAGCTGTTCCTGCAGTTTGGCGATTTCGTCGCGAATTCTTGAAGAATGTTTCTTCATTCCATCCGTCTCCTGGCTTCAGAAAGCTTGTCTTTCGAAGCCAGTTTCGCGGACCGAAGGGCGGAACGCACTACGGTGAATCCTACAATCGCCAAACGCGATGCTTTTGTGAATGATCACGGCCGTTCCGAAGGAGCGGCATCAAGTGCGCAATTATACGTCGCAACTGCGACGCTTTTGCTTCTCCCCCTGGCGGGGCCACCGCTCCTGACGAAGCGTTCGTTCGTTCGCAATCGGGAAAGATCTCTGCCATGGCCGTTCCCCACTTCTCCGTCAGCGTCGTTACCCGCGGTTCCGGCCGCAGCGCGGTGCTGTCGGCGGCCTATCGGCACTGCGCCAAGATGGACTACGAGCGAGAAGCAAGAACGATCGACTATCGTGCCAAGCAGGGTTTGTTGCACGAGGAGTTTGCCATTCCGGCAGATTCCCCCCGATGGCTGCGATCGATGATAGCTGACAGGTCGATATCGGGTGCCGCGGAAGCCTTCTGGAACAAGGTTGAGAGCTTCGAGAAGCGGGACGATGCCCAACTCGCCAAGGACGTCACGATCGCGCTGCCGCTCGAACTGACACCTGAGCAAAACATCGCGCTCGTCCGCGATTTTGTCGAGCGGTACGTTACCTCCAAGGGCATGGTCGCCGACTGGGTCTACCATGATGCGCCGGGCAACCCGCATGTCCATATGATGACGACGCTGAGGCCGCTCACTGAGGATGGCTTCGGCGCCAAGAAGATTGCGGTGCGGGGGCCGGACGGCAAGCCGATCCGCAACGATGCCGGCAAGATCGTCTATGAACTCTGGGCCGGAAGTCTCGACGATTTCAATGCGTTTCGCGATGGCTGGTTTGCTTGTCAGAACCGTCATCTGGCGCTTGCAGGTCTCGACATGCGCATTGATGGTCGCTCCTTTGAAAAGCAGGGCATCGGTCTTTCGCCGACCATCCATCTCGGGGTCGGAACCAAGGCCATCGAGCGGAAACCAACGCCGGGCGAAGAGGTGGTTTCGCTGGAGCGACTGGAATTGCAGGAGCAACGGCGTAGCGAAAACGCCCGGTGCATTCAACGGCGGCCGGAGATCGTGCTCGACCTGATCACGCGTGAGAAGAGCGTCTTCGAAGAACGCGATGTGGCGAAGATCCTGCATCGCTACGTCGATGACCCCGGTATCTTCCACAGCCTGATGGCTCGCATTCTGCAAAGCCCGCAGGCGCTTCGCCTTGACCGCGAACGCCTCGCGTTTGCGACCGGCGCACTGATGCCTGCGAAGTTCACGACGCGCGAGCTGATCCGGCTGGAAGCGGAAATGGCAAGCCGTGCGGTTTGGCTCTCGCGCCGGTCATCGCACGGGATCAAGAAAGCCGTGCTTCAGGCAACGTTCGCACGGCATTCGCGTCTGTCGAAGGAACAGCAAACGGCAATTGAGCATGTGGCGGGACCTGAGCGGATTGCCGCAGTCATCGGACTTGCCGGGGCCGGCAAAACGACGATGATGAAGGCGGCGCGCGAAGCCTGGGAAGCAGCGGGCTATCGTGTCGCAGGCGGTGCGCTTGCTGGCAAGGCTGCCGAAGGGCTGCAGAAGGATGCGGGTATAAACTCACGTACGCTTTCGGCCTGGGAACTGGGCTGGAACGAGGCTCGAGATCAGCTCGACGACAAGACGATCTTTGTTCTTGACGAAGCCGGCATGGTGTCATCACGCCAGATGGCGCTGTTCGTCGAGGCTGCGACCAAGGCTGGCGCCAAGCTCGTTCTAATTGGCGATCCGGAACAGCTGCAGCCCATCGAAGCGGGCGCTGCCTTCCGGGCCATCGCCGATCGCATCGGCTATACCGAACTTCAGACCATCTATCGGCAGCGCGAACAGTGGATGCGCGATGCTTCGCTCGATCTTGCTCGAGGCCGCGTCGAAAAGGCGGTCGAAATCTATCGCTCAAATGGCAGGATATTTGGCTTTGAGCTCAAGGCCCAAGCGGTCGAGAACCTGATTGGGGACTGGGATCGAGACTACGATCCAGCCAAGACCACGCTGATCCTCGCCCATCTGCGGCGCGACGTGAAAATTCTGAACGAATTGGCGCGCACCAGGCTGGTCGAGCGAGGCTTGTTAGGCGACGGCTTTGTCTTTCGGACCGAAGACGGAAACCGCCGTTTCGCCCGTGGTGATCAGGTCGTCTTCCTCAAAAATGAAGGATCGTTGGGCGTGAAGAACGGCATGCTCGGCAAGGTCGTCGAAGCTGCTCAAAATCGTATCGTCGTGGAGGTCGGCGAAGGTGGGCGTTGCCGCCGCGTCACAGTCGAACAACGCTTCTGCAGCTATATCGACCACGGCTATGCCACCACGATCCATAAAAGCCAGGGCGCCACCGTGGACCGGGTGAAGGTGCTCGCTTCGCTCTCGCTCGATCGGCATCTGACCTACGTTGCGATGACCCGGCACCGTGAGGATCTGAGCCTCTATTACGGTACCCGATCATTCGCCAAGGCCGGCGGCCTCATTGGGATCCTGTCGCGAAGACAAGCGAAGGAAACCACGCTCGATTACGAGAAGGCGCCGTTCTATCGCCAAGCGTTGCGCTTCGCCAAAGCGCGCGGCCTGCATCTCGTCAATGTCGCGCGCACGATCGCCCGCGACCAGCTCGAACGGACGATCCGGCAGAAACAGAAATTGGCCGATCTGGCCCACAGGTTCGTGGCTGTCGGGCTCGGCGTCGCCTTTGACGCCGAAACGCCGCACTCGCAAAACCTCAAGGAGAAGAGGGCAATGGTTGCCGGTATTGCGACATTCCCGAAATCGGTCGAGCAGGCGGTCGCTGACAGGTTAGAAGCGGACCCCGGCTTGAAGAAGCAATGGGAGGACGTTTCTACCCGGTTTCATCTTGTCTACGCACAGCCGGAAGCCGCCTTCAAGGTGGTCAATGTTGATGCGCTCTTGAAGGACGAGAGCGCAGCGAACTCGACGTTGTCGAAGATCAGCAGCCAGCCAGAGAGCTTTGGCAAACTCAAGGGCAACACCGGGCTCCTCGCAAGCCGCACGGACAAACAGGAACGAGAACGGGCGGAACGCAATGCCTCAGCACTCGCTGACAGTCTCGGCGACTACCTACGCCAGCGCGGACACCGGGAGCGACGCTGTCTGGCTGACGAAGTGGCGGCCCGCCGAAAGGTCGCGATCGACGTCCCGTCGTTGTCTGCGGGCGCCTGGCAAACGCTGGAACGGGTGCGGGATGCCATCGACCGCAATGACCTCCCCGCAGCGTTGGGTCTCGCTCTCGCCGACAGACAAGTTAAGGCGGAACTGGAGGGCTTTGCCAGGGCGGTTACCGAACGTTTCGGTGAGCGCACCTTCCTGCCGCTCTCCGCCAAGGACACGAACGGGGAGACCTTTCGAGCCATCACAGCTGGCATGACATCCGGTCAGAAACTGGAGGTTCAGGCGGCGTGGGCCACGATGCGCACTGTGCAGCAGCTCGGCGCCCATCGGCGAACGGTCGAAGCATTGAAACAGACCGAGACGCTACGCCAGACCAACAGTCAGGGGATATCGCTGAAATGACCGCTATCCTCATTGCAGCCGCGCTGATGAGGCGAAGAAATAACGCGGTCCTGCTCGGGGTTGCCCTGACAACATTGGTGTTCCTCGGCACAATTTCTGTCGCCTGGTTCGGCGGCTATCGGATCAATCTCACGCCAAGTGAACCGCTTGGTCTCTGGCGTATGGTCAAGCTCGCTCGCCCGGTCACGGTCGGCGATCTTGTCTTCGTGTGTCCACCGCAAACCGCGACTATGCGTGAGGCACGCGCGCGCGGGTACCTGCGCTCTGGTCTTTGCCCGGGCGGCGCAGCGCCCCTCATCAAGTCGGTCATCGCTATTCCTGGACAACGTGTCGAAGTGGACGCCAACGTCAGCGTTGATGGCCATACCATTCCGTCGTCCGGCGTGGCGCAGTTTGATGGACAAGGTCGGAAGATGACGCGGTTCGCGGGTGGGAGTGTGCCAGGAGGTTCGGTGTTCCTGCACTCACCTTTCGCGGGTTCCTACGACTCTCGGTATTTCGGACCTATTCCCGAGGAGGCAATTCTCGGCCTGGCGCAAGAGGTATTGACCTATGCTCCGTGACCGTCGCCGGCCGGCACTTCTGCTCATCGCTTCCGTCATTGCTGGATGGATGGGTTGGAGCGGCCAGGTGCTTCTTCTTCCGGTGGCGCTCGCGTTCCCGGTACTCTGGTCGCGGGCGCAGACGAGGTCCGTGGCGATGGCCGTCTCGGCCGGGTATTATCTTTCAGCGTCCCGCGGATTGCCGCAAGGGGTCGCCGCCTTCTATGCGTCCGACCTCTGGCCCGGCTTGCTGCTTTGGCTATGTGCCTCGGGAGGCTTTGTTGCGGTACATGCGGTGCTCTGGACGAAGCGTTCCGGCGCTCGTCCATTCCGCTATTTATCGGCGAGTGTCCTCATGGCACTTCCACCCTTCGGTATCACAGGTTGGGCGCATCCCGTGACGGCGGCCGGGGTTTTGTTCCCCGGATGGGGATGGTGGGGGCTTATTGCGGTCACAGCCGGCCTCATGGGCCTCGTAACCCGTGCGTGGCCGGCTGTCGCCTTTACCCTTGCAGGCTTTTGGCTTTGGTCCGCCGCAATCTGGACCGAACCGAAACTACCTGAAGCCTGGTTGGCCGTCGATCTTAAGCTGGGGGCCTCGCTCGGCCGCGATGCGAGTTTTGAACACCACCGTGGTTTGGCTGCAACGGTGAAAGCTCGAGCTCCAGCCCGCATCGAAACCGTCGTCTTGCCTGAAAGCACCCTGGGCTTCTGGACGCCGACGGTTGAACGGCTATGGATCCATGCTCTGCAAGGGACTGACATCACAGTGATCGCTGGCGCGGCAATGCTTGGTGCAAAGACTTATGACAATGTGCTCATGGGGGTCTCGGCGGGCGGCGGCAAGGTTCTCTATCGCGAGCGAATGCCGGTCCCCGGCTCGATGTGGCAACCGTGGCGATCGTGGTTCGGAAAAAGCGGCGGCGCGCGGGCACACCTGTCGGGAGACTCAATTGCGATGGTAGGCGATCGTCAGGTTGCGCCCTTGATTTGTTATGAGCAACTCGTCGTCTGGCCGATATTGCAGGCGATGCTTCATGATCCAGATCTGATCGTCGCTGTCGGAAACGGATGGTGGACTGAAGGGACATCCATTGTTGCGATTCAACAGGCGAGCACCAGGGCGTGGGCAAAGCTCTTCGCCAAGCCACTCATCCTTTCCTTCAACACCTAAGGCCCGAGGATACACAATGTTGGATGCCGTCCTGATCAAAGAATGCGCCGATCCGTCGCTCACACCCGCCATCGTCGAGCAGTTCGTGGCCGCCGTGGGTTCTACCGATCCCCTCACCGTGACCGTGAAATCGGGGGGGCGGGTGATCCTGGCGCCGAAACCGTCATCGACCGATGAGGCCATGGCGATCATCCGCCAGCATGTTGAACGATCGGTGGTTCGCGTTGGTTTGACGCAGTTACCGGCAGGCATTGGCGTGAAAGACCCCGCGGATCTGAAGGCGGAGATCGTTGACCCTTGCGAAAACCTTCGTAACGGAACAGCGATGTTTGCCAAGATATTGAGGATTGTTACCAGGTGGTACGGCAATCCTACAAGCAAAGACGTCTTTCCGCAGATTTTCGAAGATGCGGTCTACGCGTGGAAGACCGGGGAGTTCGAAGGCGTGCGCGTGTTTCAGGCGGAAGACCCGGGAGGGCCAGTCGCTTCGCCGCAGCAAAGCAACATGCCTTCAGTCGATGATCAAGGCGCAGCAGTGGCGACGCCTGAAAAACAAACGCAGGCGAATGAAGATGTTGAACGCGCCGGAATTCGCATTGATCTCTCCCGCATCGGTGGGGATTGACCGTCATTGCGGAAGTGTTGCCGCCCTAGGCTTTCCGGGAACCAGTTTTAAGCGGCAAACGCTTCACCGATTTTACCGTCAGACCCTCTTTGGCCGCCCTCTAGCCGGGTGAGCTGCCGTCCAGATTTCGGCAAGCTCCACCATACGTGCTGTAACGGACGGATAGCCCTCGACGATTTCCTCGGTGCTGGCGCCTTGCCGTTTCATGGCAACGATCATTCGCACGGGAACTCGAGTGCCTTTGAAAACCGGCTCGCTGCCCGCGACGCCTTTGACAGTCTGGGTCTTTTGCTCTGCTTCCCGGAGTGCCTCTGCGCGGGCGGCCAGATGCTCTTTGGCCCGGGCCACATCGACAATCAGATAGTCGTCTGCTCGCACCGTATCGGCATTAGGATTCGCATCGATCGTGTCGAACAAGCGTTTGCGGCGCTCGGCCGACAGGATCGAGCCCACGCCGTACCAAAGCTTCAGACGTAGCAGATCCCCATCGGACAGTTCTCTGCCCTCGGGCCCGAAACGGGCCTCGATGATCCGTTTGTCGATTTCATTGTGCACCGACTTTACAGCAACTTGACTAATAGCTGCGGCTTCGGCGGGCGTATAGGCTCGTGCTGCGGCTGCCATAATTATTCTCCTTGCGGAGAATATAAAACACAAGTGGCGCCAACCGTAAGACCGATTTCACTTTTCGGTCCTCCGTGGGCCCAAAACCACTCATGCTCGAATGCGGATAGAATGTTTGAAGCGGCCTGGGACGGGGCGTTGACTTTCACATCCAGTGGAAACATCAACGGCAATGCTGCCGCCATCCTGAAAACAGAAGACTGAAAAACTAGAATCAAAAGCGAGCGGTTCTCTCAACCACCTGCTGCGGTACGGATGCTAGCGCTTGGCCAAAAGCTCGCTCGGATCCACACCCAATACCTCGGAGATTTGACCGAGTACCGTGACTGTGGCAGAAGTTTTTGCCCTTTCGATATCCCCGATATGTCGAACGCTCAGGCCAGTACGATGGGCCAGTTCTTCCTGCGTCAGTTTTTTGCCATGACGTACTCGACGCAAGTTCACCGCCATGACCTCCTTGAGATCCATCGCATGAGCGGAACTCCAATCGGCACTATGGTTCCAGGAACTATAGTTCCGATTCGACAAGGCATGTGCTATCACGACGCCTGTCGATCATCCCCTTGTTACGATTTCGTAGGGTAGTGATATTCGGCAAACGGTTACGAGATTGCGGGACGTCGCAAGGCGCGGGACAGGAAGATGGAAGACGCTGAATTCTCTAAGGACAAGGGAGCGGACGGCACATCACGATACGGCTCGATGGGAATGGCTGAATTGGAGATGTTGGCAGTGTCAGCGATCCGCGAACATCGCGTGCTTCTCGCGGCGGATCAGGCCGTCTACGAAGAGTGGCTGCACGCAAGCGACGATCCCTCGATCTCCAGCGCGGTGCTCCAGGCCCTCCAGGATGAATACCTCGCACGGCAAAAAAAATCCGAGGCCCAGCAAGCGGAGCTCTCGGAAATTCTCGACGCGCTCGGTTTCGTGCCTGATGTTCGTTTCGACGACGACGAGCAGGCCTCAGACGAGGTGCCGATCTTTGGCAATGGCGTAGAGGTGAGTAACTGAATCCGCATCGAGCTTGCCACGAGCTTGATCAAGATAATGCTGTACAGTCCGTGCCTTGATCCCCGTAATAATGGCGATTTCCTCAACCGTCTTTCCCTTTGATGCCCACATAAGGCAGTACATTTCACGCGGCGACAGCGACCGCTTGGGATTCATTGCTGTCTTCGCCGCAACTGCTCTCAGTTGATAGTGGACGGTGATCAGCAATTGAAGCGCTGTTTTCGAGTCGAGTGCTCCTGGAATGCTGCCTTTCTGTTCCGGCGACGCGAATGTCAGCATCAGCGCGGATCCATAACTGCCCTCAACGCGGATAGTGACACCGGATCGAATTCCATGATCGATTGCCTCGTCGCGAAAGCGCCGCAGGTCCGATCGTCCTCGCACTGGCCAGTCGTCCGCGGTCCACTGAAACATCTCCCGCATCCGTCTTGCTTCAATCACAACGGGGTCCAAGGCGGAGTATCCGCTCTTGAGGTAGTCGCGTTGCCATGGTCCAGGGTACGAATTGAAGGTCTTGACCTGAAACCCGTCGGTTTGAAGATATGCGAACTGTTCATATCCATGGGAACGGGCATAGCGTTTGAGAGCACTCTTTATCATTTGCTCATCAGGCGCGGCTTCCAGCCTGTCGATGAACGAGCGAAGGTGTTCACTCACGTTTATCTCTCCTCTTGATCCGGCGTTACCCTTTAAACACGGTCAATCGTCGCGCTACCGACCTTCTGGTCATGGGAAAGCGCGCATGGAAATTACTAGCGATAATTAAAGCAACCTTTGGTAGTTTAATGTGAAATTGCTCCTCCTAACAGTGTTCGGTATTTCTACCGAAGGAAATCCATCTTTCAAGGCGCGCTACCGTAAATTGCGGGCGTTGCGAAGAGGTTGGATGATCCACAGTTGTGGTCGCAGGGCCACACAACAATGCAATCACTTGGCCGTAAGCTTCCCTTAGAGAACAGCTAACTACCTCCGATACGCGGATGGAAAAATGATATCCTGGTCGACGAGAAGGTTGAACTTGTAGCCCGGCCGGATGCGGATTGTTGGCTGGACATTGAGGTTTTTCGAGATTGTTTGTTCGGCAACGCGGCCAAATGTTTCCGCAAAATTGCGGCGCGCGGCGTCTGAGGCCGTGTCTTGTGTCGCACGCGTCGAGCTCTCCGGCATCGACATATCGATTCCGGTTCCAATAAGAGCGATCAGCGCGGCCGAACCGAACGTCCTTAAGACGTGCCGGTCGACCTTGTCGCTAAAGCCTCCGTATCCTTCGGCATCGGTACCCGCCATTCCTCCGATTTGCAGCGTTGATCCATTTGGAAAGATGAGATCGGTCCAAACGACGAGGACACGCTCCTGGCCGAAGGAGACCTTTGAATCGTAGCGGCCGAAGAGTTTTGATCCCTGTGGAATGAGCAGCCGGTGGCCGGTTGCGCTGTCGTAGACGTTTTGACTGACCTGCGCGGTGATCCGGCCCGGTAGATCGGAGTTCAGCCCAGTAACTAAGGTGGCGGGAATGACCGAGCCGCGCTTTAGTTCGAACAATGACAGCTGCGGGACGACCTGGTTCGGCAGATAGCCAAGGTCTTTGATGTCCTGGTTGAAGAAATCTTCTTTCGAAATTTGACCGTTCGGGTCGCCTTTCTGGCTCATCAGTCCGGCATTGAGCGCAGTCGCGTAGAGATCTGACGCGTTGTTTGCATCTGTGGAGGCCCCAGTGTCCGTGGCCCTTGAGTTGTTAGAAATACCTTCAATATCCGCGATGTTCACCTTCAATGGCGAGTCATGGGCGGTGGCACCCGCCTGAAGCCGTGCCATGCGCTGACGCTGCGCTTCGCGGAGAAACTGTTCATCTTGCTCACGTTTGAGCCGGGCTTTCCATTCACCCTCGGTGTCGAAATGCGGACGTTGCTCGATCGGGCGGGGTTCAGTGAGGGGATCCTTATTGGGTTCGCTTTGAACGACCGCCGGGACCGGCTGAAAAACCTCCTGTTTTTCCGGTTCTCCGATGATGCCATCCGAAACACCGCGTTTGAGCTGCTCGCCAAAGCTCGTCGCCGGCGTACTTCCCGCGCCATCAGGCTCGTCGCTGCGGTTGAAGGAAAGTCCTCTCCATGAAAGGCCGAGAACCACGATGCCGAGGAAGAGCATGGTGACCACGATCGCGATTGTAATGGGGAGACGATTGAGGCGGCGCATTCCTCGCTGATCATCATTGCTGGTGGTGCCAAGCTGAAGGGATTGGACCATTGTCTCCTCCTCAGTTGTGTCGCATGACCGAGAGCGCGCTGGCAGGCGTCGCGCCGTTTGCGGTCGGGGTATAGGCTCGGGCAAGAGCGATCGAGGGGGTCGTCAGGCGGGCGAGAACCTGACCGTCAAAAACGTCAACCGAATAGGCAAGCTCTAGGAGTTCGGCTTTTTTGATGGGCTTGTTTCCCGACACAACCGTGTAACCCCATCCCTCCAAGGCGGCTTCCAACGCGGTCTCGTGCTGAGTTGCGCCTTTATCGAAGTTGATGGTCGTCGTTTCCGGTGAGCCGACCTGTTCGGCAAAGCGGCTTGCCATATCACCGGCGATTGCACTGGCAGCCGGCCCGGTGACCGCACTCGAAGAAGCGTTCGTGGAGAGTGCTTCATCTCGCGTCTGGCAAGCGGTTAGAAGTGCGATCGTGAGAAACGAAATGGGTAATCCGCGCATCATCAGCCCCCTCTTCGGATGATGATTTTCTGCTGACGCCAGCCCGCACCCGAAACGAGCACTGCCTTGTCGATTGCATAGTCGACAACCATCATATCGTTCTTCATCCGGTAGTTGACGATGCGGTTCTGACCTCCACTGACAACGAAGAGAACCGGGGCGTCCTGACCCGCGATGGAGCGAGGAAACTGAATGTATGTCTTGATGCCATCGGAGTAGACACGCTTTGGCTTCCACGGCGCGCGACCACTTAGAGAATAAGAAAAGCTCAAGGTTTCCGCCCTTGCTCCGGCAAGGCTACCGGCTTCCAGGCGGGCGTTGATATCGGCCAATCTCGTCGAGGAGTCCTCCGGATATTCGAAGCCCACTCTCGCCATGTACTGGCTTGGATGGGATTTGAGCTGGATGTGATAGGTTCGCCGCGACGTCGTCACGACCATCGAAGTCACGAGACCAGGCTCGGATGGCTTGACGATCAAATGAATTGCTTGCCCGCTTGCCGATCCTGATGTCGCGGGCTCGATCTTCCAGCGCACGGTATCGCCGACCAGAACATCGCGAACAATTTCGCCGCTCTGAAGTTCAATATCGCAGACCTGTAAAGGTGAGCAGACGACTGAAGGCTGGACCTCGCCAAACAGAAATATGACCTTGCCGTCCGGCCCTCTTGTGACAAGCCCTGAAGAACCCCGCCACTTTCCAGAAATGCTGGTGCCTTTGGCCTCGTTTTTGGTCATGCTCTGAGCCTGCGCTGACCAGGCGAAGACGAGTGCAGCCATGCAGCTCGCAGCCGCTTTCAACACTATTTTGTCCATTTGGATGTCCTTAGAGCTGTGCGGTCCAGTCGAAGTCCTGGATATAGAGGCCAATGGGATTGAGGCGGATGATCGCCTCGTCCTGCGGCGCCGTTAACGCGACCGTTGCGATGCCACGGAACCGTCGTGTGCCGGCTTCCTTGCCCTTGCGGTCGCGCTCATACTCCGTCCAGTCCATCTGGTAGGTCTGGTTCGAAATCGCCACGATGTTATTGACCTCGATTGCAACCGTCGTTGTCTTCGCCTTTTCGAAGGGGGAATTGCCGCGGTACCAGGAGTTGATCTTTTGAGTCGACGGATCTGCGGTGCGTACAAGCGCATAGGTGCGATCGATGTATTGCTTCTGAACGACCGCGTCCGGCGAGACGCTGCGGAAGCTGGTCACGAAGTTGCCGAGCATTGCGCGCACGACGCGCGCGTCGGCATACTCGATCTGCTCGGGGAAGCCCGCGGCCACCGGGGTTCCGAGCTTGTCTACCTCAACGAGATAGGGCACCAACTTGACCTGGGTGCTCAAATACATCGAATAGCTGAAGCCGATGATAGCCATTGTGAGGCTGAGAATACCTACAATCCGCCAGGCGGCAGCGGCCTGCACGTAGGATCCATAGCGCTCTGACCATTCCTGGCGAGCGGCAAGGTACGGGTTTTCGGGGACGCGGTTTGCAGCCATTTGTCGATCCCTTTGGATTATGATTGTTCGTTTCGCTCAGGAAGGGGCTTATGTGGCTTTCCAGGACCGCGCGCCTCATCCAGCTTTGCATTAGCCAGGCCCAGCAACGAGCCGGCATAGGCGCCGGGCGATCCAATCGCCTTCTCCTTGGCGGCAGACCCGGCCGCAGTTGCTCCAGAGCCGAGTGCTGACCCTATTCCGCGGAGCGCGGAGCCAGCGATCGATGAACCGGCAGCGCGGGCGGACTGGGCCGCTGCGGCGCCGACGCCAACGGAGCCGGACGCCAGCGCAGCAGCACCGGCGGCGAAAGACGCCGCTTGGCCGCCGTGACGAATGACTTCCATGCCGCCGGTCACAGAAGCACCCTGAACCACGCCTTGTAAGATGCTCGGCACATACATCGCGACGATGAAGACGACCACAGAGATGCCGGCGACCGCCAGAATGGTCACAAATCGGTCGGAGGAGCCGGTCGGAGCAGTCGCCAAACCAGTGAGAACCTGAGATCCAATTTTTGCGATCATCACGAGCGCCATTAGCTTCATGCCAACGCCGAAAGCATAGACAAGATAGCGAACCGCGAAGTCTTTCGTAAAAGACGAACCTCCCAGGCCAAGCATAATCATGCCAGCGAGCAGCCCGATGTACATCTCTATCATTACAGAGACGAAAATCGCGGCGACGAGCGAGAAGGAGATAACCACCACTCCCATGGCGAGAACAGCGGCGACGCCAAGAGCATTGTCTTCGAAAACGCCGAATTTCGCTTGCAGCGACATCTGTGAGGCGACGCGTATACCGGCATCGAAAATTTCAGCGGGCGACGCTGATCCATCACTCGCGCCGATCTGGAACAAACTATCGATTACTGCTTTGGCGAAGGTTGGGCCCTGATCGAGCACAAAGGCGAAAAAACCCACGAACATGATCCGCCGCGCAAGTTCAGCGAACCAACCGTCAAGTGAAGCCGCCTGAAGGGCCAACCAGACGGCACAAATAGCGATCTCGATCGCTGCGAGGATCCAAAACAGGGAACGCGCCGCATCCATGACGGCCGTTTCCCATCCTCTGGCTGCGGCAACGACCTGGTTTTCGAGCTCTGTTAGGACCTGGCCGGTCTGGGCCAAGGCGGGTGCAGTAGCAACGATGATGATGGCAGCGGCCACGACGAGCGTCCGGTAGAATGAACACATCACCATCTCGGCCTCATTTCCTGACCCTTTTTAATCGGCGGGAGTTCGTCACCAGCGCCAAAGAACTTTTCGCGCGCCGCTCTCTGCTCGTCGGACATAACGGTCCCACAAGAATTTCGCATGATGAGGACGGTCGCAGTCACAGCAGAAGCTGTGATGGTCACGGCAAGTACGCTTACGATAGCAAGTGCTCGGTTCACCAACGTCGGGAGAGGTTCTTCGACGCGACCGTCAACGACATCCCGAAAGGTCAGAAGATGGAGCCACGCTGCCTGCGCTAGATCCTTCTCGGTCTGCTCCGACTGGAGCCAAGTGCCCATCAGCGTCATCTGCTGCGAGACGAGACCGCGCAGCTTCTGCATCTGGCTAACTTGCTGGGTAGCGATTTGATGCCCGACTTGCAGCGCCTTCATTTGCCCGTCGGCGGATTGCGACATCGATCGGAGCTCGTTCATGGTGCCCTCCTCCGTGTCGAATTGATCGGCCGTGAGGCTCGCTGCTCTCAAGGTGCCGGCGATGGTGTCGCGATTTGTGTCTGACCATGACTGGTAGGTCGAAGAGAAACTCTCCCCGCTCGGCAGGTTGGTTTTCAGATCCGCGTAGCTTCTGAAGCGTTGCTGCAGGACGTCATCGGCGTTGCCCATAGAGAACGCGATACTCTGACCCTTGTCGACGATGCTGCGGAGCTTGTTCAGGTCGCGCTCGACTTCGCCCCAAATGTGCTTTGGCAACTGCGCCGTGTTCTGGAGCATGTTGTCATAGATCTTCAGCTGGTTTTGAATCTGCTCGGCCAACTGGCTGATCTGAGTAAGCTGGTTGTCGACCTGCAGACCATTGCTCTTGAGGAGATCGACGAGCTGAGCATTGTTGGCGAGCTGGGTCCACTCGGTGGCGACACCCGTCGCGGAACCGGCACGTGCTGACAGCGGCGCGCAGGTGAGGAGAGCGCAGGCAACCAGGCCTGCCAGTGTCCTATTCGATTTTGAGCAACGATGCGGCATCGTGGACTCCTCTTGTTTCGAGCCAACGGATCGGCCAGTCCCGGCCATGTTTTGATCTGAGCGTGCGAATGCGCTTGAGGTCCTCTTTGCCGGACGCCCCGACGAAGCTCAGTGCAACGGGACCCAACGCCATATCGAACAGGCGGCGGCCCTCGGGCGTAGCAACGTAGTATTCGCGCTTGGGCAGAGCCGTCGAAACGATTTCGATCTGCCGGTCATTGAAGCCGATCCGCTCGTAGAACTCCCGCGTGCCGGACTCGCGCGCGGCGCCGTTCGGCAGGCAAATCTTGGTTGGACAAGATTCTTTCAGCACGTCGATAATGCCCGAGCGCTCGGCATCGGAGATGGACTGGGTCGCGAGCACGACTGCGCAGTTTGCCTTTCGCAGCACCTTCAGCCATTCGCGGATTTTGCCGCGGAACACGGGATGGCCCAACATCAGCCAGGCTTCGTCCAGCACGATCAGACTTGGTGAGCCGTCGAGCCGCTTCTCAATCCGTCGAAACAGATAGGTCAGCACTGGAACGAGATTGCGCTCGCCGAGATTCATGAGGTGCTCAATTTCGAAGCATTGGAAGGACCGAAGCGTCAGGCCGTCCTCTTCGGCGTCCAGCAACTGGCCCAACGGGCCGTCGATTGTGTAGTGATGAAGCGCATCTTTGATATCACGCATCTGTACGCCGCTGACGAAGTCCGACAGCGATCGCCCGACTGCTGTCGACATCAAGCGGATCTGGCGGGAGATGGCGTTTCGGTGGTCAGGCGTGATCGTTACCCCCTGCAGGGAGATAAGCATTTCGATCCACTCACTCGCCCAGGCACGATCGCCATCGGTTGAAAGCTCAAATAGCGGGCAGAACGCCAACAACTTCCCCTCTTGTCCTTGGTCACCGCCGATCTCGTAATGGTCGCCGCCGGCCGCCAGCGTGAGCGGCAGGAGTGAGTTGCCTTTGTCGAAAGCGAAGATCTGGGAGAACTCGTAGCGCCTGAACTGCGCTGCAATCAGCGCCAGCAACGTCGACTTTCCAGAGCCGGTGGGGCCGAAGATGAGGGTATGGCCGACATCGTCGACATGCAGGTTCAACCGGAACGGCGTCGAGCCACTTGCCACCTGCATCAAGGGCGGAGAACTGGCTGGAAAATAAGGGCAAGGGGCAATCGGGCTTCCTGACCAAACCGAGTTGAGTGGGACCAGATCCGCGAGGTTGCTGGTATTGATCAGTGGCTCTCGAACGTTGCAGTACCAGTTGCCTGGAAGACTGCCGAGATAGGCATCTGTGGCGTTAAGCGTTTCGATCCTTGCACCGAAGCCTTCAGCCTGTATCAACCGGCGGACCGTCTCGGTTTTCTCCTGTAGTCGTCCCCGGTCTTCTTCGAAAAGGATGACGACCGGCGTGTAGTATCCGTAAGCGACCAGCTGTGACGATGCCTGGGCAATCGCGTCTTCAGTCTCGGCAACCATGGTCATTGCGTCTTGATCGAGGGATCGGCTCTGTGTCTGAAACAACTGATCGAAGAAGGGCCGAACTTTCTGCTGCCACTTCTTGCGGGTCCGCTCAAGCTTCTGACGCGCCTCTTGCGCGTCGAGGAAGATGAAACGTGACGACCAGCGATAGCTGAGGGGCAACAAGTCAAGGCGATTGAGAATTCCCGGCCAGCTTTCGGCGGGAAGCCCGTCGATGGCTACGATGCCGAGATACCGGTTTTCGACCTTTGGGGTCAGTCCATGCTGAAGTTCAGCCGTTGCAATCCAGTCGAGATAAAGGGGCACGTCCGGCAGTCGGATCGGATGGTTCTCGCCTGTGATGCAAAACCGAGCGAACTGAAGAAGCTCGTCATAGCGGCCGATCCGTCCAATTTGCCCCTCGTCGACCAAACGCGTTTCCATCCGCCGGATCGAAAGGGTGTTCGCAAAGTATTGTTCGAGCTCGCGAATAGCGTTCTGGAAGGTGAGAAGCGCGGTATCAGCATACGTTTCCCGGCGGCTTTCGCTATCCGAGTAGACGTATTTGCTGAGACCCACCTTGTGGGATTCGGCGGGACGGTGCGTGAGAATGAGAGCGTGCTTGCTCTCGAAGTGGCCCTGTTCCCGTCCGAAGTGCTGCCGACGTTCGACATCGATCGCGCGTGTCACGGGGTCGGGAAAATGACACCGATCTTCTGAAGGGTAGTCGACCGTCGGTATGCGAATGGCTTCGACCTGTATCATCCAACCGCTGCCAAGCCGCGAGAGGATAATGTTGATCTGCCGCGAAAGTTCGTTTCGCTCGAGGTCAGTGGCACTTTCGCAGTCAGGCCCGGCGAAATACCAGCCGGCCATCAGGCTCCCATCTTTCAAGAGGAGCACGCCATTATCAACCAGGCCTGCGTAGGGAACGAGGTCGGCGAAGGACGGACCTTTCGCCCGAAGGTGTTTGAGAGCGACCATCGGTTCAGTACTGCCGCCACGGGGAGCTGGTCGCTCTGTAGTAGGGTTTGTAGGAAATATGCCGCAGATAGACCTGTCGTATCAGCGGATCGGATTTCGCCATCAAGCGGAGTATTCCGATGATCGCGAACCATAAGGCCGTACCGAAGAGGACCGAGTAAGGCGTGAGCACGACAAAGATCAATATGACTGCGGCCAGGCCTGTGATGAGCACCAGTTCCCTGTCGGCGCCCATCAGGAGGTTCGGGCGCGACAGGGCGCGGTGAATGCGATTGCGCTGAAGACGGGACAGATGCTCAGCCACGGGCGCACTCCCCTTCTGCAACCAGCGTCGTTGCTTGCGGTTCGGACAAACCGATGGAAGCTCCGGTCGCGCCGAAAAGAGCCACGATTTGCGTTGCTCCTAGCAAAACGCCAGCGACGAGAACCACGTACATCAGACGTCGCGCGAAATCGTTCAGCTCACCGCCGAAGATCAGCATTCCGCCGGCGATTGCGACCGCCGCGAGAGCGATGTAACCGGCGACGGGACCCGTGATGGACTCTTGAATCCGCTCGAGCGGTCCCTCCCAAGGCAGGCTGCCGCCGGAACTGGCCAATGCAGGCACTGTGGTCGCGAATAAAACCGTCGCTGCAATGAGTCCGGGCAGAGCCCTGTTTTTACGCGACATTCAGCGCCTCCTGTTCTTCTGTCAGTCCTTCAGATTCGATCTGGTATTCGCCGTTCACGAAGCGCTCGACATGGATGACATCTCGAACGCGGCGGCCGCGGGATGTGCGCTCGATGGAGACGATGAGATCGACCGCCTCGCCGATCACTTCCTGCATCGGCTGTTGGCTTGCCTCCGCAGTCAGTTGCTCAAGGCGCCGCAAGGCGGATGTCGCCGTGTTTGAATGAATTGTCGCGACCCCTCCGGGGTGACCGGTATTCCACGCTTTGAGAAGGGTAAGGGCCGCTCCGTCGCGAACCTCTCCCACGACGATGCGGTCAGGTCGCAGGCGCATGGTACTTTTTAGCAGTCGCGCCATATCGATCGTGTCACTGGTGTGGAGGAGAACCGCGTTGTCGGCGGCGCACTGGATCTCGGCGGTGTCCTCAAGGATCAGAAGCCGATCTGTAGGCGCTCTTTTGACGACTTCATCGATCACAGCATTGGCGAGCGTCGTCTTGCCTGAGCCTGTCCCACCGGAAATGACGATGTTAAGACGAGCCCCTATCGCGCTGCGGATGATGGAAGCCTGACCTTCCGTCATTACGCCGGTCCGCACGTAGTCGTCCAAAGGGATCAAACACGACGCACGCCGGCGGATGGTGAACGCAGGTTTTGCCACGACCGGTGGCAGCAAGCCCTCAAACCGATGGCCTCCGATCGGAAGCTCACCGGAAATGATGGGTTGGCCCGTGTCGACCTCCGACTGGAGGGCGTGGGCAACCGTGCCGATAATCATCTCTGCCGCGGCGGAGGACATCTCGCCGGCGGGGGCAACAGCATGCCCGAGGCGTTCGATGAAGAGCTTCCCGTCCGGATTGAGCATGATTTCGACGACCTTCGCGTCTTCAAGGGCGGCGCAGAGCTGATCTCCGAGAGCTTCCTGCAGTTTGCGCACAAGTCGAGGATGGGATCTAAGCTGGTTCACTGGCTTTTCCCTACGCTGCTCGGTCAAAAGGGAGAGAGATATTGGACCGGTAGTTGGCAGGGCGGAGTTTCAGAAATGTCCCTTGGTTTGCAGACAGAATGCCCGCCACAGCCATTGTCACGCCGATCTTCTTGGGCTCACCAAGACGCTGAAGAGGCCAATCGACACGGGCGAGAATCCTTTCGAACCGAAGGTCCGTGACAGTGACGATTTCGGTAAAGCCGTTTGCGAGACACCATTCAAGGATGCCCGCGAACATGGTGAGCGTTGCCTCGTGAACGGAGCCCGCTCCACGCCCCTCTTCAATTGATGTGTCCACGCAGAAGCGCGAACTCTCGATCATCCTCGGATGGGAGTTGAGACGTCCGTCCGGAAGGAGTGAAGGGAAAACCTGGGTCAACATGGTCGGACCCTGCGCCGGAAGAAGACGTGCACAACCTATTAGTTGACCGGTGTCTGCGACCGCAAAAATGTACGTCGGAGGAATTGCGTCGAAGCGATCCGATTCTTGGTCGCCGGTAGCAGCAACTTTCCAACCCAGCCGATCGCGGAATATGCGGGCACGCAGTCGATGGTGGCTGTGGAGAAGCTGTGTCTCTTCGCTGTTTCCCGGCCTCGATATGGCGAAAATCTGCATGATCTTTCTCCGTCGCGTGTTGATCGGTGAAAAATCAGCATGAATCGAAGAGATCCGATAGTTGCAGGATTCTACAGGGTTTCGCGAGAAACGGGAGCTGAAATCAATGGAATAATGGGGTCCCCTAGCATCCGCGCGTTTCGCGGGTTGGAAAATCGCCTTGTCGTCGCCTTGTTTGCGAATGCAATCGCCGGCGAGGAAATCGCGATCGTGGTCTCGACATCGTTCTCGGCAGTTGAGGGCCCGGCTTAAGTGCACCTCTTTCCCAACAGCTGGCCCCTTCGTTCGGATTGGGCAAATCGGGGAACCGGACCTAGGTCTGGTGCAGCCACCCAAAGGTCCTAGCTTTGAGCTGACACTTTACTGTCGAAAACAAGATAGAATGTCCCTAAGCTGGCTACAGCGACAAACGCCCTTGCAAGAGACTTGCTCATGATACCACCCTTCATCGACGCGATTGCGTACAAACCCGGCAGGTTTCGTAACTTCGTTCCGCGTTATACAGTCATATATCGGATAGTATAAGAGATGACAAGCGCACTCAATGCACATTTGCAGAGCCAGCTATTTTCCGCCTACGCCCTGCACGAGGTTCTCGACAAACCAATCGAAGGAGAGACGCCGCAGTCGCGGCTCAAGCAGGTCGGAATGATGACGGTGCTCTATATGATGCATCAGAGCCACGAAAAGCTAACGCTCTCGAATATCATCAAAATCACCGGTTTGACGCGCAATGCCGTGGCGGAATCAGTCGATCCGCTTGTTGAGCGAGGCATACTGACCGAGACGATTGTGAAGAACTCGATGGGGCGAGGAACTGCCCGGCAGTTTGAGTTCCGTCAGGGGGTTTTCGATCGTCTAAGAATGGGCGCTGAGCAGGGAACGGCTGGATCTTAGTGGCGGATTTCTGACATGAATGTCCCATGGCAAGGTCTGCCAGGCGGCGAGCAATAAAGGAGTGATGCCTTAACCCCTTCCCATCCGTCTTCAATGGTTCGCGACCGGTTTCTCCAGCCCGGCGATCACACGCAGAAGCGTGGACTTGCCGCAGCCTGAGTGGCAGCAAGAGTAGATGGTAAAGCACGGTTACGGCGGCAGGACCTTTGGCTGTAGAGAGGTTCGCCCCAGCCTGAAGGCTTTCTCGGATACCGGCGACTTCTCGCCAGAGATCTTAGAACTGCTCGGAATCGTGCCTGCCGGCATCATTCACTCTCAGGTCTTTCTTCCAGCAAAAGGCACTGGCGTGCGGTTGGCAATGACGGTGGCGGAGTTGGCTTTCCTGGCTGCCTGAATTCTTCTGTCGTTTTGGGTCCGAGAGAAATCAACAGGATTCCGAATCGGGTCGGGGTTGTAGTTTCGACGACTTCAGAGGGAGTGGCGCAGCCCAATTGGTCAGGAATCTGCACGCGAAATGTGCAGGAGTTGCAGGATTCACAGGAGAACAATTGGGGCCCAGAAGGGATGGAGAATTGGGCTAAGGTACGGTAGATAAACAGAAAAGTTCGATCTGACGCCGATCGTTTTTCGGTGGTGGTTTAGACCTTGTTAACCCTAAACTTCTGGACGATGTCAGGGAATCATGTTCTAGCTCTTGGCGGGCAATGGTCGGCAAACCGGCTTTAGGCCGCCAAGAGGGAAAAATGGCGATAGCTAGACGCGCAGAAACTGACGTTCAACTCAAGGAAGATGCTGCCGCCAAGATCTTGCGGCACGCCGGCCTTTTGTCGAGCCAGCTGCAGCAGCTGCGAACCCGCATGTACCCGCCGAAATCCGAAAAGACCTTGAGGTCATTTCTCACCAACGAAGTTTCGAAGCTGACATCCATACCGGATTCTACCCTGAAGCTGATGTCATCCGAGGGGCGCGGGCCGACGCCAAGCCGCCTTGAGAACAATCACCGGGTCTACACGCTCGCCCAGATCAACGAGCTTCGCGAGCTGTTTGCGAAGCAGAAGCCTGCGGAATCTCTCCGGTTCCTGCCTCGCCGCCGCCCGGGTGAGCACCTCCAGGTTCTCGCTATAGCGAACTTCAAGGGCGGTAGCGCCAAGACGACGACGTGTGTTCACCTTGCTCACTATCTCGCATTGCAAGGCTATCGCGTTCTAGCACTCGACCTCGATCCCCAGGCATCGCTCTCTGCCATGTTCGGAGCGCAGCCGGAGATCGATGTCGGCGCCAACGAAACGATCTACGCCGCGCTTCGCTACGACGATGCCGAGCGGCGTCCGATCAGGGACATCATTCGTAAAACCTACTTCGATGGCGTCGATCTTGTTCCCGGCAATCTCGAAGTGATGGAGTACGAGCACGAAACCCCTCGTGTCCTGGCGAATAAGTCGAGTTCCGGCGCGATCTTCTTCGAGCGCCTGAAGCTTGCATTGGCGGAGGTCGAACACGACTACGACATCGTCATTCTGGATACGCCGCCGTCCCTTGGCTTCCTGACCCTGAGCGCGATCTATGCTGCCACGAGCATGGTGATCACGGTTCACCCAGCCATGCTGGATGTGGCATCCATGAGCCAGTTCTTGCTGATGATGGGCGATCTGATCAGCGTCTTGAATGAAAGTGGCGCCCAGCTCGACCAGGATTTCATCCGATATCTCGTGACGCGGCATGACCCGAACGATGCCCCGCAGTCGCAAGTCGTCGCAATGTTACGGCATATGTTCGGGACCGACGTTCTCCTGCCCACAGCCATCGAAAGCACCGCCGTAGAAGCGGCCGGCTTGGCGAAGCGTTCCATATACGAACTCGAATTGGGCCAGATTGGCCGCGATACCCATAAGCGTGCCCGCGAAGCCGTCGACGCGGTCAATGAAGCGATTATCCGCCTTGTCAACGACAGCTGGGGACGGACATGAGCAAGTCTTCTCGCAAGTCAATTGTCGCGAGCTTCGGCCTGTTGTCCGCGGAATTGGAAAACAAGCTCGCAGATGACCCGCAACCGGCGCCTGCTGCCCCCTCACCGCGTGTCGGCGCGGGCGTTGTCGGTGCTGCACATCGCGCTATCGATGATATCAGGGCCGAGCGCGATCGATTGAAGGCGATCGTCGAGGCTGGCGGGGGCGCGATCCTTGACCTGGATCCTGCGCTTATCGACCCTTCCCCCTATCCGGACCGGCTGGCGGATGATGACGCCACCGACTTTGAAACGTTTAAGCGTTCGATCGAGTCCGAGGGACAAAAGGTACCGGTTCAAGTCCGACGCCACCCGTCGTTTCAAGGCCGCTACCAGGTTGTCTATGGTCATCGGCGCTGGCGTGCTGCCAAGGAGCTTGGCCGGACGGTTCGCGCGCTTGAGGTTGATATTTCCGACCTGGATCTAGTCGTCGCACAAGGCATCGAGAACGCGAACCGACAGGATTTGACTTGGATCGAGCGAACACTGTTTGCCTCGCGAATGGACGATGCCGGCATAAAGGCGCGCAACATCTACGCGGCGCTCTCGATTGCGGATGCAGAGCTCGCTCGAATGCGTAGCGTTTATCGGGCGGTGCCTGCCGACGTGATCGAGGCGATTGGGCGTGCGCCCAAGATAGGTCGACCGCGATGGATAGAGTTCGCGAAGACGATAGCAAGCGATCCAGGATCTTTAGCGATGGTTCGTCAGGTACTCGCAGAAGCGAGTGACGGCGTCTCAGTGTCGGATCAACGCTTCCAGCAAGCTTTCGAGGCAATAAAGCCGTCGAGCCGGCCGCCGGAGAACAGTAACGAGCTGGCGGACACGGCAGGTAAAAAGCTGGGTGCCTGGAAGATCTCGCCCAAGGAGCTTCGAATTTCCGCCGATGGCCCACTCGGCCTGGAGTTTGTGAAATTCGTCGGCAAGGAGTTGCCGGCCCTCATTGAACGCTTCTCTCGAGAACGTGAAGGCTAGAAACCCTGACAGCTGTCAGGTGACTCATTCGATAAGGGAATATGGAAAGGAACACCGCAAAAGAAAAAGGCCCCCAAACGTTGCCGTCGTGGAAGCCTCTCTCATCGTTTAGCAGCCTGAGAATCGCATTTCCACGAATCACAGTCAAGAGTCTTTGGCATCGGAACGGGTGAGCGGACGTCTTTTGCCTGAAGGTAGGTGAAAGAAGATGCAAGGTGGAAATGTGACGACGCCCTTCGGGCGGCGGTCGATGACGCTCGGCATGTTGGCAAGCCAATATATGTCGCGTGAAATCGCGCCCGAGACATCGGCTGACAAGTGGAAACTCTTCCGAGCGCTGTGCGAGGCCAAGCCCAAGCTCGGCATCAGCGAACGTGCTCTTTCGGTCATGAACGCCCTTTTGAGCTTCTATCCGGAAACGATCCTTTCTGAGGAAAACGGCCTCATCGTATTTCCGTCGAACATGCAGCTCTCACTGCGTGCTCACGGCATGGCGGAGGCAACGTTGAGACGCCACATCGCAGCTCTTGTTGACGCCGGATTGCTTTCGCGCCGCGACAGCCCCAACGGCAAGCGCTACGCCCGTAAGGACGGGGCGGGCGCGATCGATGAGGCCTACGGGTTCTCACTTGCTCCATTGTTGTCGCGGGCGCGCGAGATCGAGCAAATGGCCGCAGAGATTGAAATGGAACGATTGCAACTGCGCCGTCTTCGCGAACGCCTGACGATTTGCCGCCGTGACATCGGCAAGCTGATTGAGGTCGCTCTCGACCAGGGTGTTCGGGGCGATTGGGAGGCAATCCACGAGCATTATCGGAGCCTGGTGGTCGCTATTCCGCGCGTTGCCACGGCAACCGCGATCGCACCGATCCTGGAAGAACTGGAGATGCTAAGGGAAGAAGTCTCCAACCTGCTGGAAATGCGCGTAAAATCTCAAAATTTGAGCGGCAATCCTGATCAAACTGAGCGGCACAAACAGAATTCAAACCCCAAATCTACCTATGAACCTGAACCAAGCTCTCGAAAAGAGCAGGGGGCGAAGCCGAGCAAGGCGGCCGCGCTGCCGAGCGAGCCGCTAAAGACGTTCCCGTTGGGGATGGTGCTGCAGGCGTGCCCGACGATTGCCGACTATGGGCCGGGGGGCGTGATTGGCAGCTGGCGTGACCTGATGCAGGCGGCCGTGGTGGTGAGAACGACACTGGCGGTCAGTCCGTCCGCCTATGAGGATGCCTGCGAGACGATGGGAGCCGAAAACGCGGCCGTCGTGATGGCCTGCATTCTCGAGCGAGCCGGGCATATCAACTCGGCCGGCGGATATCTGCGCGATTTGACCGCGAGAGCGCGGCGCGGTGAGTTTTCCTTGGGGCCCGTGCTGATGGCGCTGTTGCGCTCGAGGACCGGTGAGCACCGGAAGGCGTCGTGATGTTGGTACCGCAGCGGCGGGTGCTCGCTCCCGCCGGTTGGTTCTGAAAACCTGTTGTTCCGCGTCAGTCGCGAGCTTGCTCGAGAACCGAAAGAGCCGCTTACTCCGGCCGAGGTGGAGGACTAGGGGTGGTATTCTACAGACCATCAATTGCAACCGGCTGCCGACGCGCTGGTCGGAACAAAAACGGGGGCCCCTGCTTGAGGCGCTTTGGTGGCTGATTGCTGTTTCGTCATTGCGCCTGTAGTCCGGCACGGGATGTCTAAGCTATCAGGTGGAAAGGCTAGTCTCAGCTTGCGCGAAAGGCGCGAGGCAAGAGGCTCGGCCATCAGACCGGAGAGCGCCCCAGATCGAATAGACTAGCGCCGAAGGTCATGGCCCTGACTGCTTAAGGACACAGCTATCGCTGGATAGCACGCGATCTCGGCGTCAGCAAAAAGACGGTCGCTGACATCGTAAAGCGCGAGAACAGGGATGATGTAGCTGCACCGCCAGCCGGATTGACCGCAATATAGAGGAACGCAAAATGCAGGCTGAAGACGATGGGCCTACTCTGGCACGGGGCATTTTGAGAGTCGGGACGCTCTTCGCAGTTGTCGTTCTCATCGCTTATTCGTTCTTGGATTTATTCAGCGAGAGCGCGGCTCTGAACCGCCTATCGGCGACTGCTGCAAAATATGCCTATACCGAAAGATGCAATGCCGAAGGCAATCTAATTGCGACAGGGCAGCCCAATTGCGTCGACCTCAATCACTATGTGTTCGTCTACGGTCCCGTCAGCAAAGCCTTTCGAAGGGCCTGCGCGGGAAAACCGGCAGAGCTGCTGCTGTTCGAAAAAGGAAAGGTGGCGAGAACCGAAATCAACCGTGTGGAGAAGATGCTGAGGTTTCGGGCTCAAAACGGAGCGAATTCTCCCTGCTGATACGGTGCTCCAAGCCGGGATAGCAGGTTTTGTGGTCACCGGATGAGCGGCGAGCCTCGCTTAACGTGTCTTTGCGTCCCCAACCGGAACCGACCCCAGTGGCGGCGAAGCGGACTTGGCCGGCCTTCCCACTGGTTCGGCCAGGTCGCGAATGACTCTTCGTAGACACGACGCGAAGCAGTCTGACTTCGCTCTGGGCCACTGATTGCGGCCAGTCGCGGCTGTGCTATCGTGTCACCAACCAGACTCCGCAAGGGAGCCCAGGTGACCAACTGGGGCATTATCGAGTGGTGGAGAAGTCCGTTCAGCGCCGTCTGGCTGCCATCCTAGCGGCCGATGTAGTCGGTTACAGTCGACTCATGGGCGTGGACGAGGACGGCACTTTGACGCTCGTGCGGAACCTCCGCGCCGAGGTCATCGAAGCTAGCATCGCCGAGCACCAAGGTCGGCTGTTTAAGTCTATGGGAGATGGCTTTCTCGCGGAATTCCCAAGCGTCGTGAAGGCCGTGGCCTGCGCAGTTGCACTCCAGAAGGATATCGCAGCACGGAACGCAGAGCTGTCAGAAGGCAGGGCCATCCAACTCCGTATTGGCGTCAACTTGGGGGATGTGATTGCTGAGGATGGCGATGTTTTCGGTGAAGGCGTGAACGTCGCTGCGCGGATCGAGGGACTTGCCCCGGCGGGCGGCATTGCTGTCACCGGCATGGTTCATGACAACATAGGAACTCGCCTTGATCTCTCGTTTGAAGACATGGGTGAGCAGCAACTCAAGAATATCGCCCAGCCGGTCCGGGTCTATAGTCTGGGAGCTCCCTCAGGAACATCGGTGCGAGCAACAGCGGTAGAACGTATCAAACCGTCCATAGCAGTACTGCCATTTACCAACATGTGTGGTGATCCCGGGCAACAGTACATTTCCGATGGGATCACCGAGGATCTCATTACTGAACTCGCCCGCTTTCGCGGCCTATCCGTAGTAGCGCGCCACGCGTCGTTTCATTTCGCCACCAAAGGAAAAAGTCACATCGAAGTAGCGCGGGAACTGGGCGTTACCTACCTCGTTGAGGGAAGTCTACGCAAACTGGGGGACCGAATACGCATCACAGCCCAGTTGGTCGATGCCATAACCGGCACTCACGTCTGGGCCGACCGCTACGATCGCGACGCGCAGGATATCTTCGCTGTCCAGGACCTTGTAGTGGCCGCAATCGTAACAATGCTAGAGGGCCGCATGTACGATGCGGAAGCAGCAAAAGCCCGTGCAAAACCAACCACCACCTGGTCGGCTTACGACTGTCTGCTACAAGGCCGCAATCTATGTGACCATCAACGTGATGCCGAAGCCGTACCCCTACTTGAGCGCGCGATTGCCGCCGATCCACATCTTGCACTTGCTCATGCCTGGCTGGCGATAGCTCTTACAATGAGCAATGTCATCGTGCTCGATGACGATCAGATGGTTAAGGCTGAGCGCGCTTCGAAACAAGGGCTGGAACTAGATGCCAACGATGCCACGTCTCATTGGGCAAGAGGGCTGTACTATCTTTGGACAGGCGACCATGACCGTTCACGCTTTCATCTTGACAGGGCGCTGACGCTCAATCCGGCCGATATACAGATAAAGGGCGACTACGCGAACTGGCAGCGCGCCAGTGGCAGCCCAGCCGATGCGTTGGCAACAATCGATGCCGCCATAGGTTTGGGTCCGTTCGTCCCCGATTGGTTTGCAGCGGTTCGCGGCCTGACGCTGTTTGACCTTACTCGATATGCTGAGGCAGTCGACGCGCTCGAGAGTGTCCTCGAGAATGTCCCAGTAAAACGTTCCATTGGTTTCCTGTACCTAGCCGCCGCGCGCGCGCAATTAGGCGACTTAACTGGTGCAAGTGAAGTGATCGCCAAGGTGAAGCTGGTGAAACCGGATTTATCGCTTCGGAATGTGATCCAGGTACTGCATTACGCGCGCCCTGAAGCTCAGCAACATTTGATCGACGCATTGCGGAAGGCGGGGTTGCCGGAGCAGTATGTGCACCCCTTACGAGCAAGTTGAGTTAACCTCTGCTTGTGGCCCATTGCTTCTTTTGGCTGCGCGACAAACATCGGTCGCTTTTTGTGCATGGCGGACGCCGGCAAGTCGTCCGCCCGACTGATTTATGGGTTCACGGCCCAGGACGCGGCCGTTGCTGGAGCATTCAAAAAAGGCGGCCAACCAGAAGAACCCGGTGAACCTGGAGACCCAAAACTGCAATCGATACAATGAAAGGATTTCGCTCGATTGGTCTGAGCGACACCATAGAATTGCGCAATTCTGCGGCTGCCGGAGTCGTGCAATGGCGAAATCATGCCTTCCAACATGACCGTCCGGCGAAGGCCGCGGGGCAGCCTGATCTGGTAGAGACTTCAATGCTGCCAGTGCCAGTTCAAATTAAACGGCTGCAACACCCTCGATACACGTCGTCACGTCGCCGCCGATCCAAATCTGGTCCTCGATCTGCTCCACATGAACACGTCCTTCCCTTCCAAGGACGGTACCCTGGCTGGCAATGTACGACGAGGGCGCGATGCCGTTTCCTATCAACCACTGGGCGATGCCAGCGTTTAGGCTGCCGGTTACAGGATCTTCAAAACCGGCCGCGGTAAAGGCGCGCACCTCGAAATCCGCATCCCGCCCATCCTTTATGGGATCCCAGGGGGCAACAACACCGCCCCGCAACCCGGAAAGGACGGCAAAGTCCGGACGCAGCGCCAAGACGTCAGCCCTGGAGCGTAGCAGGACAGCCAGCCAACCAGGACCATTGTCCACCCAGTTGGCGTCGACGATGTCATCGTAGATCAGTCGCAGACCTTCGAGGGCTCGCGTGAGCGTGTCGAGTTCCACCGGGCCTGAGCGGCGTAGCTCGGGGGCTTCGAAAGCAAGCCGTTTTTTGTGGCGCCGAATGCGGATAAGTCCTGCTTCGCACTCCTGGATAATGTCACCACTCTTTGGCCGCCCACCGGAAGACAGCCAGACGTGACAACTCCCCAAGGTAGGGTGGCCCGCGAAGGGCAATTGAGCAACGGGCGTAAAGATGCGAACGCGATAGTCGGCAACTGCCGACTGCGGCTGTAAGAGGAAGGTCGTTTCGCTAAGGTTCGTCCAACTCGCGAAGGCAGCCATCTCAGATGCGGTCAAGGAATCTGCTCCGATGACAACCGCCAACGGGTTACCTAGCAAAGCTCTGGAGGAGAAAACATCTACCTGCTGGAATGAGTATTTTGTGGTTCCGTGTCTCACTATGAGATCCTAACGTTCTAAATTTATGCGGCTTTCCGCATTTGGCGTGACTCTGGCTGTCTGCCAATTCCATGGAGAGGATCATCGCATGCGCGCTGGCAAGGTCGTCGGGAAGCTGATCGGCCACATCGGTCATGGCGGGATGGAATCATATTCGCTTCCGCCGTGCTAGCGGTTTTGCTCATCCCGCAGACGTCGGACGCCAGGTTTCTCGCGACATTCGCCAGTCGATGCCTTCGAGCAAATAGCCGAGCTGCGCCAGGGTGACTATCACCGTGCCGTCAACCGCCGATGGCGAGATAAAGCGGCACCTTGGCCGTCATGCCAGATCACCTTGATCAGCCCCCGCTCCGGCCGCGAAAGACGAAGAGATGGCCGATCATCGGATCGCGCTTCAGCGTCTCCTGCACCATCAGCGACAGGGCGAGCCCCGGCGCATGTCGGTATAGCCGGCCACGAGCCAAACCGTTACACCGCTCGGGATCGGGATCATCGCCGCTCCTGCACATCGAGGATCCGGGCCAGGGAATCCGTATCGACGTCGCTCTGGACGCGCAGGCGACGGCCGCCGCTTCGTCATCAGGTTGACCTTCCTGCGCGGCCGGGAGACTGGTGGCAACTCCGGCGATGCCTTCGGTGGCGGCACTGGTAGGGCCTCGACGACCTCCACGGGAACAAGTTGCGGCACGGCGGGCGCGGATATCTGGCAGAGCTCCTTGCGCCAGCGGAAAAGCCGGCTCTCATTAATGCCGGCCGACCGACCTCCGAAACGCGGGCCCCCGGTTCAAATTTCGCCGCGACGAGACGCTCCTTCTCGTCCTGAGACCAGCGCCGAGGCCGTTCGACCGACGTAATCACCTCAATCTGATGCTTCGTCCTAGGCCTACTCTAGTGTTTGCACTAGGACTTGCAGCCTTCGGCCTACCTGAGCAAGCCGGTCGTTACCGGTCGTTACCGGAGGGGTACCTTCCGACGACGTCGCGACGCTCAAGCATCTCACAAACGAAGGCATGGGCGAAATCGCGCTTCGGGCGCTGGCCTCCCCTCCCCTCCCCTCCCCTCCCCTGGCCGGCGCACCAGAGTCTCGCCCACCATCTCTCGGGTCTGGACAAGCGCATGGAGGATCCGAGCGATGGCATGCCGGCGGACGTGGAAGCTGGTTTGCGCTGCCGACGTCTTTTTGATGGCGATGGGCACATCGCTCCGGAGACCGTTCGACGCCGACAGACGAGTTTTGGTCAGGAATCGCACGGCGCGTCGAGGGTAGTTGCGATGCCCGGCCTCTTGAAACAGGCAACGGACGCCCAGGCTCTCACCGCCAACCCGACGCCCCTGTATCTAATCATATTGCTGCCCAGGCTATCAACACACCTCTCTCCCATGTGGAGCGCGGCAGCCAAGTCGCCCTGATGCATGAACACGCCTGGCCGATGATGCAGGCGCTGATCGACGCGGGTGTGATAGGAGATTTCCGATCGCCCGATATTCTTAGGTTTGGCTTCACGCCGCTCTACACGTCATATGTTGACGTCTGGGATGCCATTCGGTGCTTCGAGGCGGCATGGAGACCCAACGATGGCGGCTGTCGCAATACTAGGTGCGCAAACTGGTGACGTGAACGAGCTCCGAAGCGCCGCATAGCCAAACTCAAACGTCAGCGATGATGTTGGCGCGCAGGCGATCAACTCAGCCGAGACGCCAAAGCTTTGTGACGATCCGTCTTAAATGGGGGCGGAGCCGCGGAGGTCAGCGACGGGAACTGCACGCGGCCCACACCAAGTCAGCTCCTGAACAGCATCCCGCTTAAGCCGGCGGGGCAGCAAGAATGAGGATCGCGAGCACGGTTGGTCGTCAGAAACTGGAAGGATCGCGAAGAAGCCAGCGGGGAAGCTGCTGACGCGCGTAACCGAGCTCACAAGTCGGTCGAAACTTTGTCGGCTGACTTGGCGAAGAAGCAGGGTCCCCTCCCCGGCTTTGTCGATCGTGGCTAGCGACACTCGTTGGCGCCGGATCGGTGGACGAGCGATGGCTCCAGAAATCAAGTCTGACGGTTCATCATTCCCTCTTCTTTCTTCCGAAGAGGCGCAAAGCATTGAATGAATGTGAAATTCCGTCGATGCCGAAAGTCGGGTTCGAGGGTTAGCATGGAACTTGTTCATGTGCATTGAGGCGGTCGGCGCACGATTAAATTCCTCTGGATGCGTATCTACCCGCGAGGCGAAATTGACTAAGGTACTGAAAACAAAGAGCATTGTATCGATATTGCCGACCGGCAACTTCTAGCCAATTGCAGCACTCGTGCGCCCACTTTCAATGACTTGCTGCGTTTGAGGTCCGCCATGCTTCTGACCGTGAAGTATCGCGGCTGTAAAGGATTAGGCCCTGACGTTTGGTCGAGTGGTGATTTGAGTAGTTTTTTGAGAAGCGCGGACTAGCGCTGCTGAGAGAGATTTGGCGCTTTCGCGGCGCTGCTTGGTCGCCAAAAGCCTGACAGCTGTCAGGCTTTTGGAACCCCGCGTCGTCGCAAGGGCGGACTTCTTAGCCGGCTACTGAAATGCGACCGAGCACGAAATCTCGCCATCGTCTGCGGAAATTGGGTGACCGCGCTTGCTCGCCGCATCCGGTGTTTGCCGGGTTTGATGCAAATGGCTGCATCGTCACCCGTATGAGGCAGATCGCTCTTTGGAACCTTGAATACTCAAGGACTAGTGAGTTCTGCGGGAACGAGCCGGAACTCGTCCATGATCGCGGTTTCGAAGGATCCTGACTGAGTGAGCAAAACGCTTTAACGGCTCCCGCGTAATCACTGAAAACCCTGACATCTGTCAGGGTTTTGTTGAGACTCTCGGCTTTAGAGGAGGCTCGCCTGCGCAGGCGCGCGTTGGTTCGATGGTCCCGTCGCGATTTCCACTGCGAGAAAGCCGACGTCGCTTTAATTTTCCGCCGGCTTAGACATGAGCCAGGAGTGGCTGAACCTGGCGTCCTTATCTAAGCTTATATGGGTGAGTGAGGCCGAAACGCCTTGCCTCATCAAGAAGGTCCCGAAGGTATGATGACCGCCACTTCCGCCCTCGCCCAGTGGCAGCTTTGGTATTGCATCCAACTGCCCAACGATATCGCGTGGGCCAGAGCCAGCTTGATGACCTGCTGCCCTGGGCTCACACCGCCAGGCAGTTCATGGCCGTAGCCTGAGAACAGCGCGCACAGCAGACCGTCAGCGCGAAACCGGGGTCAGCGTCAGCACCTCGCTGTTGGTCTTGCACGAACCCGGTACGCCGTTGATGCAGCCCTTGGTGGTTTGCTTGATGGTCAGCGTAGATCCGTCGCCGGACGGACCGATCTTGTAAGTGCCGCTGCCGGCGCCTGAAAAACCGCCCCCCGCAAGCACATACTTCACAGTCCCGCCCGAGCGCGACGTTGGCGTGTAGACGAAATCCGCAGTGCCGCCGGGGAACTTGCCGACAACCTGGAACGCCTCGTTCAGCTTCACCACAGTTCCACTGACCTTGATCCGGGCTCCGCCACCGGTGACCGCCCACGGGCCGGGACAACGCTTGTCCAGCACATGTTCGGCAATCCGGGCAGCGTCGTCCAGATATGCATCGTCGTCTGAAAAGCCGGTGAAGCTGTCGACAATGTCACCATCGGGGTTCGTTTTGGTCTCTATGGTCCAGTCGGCTTTCCCGGCGCCGAATGTGATACGCCCGCCAATCAAAAAGTCTGGCATCATCGTACCCAGCTTCTTTATCGCTGTGGTCGGGTCGGCATACTTGGACTGCTGAAACTTCTGTTCCTTGATCACCTCGTCGATCCGGCGCCATTCGACAACCTTTCCCGCGCACCACGCAAACTCCCCGCCGTCGTCCAGCATGGTGAGAAGGTGGTGTAAGATGGCCTCACCCAGACCGTTGCCAGCAAACTCCCGTCCGGGATAGTTGTCATCGGAGATTGTGCCGACCGCCAACGCCACATCGGCTTGCTGCGCTGGTGCGATCGTCGATGACAGCAAGACAAGCAGAGGCGCACAAAGCACTGGAACTGCATGCGACAGTCGTTTCCGAACTTGCACCTGGATGCCCCCCGCTCGCGGATCTTGCGACTACACTGCCTTTCTAGCCAGTGGGCTGTCCAACTAATTTTCGGGAAGGCGGCAGGACCGCCCTTCTACTCCCCTGCCCGCTCGGACGATCAGATTGCTGCCATTCGGCCAACGGGACGCTCGTTCCTGCCGGCCTCGACCAGCGTCGTGATGCTTTCAAGCCGGTTGTCCGAGGCAAGGTTATTGGCTTCGATTCAGCGCGAAAAGGTACAGGCATCGCCATGAACGCAGTGTGGGGTCGTTAACACCGACGCCCTGATCTTACCGGCAAGGTTGAATTGCGCCGATAAAGGCGGGCGAGAGGTGGGATGCACCAGCTTCTCCACACGCGCGCGACCCTCGCGATCGGCGAAAGGACCAAGAAGGGCGCGGCGGGCATCTTCGTCCCGGAACGCATTCGCAGGAACTCGGCCGGCCTCCCGCTTCGCCTTCCCCGTGCCGCATCGATCATCTTTTCTCTTGGGCCCCGAAGGTCCGCCACGGTAAGATACCATCGTCTGTTGCCCGATTTGACGACGTTACTATAGCGAGCGGTGTGCCGTTTGCTTCGAGGATCGAGAAGGTGTCCGGCAAGTCAGGGTGCGCGCGGAGTTGGACGGTGGACGGATCGTGGAAATGAGCATCAGTGACCGCGAGCTTATAGCGCTGATGAAACGCTATTTTACAGCAAAAGCCGAGCTGGAGGGCCTGAAAGAACAACTGGAGGCGGCGCGACACGCAGCCGGCGAGGCGATCGGCCTGTTCTACGATCCCCGCTCGAACGCCGAGCATGCTGGGGACCTGGAGCGCTCGCATCGTTTGAAGGCGGAGATGGTGGCGCTGATGCAGCGCGCCGAAGCGTTGTGGAGGGCAGGGTCGGCCGACGATCAACACGACAAATCGGAGGGGGAAACGGAACTGGAACCGCAACAGTGGCAGCAGTTTGAGAAGCGAGCTGATGCATTCTTTGGCGGATAGTCACCAACGATCAACCGGGTTGTTTGTGCATTTGTTCGGTCGTCGTTGTTACAGTAGCTCGCCGGTTGCGTTACCGATTTGTGCAACGACTGCTGCATGGTGGAAGGAACGCCGCGGTTTCCGGGTCGGTCAGGTAGCCGCAACTGCTTATGAAGTTGCTGCGTGTTCGGCCATCGTTGTCTGATCCTTTGGCTTGGCAACCGGTCGGTGATAAATATACGGGAAACCAAAACCCTGACAGCTGTCAGGGTTTTGCGTGCAAACTGGGTTTCGCAGGTAGTGCGTGAAGCTGGCCGCGCCGATACCGGCCGACCAACGAATGACATGTTTGTCGCTGTGTTGGTACGGCGGAGTCGGAATGACGGGGAGGTGAGGTCTTGCCGATAGGATCGGCGCGCACCGCTCCCTCATCGGTGGGGCCTTGATGCGCAGTGCTCTCAGTTCGGTCACCGGAAGCGAAAGCGGTCAGAAGCAGCGCCGATCTCGTAGATCGTCCAAGCGCTCGCCGGCACAAGCCTTCATGACCTGTGCAAGGACATTGGCGATGACAGCCCTTTAGCTCTTTGGTTATCGCGGCAGGGCGCCGGCGGGGACCGCAAGCCGCTGCGCTCGACTTGAGTAAGCGACCGTCAAACGAACTGCGGCGCCGCACGGCTTCGAAGGCATGCGGCCCGTCGACACGCAACAGTCGCTGCAAACACAAGCGAGCTTCCACCTCCACCGGGGCGCCGTGGATTGGATCGTCCGCCCGCTTGACTGGGCCCCGGAGGTAGCGCGCGACGAACCTCAGCGGTAGGCCCTCGAGGGCTGTCCAGGGGAGGGGAATGCCGGTGGCAAGCTAACACCAGGCTGAGATAAGCCGAGATCGGAGGCAAACGCGATGCCTTCACCTGCCAAGTGCTTGAGCGTCGCGATGTCTTCTTCGGATGCTGATCCCGGCGGTTGAAGGGAAGCATGGCGTCGAGGGCACAGAGTTGCTCGCGCGACGAAGGACGGCCTGGGCCGCAACATCGGGGGCTCGCCACGTCCACTACCTTACCTGGTCGTCCGCGGGTTGATGACCTAAACCGACACCAATCCGGCACATAACGAGTTGCCAGCGCGCCGCCGCCACTTGGAAGCAGGCGCAGTTCGTGCCGCGTTTCGCGATAGAGTATTTCGTTTTAGGTCTTCGTCGCCGCGTCCAGACAGACAGCACTGAGCTAAGGCTGCCGATCGATAACGACTACCGGCGCCTGGCGCTGCAGATCCTCCAAAGTCAAGCCTGGAAGTCCATGCCGGCAAACAGCGGCAGCGAGAGGAAGCGCGCAATCGGTCGCCCAATGAACCGTGCCTTCAGCGGCGGATGAGGCCAAACCGGTGAGCTTCGTCCAACAGGTTGCGGACGGAGGAGGGCTGCCATCTCTTGCCGCCGCGCGCAGGTCGTTCTCCCATCTGATCCAGTTGAGCGGCGATGTCGCGCAGCGACAGATCGGGATGGGCAATGGCGATCGCCGCCACCAGCTTCATCAAATGGTCCTCGGGGGCGCGGCGAGGGGACCGGGCCAGGAGTTCTTTTTCCGCGAGCTTTTCGCGGACCAAGCGATGAACGGCGCGACGAAGGCGCTCGACGGTCCAGTCGTGACCGCGGCGATTGAGCACGCGCACGACATTGTCCCAACTGTGCTGAGGCCGGAGTTGCCGCACCATCGGCAACCACGTCTGTGCGGACGCAACGAGTTCATCGAGATAGAGTTTCTCGCGTGCTTGGGAGACTGCTTTGATCGCCTCCGGTCGCCGTTCTCGCAGGCCGGGGTTTCCAGGAAGCTTACCGCGCGCCTTCGCCGCCTTGATGCCTGCTTTGGTGCGCTCGGCAATCAGCGCTCTTTCGAGCTGCGCCACCGCGCCGAGGACCTGGAGAGAGAACATGCCCTGTGGCGACGAGGTATCGATCGGGTCGCGGATCGACCGGAAATGCACCCCGCGCCCCTCGAGGTCCTCGATCACCGACAAGAGATGACTCACCGATCTGGCCAGACGGTCGAGGCGGACGACGACGAGGACGTCGCCCGCGGTAAGCTCGCCAAGCAACTTGGTCAATACTGGGCGAGCGCGCGATGCCCCGGAGCCGTGCTCCTGATAAATCCGATCACAGCCGGCGGCACGCAGCTCGTCCAGCTGGGCATCATGATTCTGGTCGTCGGTCGACACGCGGGCATAGCCGATCAGCCGCTTGAGAGGCTCTAAGACTTCAACTGTTTGTCGCTTGGCCATCGCGCTTTTCACGGCCTCGTTTCAAAATGGTTTGTACAAATAAGAAATGCGTGAGAAATAGGCCAGTTTCAAGCGTGTTTTATAGTGCGAATGGAAGCCTGCCAGACTCCAAGTGTAGATGCGGATGAGTGGATGGTCGCAGCCTGTGACGAAACCGCATCAGCGAGCCTCTGTGGCCGAAATGCAGCTCTCATCATAACCTAAACTCTCGAGCGGGGCTGGACACATTAACTCAGCCGGCGGCTGCGGGTTTTCGCTCGGGCCGATGCTGATGGCGCTAGGTAACCAATCGTGCTGCCCGTCCGTGTTTGCGCTCTGCGTCGTTGTAATAGCGCGCCGCCTGCGTAACGGACTTGTGCAGCGACTGCTGCATCGCTTCTGGAAGGGGAATGCCTCGGTTGGCGGCCTCGGTGAGATAGCCTGACCGCAGTCCATGCGCCGAAAACAAGGTCGGGTCGAGCCCCGCCTGTGTGCAACGGCCTTTCAGGAACCAGGTTGACGGATTGCGGCGTCAGCGCCCGGCGATCAATGTTCTCCCACTGGTCAGATGCGCCGAAACACCGGCCCGCTCTCGATGCCGGCCGCCTCCAACCAACCTTTTTCAATGCCAGCACCGGCCGGCCGATCAGGACCACCCGTTCGTCGTCATCACGCGTCGTCGTTTTCGTGCGGCCGACGCGGATGGATAGGCAGGGGAGGGGAGGGGAGCCAGGGTCGGCTGGATCGGCCTGCACGGGGTCCTCGTCGATGAGATCCTCGACACGAAGCGCGGCCACTTCCGATCGGCGACGGCCGCCGGAGGCGAAAGCGGTCAGAAGCAAGGCGCGGTCGCGAAGATCGACCAGACGTTCACCCGCGCAGGCGTCCAGCAGCTTCGCCAGGATATCGCCGGTGACAGCCTTTTTGCTCTTGCGTTGCCGCAGCCGGGCGCTGGCGCGAACCGCAAGCCGCAGCGCCGATTTGAGCGCGGGACCGTCGAAGGCGCCTGTCAGGCCGCGCCAGCGTGTGAGGATCGACCAGCTGGTCAGGCGGCGACGAACGGTTTCGGGGGCATGCGGCCCGTCGGCGCGCAGAAGCCGCTGGGACCGCAGGCCATTTTGCACCTCCACCGGCATGCCATGGCTGGGATCATCCGCGTGCTTGACCGGGTCCCACAGGTGATGGGCGACGAATTTCAGCAGTAAGCTTTCCGGCGCCGGCCAGGGGAGGGGGCTGCCTGTCGCGAGCTGGCACCAGGTCTCGAGATAGCCGAGGTCGGACGCAAGCGCCCTGAGCGTGTTGTCGCCCATGCCCTCGCTGGCGAGGTGTTTGAGGGTGGCGACGTCGTCGTCAGTCAGCAGGGCGGCGAGCTGATCACGACGGTCGAACGGCAGGATGGCGTCCAGGGCGTCGAGCTGCTCGGCGCGATGAAGGATCGCCTCGGCTACGATCGATTTGCGGCGTCCTGCCACCCTACCTGTCCTGCCACGGGTTTATGATCACCAAACCGAGGTCCTCGAAATCCGGTACATTCCGGGTTGCCAGGGCGGCGCCACGGGAAAGGGCGATGGCGGCGATCAGGGCGTCGAATTGACTGATCGGGCGACCCGCCTTGCGCCGCTCCGTTGCAATTGAGCCATAGATGTCTGCGGCCTCCCGATCGAACGGCAGCACGCGACCGGCGAGATCCTGGGCAAAGATCGGCAAGATTGCTGCTTCAAGGTCACGCCGGCGGCGACCATCGGGAAGCAGGCGTAGTCCATACAGGATTTCGGCTTCGGTGATCGTGGTCGTGAAGATGGCGGCAGGAGGCTGGCCCGCAAGCCAATCGACAACTGCGGGCTCCGGCGCCGGCAACAGCAGCTCGGATATGATGTTGGTGTCGAGAACGATCATGGCGCAGAGAAATCCGGCGCGTCACGGATCGGCTCGCGCGCGGGAAGTTCCAGTTCGACGCCGCCAAGCGGCTGCAAGCGCGCGCGGATCGCGCCAGCGAGGTTTCCCGCCGTTGTCTCCTGCTGCGCCAACACCATTTTAAGGATATCACGGGCCTCGTCTTCCATCGATCGGCCATGGATCGCTGCGCGAACGCGCAGCCTCTGTTTCAGTCGATCGTCGATGTTGCGAATGGTCATGCTGGCCATTAAATCGCCTCCACTCATCATTGATTGCATATAATGCAATGATGGCAATTTTTCAATTGAAGCCACAGTTCCGCGGCCGGAGGGGCTTTTACTTACCGATTTCAATTGGAGCGCTAGGCTGAGATTTCGCCCCTCGATTTTTACAACAACTTTACTCCGAGGAGGGGAGGGCCTTCTCAAGGACCGGATGCCTTAATGAGATTGACCTGGAAACGGTCGCGCCGCCGTTGATTTATGCGGGTCATTTCGGCGCTCGCATGCCCGAGCTGCTGTTGCACATGGCGCTCGTCAATCTCGGCCGAGGAGGCCAGGCCGGCGCGCAGCGAATGGCCGGGGAATTTTGCCGCCCGTTCTTTGATCTGCCGCCAGGACCGTGCCGGGTGTGGCACCCTGGACGAGACCCGCGCTTAACTCGATACGAGGCAACCCGTTTTGGCGCTGGATATGCGTAGGACCAAAAGCGTAAACCGCCTCATCCACGGCTGCGAGGGGAACCATGTCCCCGTTGGCGGAGCCGAGCGAATTCGCGATCGATCTCGCCGATTGTCGCAACGACCTTTGTCTCAGGGATCTGACGGCAAAGGCACGCCGAGGGGAGTTTTCGCTCGGGTCGATGCTGATGGCTCAAATGCGGGCGAACCCTGGTGCGGGTAGGAAGGCCGGATAGTACCGTGGCGAAGCGACTGTTAAGCTATGCCGATCTGACAGATCAGGGCCGAGAAAATTACGGAAGGAGGGATCGTGGAAATCAGCGCCAGTGACTGCGAACTTATCACGGTGATGCGACAGTATTTTGCGGCGAAGAGCGAGCTGGAGGGCTTGAAGGAACACTTGGAGGCGGCACGACAGGCAACCGGCGAGGCGATCGGGGTGTTCTACGATCCGCGCCGGAACGTCGAGCACGCCGCTGACTTGCAACGGTCCCATTGTTTGAAGGGAGAGATGGCGTCGCTGATGAAAATGCGCTGAAGCCGGGGGGAGGACAGCATTGGCCGATGACCGTCAAGATAGCTCGGAGGCGAGACTGGCAGTCGTTTGAGATGAGAGCAGATTCATTCTTCGGCTCGTAGTCACGATCAGATGATCAGCCGCGGGGCTCATCGAAGGGACGGCGAAGCCTTGTCAACCTTGGGATAGGAGGGATGGAAACCGCGGTACCTTGAGATTTGTTCGCGGTATCAGTGTGTTGATATTAGCCTGTCCGGCCGCTTAAATCTTCATGGCGCCGAAGCCACATCGGCCTTCCGGAAATCGGAGCAATATTTATGACCCGCCAACTTTCTCTCCCACGCGACCGAATTTCCGTGCTTCTGCTGGAAGGCATTAGCCAGACTGCCGTGGACTACTTTTCTTCGTCCGGCTATACCAACCTCATTCATTTGCCGAAGGCGCTTGATGACAAAGATCTTAAGAGCCACATCGTCGACGCTCATATCATCGGCATTCGTTCCCGCACGCAGCTGACGGACGAGATTTTCGAATCCGCCAAGAAATTGATCGCCATTGGCTGTTTTTCCGTCGGTACGAACCAAGTCGATCTGGATGCAGCGCGGCGGCGCGGCATTCCGGTGTTCAATGCACCTTATTCAAACACGCGATCGGTGGCCGAGCTTGTGATCGGCGAGATTATCATGCTGACACGGCAGATCTTTCCGCGCTCGGCTTCCGCGCATCAAGGTGGGTGGGAGAAATCCGCTGTCGGCAGCCGGGAGGTCCGCGGCAAAACGCTCGGCATTGTCGGCTACGGCAATATCGGCTCGCAGCTCAGCGCGCTTGCCGAAAGCATGGGCATGGTCGTGCGCTACTTCGATCTTTCCGATCGGCTGCGCCGGGGCAATTCGGAGTCGATGGCTTCGCTCGGCGACCTTCTCGAGATCTCCGACTACGTGACAATGCACGTTCCCGAAACACCCTCGACGCATAACATGATCACCGAAACGGAATTGCGCCGCATGAAGAAGGGCGCCATCTTCATCAACAACTCTCGCGGCACGGTGGTCGATCTCGATGCGCTTGCGAAAGTCCTGAAAGACGGGCATCTGGCGGGTGCCGCGGTGGACGTGTTCCCCAAGGAGCCGGCATCGAACAACGAGCGTTTTGAGACGCCGTTGCAAGGCTTGAGCAATGTCATTCTGACGCCGCATATCGGCGGCTCCACCGAGGAAGCCCAAGAGCGCATCGGCGGGGAGGTTTCAAGGAAGCTGGTCGAGTATTCCGACATCGGCTCAACGATGGGCGCCGTCAACTTTCCCCAGGTGCAGCTGCCCGAGCGCCCGAACGGCACGCGTTTCATTCACGTGCATGAAAACCGCCCCGGCATGCTCATCCAGCTCAACGAGATCTTCTCGTCGCGCGGGCTGAACATCGTCGCTGAGTTCCTTCAGACGCTTGGCGACACGGGCTATGTGGTGGTCGAGGCTGATGGAATTTCCGAAAATGCCGACGAAATTCTTCAGGCTCTACGCGAAATTCCTGGAACGATACGAACGCGGTTAGTCTACTGACAGCTGACCGGGACTCAGCGCACCAGCGAATGACCTTTGGTTTGGTTGCGATCGCTGAGCTCCGTGCGCTGCCCGGCCGTTCCTGCATGAGGCGTTCAGGAATTTTCGGGGAGGGGAGAGAGGGACCGGAAGGACCCGCCGCCGCGCCCCAGGCTGACGGCGTTGAGCTGAAGCTGCGGACCGATAGCGACTACCGTCGCCTGGCGCTGCAGATCCTGCCTATGCCATCGGACAGCGGTAAGAAAAAGCGTCGTGCTATCGGTCGCCTTATGAACCGTGCCGTCAGCGGCGGATGAGGCCAAATCGGTGGGCTTCTGTGGCGGAAATGGAGCTCTCATCATCGCCTCCTCTTGAAAGTGGGAGCGATCGTTCGCATTTGCGGCGCTGCCGCAATGTCAATAATTGCGCAAATAATGTTATTGTGGCATGCTGTGACGCAATCGGAGATGTGACATGAACGTTTCCATTGGTGACCGCTGGGAAGCCTTTGTATCTAACATCGTGAAGGATGGCCGTTACGGTTCCGCCAGCGAAGTTGTGCGTGAAGGATTGCGCCTCGTCGAGGAACGGGAACAGAAGCTGAGGGCTCTGACCAGCCTACTCAACAAATCGATTGCCGATGGCGGCGAAGCATCCGACGCAGATATTGACGCGGCGCTAGAAGCCAAGGCCGCCCAGCTGACCAAGGAAGGCTTTTAAGGGTGCCGCAGCTTCGTATGCTGCCTTCGGCGCTCACAGACCTGGTCAATATTTTCGAATACATCACCCGACAGAGCGGTAGCTTGGTGGTGGGCCGTCGGTTCGTCGGTGAACTTCGGCAAAAGTGCCGGTCCCTGGCCGATCTCCCTGGAACCCTCGGCCGAGCAAGGCCGGAATTGCGCCCCGAGATACGCAGCGCGGTGTTCAAAGGATACGTCATCTTTTTCCGCTACGTCGACGAACGAGGTCGTCAATATCATCGAGGGGCATCGCGATATCGACGAGTTGTTTTCCTCGGTCGACGCTAACGAATAGCACCTCACGCCCCCGCTGATACCAACGAGCTCGCGGGGGCGCTAGGTAACCAACCGCGCCGCCCGTCCCTGTTTACGCTCTGCGTCGTTGTAGTAGCGCGCCGCCTGCGTAACGGACCTGTGCAGCGACTGCTGCATGGCTTCCGGCATGGGAATGCCTCGGTTGGCGGCCTCGGTGAGATAGCCTGACCGCAGTCCATGCGCCGAAAATGAGGTCGGGTCGAGCCCGGCCTGCTTGCAGCGGCCTTTCACGATCAGGTTGACCGACTGCGGCGTCAGCGCCCGGCGATTAATGTTCCCCCACTGGTCGATGCGCCGAAACACCGGCCCGCTCTCGATGCCGGCCGCCTCCAGCCAGCCTTTCAATGCCAGCACCGGCCGGCCGATCAGGACCATCCGTTCGTCGTCATCACGCGTCGTCGTTTTCGTGCGGCCGACGCGGATAGATAGGCAGGGAAGGGAAGGGGAGTCCGGGATTGATGGATCCGCCAGTACGGGGTCCTCGTCGGTGTGGTCCTCGACACGCAGCGCCGCCACTTCCGACCGGCGTCGACCGCCGGAGGCGAATGCCAGAAGAAGCAAGGCGCGGTCGCGCAGATCGACCAGGCGCTCACCGGCGCAGGCGTCCAGCAGCTTTGCCAGGATATCGCCGGTCACCGCCTTTTTGCTCTTGCGTTGCCGCGGCCGGGCACTGACGCGGACCGCAAGCCGCAGCGCCGATTTGAGCGCGGGACCGTCGAAGGCGCCTGTCAGGCCGCGCCAGCGTGTGAGGGTCGACCAACTGGTCAGCCGGCGCCGAACGGTCTCGGGGGCATGTGGCCCGTTGGCGCGCAGCAGGCGCTGGGACCGCAGGCCGCTTTCCACCTCCACCGGCATGCCATGGCTGGGATCTTCCGCGCGCCGGCCCGGGTCCCAGAGATGATGGGCAACGAACTTCAAGAGTAGGCCTTCCGGCGCCGGCCAGGGGAGGGGGCTGCCCGTGGCGAGATGGCACCAGGCCTCGAGATAACCGAGGTCAGAGGCGAACGCCCTGAGCGTGTTGTCGCCCATGCCCTCGCTGGCCAGGTGCTTGAGCGTGGCGACGTCGTCATCGGTCAGCAGGACAGCAAGCTGATCGCGGCGATCGAACGGCAGGATGGCGTCTAAGGCATCGAGTTCTTCGGCGCGTTTGAGGGCGGATGCTGAGGCCGCCTCGCTCATTTGGGAAGGCCATTGATGGCGTAGAGATCGCCGTGTGCCGACGTCGTGCGGCGCCTCGAGCCCGGGATGCCTTCCGCGGCGCACAGCCATACGGCGTCGATCGAGCCGGATTTTCCGATTTGGCTCGGCTTGGCGCTTTGCGGGGTCGCCGACACATCCGCGGGCGCCGCTGCTGGGTCGCTTTGAGCCACCATGAATAAATCCTCACGCCGCCGCGATGTCAGTTTGCGAAAAATCGTTCCCCTTGTAGAGGAGAGGTTCTCCGGAAAGCGCGGCAAGAGCATAGGAAAAGCAGTCGCCGTAATTGAGGCTGGCCGGATGACGGCCTTTGCCATAGCGCCGCCAGGCGCGCCGCGCACGATCAGCATGTTCGGCTGTAACTGGGACGATTTCGACTTCTGCCTTGTAGAGCCAGAGGTCGAGATCGGCGCCTGCGGCCTCCCCAAGTCGAGTTTCGATCACCATGGCAGCCTCTAGGACGGACGCAGCGGAGATGAGCCTGACGGGGTCGTCTGCGATGCGCTCGTGGAAAGACGCCGCTTCCGGCTCATTGAAGGCGATGGCGGCAAGGACGGAGGTATCGATGACCATCAGGATGGCAGTCCGTTCTCGTCGTAGCCGAGAATCTCGTCGGCGGTGCGGTTGTCGAGGACAGGCCTAGCGTTCCAGCGTCGTTGGATCGCTTCGAGATCCTCAAGGAGTGCAGCTTTGCGCATGTTAGAGCCAAGCCGTCGCAGGCGCTCTTCGAGCGCGCGCTTGGTTGCCAGTGTGATGCTTTCGCCTGTCCGTTCTGCAAGCGTGCGGGCCAGCTGTTCGGTGTCGTGGTCTTTGATACTCAGCGCCATCTTGTCGTCCAAGGTTCCTGAATCTCTATATTCTACCTAATAGCACAGTCGCTGTGCCCGGACAATGCGAGGTTGGGGCGTAAGCGGACGTCGGCGAAATGGTTCCATTCGAACCTCAACGGGACGAGGAAATCTTCGAGGACGAAGAAACCCGATAAGATGGCCGCGACCGAAACCGCCTGGACGAGGGCGGTCGCGGGCGAGGTGGCTCATCCGTCCGCTCTTCGGCGATTTTGCCACGGACTTCTAGGCCCGATTCCGGGATCGTTGTTCAAATAAGAAACGCGCTGATAAAGGGGCGGTTGCAAGCGTGTTTTATGGTGTGAACAGAGGGCTTCCAGACTCGAAACGGAAGTGCGGATGACCGACGGACCGAAAGCGGCCAAGAAACCGCGCCAGCGGGCTTCTGTGGCGGAAAAGGCCGGAAATCGGCCCGCCGGAAGGGGGCCGGGTCGCGCCCTGTCGTTTTTGGTGGGCCAGGAGATGGAAAAGTCGATTGGCGGATGGCTCTCCGCCGGCCGCTCGGATCCAGTGAGTCCATTCGGCCAAAGCGGATGAGTCCGCTGGACAAGGTTGAAAAGCGGCTGAAAAGCCCGGATTTCCAGGCAAATCCACCGATCCAGGGCGACCGACACTAGGCGATTTGCGACTCGAAAACCATCACTATCGATACTGAGACCCTATCGATAGCGATAAACGTTCCCAGCGATCATACCAGGTGAGAAACTCTAATTTTGATATAGAGTTCGTTTAAGAAATCATTTACCATGATTTCAATGCCTTACAATCTCGCCAAATTGCCCATCCAGAGCCTGCTGCGGCCCATCTCGGACGCCGGGATCGCTGTGGCTTTTACTTAACAATTTCAATTGCAGCGCTAAGCTGAAATTTCGACCCTCGATTTTTACCTTACGATTTCAGCGCGGTACCGGGGGAGGGAACCTTCAAAGCCCGGAGGCCTTGGTCAGATTGACCCGGAAACGGTCGCGCCGACGCTGGTATTTGCGGGTCATTTCGGCACTCGCATGGCCGAGCTGCTTTTGCACATGACGCTCATCGACCTCAGCCGAGGAGGCCAGGCCGGCGCGCAGCGAATGACCGGAGAACCTGGCCGCCCGCTCGTCCTCACCAAGGTCGCCCTGCAGGCCGGCGGCAAGGGCTGCGGACTTGACGAGGCGGGCGACGGCCTTGTCATTCAGGCGGTCGGGGCCAACGTCTTTGCCGCGTCCGGTGACACGGCGGAAGAGGGGGCCTTTGGCGAGCTTGGCGAACCGGATCCAGGTCTCGACGGCGACGAGCGGGCAGGTGGTGTCGGCAGAGCCGCGGCCGATCTCGACCTCGCGCCAGCCGGTCTTGCCACGCAACGTCAACAGCAGCCCCTGGTCGAGCATCTCGATCCAACCACGCCCGTCCTCGGTCTGATCGCGTCCGAGGTCGAGACCGGTGATTTCGGAGCGGCGCAGACCGCCGGCAAAGCCAATGAGCAGGATTGCCCGGTCGCGCAGGCCCCGTAGCGTGCCGCGTTCCAGGGTCTCGAGCATGGCGATGAGTTCTTCCGGCAGGATCGCCTCCTTCTGCCGCGGCGGGGCGGCATGGCGCTTGCGGATCCCGGCCATGACGGTGGCGATGACCCGGTCCTTGCGGTCGAGCGATTGGCCCCGTTGGGTATAGTTCCAGGCGATCGCCGACAGGCGGCGCTCGATCGTGGAAACGGAATTGGCTTTCACGCCGCGCTCGGCGGTCCCGGAGGCGCAGGCGGTGATGTAGAGGCCGACGACGTGCGGATCCGGGGGGAGGGGAGCGAGGTTCTGGCGCCGGCACCAGGCGGAGAAATGCTTCCAATCGGAGGCATAGGCCTTGCGGGTGTTGGCGGAACTCGCGGCCTCGACATAGCCGCGGGCGCGATCGGCAAGGTCTTCGAGATGGCCGGGAAGAGGGGAGGGGCTCTCCGCCGCCGCCGTCAGCGCCGGATCATCACCAGAATGGGCCGTGCTTTCAGACGGAGCAGAGGTCTCTTTTGCGTGATTTTTACCGTTTTGCGCGACGATTTGGGCCATTCCTTCTATAAAGCGGAAAACGTCCGATAAGGCAACATTATCGGACATCATAGGCAGTCGACGAGCCGTGCGCTTTGTGTCGAATTTGGTGGCAATAAGCGCACGCGCGGCATAAGCTGAACACCATGGATTCGCGCCCGCTCCCGTCGTCATCGCCGTCCCTTCCGTCCCTTCCGTCCGTTCAACTGCCGGCCTGGGCGCTGCCCCGCGGCCGTGAGCCGAACGAGGCAGACGCCGCCTTCGCAGCTGGCATCGCCCTGAAATCGCTCGATGATCTCGTCAAAGCTGAACCGCAGTGGGTCGGCTGTTGGCGCGCGCGACAGGCGCTGAAATGTGCCGCCGTGGCGGTGCGGCTGATGGGGCGCAACGAGGACGAACACGCGTTGCGTGACGCGCTTTTGCTCACTGCCGCCGGCGACGATCCGGGACCGGCCGGAAAGGTGTTTCTGGCCTACAGAAGGCTTGTCAGCCGCAAGCCCGGCTTCTCCTCCAAAAATGTGGCCGAACTGGCTGACCTGCTGGAGCTTGCCTGGGACGACGATCTGGCGGCGGCGGTCGATCATGCCGATAATGCCCTGCAGTCCGGCCGTGCCGTGCCCTTTGCCGCGGCGGACCTGGTGAGCGCCATCAGTGCCGAACGTCCGGATGCCGAGCCACTCGCCTGGGCACTCGCCGATGCGCTGGTCGCCTCCATGCTGAGCTGGCCGCTCCCCATGCCGCTGCTGATGGGCGAGCGCTATGGCCCGGCTTTCCGCACGCTTGGGGGCAGAGGACGGGTGCGGCCAGGCGAGACCGCCTTCCCCCGTGCCGTGTGCCTCGCCCTGGTCGAAGGCGCTGGTGCTGCGCTGCGCTCGGCCGGCGAGATTGCCCGGCGCGCGGACCTGCTTGTCGCGACCGCGTCGAAGGTGCGCACCAAGGGCGCCGAACCGGTCATCCGTAAACTGCTCGATGACGATGCCGTGCCGATTTCGGCGCCGGGGACGGACCTGTCCCGCTGGGCGAGCAAGCGCCTGTTTGAACGGCTGGAAGCCGCAGGTGCTGTGCGCGAACTGTCGGGACGGCCGTCCTTCCGGATTTATGGGTTGTGACGATGACCGGAGCGACTGCAAAGAGGAGCTCGAACTCGAAAGTGAACGCTGCAGCTGAACAGCTGTTTGATCGGGAATTGGAGGATCTGCCGGCTGAACTTCGCTGGCGTGAATGGATGCTGCGCGTCGAGGCGGTGATCTTCGCCTCCGCCGAACCCGTCACCCGTGAGACCTTGGCGCGTGTGGTTGGCAAGGACTGCAGCATCGACTTGCTGATCGATGATCTGCGTGAGGAACTGCGCGCACGCCCCTATGACATCGTTACTGTTGCCGGCGGCTGGCAACATCGAAGCCGATCGGCATACGCAGCGGCGATCCGGGCGTCTCAAGCGCCGACCCGCTCGGGGGTAGCCCGCCTGTCTGAACATGAGGCGTCGGTGCTAATGGCGATTGCCTATCTGCAGCCGGTGACGCGCGGCGAGCTGTCGAAAGTCTTCGGGAAAGAAGTCAGCCGCGACACGATTGCCAGCCTGCGCGACGCCGGGTTCCTCGGCTCCGGACCACGCAGCCCCACGCCTGGCGCGCCATATACCTACGTGACGACGAAGCACTTTCTCTCCGTCTTTGGCATGGAGACACTCCGCGACTTGCCCGACCTGGAGCGATTGGAGGACGCGGGATTGCTCAGCCGGCAGGCTCTCGTGAAGGAGGAGTTCGCAGGGGCAGGTTCGGACGGTGACGACCAGGACTAGCCTCAGCTCATCTCGGTGAAGCAGCCAGATGAACTCGTCTTTCCTGGATGAAAAGGGCTAGCGAGCCGAAGTCACCAAGATGGTGCTCGTAGAATTACAGGCCGAAGACACCAATGCCGTTCTTGTTCGATGCGATGCGGGCAGGCGTTTCGGTGTAGTCGCCGTCGATATCGACGACAAGACCATCCCTAATTTCCTGGATCTCGGTCACGCCGGCGGCCTTGCATGCCTCGACTTCACTGTCCTTGATCTTGCGAGAAGCATTGGCGATGTCGATCATGTTCTCACCGACACCCCTACAAAACTCCTTCTGCGCGTGAATCGATCGCCATTGGTGAAATGGAAATGGGGAAGGGTGAAAGTCGATTTTTCCATGACTGCTAGTCAAAATCGGACCCGATACGCAAAATTCGAGAGAGAACAGAATTCGGCCTTGGGGTGGGGCAGTTGGCGTTGCATTTTTATGGGCTGAAGAGGCCGGGCCGGTGGCAAGGGCCCACGGACAATTGCCAGGTTGGCGCTAGGCGCGACCGGTTGTTCCGCACAGCAGAGTTGCATGGCGGCCGTCCCCCTTGGGACGACGTCACCCATTTCCGGCGCACCGCTGGCATCGGTATCAACACTTCATCGATCGCCGACAGGACCGCGGTTTCGACGGGTCGGCGGATGAGCTGCCTCCCTGATGCGTAAGTAGGCGCCCAGAACGGCTGGAAGCTCCGCAGCCGGTGGAGGCCGGCTCGTCGGGAGGTGGCGTTGCGCTCGCCGCTCCAGCGTTGTGACGATATGGGCGATCAAGGGGGCATGCCCACCTGCCGCCAAAATCAAACGCCGCCGATGGGCGACGACAAAGTCGTCTTCTGTCGTCAGCCAATTGACCGGCTGCTCGGCCAGGCGTTCCATGCACCGTATACGCGCCGCTGTGGACAGGCCGACCAGGTTCAATGTGGGATAGACGTCGGCGGCAGCTGGCATGTCCAGCAAGCGCTGAACGAGGCTACTTGTGGTCAGAGATCCGGTGATTGCTTCCAGGCGACAGATATCATGGATGCAACGGTCGAGCCTCCTTGCCGGAGCACGGACAGCGACATTCGACGCACGCCGCAAATCGAAGCCACAGATATCGCAGAAATGTTGCGGGACGAGCTCGTCCTGATCGAAGGCCGCGATGCGATTGGCGCAGGAAGGGCATCGGTCACGCAATCCGCACCCGTGGATCAGACATGAAACCTGGGTTGCAAACCGCCAGCGCCGCCGAAAATACGGCTGAGCGTCATCGGCAAGACATCGCGGGCAGAACTGCAGCCAGGTCGAACTGCCCCGGCGACCGTCGCTGCGAAGCGGAAGCAAGAGCGGCTTCAGCGGCGACGATGTCATTGGCATCGCCGAGAGCTTTCGCAGAGAAAGGCCCGTATGTGTGTGGAGCAGGCGGGCGACGTCGGCGGGAAGTCTAAGGTCCACGGATGCCGCCCGCATCCCCGGGCCTAAATCGAGCACACGGGCGAACGCACGCGGCGCAACACCGTTGGCATAGGCAAGCCGGCGCAGCCAGCTCGACAGCAATTCGTCATGCTGCGGGGCGACGATGGCGGGCCACCGGTCCGAGACAACGTCGCGGTATCGCTCGCCGATCCCGATTGCTACGCCTGGCCTGTCGGCTATCGTCATAGCAGGCTCTCGCGCAGCGCCGAATTGCGCCGGTGCGAGATCGGAACATAGTGCAACGCGTCAATGCCCGCCTTCGTGATCCGCTCCGCACCGGAGCCGATCGCGGCGACTGCCGCCTTGGTGACGATGGTGACGATCTCGCCGATCAATCCCTCCGAAAGGTTGAATATCTGCCGCGCCAGCCGTTCGTCCGACAGATCCGAGATACGAGCCAGCGGCAGTGCTGCCTCGAGGCTGTCGAGAAGCGAGAGAAAATCCTCGTCATAGTGCCACCGCGGGACTGAGAGCAGATCGAACCGGCTCGCCATCTCGCTGGTGGCGTTGACGAAGTCGTAGACGGCCACCTCCCCGATCAGCACCGGTGCGATATCGTACTGGCGACCGATCCGTCGCAGGAGCGCAAAGATCGCCTCGATGTCACGCGTCCGGCCGCGTAGCGCATTGTGGAACTCGTCGAAGATCAGGACCCTCGGCCTGAGACTGCCCAGCAAGTGATCGACTTGCTCCGCCTTTCGACCCACGCTGCGGTCGCCGATCGGCGCCCGCAATGCCTGAAGTATGCTTGCATAGAAATGACCGAGGCCAGCGCCTTCGCGGGTCTGGACGATCCACACCTTCTGTTTCGATGCGGTTCGCAGATGTTCAACGGCAAAGCGTTCGGCGATCATCGTCTTGCCGTTGGCATAGGGCCCAACCAGCATCAGGCCCTGCGTCCGCAACGACGCTGGTCGCGACAGCAAATCCGCCAGCTGTCGATGGGTGTCCTTGGCAACCTGGTGCCCGATCCATCGCGGGGCGCGGACATAGGCAATGCGCTCGTTGGGATCACGGTCGAGATACGACCGCACATGATCAAGCAAATGATCGGACATGCGGGGGCTACCAATCCTCTACCGGCAACCGGCGCTTCTGGCGCACCGGGTGTTGCGCGGGATCAGACACTGGTGGCCGCATGGCCTGATAGGGTTTTGCTGCGGCGGTGGCGTGCGCCCTACGCACGGCATCGCGCAACTGGCGCTTGGACGGTTTCGCCGCTTCAACAATGGCGGCGATTTCACGGCGGATCGCCACTTTCTCGTTGCTTGAGCGGTGGTTTGCGGCACGCTGGCCGGCCCGCTCAGCCTCGTGCTCCCACAGCGTCAGTGAGGTCAACTGGCCATCGCGCCGCTCGACGGGACGAAACTGCCGGGTTTCCGGGTCGCGGACGTAGACATGGCTGATGTCCCGCGGGTCGTATCGCACTTCCAGCTTTCCGAGCCGGTCGCGCTGCGGAATGAGGCTACCAAGCCAAGGCGCGTAATAGTGCAAGGCGAACATGTTGATCCCTTGCGGCGACAAATGCCGTTCCGTTCCTGGCAGAAACGATAGCAGTACCTGTTGCGGATCATCGTCGAAGCGGGGCAGAGCCGCGCTGTTGCGTTGCCACTCCGTGATCGGCACCTTCAGCGTCCTGGCGTTTTCCTGAAGATTGTGATCGATGACGGCAAGCGCGATGCAGCGTTCCAGCTCCGCGAAGCTCAGACGCGCACGCCGCTCGGACGGATATTCGTCACGGTCTGCCACCGAGCGCCCCGAAGACCCGGGGTATGCGGCAAGTATAGCATTGAGCTTGCCCAGCAGCCGCTCGACCACGCCGCCCTGATGCACGCGGCCGCGATCGCGATAGCGGATACGAATGCCATAGTCATCGCAACCGCGTTGGAACGCATGCCCCTTGAATTCCTTTGCCGAGTCCGTGACGAGCAGCTTTGGCCGGCCGAACATCGACCAGGCATGATCGAGGTTGCGGGCCGCAAGCCATGCCTCTTTCGGGCACAGGGCCTGGGCAAGACAAAGTGCGACAGACAGGACCGAAGGCTTTTCCAGTGCGAGGCAGAACCCCAGAATGCACCGGGTCGCAACGTCGGTGACGATCGTCAGGTAAGGACGGCCAACGAACAGTCCGCCTCCGTCGACCACCTCCACGAAATTGATATCGGTCGGCGTATGGTCGATTTGACAGACGTCGAGCGGGTGCGCTGCGTGGATATAGCCTGGACGCGGTTTCAGCCGCAGCAGGTGCTTTGGATTGGCCGACCGCTTTCTGGCGATCTCTTCGGGCGAAAACAGCGCCGGGATGCGCCGGGCAACGGTGACATAGGACGGCAGGGCAAGGCCGGCCTCTTCACAGCGCGCACGAATTTCGGCGACGACCGGTGCGAGAGGAGGGGCCTCGAGCGTCAGCCATTGCTCGCGCAGTGTCTTGCTGATGATTGCCTCGATGCCTTCTGGCAGCCGTTTGCGTCGGGTTTCGGCGGCGCGCGGCAGCAAAGCCGTGACCGTCCGTTCGCTGCGGTATCGGGCAAGCAGATTATAAACTTGCCGCACGGACAGTCGTAGCTCGGCCGCAGCCCGTTCAACGGCGGCGTGTGTTGGACCGGAACCATCGACAATCTTGTCCAGTTCATGAGCCACACGACGCGCGGTCGACCATTGCTCGTCCAAAATCGCGCGAGGCGTCAAGGGCCGGTTGTGCAATCGCTTTGGCAAAGTCGGAGTTTCACTGAAATCGTTAGCGGAAAATAAGACCGCTTTTACCGGCTAAAGCTAACGGGCATATGACATTTCACCGTTTGAAATCGCAAACTAAAATCCACATTTGGGGACAGACGGGTTGAGTCGCGGAAGCACGGTGGTTTTCGGTCATCGAGATCGGAGCAGTCTTGCGGCGTTGTGCACACATGTCCGTGGCATCGACGCTGACCCAAGGTAGTTCTCCTTGCCGGGGCTGTTTGCAAAGTGGAGAGCCGTGTTCAAGCCTTAGCCGCGACCAGAGTGGCCAGCGGCGGGATGGGCGGACCGTCGAGTTGCAGGCGGTCGCCGAGATAGTGCCAGAACGACAGCCCGAGCTTGCGGCAGGTTTTCATCAGCCCGAGCATGGTGTCGCGCGCCACACGACCATCGCGCTCATCGTGCCGCCGGAGATCTTGCGCTTGACGAGGCTGCGCAGGTCGTTCTCCGACGCATTGGTGTGGAGCGGCGTTCCCGGACAAGAATGGCTGGCCAAAGTCCACCCGCCACCAGGAGGCACGGCCATTTTCCGGTCCCGTCAGTCCGAATTGTGCGATTGTTTCAATCTTTGCCGATAGACCTCAGGAACCCTCCGACAGGTCTCCCAGCCTGCCTAAAAATGTGGCCCTGTCGCTATTGGCCGGACTCGACCAGAGGCGTCGCGCAGAAGAAACAGCACGTCGAGGCCAAGGTGCTGGGCAAGCTCGATCCCGGACGTCGGACCGAGAACCATCAACGCGGTCGCCCAGGCGTCGGCTTCAGCGCAGGTTCGTGCGACGACTGTGACCGAAGCGGGCGACGACAGCAGCGGCGCACCGCGGCGCGGATCCATGGTGTGTGAGAGACGGCGACCGTTCACGACAGTCCAATGCCGGTAATCGCCAGAGGTAGCGACCGCAGCATCCTGCAAGGCGAGGATGGAATGCCGCGCTCGACGGGCCGTGTCGGGACTTTCAATGGCGATATTCCAAGGCTCACCGTCGGGACGCAAACCGATTGCCCTCATCTCGCCGTCAATTCCCACGAGGCCGGAAGTTATGCCGAAGCGCGCGAGGATCGCGGCCAGCCGGTCGACGCCATATCCCTTGGCAATGCCGTTGAGGTCGATGGTGATCGGCGCGCGCTTTCGCACCGTCGCGCGAACAGGATCGAGTTCGAGCGCGGCATGGGTGGGTTGGCGCGGTGTCGCGAGTGCCTTCTGGATCAGGGTCCGGTCGGCCGCGTGCGGGCCAAAACCCCAGGCGCCAACCGCATCGCCCACGCCGATATCGAAGGCCCCGCCGGACGCGCGGCCGATTTCGAGCGCAAGATGCAGCACGTCAGCCAGACGAGCCGGGACCTCGATCCAGTCGCCGACTGGGTCAGCGTTCAACCTCATCAGAGCGCTGTCGGGCTTCCAGGTGGACATCTGCTCGTCCACCTCGTCCATTTCCGCTTGAAGAGCGTGCCGAACCGGCTCTGGATCGAACCCTGCCGCGGTGTAGAACAGCGCCGACCAGCGCGTTCCCATGGTCGGTCCGTTAAGCGTGTGCCTCATCGGATCAGTAGACGTCTTCGACATAGCGTCCCTCCGCCTTGAGCAGTGCCGGCGTCAATCCGGCTGGCGCTAGAAGCTCGGCAAGCGCCGCCGAAACGCCGACAGCCATATCGCGCCCACCACAGACCATGACTCTCGCGCCCCCACGGATCAGGGTCGTCATCTGGGCGGCTTCCTCAAGGAGGGCGTGCTGGACATAGCGCGGCATCCGCCCGCGCGAGCACGCCCCGACGAGCCGGTGAAGGCGCCCTTCGCGGCGCCAGCACGTCAGTTCGTCCTTGTAGAGGAAATCGCTGGCAGGATGACGCATTCCGAAGAACAGGTGGATCGGACGGCGGCGCGCATTGGCACGCACGAAGCCCGCCAGCGGCCCTATCCCTGTTCCAGCTCCGATCAGGATCAGCGGTGTCCTGCTCCTGCCGGCATGGAAGCCCGGATTGCTGCGGATGAATGCGCGAACGGCACATCCTGGCTCCAGATTGAAGAGCTGCCCGGAACAAAGCCCCGCCGGATGCTTCTTCACGACGATCTCGATGAAGCCGTCGCACCGTCCCGAAGCCAGCGAGTAGAACCGGGGAACGGACGAGCCCTCGGGCAGCACGCCGAGAAGATCGCCTGCCGAAAACCGACCGAAGCCACGCCCGGCCAACCGATGCCAGAACGGGACTTTGGGTAGCGCGAACCGCAGGATCACGGTCGGAGCTTGCACCTCTGCGCCGTATTCGCGTCGCGAAACGAGGGTCAACGGGGAGGCCGCCGGCAAGGCTGGCCGATGGACAAGCTCCAACCCGATCCCCATCGCTTCACCCAGCGATCGTCCCCAACGGGCAAATTCCTGCGGTGACTGCCGGTCGACGGTGTCATATGGGATCAGCGTGCTCCACCCTCGCGCCTCGGCGGTCCTCGCGACGACCTGGGCAAAAGCGCAGTAGGCCGGGAAGCTGCGGTCACCGAAGCCGAGCACGGCCACTGGAATGGCTGGCTCTGCCGGCAGGGCTTGCAGGCGATCGAGGAACCCCCGCGCCGAAGTGGGCGCATCGCCATCGCCATAGGTTGCCGCAAGGATGAGAATGCGCCGGGCATGCCGGTAACGCTCAGGATCGAAAGACGACATCGGCGCGGTGTGAACCGCCTGCCCGAGCTTCGTCAGTGCGGCGTGCAGCGTCGCAGCGAAGCTCCATGTGTTTCCGCTCTCGCTGCCGACAAGCAGCATCGTTTCTGCACGTCCAGCCGTTACATTGCCGTGAATTCGGGGGCGCCCGCGCCGACCCGCCAGCCACAGGATGAGGCCGGTGCCCGCCATCGCCGGCAAGCCGAGCGCCATCATGCCGAGCACGAGGCCCAAGGCGGCCGCGCCTCGACCGGTATGCAGCATATAGATGATCTCCGAGAGGCGCTGCCATCCGGTCAGGTCGCTCCAGGCCAGCAGCACGCCGGTGCCCTGATCCAGATAGCCCGTGCCGCGATCGGTCTTCAGCGTGAAGACATCCGTCGCATCGGCCGGGTCGGGAAACGCCAGGCTGCGCAGTTCGGTGACCGGTGTCCGTTTCAGCAGATTCATGTGCGATGCGGCCATGCCGGCCCGGCCGCTCGCCTCGATGTGGGCGACGGGAGATGTGGCCGTGTCGGGCAGGAGATCGAATGTCGACGCCGTCATCCACAATGCGGTGACCGAGGACAAGACGAGGCCCGCGACGGTCAAGCGCGCGATCTCGACATGCAATCGTCCAGCGAGCGGCCCGCGCATCGGCGCGAACCATCGCCGCCAGCCGCCGGCCCTGCGTGCGACGAGCATGGCGCCGGACACAGCCAGGACCAGCATGGCGGCAGCGCCCACTGCCCCTGCGATGCGCCCGCCGTCACCGAGAAAGAGCGACCGGTGCAGGCCGGTAAGCCACTGCAAGACAGCATTCGGATCGCTGGAGGCGACACCCAGCCCTGTTGCGGGATCGATGAGGGCGGCCTGAGGCACCCCATCCTCGAACCAGTAGGCGGTGATCTTGCCGGAGGGCGCGCGACGTATCTGTTCTATCTGAGGGTGGACGGTGAGGATGCGCCCGGCCAGCGTCGCGACGGAAAGCCCTGCCTCGGCTTGCGGGGCGGACAACCGTTCGGCGGCGGGAAACAGCGAGAGTGCTGCACCGCTAAGGCTCAAGACCAGCAGAAAAAGAGCGGCCAGAAGGCCTGGCCAGCGATGGATGACACGAATCATGTCCTTCACCGCCTAGAAGGAGTAGGCAACGGTCGAAACGTAGCGTCGACCGCGAACGGGCGTCTTCGCGCTCGCAACCGTCAGGGGAACGGCGACCTCGTTGGGGCTGTCACGCATGTCCTCCACGGCTGCGTCGACATGCAGCGTGTAACCTGCGTCGAAAAGCGCATCGGCAAGGTCGAGCGAGATCTCCAGGGTGCGCCCCGCACCGACGCTGGCCCCGGTAATGCCGTCGATACCGGCGCGGCCGCCAGTGGCGCGATACCAACCCGAAAGATGCTCGTAATATTTGGACTTTCCGCCAGCGACCCAGAGCGTGCCGGCATATTTGCCCTGGGGATCGGTGACATAGAGCGCGAGATACGCGCCGTCGCCGCCATAGTTGGTCAGCGTTGTGGTCAATGTCACCGGCCGGGCCATGGCGAGGCCGGGCAGCGTGAGGGCGGTTGTCATGGCGAGAACTGAGAGAAGCGATTTCATGTCGGCTTGCCTTTTGCGAGGAAACGGTGTCCGGGTCGTCACAGAGCGCCGACCCGTCCTCGTCACTGTGGCGAAGACGCCTGAGGGCTGCCTGACGGTCATCGGGATTTTCCGTCAGCACTTCGTCAGGAAGCATCGGAAACGGTCAGGTCCGCAGATGCAGGAGCGGCCGGCCTGTCGGCAGGCCAGCCGCGAAAGCTCCGGGGACTGAACAAGACGGCAGCCAGCCACGCTCCGTTCGGGCGCGTGTTTCTGCCACTGCGTCAGCGTGGGGACATCCGCTGCAGCGTCCCGTCGCGCAGGACGTACTGGTGCCAGACCGCCATCGCGGCATGCAGTCCGGCGAGGTAGAGGATGATCGTGCCGGCATTCTCATGAATGTCCGCGATCAGGCCCGGTGCGCCCTGCACCCGCTCGGTGATCGCCGGAAGCTGGAAGCCGAAGAAGGAAACGGGAACACCGAGGCGCGAGGCAGCGCACCAACCGCTCAACGGCAGGGCAATCAGGAAGAGATACAGCAGCGCATGTCCGGCTTTGGCGGCAAGGGCGAGACGGCCATTGGACTGGGGCGCGTCCGGGTTTCCGCCCACAAGGCGCAGGATCAAGCGCGGAAGCACCAGGACGAGCACGGCCAACCCGAACGAGAAATGCAGCAAGGGCGGGTTTTCGGCCATATGACGGCCTCCCGTCGAGGTCAGCCAGGCCCCGAGGATCAGCAGGGCCGTCAGCCAGTGGATGACGATCATGCTTCTGGAATAACGGGCCGGATCATGAGGCATGGCGGAATCTCCTTGCGACGGTCGCAGTGCTTGAGCGACAGCGAGATGGGACTGCTACTTGATGGTGGTTTTGGGCCGCACGGTCGCCCCGAGCAGGGTGTTGGAGGATGTCCCACCTACGGCGTCGTTCTCCGAGGCTGGCGGCCGCTGACGCCTCGATCCGTGACGGTCGTCATCGCGATCCCTGTGCCGGAACTTGACGATTTCGAGGGTTTCCGGATCGACCTTGGCCTTGAAAGCCAGGCCGTTCCGGTCTGTTCCCCGGATTTCGTAACAGCCGTCGTCGATCTTGATCCTGGCAACGGCCCAGCCTTGACCGGCGGCCATTGTCTCGACCGCTTCCCGCGGCTTCCATCGATCCATCGAGACATGGCAATCGTCGTCGTCAGCCTTAGCGATACCGGGACCGGAGAACGCCAGAACGAGAATCGCGGCCAGCAAATGTTTCATCGTTTCATTGTTCCTGATCAACGCGCTTTCGGGGGAACCATGGCACGCTTTCCTGACGAACGCCTGAAGCGGCGTTGGGCCGGTCTTCAACAAACCGACAGCATCGGACGCTAGGTAGGAGGATGGCGAGTCGGGGTGACCTTGGGATGAGAGTTCTACTGATCGAAGATGATGCAATCCTCGGAAAGGCCGTGCGCGAGCAGGTCGCGACCCTCCACTCGGTGGACTGGGTGACACGGCTCGATGCGGCGCGCGAACATCTCCAAAGCGCGGCATACGATCTCATCCTGCTCGACCTGATGCTCCCGGACGGATTGGGCATCGTCTTTCTCAAAAAGCTTCGAGCCGAGGGCAGCGTGACGCCGGTCATCATCCTGACGGCGCTCGACCAGATCTCCGACCGCATCGCGGGCCTCGATGCCGGCGCCGATGACTACATGATCAAGCCGTTCGATCTGTCGGAACTCTCTTCGCGGCTGAATGCCGTGGCGCGGCGATACAGCGGCAACCCGAATCCTCTCATCGAGATCGGCGATCTGCGCGTCGATCTCGCCGCCCGGACCGTGATGCACGGCGCGCGCCCTGTCGAGCTTACCGGTCGCGAATGGGCGCTGTTCGAAGCATTTCTGCAGCGGCCCGGCATCGCGATGACCAAGGCGCAGCTCGAAGACCGGCTCTATGCGTTCGGCGCAGAGGTCGAGAGCAATACGATCGAGGTTCACGTCAGCAGACTGCGAAAGAAGCTCGGCCACGGCGCGATCGATACGGTGCGGGGCATCGGGTATCGTCTTGGAACGGCAAGATGATGCGGCCCAGAAGCCTGCAATGGCGGCTGTCGCTATGGCTGGGGCTGGGGCTGACGGTGTTGTGGGCACTTGCCGCGGTCGTGACCGCGCAGATGCTGCGCCATGAAATGGACAAGGTGTTCGACAGCGCCCTCGAAGAGACGGCGCAACGCATCCTGCCGCTTGCGGCGATCGAGATCATCGGCCGCGATACCGACGACACCGAACAGCGCGTTGCCACGCTCCGACAGCACGACGAGTATTTCACCTACGTCGTGCGCGATGCGGCGGGCAAGGTTCTGCTGCGGTCGCACAGCGCCGACCTCGCTGCATTCCCGCCGTTTTCCGGGATGGGCTTTGCCACGACGCCGACGCACCGCCTCTACTCCGACGCGACCCTCCAGCAGAACCTGACCATCACCATCACTGAGCCCCTGTCGCATCGCCGGACGACCGCCGGACGATTGTTGCTCGGGCTGAGCCTGCCGCTCGCCGTCATTGTCCCGCTCGGCTTGATAGGCATCTGGGTCATTGTCCGGCTGTCCATGACCCCGGTTCGGACCTTCCGCTCGCAGATCGAAGCGCGCGGCAGCGGTGATCTGACACCCATCGACGCGGAGGACCTGCCTTCGGAGATCGGCCCCGTCGCCAAAGCGGTCAACCACCTCCTGGACCGATTGACGCGTACCTTGCAGGCCGAGCGCAGTCTCGCGGCCAAATCGGCCCATGAACTGCGGACACCGGTGGCTGCGGCACTGGCGCAGGCGCAGCGCATGATCGCGCAAGCGCCGGACGACGCCACGCGTGAGCGCGCCGAGGATATGCAGATCGCCTTGCGGCGCCTTTCCCGCCTCACCGAGAAACTCATGCAACTGGCGAGAGCCGAGGGCGGACGCCTTCTCGCCGAGGCGCCGGTCGCGATCGGCGCCATCCTGCGGATGGTTGTGAGCGAATTCGACGGGCAGGCCGAGACGGCAGGGCGCATCGACTTGGCACTGCCAGACGCGCCGGTGTTCGCAAGCATCGACGCCGACGCCTTCGCCATCCTGGCCCGGAACCTGATCGAAAACGCCCTCAAGCATGGCGTGCGGGACGAGCCAGTCGCCGTCACCTTGTCGGCAGACGGCTGTCTGCGCGTCACGAACGCCGGCCCGGTCGTGCCTTCCGCAGTGCTTGCGCGGCTGAGCGAGCCCTTCGAGCGCGGTCAGGCTCTGGTGCGAGGGGCCGGCCTCGGGCTCGCCATCGCCCGGACCATCGCTGCCGGAACAAATGGGCGGATAGAACTCCAATCCCCCGCGAGCGGCAGAATTGACGGGTTTGAGGCAAGGTTCTTCATAGACAAATGATCATCGACATCGACGCCAGATGCTGAAAGGCAACTCGGGAGACTATGGACACTGACGCCCTGCTCAGCCGCCTTGCGATATCGCTTTCGATCGGTCTGCTGATCGGCCTGGAGCATGGATGGCGTACCCGCAACGAGGAAGACCATCAGCGAGCGGCAGGTCTACGAACGTTCGCGCTGACCGGTCTCACCGGCGGCATTACCGGCGCCCTGGCCCGGCAGTTCGACTCAGGCCTCGTGATCGGTCTTGTCTTCCTGGGATTCACCGCGGCATTCACCTCCTATCACTGGCTCGAAGCGCGGGCCGAACGAAATTACAGCGCGACATCCGTCGTCGCCGGCATAGCCACGTTCCTGCTGGGAACGCTTGCCGTCGTCGGCGACCTTGCAGCCGGCATCGCGGGGGCTGTTGCCACGGCTGTGCTGCTTGCCCTGCGCGAGCCGTTGCATCGTTGGGTCGCATCGCTGAGCTGGAATGAGATCCGGTCGGGCCTGACGCTTCTGGCAATGACCTTTCTCATGCTGCCGATCCTGCCGAACAGGCCGGTCGATCCCTGGGGCACCGTGAATCCATATGAGATCTGGTTGCTGACCATCCTGATTGCCGCAGTCTCCTTCGCCGGCTACGTCGCTGTCCGCGTGTTCGGGGACCGGCTTGGGGTCCTGATGACGGCGATTGCGGGCGGGCTCGCCTCTTCGACAGCGACGACCTTGACGCTGGCAAGGCTTGCCCGCCGACACCCCGAGTCCAGCACGCTGCTTTCCTGCGGCGTGCTTCTTTCCGGCTTGACCATGATCATCCGCGTCGCAGTCGTGGCGACGGCCTTGAACCAAAGCTTGCTTCCGCACCTCAAATGGCCGTTCCTCATCGGCGGTGGCGTGCTCGCCATCGGCGCCGGGCTCCTGCTGTTGCAGAGTCGCGGCTCCTCCGAACAGCCGGAACTTACGATCACCAACCCCCTGGAATTGGCGCCCGCCCTGAAAATGGGGACGCTCATCACCATGGTCATGGTGGTGTCGCATCTGCTTCAGCAGTCATTCGGGAATGCGGGCGTCCTGGTGACAGCCGCCGCTTCGGGGATCGCCGATGTGGATGCGATTTCGATCTCCATGGCCCGCCTGGCGTCGCATTCGATCGAGCCCGGTCTTGCGGCGGATGCGATCCTGATCGCCGTGGCCATGAATACACTTGTCAAAGCCGTGATGGCGGCATGGGTCGGAGGCTCAAGGATCGGCGGGCGCGTCGGCGCCCTTAGTGTGCTCGGCCTTGCGACCGGCACGGCAGCGTCTCTGTATATTGGCCGTCTGTGAACTGAGGCCCAGCAACCAACAACTTTGCCAGGGCCTGAACGCACTTCGGCGCATCACCCCGCAGACCACGGAACACTGTTCAACGATCAGGGAAACTGAATGAAAATTCTCGTCTTGAACGCCGGCAGCTCCAGTCTCAAATTCGGTGTATTCGATATCGCCTCGATGCGAAGGCGCATCTGCGACGGCCTTGCGTTCATGGGGGTGCAACTCGACTTCGACCGCAATGACGCGCCGGATCTATCCGACCATGCCGCTCCGCAAACTCAGTCCTACGGCTCGCGTGTTCGTGTCATCGTGACGGAAACGGCAGAGCAATTGATGATCGCTCGCGAGACGGCGCATGCGCTTGCCCGTAAAGCGCCGGCCACTGAAACGATCCCGGTGGCCGTTTCCGGTCGTCACGTCCATTTTCGGCCGCAGCCGTCGAAACTTTGTTCGGCAAGGACTACCTTGAGGCGGACAAAGCCGCTCCGCCAACCGGGGCATTGGGCAGCGCAAGAGCGGGTAACACTGGAAGGTCCGAAAGAAAGACTGGAGCGGGTTGCTATTCTCGGACCGTTGTGGGAGCGTCGGCGAGTGGAGGTCTCACGTACCGACAGCTTCGTGCTCGGCATCGACGTGCCGTTGCGCGAAAGCGGCCAGCTTGACGGTACACCTTCTGTGACATTGATCGGCCCGGCCGGCAAGCTCTTGAGTGACGGGCTGATCGTGGCGGCGCGCCACATCCATGCCACCCCGCAGGACGCGGCCAGGCTTGGCCTCGCGGACCGGGAATTGATCGATGTGCGCGTCGGTGCACGGCGCCCGCGGACTGACCTTTACGCAAGTTCTGGCACTCGTCGGCGAGAAGGCATTCACCGAAATGCACATCGAAACCGACGAGGCAAACGCTGCCGGTATCGCCGCCTTCGGTGAGGGGGAGATTGCGGCCGGGCATGCAGCCACACTCGGGCCTTGATGGTCGGTCTGGTCGGCTGTAGGCGATGGTTTCGGGGAAAGTGGTGTCACTGATCTCCCCGAAACCGGGTAATGCAAGCGGGGCAGCAAAACGCGGCCTCGCTGTCCCGTCACGCGTTGCGGAGCGATGCCACGATCTTGTCTTTTAGCATCAGCCGCTGGCGGCGCAGATCGGCCTCGGCTGCTTCAGAAATGGCGTCGAGACGTGTCTCGGACCGATGAATCTTGTCGTTCACCGCGTCATATTCCGTCAAAACATGCGCAAACTCGGGGCTTTTCGCCTTCAGGGCATGAATGGCGTCCATCTGGTCCGGGAATTCGTCGCCAAGAGTGTGAGGTGTATTCGACAAGGTTCTTTCTCCTTTTCTGCAATTTCGCCCCGGCGTCAGGGCTTTTCGACGCGCGCGACCTGATAGGTGACAAACGCGCCTTCCCGCCCGACCGAGATGTATTCGCCAAGTCGGAAGCATTCCTCGCCCAGGCGGAAACCGATCTCGTCGTCCCGATCACCCGGCTCGTAATCGAAATACCACTGCCCGCCGGGCTTGCGCCGCAACAGCCCGATGCGGGCCGTCTTACCGTCCCGGAAATATCGGACGCGACAGGCGTCGCGAGATTTCTTCCATTCGAGCGGATCAAGGAACCCTTCGTGGTTGAGCGGAACCAGAAGATCATAGCCTACTGCCCGATCTCCCTCCGGATGATCTTTGCCGCGAGTGAGAACCAACCGCACGTGGCGGAAACTTGAGGGTAGTTCTTCTGCCTTGACCACAATCCGATCCTTCATTTTCCCCCTGATACGCCATTGGCAAAGGACCTTTCTTGATCTGGCGCAAGTGAGACGAGGCATGTGTTATCCGATGCCGGCGACTATCCGGAATGGTCGAGATGAGCATGCGTCAGGATGACCGCGTCGATCGCCCCCGGATGAACCGGAAGCTTCTCCCAGTTCAGCTCGCGCAGGTTCTTGGGTCCCTCGAACAGTCCGTCGATAAGGATGCGGTGACCGTCGTGTGTAAGGAGATGTTTCGACCCGGTTACGGTTCCGGCCGCGCCGAGCCATGTCAAAGTCAGCATTTGTGTACCTTTGCGGTTTTTTAGGACAGGGAAGGTCTGGCTGCCGACCTATCAGCACTGGGGCCGATCATGGTGTGGTGGGCGAGGTCGCCCGCGATCCGGACGTGCTGCCTGCTCGATCCTGGAGCTCAGATTGACGAGAACGGTGGAAGTTCCCGTCGCCGGTGCGGATTCCGTCCGACAGGAGGCGTAGACCATTCAGCACGACCAGAACGGTACCGCCTTCGTGTCCGATCACCGCGAGCGGAAGCGGCAGGTCGAAGAACAGGCCGCCGGTCACGAGCAGCAGCATCGCGCCGATCGCGACGACGAGATTCTGTCGGATGATGACGCCGTCCGCCGTGCCAGCCGGTGCGCATCGGCCAGCTTCTTCATGTCTTCCGACAACAGGGCGACGTCGGCGGCCTGCAGTGCGACGTCCGACCCCGCCGCTCCCATCGCGATGCCGACATCGGCACGAGCCAATGCGGCGGCATCGTTGACGCCATCGCCAACGAAAGCGACCTTGCCACCACGCGCGAGGTCGCCGACCTGGAGCACCTTGTCCTGCGGCAGCATCTCGGCATGAATCTCGTCGGGCGCAAGGCCAAGTTCCGCACCGATGCGCAAGGCCACCGGCCTGCGGTCGCCGGTCATCATGACGATGCGGTTGATACCACCGGCGCGAAGCGCGGCCAGCGCCGGGGCTGAGCTGGCTCTTGCTTCGTCCGCAACACTGACCGCCCCCAGAACGGTCGCACCGCGCCCGAGATAGACCACGGTTTGAGCGCTGTCGGCGAGTTCCCGGAACGCGACATGATCCACCGAGGCACCCATCTCTCCGACGAGGTGGGCATTGCCGGCCCATATCGGGCCGAAGGTATCGTAGCCGACGATACCGGCGCTCGGATGGGAGGTCACGTCCACGACCGCTGCCGGCTCAACGCCATGAACCAGAGCCTCACGACGGATGGCGGCAGCGATATGATGCTCGGAATGCGCTTCCAGCCCGGCAAAGAGCGAAAGGAAACGGCGATCCTCACCATCCAGGGCGACAATGCGCGTGACCTCCGCACGTCCATTGGTCAGGGTCCCGGTCTTGTCAAAGGCGAAGGTATCGACAGCGGCGAGCGTTTCAAGCGCACCGCCCCCCTTGAACAGCACGCCGCCTCGCGCCGCGGCGGAGAGCGCCGACAGGATCGCTGCCGGGACCGATATCACGATCGCGCAGGGACTGGCGGCGACCAGCAGGGTCGCGGCCTTGTAGAGGGGCTGCTCCCAGTCGCGGCCAAGCCAATAGAAGACCGCAAGGGCCAGAGCGGAGCCCAGCAGGACACCGACGGTATAACGCTGGCCGAACCACGCGCTGAAGCGCTCGGATGGCGCCTTCGCTTCCTGCGCCTCGGTGACGAGCTGGATCATGCGCGCGATCGTGCTGTCGCCGACCGTCCTGGTGACGGTCACGTCAAGGACCCCGTCAAGATTGACGGTCGCCTCGAAGACCTGGTCGCCGGTTCCTTGGAGACCGGCATCGACTCACCGGTGATATTGGCCTCGTCGATCCCGCCGTGGCCATACAGGATCACACCGTCTGTCGGCACGCGTCCGCCCGGACGCAGCACCACCACATCGCCGACGGCAAGCTCCGCAGCGGGAACCTCCACGACGGTGCCATCCTCCCTTTTGCGGAAAGCCGTCTCCGGCCGGAGCGCCATGAGCGCCTCAACAGCCCGGCGTGCGCGTCCCAAAGCCTGATGTTCGAGCGTGGTCGACACGCTGAAGAGCGTCAGCAGCACCGCGCCTTCGAACGGCGCCCCGACGATCGCCGCCGCCACGGCCGCGACGACCATCAGCAGATCGATGTCGAGGATATGATCGCGCCACAACGCCGTCAGGGCGCTCCAGGTGGCGGGAAGCCCGCCGGCTAAATAGACCATCGCCAGACCGGGCGACCTTAGAATGGAAAGCCCTTCCGCCGCCGGCCAGGTCCCGATGACGGCCAGCATCATCCCGAGGACCGCAATTGCCGACATGACGGTCTGGAAATCGAACGACACGCGTTTCATCGTCACACCGCCCGGCCGATCAGGGAGCCGATCAATGCGGTCGAGGCCATCGCGACGGCGCCCCAGAACACCACCCGGATGGTCGGTTTCGAGATGCTGGCGCCGCCCGCCCGTGCCCCGATTGCGCCGAGGATGGCAAGACCGATGAGGCAAGCAAGGGATACGGTCCATGCAGCCGTTCCGGCCGGCGCAAGCAGGGCGACGATCAACGGCAAAGCGGCGCCCGCCGCAAACGTGACCGCCGAGGTCAGCGCGGCTTGAACCGGTCTTGCCATCACATGGCTCGCCAATCCGAGTTCGTCCCGCCCATGGGCTTCGAAGGCATCCTTCGCCATCATCTGTTCGGCGACCTGCCGGGCCAGATCCGGGGCCACGCCGCGCTGCTCGTAGATCGCGGCTAGCTCGGCCAGTTCGGCCTCCGGCTGCGTCCCCAGTTCGTGACGCTCCCGCGCCATGTCGGCCTCCTCGGTATCGGCCTGCGAGCTGACGGACACATATTCGCCCGCGGCCATCGACATCGCCCCGGCCACCAGACCGGCCACGCCGGCAACAAGGATCTCATGTGAGGCGTTGGTCGCCGTCGCGACACCGACGATCAGGCTCGACGTCGAGATCAACCCGTCATTGGCGGCCCAGTCCAGCCGCCCGAAGCCAGCCTATGCGTTGGATTAGATGATTTTCCTTGTGAAGGGCGCGCATCAATGGTGCTCCGGGCAGTGATGTCTGTGCAGCGGGATGATGCTGCATCGACGCAACCTCATTCCGTGATGGAAAACGCAGCGAGATATTCAGTTTAGAATTATTCTAATTAAAGGATCGTTTCAAGATACATCCGGCCTTTGGAACCTCACTCGCCAACTACGCGGTCTACGGCCATTGAGCGATCACCAGATCCCGGCAGGTCTGCGATCAAGACCAAGATCGCTCGCCCGCCGGGCGGCCCGGTGTCACCCACAGATAGACAGCTTCGAGGCCAAGCCCACTCGCAACGCAACCATCGCTAGTCCAATTCCGTCTCCGGCGACGTACCGATGGTGCTGCCATCGCCGAAGCGCTTGACGCTGCCATCGACGACCTCGAGCGTTGCGGGATCGATCTTCACCTTGAGGACGTTTCCGCTGGTGTCAGTGACACGAAGTTCGTAGCAGCCATCGTCGATCTTCATCTTGTCGATGGTCCATCCGAAGTCGCCCGCAAGCTTCCCGAGCGCTTCGAAGGATTGCCTCTTCTGAGGCGGAACGTCGCACACTTCTCCAGCAAACGCGGACGTTGCCGGAAGCGCCGCGAGCAGTGCAAGCACTGCCAATGTCTTTCTCATGATTTATTCTCCTGGGCTGTGTGTTGTTGATGGAGGAAATCATGCACAGAGGGACTGACGGGCTACTGACGATCGGCAGGAATTGTCGTCAGCTTCCGGTCAGCAAACACCGCCACAGTTGCAGCGGCAAGATAATCGTTCTCACGGGCCTGTGTCGAAGCCGCGCCCTTCGCCTGCTTCTTCGTGGGTGAACCGTCGCGGATGTGGTAGATGCGCCTGAGGGTGGGGATGATCTTTTCGTCGTGCGTGACGACGATGATCGCCGTTCCGAATTTGATAGCCATGTCGTTGTGGATCCGGATCACGGCCGGCAAGCATGGGAAGCAGGGCGACATTGTCGGTCACGTCCAAAAAGGGAATGAGGTAAGGCGCCTGGAAGACAAAGCCGATTTTGTCGCGCCTCAACGCGCGCAGATCGCGGATCTTCCATCAATCGTCATAGATCAGCTCGTCGCCGAGAGTCATGCGTCCACCGCTCGGGTCGACAACCGGGGAAGGAGAACTGCCGGAACAGCGCCTTCAGCCCCGCCTCGTCCTCGCCGATCTCGGGATAGACCTGCGAATAGGTACCTTCCAGATAGGTATTGGCCACAATGCCCGGCCCGCCGTGGCCGGGGCCGCCGATATAGAGGACATCGGCATCGCGCATCCGGATGATGCGGTTGAGATGGGCATAGATGAAGTTGAGGCTCGGCGTCGTACCCCAGTGGCCGATAAGGCGCGGCTTCACATGCTCCGCCTTCAAAGGCTCGCGGAGCAACGGATGTCGTTTGGCATTTAACTGGGGTCTGCCTCACTTTGTGTGGAGATCGGCCGATTTGATTGGCATCATTCGCGCTCTTAGAAGTTCTGAACCCGCTCGGCCATACATTGCGCACTTGATCGTCTTCAGTCGGTTAATCTGACCCCCGCCTGACCATTGCTCCAGGAGATGGCGTTACAGACGGCGTCTATATCGCCGCGAGGAACCCGGGCAAAACGGGCCGGGAGAATGAGGCCAGAATGAATGGCATCATCGATCCATTCTTCGAGTTTCGCCGAAGTCCGGCCATGAAATATTCCGCGAAATCGCATGGAGAAGCTGCGCAAAACAGCAAACGTCTGTGATCCGTGTTTGAGGGCATCCACTTTCCGTGCTTGATTGGATGGTAAGCGCGCCGCGCGGCTTGATGCAAAGAGTAGCGGTGACAACCGGTGCAATCAAATGACCGCTTTGCGGATCACGCACAGGCGCATTGTCAAGTGTTCTGGCGGCGAGCCCAATCCGAGCCGGCGCCGCATCACCATTATCCACTTCCGGCCTCTCGACGCTGCGCCAGGTCGCCAGGAGGCGTTCAAGATTGGAAAAGCTGCCGGTGTATCCGCGGCTCTTGATGTCATGAAGCGGTGATGTCACGTTATTTGCGGCTTAACGGTTGATGGCTATCGGTCGGTGATGAATTCATCGATCGTCAGCTACAAGAACCACCGTTTCCCGCCGCAGATCATCGCCCGCGCGGTGTGGCTGTATTTCCGGTTCCCGTTGAGCCTGCGGCTGGTCGAGGAAATGCTGCTGGAGCGTGGCATTATCGTGTCCTATGAAACGATCCGGCGATGGGGCCGCAAGTTCGGGCCGGCCTATGCCAAACAACTGCGCAGAAAGAAGCCGTCACGAAAAGATGTCTGACATCTGGACGAAGTGGTCATCTCCATCGCGGGTCGAAAGCATTGGCTATGGCGAGCGGTCGACCAAGACGGGTACGTTCTCGACGAAATCGTTCAGGCTCGTCGTGATACGAAGGCGGCCAAGCGATTGCTGGTGAGGCTGCTGAAGAAGCAATGCCTCACGCCGGAGCGGATCATCACCGACAAACTGCGCTCGTATGGAGCGGCCAAGGGGAGGCGATGCCGAGCGTCGAACACCGATCGCACGAGGGCCTGAACAATCGGGCGGAAAATTCACACCTGCCGCTGCGAAAACGAGAGCGGGTGATGCAGGGTTTCCGATCCGCGGGCGCCTTGCAGCGATTCATATCAGTGTTTTCGGCGGTCAGAAATCTTTTCGTCCCGCAATCACAGAAGCGTTCTGCCCTGTGCACCCAAATTCACCGGATGCGGGCAATGGCCCAGTGGAAGGCCATAACCGGCATCGCCGCCTGACTCGATGGAAAGTGTTTCATCAGGCTTCAGTCAAACAACGTGACATTACCGGCAGATGCCATCGCAAGTCTTAACTGTTACGTACTTCCCTTCCGCACGTAATAAGCAATGATGTTTGCCGGACGTCGCGCCACGCCATCGCGAGCAGTTGCGGGGCGCGATGGACGAACGCATCTGTGAGCTTTTCGAGGCCTACGCATTGGCATCGACGACACTCGACAAGCTCGAGCGAGAGATGACGAGGCGTGAGCACTTGATAGATGAGTATCGTCAGATCTGCCTGGATTTGCAGGCGGACGTGATGACGATGCTCGCGCTGAGAAAGGGTAAGTCGTATCGTCGCTGATGAGCGGTCGTTTGTGTAAGCGACAACTTCGTCGAGAGAGAAACCGAGGAACCGGACGAGCCCGTAAAGGGCTAACAGACGAATCCCTCATCTTCCAGCCTCGTGAGGTGGCGGGTGTAGCCATCTAAGCCGTCCATCCTGTGCAGAGAATCGTCGGATTGGACGGCGACGGCAACCAGCGCCGCGGCTCTTATGCGGTAGCGAGGTCCAAGGATAATGCGGGCGTCACGACCTTGCTAGGCTTGCTACCCAATCGGGGCCCATCGTCGCGGCGATGCGTCATCTTGTCTATTCGCCCATGCGACGGAGCGCCGTGAGGTTCAAGACTTTTACGCAACGCGTGCTCTCGAGCCGGATGATTCCCATAGCGCGCAGCTTCGAAAAGCTCCGTGAAACCGTTTCGATTGTCATACCGAGATAGTCGCCGATATCTGTTCGGGTCATTGGCAGGTCGATCGTGCCGTTTGCGCCTTGACGTTCGAAAAGGTCAACGAGGAAGACGGCCACTTTTTCAAGCGCGTTCTGTTTTCCGACGACCAGAAGATGTTCCTGCGCCCGCACCATGCTCTCCAGCGCCAGCGCCATCAATTCGGGAGTACCATGGCCTGTTTCTTCGATGGCGACGGTGGTCAAACCCGTGGGCACGATGCTTTCAGCAAAGAAGCTACGCATGGCCCTCGCTTCGAAGCCGAAGGTTTCTCCGGCAACGTGAAACGCCACGACCTGCCGGCGTCCGTCGGCGAGGAGACGGAAAATCCGAACCGCGCCGTACTCGATCCGATAGAGCGCACCCGCCAGTTCGCCTTGGGCATAGATTTCGGTTTCTGCGTCGTAGAATGCGACCGGGCGCGGCCGAGCAAACGACCGACCAACAAGGCTGGCAGCGGCATTAAAGCCGAAGGAGGAGGCGATGGAAGCGGTAGAAGCGTGCATGGGACCGACCCTTTGTTGATGGTCAGATCATGACGAAGCATGGCCGCGTGCGAAATTCGTTCGTTCCACTACGCATTACTACGTAGTGCGGCCAAGGCCGCGATGACATCGGGGCCGGAAAGAGGTTTGTGAAGGACAAGAATGTTCTGAGGCCTCGCCCGGTCGATGTCTTCATCTGCAAGCAACAGGACTCTCTTGCCGGCCGCCAGCGCCAAGCATGCTTCGATGTCCGTCACCGGAAGAGATCCGTCAAGCACGAGGATCTCGGCCGCAGAGCTTCGCTCTTTTGCTGCAAGCCATGACTGGAACTGCTCGACCTGGTATCCATGCGCCTGCATTGCGAAGACCAATGAGCGGAGCAAGGCTTCGTCTTTCGCAATGGTGACGACAGGTGGCGGGCTGGACACTGCAGTTCCGTGGGTTCGAGCGATAATTCCTCAAACTTCGCACAGACTGAAAGTCCAGGCTTTGTCCCAGATCAAGATGATGGCGCGATTAGTCTGCGGTTTCCGCTGCGAGAGACATTCTGACAAGTTCCGGGAGACTGCGGGCCTGCATCTTCGCCATGACGTTCGCCCGGTGAACTTCAACGGTGCGCGGGCTGATGTCGAGCGTAAAGGCGATCGCCTTGTTCGGTTGTCCAGCAACGACCGCGGTTAGAACCTGACGCTCGCGGTCGCTGAGGGTGCTGATGCGCGCCCGAATGTCTTCAGCACTCTCGATTGGCGACGATGCATCGCTCAAACGCTCAGAGGCGCGTCGGATCGCTTCAACAATGGTGTGGTCGTCAAAGGGCTTTTCAATGAAGTCTACGGCTCCCGCTTTCATCGCTTCGACCGCCATCGGCACATCCCCATGGCCAGTTATCATGATCGACGGGATGGTTGTCTTGAGGGCGACCAGTCGGCGAATGAGGTCCAATCCGCTAAGGTCCGGCATGCGCATGTCGGTAATGAGCACGGCTTGCCGCAGATTTGGAGCAACGGAGAGGAACGCAGTGGCGGACTCGTGCACTCGAACACCCAGTCCGTTCATCGTCAACAAAAATGCGAGCGATTTCCTGACCGCCTCTTCGTCATCGACAATATGCACGGTGAAATCGTCAATCGGCATTTTCTTCCTCGTTGTATTGCGGCAAGGTAAAGCTGAAGCGCGCGCCGCCCAAACTCCCGCTGAAGACGGTTAGATCGCCACCATGCGCCTCGACGATGCGCTTGGAGATCGACAACCCAATGCCCATGCCACCAGCCTTGGTCGTTGTGAACGGCTTAAACAAGTTGGCGGCAATTTCCTCAGGTATGCCAGCGCCGGAGTCTTCGACCGCAATCATGACCTCTGTAGTGCCCAAGCGCCGAATGGTGACCAAAAGTTCCTTCTTGGGCGTATTTTTCATCGCCTCTACGGCGTTGCGCATAAGGTTTGTCAGCACCTGCTGTATCTGGATTCGGTCGACCAGGACCTGGTCTGCGCCTGATTCGAAATCGAAGACCGTTCGCACGCCTTTCTCACGCGACCCGACCAAAGCAAGCGCGCCGGCTTCTTCGACCAGTTGCCGCAGGTTGTGGGGAGACTTATCCGTCTCTCCCTTGGTGACGAATTCCCGCAAGTGTTTGATGATTTGTCCCGCACGCAGGCTCTGTTCGCCGGCTTCCTTCAGCGCATCCCGTATCTGGATGTCGCGCGGACTTTCGGCTTGCTGAAGCAGCCGCCCGCAACCGTGGACATAATTGGCTATAGCGGAGAGTGGCTGGTTCAATTCGTGGGCGAGCGTCGAGGCCATTTCGCCCATTTCGTTGAGACGGGCGAGGCGAGCCAACTCCGTCTGAACCTCTTGCAGACGAGCGGCCGATTCTTCGCGCTCAGTCAGGTCGCGTATAAAACCTGTGAAAAACCTTCGACCACCGGATCTCATCTCCCCGACGGCAAGTTTCATGGGAAAGGTCGACCCGTCCTTTCGTTGACCGACGACCACACGGTCGGTTCCGATAATACGTTTTTCACCGGTCGAGAGGTACCGCTCGAGATAGCCGTCGTGTTCCTTGCGATAGGGTTGCGGCATCAGCATCCGCAGATTTTGGCCGATCACCTCATCTTCGCGGTAGCCAAACTGTCTGATGGCCGCAGCGTTGAACGATACGATCGTGCCGTCCTGCTCGCTGACGATGGTGGCGTCGAGAACAGTGTCCAGGATCGACCGGAGATGCGCCTCTCTAGTACGCAAGGCTTCGTCAGCGGTTGTTAACTCATGTTGAGCGCGTCGGAGCATTTCTCCCAAGAAGGAAATTGCGACCCCCACGGTGGTGAACACGACCAATTCCGGTATCTGTACCCCGCCAGGAGTAAGTGACCGAAGATAGGCTGCCGAACCGATGGAAGCGATGACAGCAAGGATCCCGGGACCGATGCCCCCGATTGCGGCTGCAAGGAGGACGGGGGGCACGAAAAGAATGTAGATTGCCCGATCATCTAGAACACCCATTAGGAAATAGCGAAGGACAAAGGCAATCAAGACCGCGGTGGCGGCAAATCCGTACGCTTTGACGGGTGACGAATTTCTGTGGAGCACGCAATCCGAAATGGTGCGCATGAAGCCGGCCCGACCAGTGAGCATTATGTCTTCTTCCGCGATTCCCAGTTGCACTCGAACTGACGTTTATCATCCAGACAATGCTGCTGTCACATGGAAAGCCGAACCTCTGCCTTGCCGAAACGGCGATTGGAATGTTGTTTCAGTCCGGATGATGGACCTGATGACGGTCGGGTTGGGGAACCAGTCTTGCGCTTTCGTGACTCAAGTGCCGGTCGGCCAGGGTGTCAAGGTCGGCGGCGCCACGCCCTTAATAGGCGCGAGTAAAACCGCCATCGTGCAGGATGTTCAAGCCTGTCATGTGATCCGAAAACTGCGAAAGCAATCCCTCGACCACGATCGCAACCTCGGCTGGCTCGCCATATTTGCGGAGTGGAACATTGTCCGTCTCGATGGCGAGCTGCGCCTCAAAGGAAATGCCGTTCTTCTGCGCCTTCGTTTCGAGTTTGTCTCGGTACCACGGCGAAAGTGTACCGCCGAGGGACAGGGTGTTGACGTGAATACCTCGGCTTCCAAGCGCGAAGGCGAGCGTTTTGGCTTCGCCGATCCAAGCGGTTCTGATGACGTTGGCCGTTGCGTAGTGGCCCAGGACTTGCGCTGACGAGATGCCGGAGATGATGACGATCTTGGCTCGCCGGCCCCGGGCGGGGTCCGGGTTCATGCGTGCGATCGCGGCTTTCAGCAACCCCAGCGGGCCGATGAAGCTTACCTGAAACAAGTGTCGCCAGACGTCAGGGGCGGGCATTGGATCGTCATCAGCATGCGGTTGCGGTGGCATGAGTACCACCCCATCCAGATTGACATGCTCGCTTTCCATTCTCGCTGCGAAAGCATCGATGGCGCGATCCTCACCTATGTCGGTCGCCCATGCCCGGTGCGTTCCACCAAGATCCCCAGCTAAGGCATCGAGTTTGGCCTGATTGCGCGCCACCAGCATCAAAGAATGATGCGGGGCCATTCGTCGGCAGATTGCTTCACCGATGCCACCGGTTGCTCCGGTTATCAGATAGGTTCCCATTTATCGCTCCCCGGACCGCGCGGAAGTCCCACCATATTGCGACCGGCGCTATGAAGCCGTAGCCTCTGTCGTGATTAACTCGACCCTCGTCGCGCAGCTTTGCGGCCACAGAAATTATTCCGCGCCGTGGTGTCGGGCAATCATGCAAACGGGTGAACACGCGGTCGCGGATGTTGCGGGTCCAGTCCCGGCGCTAGTGGAGAGTTTTGGGCCAGGTCACATCCACGAACCGTCCAATCGACCGAAGGTAAGTGATAATCTCAGACTTGAGGGATGCGCGGTTGCCGTACCGTTGGGCGATCCGTCTCAATTCCTCTTTGGCTTCTTGCTGCTCGTCGACGTCGCCAAGCACATACATGTCGTTGCCCACGGCGTTGATGTCGCAACCCGCCGCAATCACCTCGGCGACAAAACTCGGGATCTCATGGACATTCATGATACGCTTGCTGTCGGTCATGCAGCCTCGCTTGCTGAACGACAAACGAAGGCGAGGGCATCGGGTTCCGCGCCTCCGCGAGATTGATCTTTCCGAGCAAGGCGAGGTTACGTGTTTGATGTCATTTTAGCGCGCTCTCAATAACAACTGAATTGCCTACCGGAGATAGCCCACTGCGGGTTTCGCAGGTGTTTTCGCCATCCTGACTAGGCCTTCGTCCAGTGGCGGGAGTGTGGATTTCCACACCTTACCTTCTTCCGCACCTTCTTCCGCGTTGGCGAAAAGCTAAACCAATGCAGAAAGCACGAATTTCTAAAGGTTGCCGGATGCCTGCGCACGATGTTCCTTACGCAACCGAAGGAAAGGACTCAGCCGGGAAAACGCAGGCGCCCTTCATGCTCGGCAAGGTACTTTAAATCATCGCATCGCGAGCATCACTGTCGGCATCCTGCTTCTCGCGCTCGCCGTTGTCGCGTTGCGTGTTTGCCTAACCGTTGGACGTTGGGTAGCGTTTCCACAAGTCGTGATGAGTGGTGAAGAATTCCGATAGATTAGCGATCCTTGACCTTCATGTCTTCTTATCGTGTCTGAACGCTTCGGCAAATCGGGACATCAGCCGCACCAGATCTTCAACATCCTTCTCCTCCCATGTAGCGAAGATCGCTCGGCACATCCGCTCGCGCGCTGCATCGAGTTTGTCGGTCATATGCTTTCCCTCCTTCGTTATGTCCGCTTCTCGAATTCGTCGGTCGGCAACGCTTCCCTTGCGAGCGACGAGACCCAGGCTATCGAGCTTACCGACTTGCCGACTAACCGTCGTGTAATCCAACCCTATGCGCTCAGCCAGCTCAACAACGCCGATCGGCCCGAAACGCTCGATGGCTATCAGGAGGCGAAACAGCGCGCGATCCAGCGTAATCCCTGCTTCACGCACGAGTTCGTCGTCGCGCTGGGGGCGGTTCATCGCGCTGACGATCTCGATCAAGGCACCGTGAAGATCGCGCATCATCGCGGAGGTGCGTGTATTTTGCACATTGTTTGTTGACATCGGTCCCATCTCCATTTATGTGCATAATACACATATGGAGGCAGAGATGACAAATGATTTCGCTGCAGATGTACTCATCTGCGGAGCGGGTGCGGCTGGCCTGACGCTCGCCATTGAATTTGCGCGGCGCGGGGTTTCCTTCCGATTGATCGATCGGCTGAACGCGCCATTTCACGGGTCGCGCGGCAAGGGAATACAGCCCAGAACCCAGGAAATATTCGAAGACCTCGGCATTCTCGACAAGGCTGTGGCAGCAGGCGGACTTTATCCACGCCAACGGACCTATCGGGACGATGGAAGCTACAGCGATGCTGACATGGGCGAGATCATTCAGCCAACGCCGGCGGAGCCCTACCATTTGGCGCTCATGGTTCCTCAGTTCATAACCGAACAGATTCTACGCTCGCGCCTGGCCGAACTTGGTGGCCGGGTTGAATTCGGTCTGGAGTTGAAGGGGTTCGAGCAAGATGAGGACGGAGTTACTGCCTTTGTTGCGCATAATGAGCGCGAAGAAATCATTCGGGCACGCTGGCTGATCGGCGCTGACGGCGGCAAGAGCTTCGTGCGACGATCTCTTGGGATCGGTTTTCCCGGGAGCACGCTTGATGCGCGTGCTGTCGTTGCCGACGTCGAGCTTTCCGGGCTTTCCCGTGAGGTCGCTCACCGCTTCGCCAGGGGCGGCGACATGAGTTTGCAGATTTGGATCGGTCCGCTTGCCGGCACAGATCTGTTCCAGATCCAGGGACCTGTCGCGCAAGAAGCGCACGTGGATCTCACTCCCGCAGGGCTGACGAAGTTTGTCTCAGAGCGCACAGGTCAAAGCGACGTCGTCGTGCGCGCTGTCTACTGGGCCTCAGACTACGAAATGAACGCTCGCCTGGCTGACAGTTATCGGAGCGGCCGCGCATTCCTGGTCGGCGATGCTGCCCATGTCCATCCGCCGACTGGTGGCCAGGGCCTGAACACCAGTGTGCAGGACGCCTACAATCTGGGCTGGAAACTTTCTGCCGTGTTGCGCGGCGCGCCAGTTCGCTTGCTGGACAGCTACGAGGCAGAGAGGAGACCGGTCGCAGCCACCATGCTCGGCCTGGCAAGCCGCCTGCTTGACGCCCAGAAGCAAGGAGAGATGCGACGCGGCAGGGACGTCCGTCAGCTCGATATCGACTATCCGGTTTCCGGACTGTCGCTGAATTGCACGGCAACGCAGCCTTCTGTTCCTGCCGGCACGCGTGCTCCAGATGCACCCCTTCGCGGAGCCGGAGGACAGATCACCCGCGTCTTCGATCTGCTGAAGGGACCTCATTGGACCTTGCTGGCATACGAGTTCCCAAAGCAGACGGTCAAGTCACGTGCGGGATTGCACGTTCACCGGATCGGCTCCGATGGCGAGTTTTTCGACGCGTGGCAGCATTTCAAGGACGCCTACTCACTGATGCCGGGAGAGTGCGTCCTGGTCCGTCCGGACGGATACGTTGGCGCCGTCTTCGATGCCGAACGAGACGAGGACATAGAAAGCTATTTGGCTGGAGTGAACCTCACCTCTTTGCAGGAGGAACGCCGATGAAGGCGGCAATCGTCGCGGCGATGGGAAGGGAACCCGTTTTGGGTGAAGTCTCCCCGCCTGCCCCTCTCTTTGGAGAGAACTGGATCAAAGTCACCGCAGCCGCGATCAGCCATGTCGCCAAGGCGCGTGTTTCGGGTGCCCACTACAGCGCGAACGAGGTGTTTCCCTTCGTCGTCGGAATCGACGGCGTTGGCAAGCTCGATGACGGGCGTCGTGTCTACTTTGGTCTTCCCCGACCGCCGTTTGGAAGCATGGCTGAGTACGTGGTCGCAGCACCTCGCTTTTGTGTTCCCCTTCCAGACGACCTCGACGATTTTACTGCCGCTGCCGTTGCCAATCCGGGAGCTTCATCTTGGGCGGCGCTGACAGAACGGGCCCGTTTGCAGCCGGGTGAAACGGTATTGATCAACGGAGCGACCGGAACAGCCGGACGCCTTGCAGTGCGGATCGCGAAATGGCTTGGCGCCGGCAAGATTGTGGCAACCGGTAGAAATCCGATTGCGCTTGGCGAACTCAAGCAGAGTGGCGCCGTCACGACCATCCAGCTCGCGGCAGAACCGGAAGCCCTCGAACGCCGATTGGTGGACGAATTTGAACAAGGCATCGATATCGTTATCGACTATCTCTGGGGAAAGAGCGCGGTGTGCCTTTTGACCGCCGCTGCAAAGGCTGGCCGCGACCGGCCGCCGGTGCGTTTTGTGCAGGTGGGGTCCGCCGCTAGTTCTGAGATCTCTTTGCCGGGTGCTTTGTTAAGAGCGTCAGCGCTCGAGTTGATGGGCTGCGGAATTGGCAGCGTATCCGTGCAAAGGCTCGTTGAAATCACCGGCGAGGTGCTGCGTGCCACGATCCCCGGCAATCTGGACATCAATTTTAGAAAGGTCCCGTTCGCGGATTTCGACAAGGCATGGCCTAAGGACGACAGTACATCGCGTACTGTTTTCGACCTTACTCAGGGGGCGACGTGGGGATGAGCGACACCATGTATCCGAAAACCGCTTCCAAGATGCGCCGGAACTGGCAAACCTTGGCGCCACTCTTTCTGATCGTTTGCATCTATGCTGCTGGAATGGCGTCGGTCCTGCCTGTCTTGCCGTTCTACCTGCGGGACTTGGGGGCAGGCCCGTTCATCTTCGGCCTTGTCCTTGCGACGGAAGCATTCATCCAGTTTGTTGCCGCACCCACCCTCGGTCAGCTGTCAGACAGGTTCGGGAGGAAACGCATTCTGCTTGCGAGCCAACTTATGGCAGCCGCGAGTCTTCTTCTCCTCGCGATTGCGCCAAATGTGTTCGTCGTAATTGTAGCGCGCGCTCTCTTTGGACTGACAGGCGGCAATTTCTCCGCCGCCGCAGGTTACGTCGCTGACCACACGACACCTGAGGATCGGAGGCAGGCCCTTAGTATCCTGACCGGTGGCGTAGGTTTGGGCGGTATTAGCGGCGCCGGCTTGTCAGGGTTTCTCTCTAACACTTCGCTGACAATGCCAATCTTTGCAGCCCTTTTCCTCTCGATCGGCGCTGTTGGGCTGACAGTGTTTGCGCTCAAGCGAGATCAAGGAGCATCTCCTCAGACCACAAGATATCAACGCGAGAAAATCTCGTTTCGTGCCATCTTTTCCTCGCCGGTCGTTCGCATCCTGGTTCTTGTGATGTTATGCCATTTTCTTGCCTACGGCATCTATAGCTCGCAAATGCCAGTCTTCCTCGCGGAGACGTTCATCTGGAATGGGGAGCCTTTCGGCCCCCAGCACCTCAGCATCATCGTCGCGGCTGACGGAGTGATCAACATCTTGGTCCAGCTCGTTGTATTGGGTTGGCTCAGCCGGGGGCTCTCCGAACGCCACCTGATCCTTTTGATGTTCGGCCTGGTCTGCACAGGATTTTTGGTGGCCGGCCTGGCGACCACGGTGCCTTTTCTGGCATTGGCGGTCCTTTGCGTGAGCACAGGCGATGCCATGGCCAAGCCAACATATCTTGCGGCCTTGTCCGTTCATGTGCCGGGAAACCGTCAAGGGGTCGTCATGGGTTCCGCCCAATCGCTCGGAGCGTTCACGGACATTGCATCGCCTCTGATCGGCGGTCTGATTCTCGGTCAAAAACTCTACGGCGTGTGGATCGGTCTGGCGATGGGTGTGGCGGCCATAGGCGCCATGTTGGCGGCTGTAAAACTTCCCGCAACAGATCCGGAAACACCGAAGTCGTAGGCTGAGCTTGATCTGCCTCAGAAGATCCTTCCTCCGCGCCGCCGGCAAACGGTGGCTGCCCTCTCCGACGGAGTGACTGGATGAAGCTCTCAATTCGAGAGAATTATAGAATGCCCTTTCACGCCGCACTCGTCAGCGTGTCGATCCTCTTAACGGTTTTAAGCGGATGCACGACACCGGAACGTCCGATGTATAGTTCGTCCGAGGCGATTTGAGAACATCAGGGCTCACGTTGATGATCCGCGGCCAACGGCTTTAGAACATGACCCCTGGAGGCCGGTCGTCGTGAATGGAAGGCCTACTATGCTTGCCATCTCAGGCGGCGGTTCCGGGGGAGCCTTTGCAGTTGGAATCCTGTCCGCATGGAGCGAACTTGGAACCCGTCCAAATTTCGCAGTAATGACGGGCGTGAGCACCGGAGCCTTGATTGCGCCTCTTGCGTTCCTTGGACCTGAGTATGACGAGCAGCTCAGGCGCCTCTATCTGTCGGACAAAACGAGAGGTATCCTTGATATCGAATGGAAAGGCGTTGGTGTGTTCTCTCCCTGTCGTTTGGCATTTAACCGTAAGAATGCGCCCGTTCCGGCAGGTGATCGCACTTAATTTGAGATTTTTCCGTGCGAGTTTTGGCACTTGACGCCTTGCGGCCCGGCCATACCGTTTGTGATATTTGGCATTTTCTGATGAAGCTTGGCCGCAGGCAGCCATGTTTTCCTCGGCGGCCAATCTCACGTTAAGTGCCAACATCGAAGCCAGAATCTCAAATTAAATGCCCAATCTCAATTTAAGTGCCGCGCTATCTTGTTGAAATTATTGCATGCGGTGTCTCACGATTAAAGGTTCTTCCTCAATCTCTGTGGTTAACAGAGTGTTAGCGCCTCGACTGCTATCTGCGGGGATGCGAGCGCAATTGAAATGGTCACCCGGCCCAGGGGTCAAGGTTCTGGGTATTACCGTTCAAGATGAAGAAAACTGGGTTGTTTCTGCCGCTGCGAAACCTGTCGGTATCTGCCCGGATTGTGGAACGCAAAGCCGGCATCGCCACGGCTGGCACAACCGCCGCCTCCAGGACTTGCCTGTTCAAGGTCAAGTTGTGAAAATCGAGCTCGCACTGAACCGGTGGCAGTGTAGACACCGGAATGCGGGCGACGAACCTTCACCGACAGGTTGCCTGAGATTGCTTCACCCTACATGCGACGAACTGAACGGATGGCTGAGATTGTGGGCTTGGTTGGCCACAGGATGGGCGGTCGTCCGGGAGAGCACTTGCTGCATCGGCTCGGCATGCCGGTCAGCGACGACACGATCTTGCGGCAATTGAAGCGCGATAATCCGGCGTCCACGCAAAAATGCACTATTCGGGTTGTGGGCATCGATGATTGGAGCTGGCGGCATTCCTCGCGGTACGGGACGATCATGGTCGATCTTGAGCGTCATTCGGTCGTCGATGTTTTGGAGGACCGCAGCGTCGAGAGCGCAAAATCTTGGTTGCAAGAGCGTCCGACGATCGAGGTCGTGAGCCGAGATCGCTGTGGTTTGTATGCTCAGGCAGCCCGAGAGGGCGCCCCGCAGGCCCTCTAAGTGGCTGACCGTTTTCATCTGGTCCAAAATCTCAGGGAGGCGATGAAGGAACAGATGAGCGTGTACGGTCACGCCAATGTTAGACCCATTCTCTCTGAAGATGCTATCGCCAGCGCCAGGTCACAACAGCGCCGTGCCCGCTTGGCGCATAGGCAATCTCGTCAGGAAATATTCGACACGCTTCAAGCTTTGCGGCAGCAGGGCCTCACCTACAGTGAGATTGCAAGACGGACCGGATACGAGCGCCGCAGCATCGCGAATTGGCTTACTTCCAGTGCGCCTCGAGACAGAAACCGGGCGACATAGTATCCGACATCGCCACTGTATTTTGAAACATTTCTGGCTGAATGCTGGAGGAATGGAAACCGCATTGGGCGCCATCTGTTTTACGACATCAAGAACCGCGGCTACACGGGCAGCCGCTCCAATCTGGAGCGCCTGTTGAAGGTGTGGCGTGAGGTCGAAAACATTCAATCCGACGAGCGCCTCCGGAGACGGATGTTTCAGAACCCGTTCGCGATCCTGACACGGGCCATATGATCTCGTCTGTGGTGGCAGCAGCTTTGTGCTTAAAGCCGCGCGGCTTGCTGACAGATCGCCAGGCCAGAAAGGTCAATGCATTGAAGCAGGGCTCTCGAGTGTTCGCCATAATGCGTGGCTTGGCCATGCGCTTCAACGGCATCTTGCGCAGCAGGAGCCCGGACGCGCTGGATGAATGGATCGACGATGCCATCGACACCGGGCTCACGGCAATCATGCGTTTCGCCAGCGTTTTGCGCCGGGATATTGATGCCGTCAAAAATGCAATCGAACTCCCGTGGAGCAACGGTCAAGCCGAAGGGCAGATCAACCGCCTCAAGATGCTGAAGCGAGCAATGTACGGTCGCGCCGGCCCACAACTGATCAGGGCGAGAATGCTGCCACTGAAACACAGAAATTGAGGATGAACCTTTAGGTGATGCCCGCAAGCGACGAGGCGCTGTTGCCGTTGATCGTCGCCGTCGGATGCGACATCGGAAGGTCCGTTCTTGCGTGGGAAAGTGCCCTCCGGGCAGCGGCGAACGGAGCCGTTCTTCTCGAGCCTGTGCAGGGCTTGCTGCGAAAATGTCATTCGCCTGGGCGAAAGGCAAGCGCCGGCGCATGCGGGGCGTGGTCCCGGAAAGCATCGCCGCCGGGGCCTTGCTGCATGGAACGCGAGGTCGGTTGTCGTGAACGGGGCGGTCGACGTTTCACCTCGGCAAAAGGCAAAGCCGATCAGCCAACAACCTCAATCCCGATTGAGCTGATGCTGTCGTGGAATGATCTTGCTCGCCCCGGTTACTCTCTCGGCAGACCGTAGATATCGAAATTGAAGTACGGCTTGGCGATACGGTCATATTCGCCGTTCTTGAGAAGCGTGCGAATTGCCGCGCTGACCTCTGCCGTCAATTCCTTGTCCTCCTTGCGAATGGCGATGCCGGCATTCAGCGTTCCGCCATCCTCGGCAGGCACGTCGGCAAGCATGGCAAGGCCGGCGCCGTCAGGAGATTTGAGGAAGGCATCGAGCGCGACATTATCGGCGAGTACCGTATCGATGCGCCCGGCGACCAGATCGGCATTGGCTTCGTCCTGCGTGGCATAGGTGCGGATTTCGGCGACGTCCTTGAACTTGCTCTCGACATAGGTTGCATGGGTCGTCGAGGCCTGTACGCCGATCGCCTTACCCTTCATTCCCTCGGGCGTCAGCTCAATCTTCGTGTCTTTCGGCCCGATGAAGGTGGCGCGGGTCGAGTAGTACGGGCCGGTGAAGTCGACGATCTTGCTGCGTTCGTCCGTGATTGTCATAGAGTTGAGGATCATGTCGATCTTCTTGGCCTGCAGCGCCGGAATGATCCCGTCCCAGGCGACTTCCACAAGGATGCATTCCTGCTTGATCTCGGCACAGATCGCCTTGCCGATGTCGATATCGAACCCTTTCCAGGTGCCGTCGGCTTCCTTCCACTCAAAGGGTGGATAGGCCTCGGGCGCCATACCGATTTTCAGCGGTTCGGCGCTTGCCGCCGCAACTGCGGTAAAGGTCATGGATACGGCGAGGGCGAGGGGCAGCAGGCGTTTCATCGGCACACTCCGTTCTGGTTGAGCGGAGATGATACAGGTTCGGTTTTCCGACGCAATGGAAATTGAACGATCGTTCAAATGTCTATTTTTCGAGGTGCGGAGTTTGCCGAAGTTGCGGCATCGCGCCGGCGCATAGCGCGTCAGCCCAGCTTTCGCACAGCATGATGGCTTCGTCCCGCGCGAAGGTCGTGGGGTTCAGGCAGAACTCCAGCCAGAGGCCGTCAAGCATCGCCGACAGGCCGATCGCCGCAAGGCGCATATCGATGCAGGGTGCGTCTCCGTTGGCGACGATATCGCTCAGAAGCGTCTCGAGTAGTCCCCGATACACCGCGTAGGTTCGGTCATGCGCTTCGTTGATGGCTTCGGAATGGTCGATCATCCCCCAGAAAACCACCCAAGTTCGCAGCGTGCTGCGTTCGAGCGCCGAAGATGAGAAAATACCGTGGAAACAAGCGCTGAGCCGCGCACGCGGATCGGGCCCTGCGGCGGCTACCTGCGCCCTGACGGTGTCGAGCAGGCTATGCGCGAGATGCTCATAGGCATGGCCGACGAGCGCGTCCTTGTTTGCGTAGTGATGGTTGATGAGGCCGACGGAGATATCGGCCTCCTTGCTGATCTTGCGAATAGAAAGACCCGCATGGCCTTCGCGGCCCAAGCAAACCAGGGTCGCGTTGATCAGGGCCTGGCGTCGATCCTCCGGAGGCTGCCGCTTGAATTTGCCAGGTTCATCCATCTTCGCTGCACTCTTCAAGCTGAATACGGACATTGTTGTAGGCCCAAAGAAGATGTGCCGCCAGCGCCCGCAGAAATTTTCGTCACCTGCCGGAGCATGATCGCCAATCGACAAGACAGCGCCGCTGTCGATGCTGTAACCGGTGAAATTGGTGATGTCATGTCTGGATGGCGTCCGTTCAAGAGCATCGTTCCATACCGCGCCAAAGACCGACCACCTGGGTATGCTCGGCGGTGACGCCGAATTCGGTGGGTAAGGTTGGAGAGGTTATCTACCGGTGTCTTCTCCGGAAGGTCGGAAGGCAAAGTCGCTGAGGACCACCCGATGTCGGCCTGTGCATGGCGTCCCCGGTTTTCGCGAGCCTGACTTGTTTGCGACGGAGGTCCCACCGCCCTCGGGGAAGGTCCTAGAGGCGGAACTTTGCGGAGCCCTGCTTGGATGGCTTGTCCGGGCAAAATTCATTTGGTCGCCCGCCGGGCTTGGGTGTGACAGTCTCCCTGGAAACGTGATGAATACGCGTCGGCTGATCCTGGTAGCAATCTGGACCTATGGTTCGCGGATAGCGCATTCACAATTGATCGGCTGGATCAGGTAATTAACCAGTTCACGGATCTCGTCCGAGCTCAGGCGACCGACGTACCAAAGATCGTGAAGGTCAGCGGCACGCCCGAGTGCTGCCATGCCGTGCACGCCGACCGCCAGGTAGCGGCGACATGATCGAGGTCGATGCTTCATCCAGCTACGGTGAATGAAGACGTCCTTTCCCAAACCGCCAAACCAATGCTGAGAGCGTCGTTACGTCATGGCTCCATCCTCACGCGTGCTGCAATTGGCTAGAGGCGTGGCGAACCTACCAGATGACACCATTTTGCCCTCTCCATTCATCAAGCCCCTCAAGTAGGCATTGGTTTCCGGTTAGGTCAGAATAAGGAAGCGATCCTCCAAAGCGCCACCGGAGCCTGACGATCACAAACATCCGACGCGAGATACAAGAGAGACGCCGGCGCCGAACCCGAACGCGCCGTGATTAACGCATCAATGCGTGCACGCGGCTGGGAAACAGATAATTCACCGAGCTTGCGACCTGTAGTCCAGGCAGTGACGGCCTTTCCCCTCCAGTCTGACGCTGGCGGAACTACTGTTGGCATCGCTACGCGACCGGCAGGGTGGCGGAAAAAGGCGTTGCCTGGAACGCTTGATGGGGTGCTCAAGCTATTCGACGATCGTGCGTTGTCATTCGGCATTGCTGCGGCTCGGTTCTATGCGGATCCTGCTGCGAACGCGCGAGCGGCGGGGGCGGCGGCTTGATTAGTCGAATGTGCGGAAAAGAAAGGCCCCGCGGGCAGGCGGGGCGAGTATCGCCCCCAGATGGCTCACTGGGCGCGGGGCAGGGTTAGTCCAACAGAAAGTGATCATGTACGCTAAGCGCATAGCTAAGCGGATAGAAGGTCTGTTTCCTCGGTTCCGGTACGCTGCCGCAGAAAAACTCGGCCACGAGCGTTGCAGCGTGAACGGCTGCATTCGCGGCCGGCGCCTAGTCCGCCTTCGGTTCCCGCATTGACCGGCAACGGTGTCATGCGCCAACTGATAGATGATGTTGCGATGCGCAGTTGTTGACTCTGCGATCCGCCCAATGGAAAAAGATGATCGGTTTGAGAGGGGAAACACCCATGGTAGACGAGAGCAATACCGAAATCGTGGAGACCGCGCCGCCGGCCGAAGTCGCGCCGCCTAAGAAGCGTCGGGGGCCACGACCCAAGAACGTCGTTGCGGAGACGACTGCAGACGTACCGGGGGCAGCTGCTGCCCAGCCGGTGAGGGGGC
>NZ_JBFRGB010000022.1:0-95905 GCF_052115125.1 Ensifer sp. 2TAB8 | reverse complement strand
CCTCTGGCTATAAGGCGCCCACACAGCAAGTGCGCCCTTCGTCTATCGGTTAGGACACCAGATTTTCATTCTGGGAAGAGGGGTTCGACTCCCCTAGGGCGTGCCACTGTGTCGATCTCCTCCCCCAAGAAATATCGCTATTTTCCTCTTTGAGACAGTGCCTTTCCGTCTCAGAAACACTCCCGTTTGCGGCTTTCCGGTCGTCGGATTTTTCTCGCTGTTTTTAACAGGAAAAGCACAAAAATCCTGAGATTGGCGCTTGCGGTATCCAGAGTCGCTGGCTATAAGGCGCCCACACAGCGAGTGCGCCCTTCGTCTATCGGTTAGGACACCAGATTTTCATTCTGGGAAGAGGGGTTCGACTCCCCTAGGGCGTGCCACTGTGTTGAATTTCCCCCCTGGATTTCAAGCTACATCACTACCGCCAGTTCGGGCGCGTGACCGAACGATCCCATTTCCAACGCCTTGCCGGCGTCCGAGAAGCCTATCGTCGTTTTCGCGGAAAAGGCTTAGTATGCGGCATGCGCGGCAATTCTCAGCGCGAAGCGAGCCTAAAGGCGCCCATCGTCTAGCGGTCAGGACGCCGCCCTCTCACGGCGGTAACACGGGTTCGAGTCCCGTTGGGCGTGCCAAGGTCGCGTCGGAGCTTGCGTCAAGGTAACCCAGATTAGTCCTTGCTCAGCTCGGCGCGAACCCGTTGCCACTCTTGCCAACAACGTTCCGGGTCGATGTCGCGGTAGCCTCGCTGCTCATCCATCCGGCAAGCAATGTCTACGGGGACCGCAATTGCCTCGCAGTTGTCCCTGATCTGAATCACTTCTTCCTCAGTCAAAGGGCTTCCTTTGCCGCTCTCCCGGTTCAAAAGCACCGCTACGAGACTGGGCACCGGGTAGATGATCAGATCTTCGTCCTCACTCATACGCTACCTTTCGAACGCCTCCAGTCGTGTCAGCGCAAAGCACCCGTCAAACCGCCCTCGCCGCGTCCGTAACGCGCAATTGCACGCGACGCTGCCCCTGCCAGAGATCCGCCGAGACCGAACCTGCCACGTGAATGGACGCGCCGCGGCTTGCCAGTAGGAATTCGCCGAGCGGCGTTTCCGTAGCCCTGAATGCGATTCCGTCGAGCCGGCTGCCGTCCTGGCCTTCCAGCGTCACCTTGATGTGGTTGGCGCCCACCTGCCGGCTGTCGCGCAGCCGGTGTTGCGGGAAGGCAAAGACAGGTTGAGGGTGTGCCGAACCGTAGGGGCCTGCTTGTTCCAGGAGATCGATAAGCTCCAGTGTCGCGCCGGATGCCGCGAGCGCGCCGTCGACCTTGAGCGTCTGGATGGCGACCAGGTCGCGTACGGCCGCCTCTGCCCGTTCTTCGAAGAATTGCCTGAGCTTGCCGAGTTTCGAGCGCTCGACCGTGAGGCCGGCGGCCATCGCATGACCGCCGCCTTTGACGAGCAGGCCGCCGTCAACCGCAGCGCGGACCATCTTGCCCATGTCGAAGCCGTTGATCGAGCGGCCTGAGCCGGTGCCCCGGCCGTTCGGATCGAAGGCGATGGCGAAGGTCGGCCGGCGGAATTTTTCCTTGATGCGGGCGGCGAGTAGCCCGACGATGCCGGGGTGCCAGTTTTCGCGCGCCGTGACGATGACCGAGGCGCCCTCGCCCGTGCCGTACTCCGCAAGAACCTCGGCCTCGGCCTCGGCCAGCATGGCGCCCTCCATGGCCTGCCGTTCACGGTTGAGTTTATCCAGCTGCGCTGCGATCTTTTCGGCCGCGCCAGCATCTTCCATGGCCAGTAGGCGGCTGCCGAGCGCTGCGTCGCCGATGCGACCGCCGGCGTTGATTCGCGGCCCCACCAGAAATCCCAGGTGATAGGGCGTGACCGGGCCACCGATCGCAGCCTTCCTCAGCAACGCCGAAAGCCCGACATTGCCCATATGCCGCGCCGCGATCAGTCCCTTGACGACATAGGCTCGGTTGAGCCCCTTGAGCGGCACGACGTCGCAGACGGTCGCGAGCGCCACCAGATCGAGCTGCGCCAGCAGATCGAAGGATGCCACGCGGGGGTCGCCGGCACTACGCAGAACGCGCAGCGTGTTGACGAGGACGAGATAGACAACGCCGGCGGCACAGAGATGCCCCTGCCCCGAAAGATCATCCTCCCGGTTTGGATTGACGAGCGCGTGGCAAGCCGGCAGCGCCGAGCCGACCTGATGGTGGTCGATGACGACGACGTCGACGCCACGCTGCGCCGCAACGCCAAGCGCCTCGTGGCTCGTTGAGCCGCAGTCGACGGTCACGATAAGCGCAGCACCGTTGTCGATCAGCTGCTCGATCGCCGCGGGGTTAGGCCCATAGCCCTCGAAAATTCGATCGGGAATGTAAATCTCAGCATCGATGCCGAAATGACGGAGAAACCGGGCCATCAGAGCCGACGAGGCGGCACCGTCGACGTCATAGTCACCGAAGACCACAACCTTTTCGCGCCGCTTGATAGCCTGTTCCAGGCGATCTGATGCTTTTCGGCAATCGGTGAGCGTATCGGGATCCGGCATCAGCGACCGAAGGGTCGGATCGAGGAAGCTTGCCGCATCGTCGAGCACGACGCCGCGGCCGGCAAGCACGCGACCGAGCAGATCGGAGTAGCCGTGAATCTGGCTGATGGCGAGCGCCCGGTTCTGGCCCGCCTGGTCAAGCCGCGACACCCAGCGTTGTCCGCTGACCGACTGCTCGACGCCGAGAAAGGCCCGCTGTACCGGATCCACCAATTCTTCCATGTTCGTCCACCCGCTTGGCGCTTAACTTTTCTTAGCGCATAACCCTGAAAATCGTGACCGTTTTCGGAACGGCATACACAGAGATCCACGTTTGGCGGACGTTCTCGGCACCGCCCGGCCCAAATGCCCGAACAAAAAAGCCTCGCCGGCATTCCTGCATGGCGAGGCTCCAATCTATCGGTGTTTCCCAGCGCCGAACGGCTCGAGGTCGATGCCGCCCTCAGTTCGCCTTCGGGCGTTCGATACGGATGACCTGCGGCTCGCCGACGAGATAGCCTTCGCTCTTGACCGCCTTGATGGCATCGCGAACGGAGTGCTCCGAGGTCGCATGCGTGACCAGAATGATCGTCTGCGGCTCGCCGGTTTCCATCAGCTGCTTGGAGTGCTGCATGATCGATTCCAGCGAGATGCCGTTATCGGCCATGCGGGTGGCGATGCTGGCGAAAACGCCGGTACGGTCGACGACCTTCAGGCGGATGAAGTAGCCGCCCTCGTGGCTCTGGATCTGCGCGCGCTTATAGGGCAGCAACGCATTGGTCGGGCGGCCGAAGGCCGGAACATGCTGGGCGCCGGGACGGCTCTTGGCGATGTCGGCGATGTCCCCAAGCACTGCCGAGGCCGTCGCGTTGCCGCCGGCACCGGGGCCGACCATCAAGAGTTCGCCGAGAATGTCGGATTCGATCGCAACCGCATTGGTCACGCCGTCGACCTGAGCGATGACAGAGTCATAAGGCACCATCGTCGGATGGACGCGCTGCTCGATGCCGCTCTCCGTGCGCTGGGCAACGCCCAGGAGCTTGATGCGATAGCCGAGATCGGCCGCCGCATGGATGTCGTCGATCGAGATGTTGGTGATGCCTTCGAGATAGATGTCGTCGGCAGCGATCGCCGTTCCGAAGGCAAGGCTCGTCAGGATCGAAAGCTTGTGCGCGGTATCGTTGCCTTCGATGTCGAAGGCGGGATCGGCTTCGGCGTAGCCGAGGCGCTGCGCTTCCTTGAGGCAGGCTTCGAAGGAAAGCTCTTCCTTCTCCATCTTCGTCAGGATGTAGTTGCAGGTGCCGTTCATGATGCCGTAGACGCGCGAGATCGTGTTGCCGGTCATGGACTCGCGCAGCGCCTTGATCACCGGGATACCGCCGGCGACAGCCGCTTCGTAGTTCAGAAGCGCGCCCTTTTCCTCGGCGATCTTGGCAAGTTCGATGCCATGGGCAGCAAGCAGCGCCTTGTTGGCGGTCACGACATGAACGCCGCGCTGAAGCGCGGCCTTGACCGCCGAATAGGCCGGATCGCCGGCGCCGCCCATCAGTTCCACGAACACGTCGATGTCGGCGTCACGCGCGAGCGAAACGGCGTCTTCGAACCAGGCGGTCTTCGAAAGGTCGACGCCGCGATCGCGGTTGCGGTCGCGTGCCGTTACGGCCGTGGTCTCGATTGCCCGTCCGCACGTTGTCGCGAGCATCTCGTGACGATCCTGGAGGATTCGCACGAGCGAGGCACCGACGGTACCCAAGCCCGCAATGCCGATTTTGAGGGCATCTGCCATAGCCATTTCCTAACATGTAGAGGGCAAGCCGCGAGGACCGCGGTGCCGGTGTGGAAGGAGGCGCACCTCAAGCACGCCTCCTGACTTATTTCGTTAAGCGGGATGCGGGCGGAAAACCGAATACACTTTTCCTCATCCCGCTCCCATTACCTGTGCGCGTTGAGCGAGATGACGTTGTGCATCGTCTCGTCGGCAGTCGACAGGAATTTCTTGATGTTGCGGGCCGCCTGGCGAATGCGGTGCTCGTTCTCGACGAGAGCGAGACGCACGTAGTCGTCGCCCTGCTCGCCGAAGCCGATGCCCGGGGCAACAGCAACGTCAGCCTTCTCGACCAGGAGCTTGGAGAACTCGAGCGAGCCCAGATGGCGGAACTTCTCGGGGATCTTTGCCCAGGCAAACATCGTCGCTGCCGGCGGTGGCACGTCGAAGCCGGCCTTGCCGAAGCTTTCGACCATGACGTCGCGGCGGCGCTTGTAGACATTGCGCACCTCGGCGATGTCGCTGCCGTCACCATTCAGCGCCTGCGTCGCGGCCACCTGGATCGGCGTGAAGGCGCCGTAGTCAAGGTAGGACTTCACGCGCGTCAACGCCGCGATCAGCCGCTCGTTGCCGACGGCAAAGCCCATGCGCCAGCCCGGCATCGAGAAGGTCTTCGACATCGAGGTGAATTCGACGGTGCAGTCGATCGCGCCCGGCACTTCCAGTACCGACGGCGGCGGCGCGTCGTTGAAGTAGATTTCCGAATAGGCGAGATCAGAAAGCACGATGATGTCGTGCTTCTTCGCAAAGGCGATCACTTCCTTGTAGAAATCGAGGGTCGCGACCTGCGCCGTCGGGTTCGACGGATAGTTGAGGATCAGCGCCAGCGGCTTCGGGATCGAGTGACGCACGGCGCGCTCGAGCGGCGGGAAGAAGGTGTCATCGGGCTCGACCGAGATCGAGCGGATGACGCCGCCTGCCATCAGGAAGCCGAAGGCGTGGATCGGATAGGTGGGGTTCGGGCATAGGATCACGTCGCCTGGTGCTGTGATCGCCTGGGCCATGTTGGCGAAGCCTTCCTTGGAGCCAAGGGTGGCGACGACCTGCGTTTCCGGATTCAGTTTGACGCCGAAGCGACGGGCGTAATAGGCGGCCTGGGCACGGCGCAGCCCGGGAATGCCCTTCGACGACGAATAACGATGCGTGCGCGGGTCCTGAACGACCTCGCAAAGCTTGTCGACAATCGACTGTGGAGTGGGAAGATCCGGATTGCCCATGCCGAGGTCGATGATGTCAGCACCGGCCGCTCGCGCGCTTGCTTTCAAACGGTTGACCTGTTCGAAAACATAGGGCGGCAAACGCCGGACTTTGTGAAACTCTTCCATCTCCAAACCTCGTTTGGCGCACGCTCCCGCCAGCGGCTCAAGCCTTCGCGAAACCGTGCGCTGTGGTGAACGGCCGTCCTTGCGGCCATTGAACGCTTTGCGTCCAAATCACCGGAAAGGCAAGCTCTAATTCTGGATCTGTTTGAGCGTGTCGGCGCCGTGCTGTTCGGCGAGCGTGCGCATTTCCTTAAGCCGACGCTGATATTCCGCTTCCGAGATCGCGCCGGACTTGCGCGCGGCGCCGAGCGACGTCAGGCGTGCCTGCATATCGGTCGCCTCTTCGTTGGTCATCTGTGTCGTCGCTGCCGGCTTCTGGCCGTAGACCGAAGGATAGTTTTCGAAGTTGGCCCCCTGGCTGTTGCAGCCAGCAAGCGTGCCTAGCAGAAGGATCCCGGCAACCCAGGTGATGGAACGCTGTTTTCCGACGGCAAGCATACTGGAGACGACCTCTGTTTTCACGGCGCGACGATGCGCTAGCCCTTGTAATCATTTTCGGGCAGAATGTAAAAATACAAAACAAACAAGATGCTGTGGAGGAAGCCGGGTGACAGCAGAGAGGAATGCGGAAGGCACCGCTGGCAGGGACGGCTTCACGGGATTCGACCCCAAATCCGTCGAACCTTACATCGTAAAGGACCCGGAAAGCCTCGCCGTCAACCTCGCCCGCGCCATGGAGCAACTCGGCAAGGCGGCCTCCGCCTGGCTGGCACCGCGTGAATCGGGGCAGAAGTCGGACGTCTTTTCCGAGCCGGTCACCGACATGGTGAAAACGCTCTCCAAGGTTTCCGAATACTGGCTTTCCGATCCGCGCCGCACGCTCGAGGCGCAGACGCATCTGATGGGCAGCTTCTTCGAGATCTGGTCGCGGACCCTCCATCGCATGTCCGGCGATGTCGAGGCGGCAGAGCCGGCCGCTTTCCAGCGCAACGACAAAAGGTTTACCGACGAAGATTGGGTGAAGAACCCGTTCTTCGACTTTATTCGGCAAGCCTATTTCGTCACCTCGGATTGGGCCGAGCGCATGGTCGAGGACGCCGAGGGGCTCGACGATCACACCAAGCACAAGGCCGCGTTCTACGTCCGGCAAGTTTCAAGCGCGCTCTCGCCCACCAACTTCGTCACCACCAACCCGCAACTCTATCGCGAAACCGTCGCGTCGAACGGCGCCAATCTCGTCAAGGGCATGCAGATGTTCGCCGAGGACGTAGCCGCGGGTCGCGGAGACCTCAAGCTGCGGCAGACGGACACCAGCAAGTTCGCGATCGGCGAGAATATCGCGATCACGCCCGGCAAGGTCATTGCCCAAAGTGATGTCTGCCAAGTGCTGCAGTATGAGGCGACGACCGAGACGGTGCTGAAGCGACCGCTGCTGATCTGCCCGCCGTGGATCAACAAGTTCTATGTGCTCGATCTCAACCCGCAGAAATCCTTCATCAAGTGGGCTGTCGACCAGGGCCACACCGTGTTCGTCATCTCCTGGGTCAACCCGGACGAGCGGCACGCGACCAAGGACTGGGAAGCCTATGCCCGCGAAGGTATCGGCTTTGCGCTCGATATCGTCGAGCAGGCAACAGGGGAACGGGAAGTCGACGCCATCGGTTATTGCGTCGGCGGAACTCTGCTGGCCGCGACGCTGGCCCTGCATGCCGCCGAAGGAGACGATCGCATCCGCTCCGCGACCCTGTTCACGACGCAGGTCGATTTCACCCACGCGGGCGACCTCAAGGTCTTCGTCGATGAAGACCAAATCCGCCAGATCGAACAGAACATGAGCGTGACCGGCTATCTCGACGGCTCGAAGATGGCGACCGCCTTCAACATGCTGCGCGCCTCCGAACTGATCTGGCCCTACTTCGTCAACAACTACCTCAAGGGCCAGGATCCCCTGCCCTTCGATCTGCTCTACTGGAATTCCGATTCGACCCGGATGCCGGCTGCCAACCACTCCTTCTATCTGCGCAATTGCTACCTTGAGAACAAACTCTCGAAGGGCGAGATGATGCTGGCTGGGCGAAAGGTGTCGCTCGGCGACGTGAAGATACCGGTCTACAATCTCGCGACCAAGGAAGACCATATCGCTCCGCCGCGCTCGGTTTTCCTAGGTAGCTCCTCCTTCGGCGGCAAGGTCACCTATGTGCTTTCCGGCTCCGGCCACATTGCCGGCGTCGTCAACCCGCCCGACAAGGGAAAGTACCAGTTCTGGACCGGCGGCGCGCCCAAGGGCGATTTCGACGACTGGTTCAAGGCCGCGAAGGAAACGCCGGGATCCTGGTGGCCGCACTGGCATCAGTGGATCGAAAAGCTCGACAAGAGACGAGTTCCGGCCCGCAAACCCGGTGGGCCGCTGAATTCGCTCGAAGAAGCTCCGGGCTCCTACGTTCGCGCCCGGGCATGAAACAGCTGCAGGAACAATCTTGATCTTCGACCCACCGCTCGCACAGGCAACCCTGGTGCAGCGCTACAAGCGCTTTCTCTTCGATGCGATCCAGCCCGATGGCGCGGCGTTGACCGGATCCTGCCCGAATACCGGTTCGATGCGCGGACTGACGACACCGGGATCGCGTATCTGGATGTCGGAACACGACAGTCCGACGCGGAAGTACCGCCACATGCTCGAAATCGTCGAAGCCGATGGAACGCTGGTGGGAATCAATACCGGCCTGCCGAACCGGCTTGCGGAAGAGGCTATCCGGCTGGGGCTCGTTTCCGATCTGCACACATACCCAGGTTTCGCGCGGGAACAGAAGTATGGCCGGAACTCGCGGATCGACATCCTGCTTAGCGACCCCGAACGCGGCCTTGCCTATGTCGAGGTGAAGAACGTACACTTCAGTCGCACGGCCAATCTCGCAGAATTCCCGGATAGTCCCACGGCTCGTGGCGCAAAACATCTCGACGAACTCGGCGACATGGTCGAGGCCGGTCATCGCGCCATCATGATCTATCTCGTGCAACGTGACGACTGCGACCGCTTGAGAATCTGCCGCGACTTCGATCCCGTCTATGCGCAGACATTCGACCGCGCCATCGCCCGCGGGATCGAAGCCTATGCCGTCAAATGTCAGGTTTCGCCAACGCAAATCCGTCCGAGCGGATTGATGGCAGTGGACGAAGGCGCCCTCGCTGCTCTATGAAATCCGACTTGGAACAAATGAAAGCTTTGGAATGGTGACTTACATCGAGGCAGGGTCTGCCCCCTACAAAAACACCGGCGTTATCCGGCTCTACGGACCGGAAGGTTTTGAGGGCATGCGCAAGGCCTGCCAGGTGACGGCGCGCTGCCTCGACGAACTCGTTTCGCGCGTTCAGCCCGGCATCACGACCGACGAGATCGACCGCTTCGTGTTCGAATTCGGCATGGACAATGGCGCCCTGCCCGCGACGCTGAATTACCGCGGTTACACGAAGTCGTCCTGCACTTCGATCAACCACGTCGTCTGTCACGGAATTCCGAACGACAAGCCGCTGCGCGAAGGCGACATCGTCAACATCGACGTCACCTATGTCGTCGATGGCTGGCATGGCGATTCGAGCCGCATGTACCCGGTCGGCGAGATCAAGCGCGCGGCCGAACGGCTGCTCGATGTCACCCATGAAAGCCTGATGCGCGGCATTGCCGCCGTCCGCCCGGGCGCGCGCACCGGCGCCATCGGCGAGGCGATCCAGACCTATGCCGAAGCGGAACGCTGCTCGGTGGTCCGCGATTTCTGCGGCCACGGCGTCGGCAAGCTCTTCCACGACGCACCGAACATCCTGCATTACGGCCGTGCCAATGAAGGCCCCGAACTGCGCGAGGGCATGATCTTCACCATCGAGCCGATGATCAATCTCGGCCGCCCCCATGTGAAGGTGCTCTCAGACGGTTGGACCGCCGTTACCCGCGACCGGTCGCTGTCGGCACAGTACGAGCACACGGTTGGCGTGACCGCCGATGGGTGCGAGATTTTCACGCTGTCGCCGGCTGGTCTCTTCAAACCCGGCGTCAACACACTCGGCGCCGCATGAAGAAGCGGCCTGTCTCCCCTGACGGCGACGAAGCGCCCTCGGCGGACGAAAGGACGTTTTTCCCACAATTACAATTGGACGCAGGACCGCCGGCCAGGAAGGCGCCGGCGCCCGAGGCACATTACCACGGCCATCGCGACCGGCTGCGGGCGCGCTACCGCGAGCACGGCGACGTTGCCCTGGCGGACTACGAAATCCTGGAAATGCTGCTGTTCCGGCTGATCCCGCGCAAGGATACCAAGCCGATTGCCAAGGCGCTCATCAGCCGTTTTGGCACGCTTGCCGGTGTTTTCGGCGCGCCGATCGCACTGTTGCAGGAGGTGGATGGCATCGGTGAGGCTGTCGCTCTCGACCTCAAGTTGGTTTCCACGATCGGTCACCGCACGCTGAAGAGCGGACTTCGCGAAAAGCAGCTGCTGTCCTCGTGGAGCGCGGTTATCGACTACTGCCATGCGGCAATGGCCTACGAGACCAAGGAACAATTTCGGATCCTGTTCCTCGACAAGCGCAATACGCTGATCGCCGATGAGGTGCAGCAGACGGGCACGATCGACCATACGCCGGTGTACCCGCGTGAAGTGGTGAAACGCGCACTCGAACTTTCCGCCACCGCGATCATCCTCGTCCACAACCATCCATCCGGCGATCCGACCCCGTCGCGCGCCGATATCGACATGACCAAGCTCATCGTCGAGACGGCCAAGCCGCTCGGCATTGCCGTGCACGATCACATTATCATCGGCAAGGATGGCCACGTCAGCCTTAAGGGCCTGCGACTGTTCTGATCGTTCGGGTTCTCATAGCCCATTCCCATGACGAAAGGGCCTATCTAGCGTCCCTGCTTCAGGAACACGGTGCGAGGGCGCGTGGTTCCAACTTGGAAACTCACAATAGCAAGGGCCAACATCTAGAATGGGCCATCCCCGTCTGACGCCGTCGCTGCAGAGCGGGCGTCCTCAACAACCATGTGCACGAACTGCAGCTTGGCCACTGTGGGTTTCGACATCACGAACGGGTAGAAGTCTGGCTGGCCCATGCTACGCGCCAGTTCGTTCAGCACCATAGTCATTTCGACCCAGGAGTTTAGCAGCGAAAGAAAGCCGTCGGCGCTGGCATCGTCGCGCGCATACAATGCGTCGCGTTCGAACGGTTGGATGACAGCCTCAAGATCCTCAGCATCGAGCCCAAATCCGAATGCAGTTCCCAGGCTGTCGATCATGTGCAGATAGTGCGCCCAGGTTTCTGCCCAATCCTCCCAAGGATGTGTGGAAGCATAGGAGCTGATGTATCGATCCGCCCAGTCTGCAGGCGGACCGTTTTCATAGTTCGTCTTCAACGCGGCGGCATAATCGTCGCGCTCATCTCCGAAGAGGGTGCGAAAGCGCTGCAGCCAAGGGCCGCGCAGAACGAGCCGATCCCAATAGTAGTGGCCGACTTCGTGTCGCAAATGCCCCAGGAGCGTGCGATAGGGCTCATGCAGTTCGAGCCGCATCTTCTCCCGCTGGACCGAATCCGCCTCCTCGATGTTGACCGTAATCAAACCATCGGCGTGCCCAGTCAGCACGCGCGGTCCGTTCTCCGGCGAACGCAGAAAATCGAACATCAGACCGTCTCTGTCGTCCGCGTCGAGTTTGGATTTTACAGGCAGGCCGAGCGCCAGCAATTGCGACACGAGCCGCCGCTTCGCCACCTCAAGCAGCCCCCAGTAGCGGGCATTGTCCTCGCAATCGAGGTTCGGAATTGTCCGGTTCAGCCTGCAGGCGATGCAAAGTTCCTCCGGTTCGCTGGCCGTCTGGATCCAGTTGCACTGCGCGGCAGTGTCACGGTTGCTGCAATACTTCAGCAACGGCCGCCCGCCACTCGCTTCCCAAGTGTCCGGCTGCGGGCCGGGCTCAAGCGGCACCAGCGCATCTTCACCGGGCAGGTATCCAAGCGGCGCCTGGCAGCTGTTACAAAACATGTTGCCGAAGAAGACGGGACTGCCGCAGCGGCACACAAAGGTGCGCGAGTACCGCTTGGCCACGTCGCGGTGCTTCCAGTTCGTACCGATCAGGTCACCAAGCGTTTCCAGAAGGCTTGCCACCACATCCTCCGAATTCGGGAATTGGCAATGTCGGCCGGGCCGCTCCGGCCTAAAGCCATTTCGCCCGGCGGAAGAAGCGGTAGAGCGTGCCGCATAGTCCGATGATCACAGCCAGTACGATGAAGTAACCGTAGCGGAACTTCAATTCCGGCATATCATCGAAATTCATGCCGTAAATGCCGGCGATCGCCGTCGGCACCGCCAGGATCGCCGCCCAGGACGCGAGCTTTCGTGAAATCTCCGTCTGTTCGGACTGCCCGATCATCAGGCTCGCCTCAAAGGTGAAAGCAAGAACCTCACGCAGGGCATCGATATCCTCCTGGACACGGCGCACATGGTCCGTAACGTCGCGGAAGAGCGGCTGCAGCGCGGCATCCATGCCCGGAAGATCGACATGTTCGTGCCGACGACAGACGTCGACCAGAGGCACGACCGCATTGCGCAGTCGCAGGAGATTGCGGCGGAGCAGATAGAGACGTTCGATATCGCGCTTGAGCAGGCGTTCCCGCAACAGGCGATCTTCGAGCTCCTCGACCTCTTCGTGGATCGCCTCGATGACTGGCATGTAGTTGTCGACGATGAAATCCAGGATCGAATAGAGAATGTAGTTTTCGCCGTGGGCGAGAGCGGCCGGCGACGATTCACAGCGCTGGCGAACCGCCATGTAAGATGTCGACGCGCCGTGCCTGACGGAGACGACATAGCCTCGCCCGACGAAGAGATGAGTCTCGCCGAAGGCGATTTCGTCGCCGACCATGTGGGCGGTGCGTGYCACGACGAAGATGGAGTCGCCATAGATCTCGAGTTTCGGCCGCTGATGCGCCTTGCAGGCATCCTCGATCGCCAGATCGTGCAGGTCGAACTCCCGTTGAACCTGATGGAGCAGATCCGCATCAGGCTCATGCAGGCCGATCCAGATCACCGTGCCCGGTCGCGACCGCCACATACCGGCATCTTCGATGCGGATATCGCGAACCCTCACGCCGTTCTCGTAGACTGCCGCGGCAACCACACCCGGCCGATGCTCTGGCGGTGCAGCGAGGCCCTCCTCGTCGGGCTGTGGCACGGCTCTGTTCGTAAGCTCCAATCCCATCGTCAGCCTCCCAGGCAAATACGACACCGATGGGCTCGGCATGTCGTAACGAAGCCAAGCATACGCACATTCCCTTATATTCTCATCCGGTTGCTTCGGCTATGAAAACCACTTCATCAAACCGTGGCTTTGACGGTATAGAACCCTGCGAGCGAGAGATTTCGCAATGCACAACGATTCTTCCCTTCAAACGGAAATGCCCATGAACCAGTTCGATCTCATCGTCGTCGGAAGCGGGCCGGCAGGTCGCCGCGGCGCCATCCAGGCTGCCAAACTCGGCAAGAAGGTCCTCGTCATCGAACAGGGCAAACGCGTCGGTGGCGTCTCCGTTCACACGGGCACCATTCCTTCCAAGACCTTGCGTGAGACGGCACTCAACCTTTCCGGCTGGCGCGAGCGCGGCTTCTACGGGCGCGCTTACCGCGTCAAACAGGAGATCAGCGCCGACGATCTGAGGCAACGCCTGATCATCACCCTCAATCACGAGGTCGAGGTTCTCGAGCATCAGTTTGCCCGCAACCGCGTGCAGCAGATGCGCGGCAAGGCGAGGTTCGTTGATCCGACCACGCTCGAGGTCGTCAAGGACGACGGCGAGACCCTGCTCGTCTCCGCCACCAGCATCATGCTTGCCGTCGGGACCAAACCCTTCCGCCCGGACTACATGCCCTTCGACGGCAAGACCGTGCTCGACAGTGACGAACTGCTCGATATCGCCGCGCTGCCGCGCTCGCTCGTGGTCATTGGCGCCGGGGTCGTCGGCATCGAATATGCGACGATCTTTAGCGCGCTCGACACGCACGTAACGGTGATCGATCCCAAGACGACGATGCTCGATTTCATCGACAAGGAGATCGTCGAGGACTTCACCTACCAACTGCGCGACCGCAACATGAAGCTGCACCTCGGGCAGAAGGCCGAGACGGTGGAACGGCTCGACGATGGTAAGGTGCTGCTGACGCTCGACAACGGTCGCAAGATCGTAACCGACATGGTGCTCTTCGCCGCAGGCCGCATGGGCGCGACCGATACGCTCAACCTGCCGGCAGCCGGGCTCGAGGCAGACAGCCGCGGACGCCTCAAGGTCAATCCGGAGACATTCCAGACTTCGGTACCGAACATTTACGCCGCCGGCGACGTGGTCGGCTTCCCGAGCCTTGCCTCGACCTCCATGGAACAGGGCCGCATCGCCGCACGCGTTGCGGTCGGCGCGATCGCCATGGAACCGCAGAAGTATTTCCCCTACGGCATCTATGCCGTTCCGGAAATCTCCACCTGCGGCCTGTCGGAAGAAGAGGTCAAGGAACGCGGCATTCCCTATGAATGCGGCATCGCCCGTTTTCGCGAGACTTCGCGCGGTCACATCATGGGGCTCGATTCCGGCCTGTTGAAGATGATCTTTTCGATGAAGACCCGGCGCCTGCTCGGTGTGCACATCATCGGCGAAGGCGCGACCGAACTGGTTCACATCGGCCAGGCCGTGTTGAACCTCAAGGGCACAGTTGAATATTTCGTCGAGAACACCTTCAACTACCCGACGCTTGCCGAGGCCTACAAGATCGCCGGCCTCGACGCTTGGAACCGCATGGGCGAAATCAAGCAGGAATTGCCGAGAACGTAAGTCGGGAGCAACATATCTGAGCGTTCATCAGACGTTGACAACGGTGGTCGCCGCATTGGTCGGTCCGACAGGTGAGTTGCCGAGAGCGATCCGCCCCGTCACTTTCAGAAGTCTCCGTGCCAGCCTTTCAAGCGGACGCGCAAAGATTGCGCGCGTGCCCACAAGACCAGCGAATCGGGTAGCTTTGCCGCTCCTGATAGAGAGACATGAACGACATGCGCATTCTTTCGCTCAATGCCTGGGGCGGCAAGCTCCATTCGCCGTTGATGAAGTATCTCGCGGAGGTCGACGCCGATGTTCTGTGCCTGCAGGAGATCGCGCGCTCGCCGATGACCGAAGCCGAGTGGCTGATCTATCGCGATGCGGATGTCGAGCTGCCGCAACGGGCAAATCTCTTCGACGAGATCGCGGCGGCACTTCCGGGGCATGACGGCTTCTTCTGTCCGACTGCGCGCGGCACGCTCCTGGATGGCGACAGGCCCGTGGCCTCGGAATTTGGACTTGCGACCTTTGTCCGGCGAACGAATTCCGTTATCGGCCAGGCGCTCGACTTCGTCCATGGCAGCTTCTCGTCAGAGGGATGGGGCCCACATCCGCGCGCGCGCAATGCGCATTGTATCCGACTGTTCGACCATGATGCCGGCGCGGCAATCACCATCGCCCAAATGCACGGCCTTAGAGAAGTCTCCGGAAAAGGCGACACGCCGGCGCGAAACGCGCAAGCAGACGCGCTGGTGAACCTCATCGGTAAAGTCTGGCCGGGCAAAGAGCGCCTTGTCGTCTGCGGTGACTTCAACGTCCTCCCGGACAGCGTGACCTTCAAGGCACTTGCCGAGTTCGGGTTGACCGACCTCGTGGTTTCTCGCGGCCACACGGATACCCGGACGTCGCACTATCTGAAGAGCGGCCGTTTTGCCGACTATATGCTGGCAAATGCGGCGGTTGACGTCGCCCGCTTCGATGTCGTCACTGAGCCGGAAGTATCCGACCATCGCGCGCTGCTGCTCGAGATCGCCTAGCCGATCTCAACGCGCGGCAGAGACGGCAACTTCATCAACGCCCCACAAATGAAAAAGCCCTGCCGCAAGCGGCAGGGCTTCTCGATTCCTAAGGCTTCGGTCCGATTACTCGGCGCTGTCGTCAGCGGCCTTCTTCTTGGCCGGAGCCTTCTTCTTCGGAGCGGCGGCTTCTTCGCCTTCGGCGGCTTCAGCCTTGGCAGCGGCCTTCTTCTTGGCCGGAGCCTTCTTGGCAGCCTTGCCTTCGCCTTCTTCGTCGTCAGCCGTCAGCTCTTCCTTGGACACCGTCTTGTCGGTTACCGAGATTTCGCCGAGCAGGTGGTCGACGACCTTTTCTTCGAACAGCGGAGCGCGCAGYGATGCAGCGGCGCCGGGGGTGTTCTTGAAGTAGTCGAGGATCTGCTTTTCCTGGCCCGGGAACTGGCGCAGTTGTTCGAACAGCGAACGCTGCAGTTCGTCGTCGCTGACCTGAACGCCGGCCTTTTCGCCGATTTCCGAGAGAACGAGACCGAGGCGGACGCGGCGCTCAGCGAGCTTGCGGTACTCGGCGCGGGCTTCTTCTTCGGTGGTTTCTTCGTCAGCGAAGGTCTTGCCGGCCTGCTGCAGGTCGGTGTTGATCTGGCGCCAGATGTTTTCGAATTCGGCTTCGACGAGGCGTTCCGGCGTTTCGAACTGGTAGAGTTCGTCGAGCTGGTCGAGGATCTGACGCTTGACCTTCTGACGGGTCAGGTTGCCGTACTGGCTTTCGATCTGGCCGCGGACGATTTCCTTCAGCTTGTCAGCCGATTCGAGGCCGAGCTTGGTGGCCAGTTCGTCGTTGATTTCGATGTCCTGGGCGCCGGCGACGTCCTTGACGGTGATGTCGAAGGTCGCTTCCTTGCCGGCAAGGTTTGCAGCCGGGTATTCAGCCGGGAAGGTAACGGTGATGACCTTCTCGTCGCCAGCCTTGAGACCGACCAGCTGCTCTTCAAAGCCCGGGATGAAGCGGTTGGAACCGAGAACCAGCTCAGCGTCTTCGTCCTTGCCGCCGTCGAAGGCCACGCCGTCGACCTTGCCAAGGTAATCGATGGTGACGCGGTCGCCGTTGGCGGCCTTGCCCTTCTTCGATTCGTAGCTACGGGCGCTTTCGGCGATCTTCAGGATCTGCTCGGTGACTTCGTCTTCAGCGATCTCGACGACTTCGCGGGTCACCTTGATGCCGCTGACGTCCTTGAGTTCGATCGCCGGGATGATTTCGTAGGCTACGGTGAACTCGAGATCGGCTTCAGCGTTGAGGATCTTGTCGGCTTCGGCCTCGTCCTCGGTCATCGCGATTTCCGGCTGGGTCGCCGACTTTTCGCCACGGCCCGAAAGAATCTCGGTCGGCTTGTCGCGGACGATCTCGTTGACGAGATCAGCCATGATCGACTTGCCGTAGATCTTCTTCAGATGCGCGGCCGGCACCTTGCCCGGACGGAAGCCGTTGATCTTCACACGGTCCTTCACTTCGGCCAGGCGCTCGTTCATACGAGCTTCCATGTCCTTGGCCGGGATAACGACCTTGAGTTCGCGCTTCAGCCCTTGAGCGAGCGTTTCGATAACCTGCATGTTCAAACCTTCATTTCACGTTGACTGTGCTCTTCCCCTTCGAAAGGTCTGGCGAGCACGTGAGCCGATCCATTTGCCGGGAGTGGCTTTACGCAATTCCGTAACCGTTTTGCAAGCAAAATGGCACTCCAGCCCCCTTCATCCTTGCAGAATCCGGACTTTGGGCGCGATCGCTGATCTGGTGCGGGTAGAGAGACTTGAACTCCCACGCCTTTCGGCACCAGAACCTAAATCTGGCGTGTCTACCAATTTCACCATACCCGCGTTCAGACAATCGCACCGCCTGTTCGTATTCCCGCAAGACCAACCAACGGAAACCGCGGATAGAATGGGCATGCTGAAAGTTCAGGGCTTTCCCGAGCGCGGCGTCTCTATATCACTCGTTTTCGCGGGATCAAAGGGAAAATGCGGAATTCGACGACGGATCGCAGCGCCTCACGGAACCTCAATACAGGGGCTCTTCATAGACAGGGCTTCCATTGACCGCGATCTCACGGATCTGCGCCCTGCCCTTGCCATCAACGCGGATGTTGACGGAAAGCGCCTCGGCATTTCGTGCCTCCTCCAGCGTGCGTCCCTCGCCCTCCGGCACGTAGAAACGCTCGATGCCGTAGTCCACAGTCAAGGGCAGCGACGCCGACGGATAGTAAGAGAACGGCAGCGAACGGAGTACAACGCTGTCGCCGATCAGCGGCAGCGGCTGAAACGACGCTTCCGTTGCCGCCCAGAAACCGTCGGACTGCTTCTCCAGCCGGACATAAAGCACCACCTCGCCCGATTGCGTTGGCAGCGCCCCTTTGAACAGTTCCGGCTGCAACCTGGAAATATCGTAGCTCAGAATCACGTAGTCGCCCCTGAGCAGGTCGCGCGGATCGACGGGTACGGTCTTCAGAAGGACGTCCCGCCCGTTTCTGAGGATCGAAGCCCTGCTCTCGATCATGTAGCCAAGGGCCGCCGTCTGTGCGACGGCGACAAGCAGCGCGGCGAGCAGCGGGTTTAGCCAACGTTTACGCGACGTCCCGCCTGTCATCGCGAAGCCTCCGCCTGACGCGTGCGGGCCATATGCCCCTCGATGCGGATGACCAGCCATGCAATGCACGCCACGACAAGGCCCGAAATCAGGAAGAAGCCCGAGGTGCCAAGCATCGACCCCAGGGTCTCGAATGCGAGATAGAGGAGTTCGCCTGCAAAGGCGATATAGCCGAGATAACGGACTGCGCCGTTCTGCGCACCGGCAAGCGCTATGCCCAGAAGCGCCACCAGCAAGGTGCCTGTTCCGGTCGCAACCTCCGTCGTCAGCCCGACAGCCTCATATTGAAGCCCGGTGAAGCCAAGCAGGGCGAGCGCGAAGGAGTAGAATGCAGGCGCCGACCCCGCATCGATCGCAAGCTGGCGCAGGGGCGATCCTGGGAGCGTCGCCACCAGAAAGGCCGCAAGGCCGAGGATCGCGAGGCCGACCGCAAAAGCAAGTGACGGACTATCCAGATAAAGCCAGCCGAGCCAGGAAAGGACGAGCAGATATGCCAGATGCCTGGCCCTGCCCGCATTCGTGAAGCGGACCAGGAGAACGACAATCACGGCAAGCACCGGCACCGACCACAAGCGCCAGTCGAACTCCGTGCTGAAATCATTTTCCGTCAACATGGTGCCGAAATAGAACCAGGCGAGCCCGCCGGCGGTCGCGGACATTGCCGCGGAGCGGAACGCGAGTGCCGAAACGCAGGCACCGACGAACCAAAGCAGGGCCGCGTCGGCTGCATCGCCCGACAGGTGATACATCTGCCCGATGAGCGCGATACCGCCGCCAAAGGCGGCCGCCCCCAGAACCAGCGCTGCGGCTGCAAATGCCGTCCGCCCGCTCTGGAGCAGCCAGGCGGCAGCAAAATGGAAGCCCCAGACCAGGGCGACGATGCCTGCAACCCGCGCGAGGCGCGGCAACTCCTCCCAGTTCGCCGCTACGAGCAGCAGGATCGACGCGGATAGCAGAAGGGCCGCCAGCATGAGTAGCACGCGCCCCGCCCGGAATGTCGACTCGCGCCCGTCATACTCGGCAAGCATGGCGCGTGCCGCGTTCTCCTGCAGCAGCCCCTTGTCGATCCAGTGCTTGAAGTCTCGCTCGAGACGTGCGCGGTACATCCTGCCCTCAGCCTTCAGAATCCGATGCTTGAATTGATCCGGTTGCATCACCAACTAACCACGTATCGACGCGGAAATACAATCGCTCTCTCGCGACTGAGGCCTGCGCCGATTGGGACTGATGAACGGCTTGCGCAAGGCGCATATCTTCCATGCGGATATTGCACTGCACAAATCGATTTAAAGCTCCTATATTCAAAACATCAAAGGCGAACGAAGGCATGAAGCCCGACGGTCGCCAGCGGAAACGGCCAACCGCCTCAGCTTGCTGAGAAAGGCCCGATGGAATTCGGTCGAGCGCACTCCTCCTCCCAGCGCTCCTCCGATCAGATTGGCAACACTCCTCCTCCCAGTTGCCAATCACTTCAAATGACGCTCGCTGGACCTCCTCCCCCAGCGGGCGTTATTGTTTTCAGCCCCTCCTCCCACGTGTTAGCTGCCGCCATCGCGCATTTGCACATTATTCGTGCACGCGACCGCCGTATTCGCGCAACGCTATGCGCGCAGTGCATAGGTGCCATTCTGGATCGGCTCTACACCTCAGGCCAGCTCCATACTATCTTCAACTCATCGATCGGGGCGGCGCACTCCTCCTCCCAGCGCCCCTCGATTTGGATCGGCGACACTCCTCCTCCCGGTTGCCGATCAGAACAAAGCGACGCTCGCTGGATCTCCTCCCCCAGCGGGCGTTGTTTGTTTTCCGGCCCTGGATTTTGGGCAACAACTCCAGCCACCGCCACCCGATTGCGCCATGCGTTTCGACGCCATGCGCGAGGGTACCGTCGCACAGAGGCTTGCATACCCTGCATGGGTGCGATGCAGCATTGTCTCTGTAACTTCTGCTCAGAACGATTATATTTCAGAGCATCAGATGACGGCCAGCAAGAGAGATGAGCGCTGGCACACGACCCTAGAAAGGATAGGATCATGAACCTCGCACGTTCTTTCAACAATTGGCGCAAGTATCGTCAGACCTGCAACGAACTCGGCCGCATGAGCGACCGTGAGCTGAGCGACCTCGGCATCGGCCGCGGCGACATCCCTTACGTTGCTCGTCAGGCAGTCAAGTAATTCAGGCTGCAGACCGACCTAACCGTCAGCGCCCTCCGGTTCACTCCGGGGGGCGTTTTCTTTTGCCCGGCCGGCGGCAAACCCGAACGCGCCTTCGCACTTGCGAGACGCCAGCTTACGCTTGGCCAGCATCATCGGCCCAAGCTGCGAGAGCCACGTCCATAGCGCACCTTCGACCACCCGTATTCTGGTTTAAGTATACCGTTTAAAGACAATACGTTAGTGCAAGGCAGTCGGCATTTTAATCAATCATTAATTGATGCCAACTTTTGCATCGGTGCCCATCTATGTGGCGATGCACTGCACAAATGCATAGCAGCWGCATTTTCTTTGCACTCCACCTTCTAATTAGACAAGCGTATAAGAACCTCAACGACGCAGACAGATGGCTGTCGCGACAAACTGATTTTGAGGAAAAGACCATGAACCCGATTCGTATCGCAAAAAGCTGGATCAACTACCGCCGCACCGTCAGCGAGCTCGGCAACCTGTCGAACCACGCTCTCACCGACATCGGCATCACCCGCTACGACATCCGCAACATTGCGGCTCGTTCCTTCCGTTAATCTCGACGGTTCGAACTGACTTCCAAAACGGCGCCCTTCGGGGCGCCGTTTTCGTTTATAGACGTTGGAACGAAAGGCCGAGGCGTGATAGGAAGCCGGCCATGAGCAAAGACACTTCTTCCCACTCCCCCATTCACGTCATCGGCGGTGGCCTTGCCGGATCGGAGGCCGCCTGGCAGATCGCCCAGGCTGGAGTTCCGGTCATCCTGCACGAGATGCGTGGCGTTCGCGGCACCGATGCGCACAAGACCGACGGCCTTGCCGAACTCGTCTGTTCCAACTCGTTCCGCTCGGATGACGCAACCAGCAATGCGGTCGGCGTGCTGCATGCGGAAATGCGCCTGGCCGGCTCGCTGATCATGAAATCGGCCGACGCCAACCAGGTGCCGGCCGGCGGTGCGCTTGCGGTCGACCGAGACGGATTTTCCGACGCGGTCACCGCGGCGATCGCTGCCCATCCGCTGATCACGGTCGTACGCGAAGAAATCACGGGCCTGCCACCGAGCGAATGGGATCTCGCCGTCATTGCGACCGGCCCGCTGACGGCGCCCGGTCTCGCCGAGGCGATCCGCACGGAAACCGGGGCCGATGCGTTGGCCTTCTTCGATGCCATCGCACCGATCGTCTACACCGAGACGATCGACATGGACGTCTGCTGGTACCAGTCCCGCTACGACAAGGTCGGCCCCGGCGGCACCGGCAAGGACTACATCAACTGCCCGATGACCGAGGAGCAATACAACGCCTTTGTCGACGCGCTCATCGCCGGCGACAAGACGGGCTTCAAGGAATGGGAAGGCACGCCCTATTTCGACGGCTGCCTGCCGATCGAGGTGATGGCGGAGCGCGGCCGCGAGACGCTGCGCCACGGACCGATGAAGCCGATGGGCCTGACCAACGCCCACAACCCCACGGTCAAGCCCTATGCCGTCGTTCAGCTGCGCCAGGACAATGCGCTCGGCACGCTCTACAACATGGTCGGTTTCCAGACCAAGCTGAAGTACGGCGCCCAGGCCGAAGTCTTCCGGATGATCCCCGGCCTGGAGAACGCCGAGTTCGCCCGCCTCGGCGGTTTGCATCGTAACACCTACATCAACTCGCCCACGCTGCTCGACGGCACGCTGGCGCTGAAGTCACGGCCGAGCCTGCGCTTTGCCGGACAGATCACCGGCTGCGAAGGCTATGTCGAAAGCGCCAGCATCGGCCTTCTTGCCGGCCGCTTCGCCGCTGCCGAACGCAAGGGTGAGACTTTGGCTGTGCCGCCGGCGACCACGGCCTTCGGCGCCCTGCTCAACCACATCACCGGCGGTCACATCGTCTCCGACGATGAGCCGGGGAAACGTTCGTTCCAACCGATGAACGTGAATTTCGGCCTGTTCCCGCCACTTGATCCGGGAGCGATCACCAAGCCGGAGGGCGCCAAGCGCTTCCGTGGCAAGGAGAAGGCCGCTGCGAAGAAGCAGGCAACGGCGTCGCGCGCGCTCGCCGATTGCGCCGCATGGCTCGGCAAGTCCGCCTGAGAGGGCGAACCAGAGATCAGAACGACGAACGGCCCGCTGGCGATACCGGCGGGCCGTTTTCTTTTAACCGGACTGCTAAACCGTTATTCGCTCGCCTGGGCCGTATGCGGCGAGCCCGTATCGGGCTGCGTGAATTCCGATTTCGGGTTGAAGCTGCCGAGCAGCCACAGAGAAACCTCGGCCGCCTCGCCTGCGTTCTGAAACTCGAATGCGTTGTCCAGATAGGCAAAATCCGGGAAATGCACGATCAGTCCACGGCCGGTCTCCGAACTGTTCACCCTGACTTTTCCAGGCTGGATCACGTGGCAGACATAATGCGTGCCATGCGACTGGATGAAGCCCGCCTTGCCGTCGTGCAGCCGCAGAAAGATCGCCTTCCGATCTGCGGTGGAATGCAGCGCGCGGATTGCCTCATCCGGAAAAGCGCGCCCGAATTCGACCATCGCGGAGCCGGCATCGGGATTGTCCCAATCCCGCTCGGCGCGGGCATTCATCCAGATGTAGAATGCGCCGGCCAGAACAACGACGGCAATGAGTAACAACCAAAGCATCCGCGGGCGCTCCCCTTCGCTCGGCATGACGCCGATAAACCGCTTCTATACGCCACGAGGCTTGTGCCAATTTGTCGTCGCGTCGGACGCGCCGACGCGAGCGCCTTGGATCTCAGGGGCAGCTTGTCCTCTCCGGCCAGTTGCCTCGCCGCCCTAGAAGCGACGACGCCGAGCTGCACGCCACATCCACCATTGCCGGCGCCATTGTGCCGGGCGGAGCGGCGCCTTCAAGAGTCCGGCACCAACAGTCTCTGCGCGGTCGAAGATGGGCTCGGCCAAAGCCAGAGGCACGAATGCGGGGAAATTCGACGGCGAGATCGTCGGCAACTGAGCCCGTGCCTTGGTCAGATGATCCCGTCCGAACCCGGCGAAGGCCCTGATCGCCCGGCCGATTCCGTCGCTGTCTTCGCCGGCGACGAGTGTTTCGCGGTCAAGCCCTGTGGCACGCAGCAGTTCCGCCGGTAGATAGACCTGACCGCGCCTGAGATGCAGCGGCAACAGCATAAGGAGGCCCGCGACAGTCTGCGCGACGCCGGCGTGGCCGGCGGCCTCTGCCGATCTTGCGGCATTCTGCGGGTCCAGCACCAGTGACGAGAGCTGGATCAGCGCTGAGGCGGTCTCGCCGGCATAGCCCTCGAGCGCCGAGCGGTCTTCCATGGGGTCGTCATAGAGATCGAAAATCCGGGCGTCGATCATGTTCTGCAGCACCGCGACCGGCAGTCTGTGCTCGCGAATGCACTGCAGCAGCGCTTCAGCAAGCGGGTGCCCCTCGCCGGAGGCAGCCTCGTTGCCGATGAGATCGCGCCACCACTGCATGCGGATTTCACCTGGGATCGGCTCATGCACGAGATCGCGGATACGCGCGATCTCCGCGTTAAAGGCATAGAGTGCTGCGAGCGATCGCTGCTTGTCGGCGGGCGCAAGCAGGCAGGCGAGATAGCGGTCGCGGTCCGTATCCCTGAGGTCGGCCAGGATCTGAGCGGAAATGTCTTGCACGTCTTTTCCCCGGACCCCGATCAGACGGCGATCAGCGCGACGGCCACTGCACGCGATTCGGCCAGCATCACATTGTAGGTACGAACCGCAGCCCCGGTGCTCATCGGATCCGAGGACACGTTGACGGCACGGAGCGCGGCCTTCAGATCCGCGGGCAGCGGGCGAATGTCCTTGCCTGTGCCGACCAGCAGCACTTCAATGTCCTTCGCCTCATCGATAACCCGGTAGAACTTCTCGACCGCCAGGGGATCTCCCTCGGAGACGTCCCACGCATAGACGCCCGAGGGCAGCATCAGGATCGATCCACGATGCGACATGTCCGCGAAGCGAAAGCCGCCGTTGCCATAGGCATCGATCGGTGCGCGCCCCGGAAAATGCGCTTCGCGGATTTCAATACCCTTGGGCATTTCAAACAGTACCCTTTGCCGCGCCGGCAGCATCCGCATCCGCGCCGGACGTGTTTTCGTCCCCCGGAATGTGGTCGGTCCGCTTCCTGAAGAGGATGAGGATCGGGCCGGCGATATAGATGGAGGAGATCGTCCCGACGACGACACCGAACAGCATGGTGACGCTGAACGAACGAATGAGGCCGCCGCCGAAGAGATAGAGCGCAGCAAGCGCCAGGATCGTCGTGAGCGCCGTCAGGATCGTCCGCGAGAGCGTCTGGTTGATCGACGTATCAATCAATACCGAAAGCGGCATGCGCCTGTATCGGCCTAGATTCTCGCGAATGCGGTCGTAGATGACAACCGTGTCGTTCAGCGAGTAGCCGACGATGGTGAGAACGGCGGCAATGCTGCCGAGATTGAACTCGATGCCGGTCAGTACCAGGAAGCCGACCGTCAACAGCACGTCGTGCACAGTCGCGATGATCGCACCGACGGCGAAGCGCCATTCGAAACGCAGCCAGACATAAAGCAGGATCGCCACGAAGGAGATTGCGAGCCCCATCGTTCCGGCGCGTGTCAGCTCGCCCGAAACAACGGGGCCAACCACTTCGACGCGGCGGAATTCGTATTCGTCGGCAAGCTCGGTCCTGATGACGCCGGCGGCGGTCTGCTCGGCATTGTCGCCCGCCTCTTGCGACGGCACGCGAACGAGCACGTCTTCGCCCGATCCCAGTTGTTGCACCTGGACCTCGCCGAAGTTCAACTCGTCGAGACGGGTGCGAAGGTCGGCAACGTCGACCGGACCGCCCTTGGAATGCAGCTCGATGATCGAACCGCCCTTGAAATCCACACCCAGATTGAGCCCGATCCCCGCAAGCAGCAACACCGAGGCTGCCGACAAGGCGGCCATCAGGATGAATACCGGATTGCGGATCCGCATGAAGCGGATGTCGAGATTGCTGAAGCGACCGGTTCGGATGCCCTTCGGCAGCCGTTCGGATCTCCACTGCCGAAGCCAACGTTTCACGATCAGACGGGTTACCGTATAGGCGGTGAAAAGCGTCGTGACGCTGCCGATCGCAAGGGTAACGGCGAAACCGCGCACGGGACCGGAACCGAGATAGAAGAGGATGGCGCTGGCGATCAGCATCGTCAGGTTGGCGTCGAAGATGCTGCTGAAGACGCGGGAGAATGCGTTGTTGATCGTGCGGCGCAACGGCTCGCCCCCCCGAACCTCCTCACGCAGGCGCTCGTAGATCAGCACGTTCGAGTCGACCGCGACACCGATCGTCAGGATGATGCCGGCGATCCCCGGGAGTGTCAGTGTCGCGCCCGAAACGGAAAGCACCGCAAGGATCAAGACGATGTTCAGAGCGAGTGCAATGACGGCAAAGACACCGAAAACGCCATAGAAGAAGATCATCGAGGCAGCGACGGCAATTGCCGCGACGAGGCCGGCCTTGAGCCCATCGGTAATCGCATCGACACCGACGCCGGGGCCGACCGTCCGCTCCTCAACGAAGGTCAGTTGCGTCGGCAGAGGGCCGGTTCTGATGAGAGCAGCGAGATCCGCAGCCGAATCGGCCGGAAGCTCAGCAGAAATGCGCGCCGTGTCGCCCTTGACCGTGTCGGAAAGTTTCGGTGTCGCGGCAACCTGACCGTCAAGGATAATCGCAACCTTGGCCTCCGGCTGCTGCGCCGTGACGGCGGCAACGCGCTGCTGCGAGGCCGCATCGAGCTTCACCACCACCGATGCCGTGTCAGCGGACGGATCTGCCTCAGGCTGCGCGGCGAGGAAACTCGCCGTACCCAGCAGCGGCTCCTTCTGGACGAGATAGGGCACCGGCGGATCGTCATAGGAATAGAGGACTTCTGCGCCCACCGGCGCCTGTCCCTCGACGGCCTGCTGTACCGGAACGGCCGTATCGAGCAATCTGAAGGTCAGATGAGCGCTCTGGCTCAACAAGTCCTTCAGTCGCTGCGGGTCGTCGAGCCCCGGGACCTGGACGATCAGGCGATCTTCGCCGCGGCGCTGTATGAGTGGCTCCAGGACGCCAACTTCAGCAACACGACGCCGCACTACGTCGATAGACTGAGCCAGGGCCAACGACAGCCGGTAGTCGATGCCTTCGTCGGTCAGCCGCAGCCGGACGAGCTCATCTTCGTCGGCGCTGTCGAAAACGACTTCCGAGACCGCGCCTCTGCCGAACCCGCCGATTTCAACCGGCGCCGTCAGCGTCTTCAGCTTGTCGCGCGCGGTGGGGAGTTGCGCCCGGTCCCGAACGCGGAACGAAATCGACTGGCCTTCGCCGGCAAGGCCGATATAGGCGATATCGACATCGCGCAGGGACTTGCCGACTTCGCCGGCGACCGCCTCGAGCCTCTCGGCGACGATGTCGCTGCGTGCGGCCCGCAGCATGAAGTGCGAGCCCCCCTGGAGATCAAGGCCGAGCGCTACCTGGCGATGAGGCATCCAGGACGGAAGACCCGCTGCCTCATCACGGCTCAGAACATTCGGCAAGGCAAAGGCGATGCCGGCGAGAGCCACCAACCAGACGAGGATACGTTTCAACGGCGGGAATCTGCGCATGCCTCAAACGCTCCAGTTGTTCGTCGGATGGTGACTGTTCGCGTCCCTTATTCTTTCACAGGTTCGCCCTTGACGCGAACTTCAGATACGCCGCTGCGAACGACGCGGATCTTAACGCCATCAGCGATTTCGACTTCGAGTTCATTGTCATCGACGACCTTCGTGACCTTGCCGACGATGCCACCGCCGGTCACCACCTGATCACCGCGACGGATGTTCTTCAACAGCTCCTCGCGGCGCTTCATCTGGGCGCGCTGCGGACGGATGATGAGGAAATACATGACAACAAAAATCAGCAGGAACGGCAGGATGGACATAAGGATGTCCGCGCCGCCAGTGGAAGGGGCACCGGCTGTCTGCGCAAAAGCTTCGGTAATGAACATCGATCACTCCTTGAGTTCAAATATCGGCGGTTCCTCCGCACCAAATCGGCCGGAATATAGGGGCGCCCGGCCACTCTGCAAAGCGGCGGCACCCTTACCCGTTCCTGTGCCTCTGACACAATTTGGACAAGAGGAGAACCCCCCGTGCAAGGCTCTGCGGCCTTTTCCAGCGCAAACCTGCGTGCTACCGGGTGTCTGTTAACGGTAGCGTCGCAATTGCGCGGCAATCGCGCGCCGTTAGAGGCGCCCCATATTTGCTGTGGCGTGACCAAATGATTGATTCAGTTGTTGGAGACAGACAGATGCCGGAAGCAAAGATCGACGTTCTGATCAAGGAAATGCAGAAGCTTTCCGCGGCGATCGAGCGCATGGCCGGACCGGCCGCAGCGAGCAATGATTGGGACGCCGCCGAATGCTTCGTGTGGGCTCCCGCCACGCATCATCTGCAACCGGTCGCCAGGCCCAATCGCATCGAACTGTCGCTGATCACCGGCGTCGATCACGTCCGCGACATTCTGCTCGACAACACATTGCGCTTTGCCGAGGGCTTTCCCGCCAACAACGTGCTCCTCTGGGGTGCGCGTGGCATGGGCAAGTCTTCGCTGGTGAAATCGGTACATGCCCAGGTCGCTCGCGATACGGGCGTCGCGGTCAAGCTCGTCGAGGTGCATCGCGAGGATATCGCAACCCTGCCCGCCCTGATGGACATCCTCAAGACCGCGCCGGTGCCGGTGATCGTCTTCTGCGACGACCTGTCCTTCGATCATGACGACACGTCCTACAAGTCGCTGAAGGCCGTGCTCGACGGTGGCGTCGAAGGGCGTCCGTCGAACGTGCTGCTCTATGCKACATCGAACCGACGCCACCTGTTGCCGCGGCACATGATGGAAAACGAACAGTCGACCGCCATCAACCCATCCGAGGCCGTCGAGGAGAAGGTCTCCTTGTCCGACCGCTTCGGGCTGTGGCTCGGCTTCCACAAGTGCAGCCAGGAAGACTACCTTGCCATGATCGACGGCTATGCCAAGCACTACGGCTTTGCCGTCGACGCAGAGACCTTGCATGCCGAAGCGCTCGAATGGGCAACCACCCGTGGCGCAAGGTCCGGCCGCGTCGCCTGGCAGTTCATCCAGGATCTCGCCGGACGCATGCGCCATCGGCTGGAGGCATAACTCCAGCGATCGGATCGCGCGCCATACCTGCTCGACTACAGACAAAAAACCGCCTGCCGGGTTCGGCAGGCGGTTTTTGATTCTCGCAATTCCTCGATCGAGCCTCGACCAGGCGAATGGCCCGGGGCTATTCGAGGAAGGTCGCCGGGTTTACGGCGGTAGCGTTCTTGCGCACCTCGAAGTGCACCTGCGGCTGGCTGGCGCGACCGGTCATGCCGGAAGCCGCAAGCGTCTGGCCACGCTGAACCTTCTGGCCGCGCTGAACCTTGAGTTCGGAAGCGTTGCCGTAGACCGTGACCGTGCCGTCGTCGTGGCGGACCAGGACAGCGTTACCCAATTCCTTCAGGCTGCTGCCCGAGTAGATGACGACGCCGTTTTCGGCCGCCTTGATCGGCGTGCCCTCGGGCACGGAGATGTTGATGCCGTCATTGCGGTTGCCGTCGACGTTGGCGCCGTAACCGGCGACCACCGCGCCACGTACCGGCCAACGGTACTTGCTGATCCCGGTCGACTTCGGTGAGTCTTCATCGACATCCGTCTTGAGCGCAGCAACATCGGTGACGCTCTGCTTGGCGGCCGGCGGCTGGTATTCTGCCGGCTTGTTCTTTTCGAGCGAAGCGACCTGCGGCTGCTCGGTCTTCTTGCTCGGAACAGATGCCGTCTTGACCTGGTCCAGTGCCGCGCCGCCTGCGCCCGGCAGCTGCAGCGTCTGGCCGACGCGGATCGATTCTGCGCTCAGGCCGTTTGCCTGCTTGAGGGCTGCGACAGACACACCCGTGGTCTTGGCGATGCGATTGAGCGAGTCGCCAGCCTTGACGGTATAGGTGCCGCCGCCATTGCCTTCACCGTTCGTCGCGGGCTTGCCGGCAACGACGTCGGTCTTGCCAGCGTTCTTTTCGCGGGATTGGGCGGAACCCGGCAGGATGGCGACGTCGCGCTGGTCGTTCGGCAGCGGCGAAGGCTGACGCTTATTGCCATCGAGGCCAGCGATCGAGTTGGTGGCTGCTGCCTTCGCCGGGCTACCGACGGAACCAAAGGTAGGGATGACCAGACGCTGACCGGTTTCAACCTGCGCCGCGGTCTGCAGCCCGTTCGCCTTCAGAATTTCCTTCTCGGGAACACCGAAGCGCTTGGAGAGAACTGCGACATTGTCGCCGGGGCGAACCATGATCGTCGGGGCATTCTGCGTCGTCCAGCCGCTCTTGCTTGCGGTCTCGTTGACGGCCGCGGGAAGCGTCTGGCGCGTCGCTACGGCCGCCTGCTGGCGAGCAGCAGGGAACGGCTGCGCTTCAGGACTCTGTCGCGTGGTCGCGCTCGGATCAGCCAAGGTCGTGCGCTGAACGGAGATCGGTGTCGATGCACCACGGGCTGTGGATACCGGAGTAGAAGCGGTGTTCACCGGATCATAGCCACCCTGCGCGCTTGCAGCAGTCGGATAGGGCTGACCGAGCGCGCCGCTGCGCGAATCCGCAGGAGACGTCGACGCCATCTGGCCTACGGCTACATCGCCGCGCGGAACCGGCGTTGCATCGCGCGGAATTGAGCTTGTGGTAATATTGTCCGACCGGGAGAACAGGCCGTCAAATCGGCTGGCGTCCGAACTGCAGCCCGTTGCGGCGCTTGCTAGCAGAACCGCCACGCACAGGCGGATCGTGGACTTTCCAACCCCGGGAGATACAAACTGACGCATGACGCTTACCCACTCCGAACGCAACTCGATGTGGGATGATTAAAGCTTATTAGAGTTACCGCCCGGTTAAGGTCAGCACCACCAAAGGACTAATTTGACGAAACGCTAACCATAGACCCGGCTCGCCATGTGATGGCGCGGTCGATCTGGTGGGGCTTGCTGCGGGCTTGGCGCAAGGCATTGAGAGTGCGGAAGCCCGGGTGCGACGATGGCGAAATCCTAGCTCAGTTCAGAATAGAGGCGCTCGATTTCAGAAACGGAACGCCGTTCCGTCGGCTCATCTTCATAGCTGATGCTCGTCAGGTCCCAGGCGAAGATCGAACGCCCCTCAGGCCGGGCCGGCGCTTCAGACTGGGCGGTCTTGTCTTCTTCGAGCAGCACGCTCACCAGCGTCTGGAATGTAGCCTCACCGTCGGCACCGCTCGCCTGTTCATATTCAAGCGACCGCAGAGCGGCGACGGCAGCCTCGCGCGTGCCAAAATAGCGCAAGCTGTCCTGATCTTCCGGGCGGAGGCTGTCGTAATAGTCGATGAAGTTCTTGTAATAGGCCTGGTGATCCCCGGCATCGAGAAACTTGCCGAAGGCCTGATATTCACGCAATGCCAGCTGAGGAGACAGGCGATTGTTCCACTCGTCTCGGCTGAGCTGCGGCTGCCCGTCCGAAGCCTTCTTCGTCTGGCTGAGATAAAGCAATGCGTCGGCGGAAAGGGAGATGCGCGGAGTGGGATCGAAGAAGCTCGCTGCGAGCGCCTGTGCGGCCTGCTCGTCCTTGCTTGGAGAATTCGTCTGCCCGGCGCTGCGCCCTGCAAGATTATTCAGCCCGTCGCCCGATGCTGCGGCCGTCAGCCTGTTCGCGATCTGCATTTGCCGTCTCCGTCTATCTCACGATCCGGCAGCAACACCCTGGTCGTGCAAGAGCGACGACTCGTGGTCAGAACCTATCGTGCAGCGGAGACGTATGGCGCGAAGCTTGCGCGAGGCTGGATACGGTTAAGGATTTCTTAAGGGGCGCTCGCCGGTGGCCACATCAAAGAAAAGACGCGAGCTGCTGCACGATCGGAAGGTAAGGCGCGTCGAACAGATCCTCGCGGTCGAAGCGACTTCCCGTTCGATTGACCCTGACGATCCGGCAGTGGGTCTCGCTCATCATGATCGGCACCACCAAGGTTCCGCCGGAAACGAGATGATCGGAAAACATGCGCGGCAGGCTGTTGAAGGCAGCGGTGATCAGGATGCGGTCGAAAGTGCCCTCACCCGGGACACCGGCACTGCCATCGGCATGGCGGACAATGACGTTGCGAACGCCCGATTTCTCGAGGTTTTTCTGCGCCGTACCGACGAGCGTCTGGTAGCGATCGATCGTCAGGACCCGTTCGGCCACCCGCCCCATCACCGCAGCGGTAAAGCCGCTGCCGGTGCCGACCTCGAGAACCCGCTGGCCTGTTTTCAGGTTCACACAATGGAGCAGCCGCACCGCAAAATCGTAGCCTTCCATAAAGGAACCGCAATCGAGCGGAATCGTCCGCTGCGAATAGGCCTCGGCCTGATATTGCGGCGGTGCGAACTGGCCACGCGAGGTCTGCTCGACCGCCTTGAGCAGGTCATGATTGGTAATGCCCGCGGCGCGCAGCCGCAGCACCATCTTGGCAAAACCTTCCTGTTCCGAAACGCGCACGCTCAATCAATGAGCCCCTTCATTCAAGGCCCGCATCAGACGGTCCTGGACGCTATAGTCCGTCAGGTCGAGCTTGAGCGGCGTCACCGAGATATAATTTTCGCGCAGCGCATGAATGTCGGTTCCGGCACGAAAATCACCGAAACGCTCGCCGAAGCGCAGCCAGAAGTAGGGAAAGCCACGTCCGTCCGTGCGCTCGTCGATCGACAGGCCGAAATCGAGCTTGCCTTGAGACGTCACCTCTATCCCGGCAACAGTGTCGGCTGAGCAGTTCGGGAAGTTGACGTTGAGAAGGGTGCCGTCGGGCAGCTCCACCGCCATCAGCTTGCGGATCAGGCTCGGCGCATGCGTCTCCACCACATCCCATGGCACTGCCTTGCCGACGGCGTGGTGATAGGCCTGGCTAAGCGCAATGGAGCGAATGCCCTGCAACGTGCCCTCGATGGCGCCCGCCACCGTACCCGAGTAGGTTACGTCATCGGCCATGTTGGCGCCGATGTTGACGCCCGAAAGCACGAGATCAGGCTTGCGATCCAGCACCTTGCGCACCGCCATGATGACGCAATCCGTCGGCGTACCCCTGAGCGCAAAGCGCTTCTCGGCGATCTGGCGAAGCCGCAAGGGCTCCGACAGCGTCAGAGAATGCGCCAGACCGCTCTGGTCCGCCTCGGGTGCCACGACCCAGACATCGTCCGAAATCGTCCGGGCGACCCTTTCGAGGACCGCCAGACCTTCAGCATGAATACCGTCATCGTTTGTCAGCAGGATCCGCATGGGTGCTGTCCTTCCCTTTGACGTTCGTTCAGACGGCCTTTTCGATGCGCGTCTGGCCGCCCATGTAGGGAACCAGCACATCCGGCACCGACACCGATCCGTCGTCGTTCAAGTAGTTTTCGATGACGGCGATCAGCGCACGGCCGACGGCGACACCGGAACCGTTCAGCGAGTGAACGAAGCGCGTGCCCTTGTCTTCCTTGGTGCGGTAGCGCGCATTCATCCGGCGCGCCTGAAAATCACCGCAGACGGAGCAGGACGAGATCTCGCGATAGGTATCCTGCCCCGGCAGCCAGACTTCGAGATCGTAGGTCTTGCGCGCACCGAAGCCCATGTCGCCGGTGCAGAGCGTCATCACCCGGTAATGCAGGCCAAGGCGCTTGAGCACCTCTTCTGCACAAGCCGTCATGCGCTCGTGTTCGTCGACCGAGGTTTCGGCATCGGTGATCGAAACCAGTTCGACCTTGTTGAACTGGTGCTGGCGCAGCATGCCGCGGGTGTCGCGACCGGCCGAACCGGCCTCCGAGCGGAAGGACGGCGTCAACGCGGTGAACCGCAACGGCAGCTTTTCGCCTTCGAGGATCTGTTCGCGGACAATGTTGGTGAGCGGCACTTCCGCCGTCGGGATCAGCCAGCGGCCGTCCGTCGTGCGGAACAGGTCTTCGGCAAATTTGGGCAGTTGTCCGGTACCGTACATCGCATCATCGCGCACCAGCAGCGGCGGCTGCACTTCGGTGTAGCCGTGTTCCTGCGTGTGCAGGTCGAGCATGAACTGGCCGAGCGCACGCTCTAGCCGCGCCAATTGCCCCTTGAGGATGGTGAAGCGCGAGCCAGAAATGCGGGCAGCGCCCTCGAAATCCATCAGGCCGAGCGCCTCACCGATTTCGAAATGCTCGCGCGGCTGGTGGTTCCAGGTGGGCTTGTTGCCGACCACGCGCTTGACGACGTTGCCGCTCTCATCCTCGCCGACCGGAACATCCTCGAGCGGGATGTTCGGAATGCGGGAGAGCGCATCGTTGAGCTCGGCTTCCACCTTGCGGCTGTCCTCCTCAAGGGCCGGCATGGCATTCTTGAGTTCAGCGACCTCAGCCTTCAGCTTCTCGGCAAGCTCGGCGTTCTTCTGCGCCATGGCCGCGCCGATATCCTTCGAGGCGGCATTGCGGCGCGACTGCATGTCCTGCAGCGACTGCAGGATGGTGCGGCGGCGCTCGTCGAGGGCGATCAGCGACGCCGACAAAGCCTCCGCGCCCCGCTTCGCCAGGGCGGCGTCCAGCATCTCGGCATTTTCACGGATCCATTTGATATCAAGCATTGTCGTTCCACGCGTTGGTCAACTCACGGCGCGAAATTTCGAATGCTCAGCCCTTGGCGGGGCCGACCTCTCCGGAAGATCCTTCCTGCGACTCGGCAGTCTCGCTCTTGAGCGCGTCCGCTGCCCGCTGTCTTTCGACGAGTCGCGCCGTATAGATCGAAATTTCGTAGAGAAGGATGGCGGGCAGTGCAAGGCCGATCTGGGAAACCGGATCGGGCGGCGTCAGCACGGCGGCCACGATGAAGGCGATCACGATCGCGTACTTGCGCTTTTCCGCCAGACCCTGCGAAGTCACGAAGCCGACACGGGCCAGAAGCGTGGTGATTACCGGCAGCTGGAAAACCAGGCCGAAGGCAAAGACCAGCGACATGATCAGGCTCAGATATTCCGAGACCTTCGGCAGCAACTGGATGGCCACCTGGCCCTCACCGCCGCCCTGTTCCATCGCCAGGAAGAACCACATCACCATCGGCGTGAAGAAGAAGTAGACCAGGGCGCCGCCGAGCAGAAAGAGAAGCGGCGACGCAATGAGAAACGGCAGGAATGCGGCCCGCTCGTTCTTGTAGAGACCCGGAGCCACGAATTTGTAGATCTGCGCAGCAATCACCGGAAACGCGATCACCAGCGCGCCGAACATCGCAACCTTGATCTGCGTGAAGAAGAATTCCTGCGGAGCCGTATAGATCAGCTCGACATTGCGATGGTTGAGCCCAGCCCAGCCCACTGCCCATTTGAACGGCAGAACCAGGAGGTTGAAAAGGCCCTTGGCAAAGTAGAAGCAGACGAGGAACGCAATGAAGAACGCGCCAATGGCCCACATCAGGCGCTTGCGCAATTCGATCAGATGCTCGATCAGCGGCTGCGGCCGGTCCTCGATATCGCCGCTCATGCTTCACCTTTCTTGCGCGTGCTGGCGCGCGGCTTGGACGTCTTGGCAGCGGGCTCCGCTGGAGCGGGCTTCGACGACTTCTTCTCGGCCACCGCCTTTGCGGGCGCCTTTGCCGGAGGTTTGGGTGCGGCARCCTTGGGCGCTGCGGTCTTCTTTGCGACCGGTGCCGGATCGGCCTTTGCCCTCGGCGCCCGCTTGGGCTTTTCGGCTGGGGCGGCAACCTCGGCGCGTTCCAGCTGGCGCGTGGCCGAGCCTACGGCCGCAACGGCAACCGGGTCTGCGGGTTTCGTTTCCGCCGCAGCCACCGGAGCGACCGCGATCGGCTCCGCAGTCGCGGGCTCGGCGGTATCGGTTGTGGCGGGCTTGTCGGGCGTTGCAGCCTTCTGCAGGTCCGATTTTATATCATTGCCCATCTGGCGAAGCGGATTGATCGCATCCCTGAGCGCATTGGCCGGGTTGAGACTTTGCGCATCGCTGATGGTCTTGCGAACCTCGTCGAGGTCCGCTTCGCGCAGCGCTTCGTCGAACTGCTGACGGAACTCCGAGGCCATGCCTCGCATCTTCGCCGTCATGCGGCCAAAAGCCCGCAGCATAGGCGGAAGATCCTTCGGCCCGACAACGACGATCAAAACGATGGCGATGACGACAAGCTCGGTCCAGCCGATATCAAGCATTCGAAATGTCCTGCAAACCCATGAAGGAACTGGTCCGGTACCGATACCGGACCGGTTCCATCGACGCCAGACCGTTAGCGAACTTCGTCAGACTTGTGGTCAACGGTCTTGCTGTCGAGCGTCTTGTCGGTCGCGCCTGCTTCCTCGTCGCTCATGCCCTTCTTGAAGTTCTTGATGCCCTTCGCAACATCGCCCATCAGTTCGGGAATCTTGCCACGACCGAACAAGAGCAGCACCACGACCAACACGATCAGCCAGTGCCAAATGCTAAAGGAACCCATGCTCTTACTCCTCTGAGCCTTCCCCGATATAGGCTCTATCACATGTCAAATTTTCAGGCGTGCGCTAATCACGCCCTCCGTTGCGACAGAACCTAAGATGCAGAACCATCTTTTTCAAACAGTAATATATCCCGCTCGTTAACTGAAAGCATTACATCGCGCAATCCTTGCGGCAATTGGTCCGCGCGGATACGAGCCCGCACGACATCTTCGCAACGCGGGACGGCCAATTCCAGCAGTTCGACGACGCCAATGAACCGGCGGGAGAGGATACGTGCGGGAATATCGCCACCAGCCTCACCTACGCGCACGCCGGAAAGCCGGACGGCGACCGAGACACGTTCCCCTTCGCCGTGACGCCCGGCCGACACGGTGCCGACCGGCGTGTCGACGCGACCGCCGCGAACCTGCGCATCGAACACATTGATTTCCGAGAAGAAACCGGCCGCGAAGAGGTTTTTCGGGTGACGGTAGAGTTCGTCTGCCGTCCCCACCTGGACAAGCCGCCCATCCTGCAGAAGCGCAATTCGGTCGGCCATGCGCATCGCTTCTTCCGCATCGTGGGTAACGACGATCGCCGTTGCCCGGGTCTCCCGGAGGATGGCGAGCGTATCGGCGCGGATCGAATCCTTTAGGCGCGAGTCGAGGCCCGAAAACGGTTCATCCATCAAAAGTACGGCGGGTCGCGGTGCAAGGGCGCGCGCAAGTGCCACACGCTGCTGCTCGCCGCCGGAGAGCACATGCGGGTACAGATCAGCGTAATGGGAGAGGCCCACCCGCTCGAGCGCCGCGTCCGCCTGGTTCAACGCTTCCTTCTTTGGCAGCGCCGTCAGACCGAAGCGGACGTTGTCGCGAATGGACATATGCGGGAAGAGCGCGAAATCCTGAAACATCAGGCCGACACCGCGTTTTTCGGGCGGCAGGAAGACGGACGGGCCGGAGATTTCCTGACCGTTGAGCAGAAGGCGTCCCGCGCTCTGCTTCTCGATGCCTGCGGCGATACGCAGCAGGGTGGTCTTTCCGGACCCGGACGGACCGAGCAGGCAAAGAACCTCGCCGGCTTTCGCCGCCAGGCTGACGCCCTTGATCGTCTCCTTGGCGTGGTAGCTGTGATGAATATCTTCGAAGGTCAGGCTCGCCGCGAAGGATACACCCGCCGTCCGTCGCGTTGTCATGACGGGAGCGTCCTGCGGATCTGAAACCATGCTTGCATTCCTTGACACCAGTCGCACCCGCTGAAACTGCCGGGCGCCGGGGAAAGCCGATATCCCCATTCAGGTTTTAATCGGCTTCTTCGCCCTTCGGTGTCAAGAGCCCGAGTTCTTCAAGGTCGAGCTGGGTGATCGGGTCTTCGTTCTCGGCAAGCTCATCTTCGCCCACGGGAACAGGAATATTGAGGTTCGACGGCACGCGGCCGGAAAGCAACCCTGCCCCCTTCAGCTCCTCGATACCCGGCAGGTCGCGTAGTTCCTCGAGGCCGAAGTGGTCGAGAAAATCGCGGGTGGTGCCGAAGGTAACGGGACGGCCCGGCGTGCGCCGACGCCCGCGGAAGCGAACCCAGCCGGCCTCCATCAGCACGTCGAGCGTGCCCTTCGACGTCTGCACACCGCGAATATCCTCGATCTCCGCCCTAGTCACCGGCTGATGATAGGCAATGATGGCAAGCACTTCGAGCGCAGCGCGCGAGAGCTTGCGGACTTCTTGCTCATCGGTCTGCACGACGAAAGAGAGATCGGCGGCCGTGCGGAAAGCCCAATGGTCGGCGACCTGAACAAGATTGACGCCCCGCGTCGCGTAGAGCGCCTTCAGGCGCATCATGATCCGGGCGACATCGGCGCCACGCGGCAAGCGGCTTTCGATGTAGGCCTCCGACACCGGCTGCGCCGACGCGAAGACCAGGGCTTCGGCAATCCGCTCGGCATCCTGCTCCAACCGAGGGTCAAGCGATGACGTCGCGTCGATCTCATCGTCCTCGTCGGAAGCTTCCGGCATGTATTTTTGGGCTTCAGCCACGGGCTGCCTCCATTTCGGCAAGCGTCTCCGCATCGATCGGGTTCGGTCCACGCCGGAGATAGATCGGCGCAAACGCCTCTTCCTGACGGATCTCCAACCGGCCCTCGCGGACCATTTCGAGCGAGGCGGCAAAGGAACTGGCGATCGCGGTTGCCCGCTCCTTCGGCGTCGTCATGTAGCGGATCAGAAAATGGTCGAGCGCGGTCCAATCGTCGAGACCGCCGATCATGCGTGCCAGGATCAGGCGCGCATCGGCAAGAGACCACACGTGGCGCTTCTCGATCGTCACCTGGGTGATTGCCTGACGCTGGCGCAGGCTCGCGTAGGCGCTCAACAGATCGTAGAGCGAAGCGTCGAAACCTGACTTCTTTTCGGTGACGATATGCTCCGGCGCGCCACGAACGAACACATCCCGGCCGAGCCGGTTCCTGTTGATCAGCCGCGTAGCCGCCTCGCGCATCGCCTCCAGGCGTTTCAGTCGGTAGGCCAGAGCCGAAGCCATTTCCTCACCCGTCGGGCCATCGTCCTTGGCCTGTTGGGGGATCAGCAGTCGCGACTTCAGATAAGCAAGCCATGCCGCCATGACGAGGTAGTCGGCGGCAAGCTCGATACGGATGCTGCGCGCCCGCTCGACGAAAGCGATGTACTGTTCGGCCAGCGCAAGCACGGAGATGCGCGAAAGATCGACGCGTTGGCTACGGGCGAGATGCAGCAGGAGATCGAGTGGGCCTTCGAACCCGGCAAGATCGACCACCAGCGCTTCTTCATGCAAGCCGCGCTCTTCGGTCTCTTCCTGCCACAGGGGCTCCATCGGCGCCTTCGACGCAGGCTTGCCTTGTCTTTCGCCCGCATTGCTCACTGACAGTCCGATCCTTCCTGCTGGCTACGTCTGTCCTACACCGTCGCGAACAGGCCGTTGAACTCGGTCCGCAAATCGCTTTCGTTCGCATCGTCAGGCGCCCGGAAAGCCGCCTCGGCCACCTTTACGCGCCGCAGGCTTTCGCCAGCGAGAACCGGCACGACGTCGGCGACGGCCTTCATTTCTTCCATTATGCCATGACAATGCAAGACGAGATCAAGCCCTGCGGCAATGATGTTGCGCGCGCGCGTCGACATATCGCCCGCAAGCGCGTTCATCGAGACGTCGTCCGACATCAAGAGGCCATCGAAACCGATGTGACCGCGGATGACCTCGCGGACGACCTTCGCGGAGGTCGTCGCAGGATTATCCGGATCGATGGTCGTGAAGACCATGTGCGCCGACATAGCCATAACCTCGTCCTTCATCGCGACGAAGGGCAGGAAATCACTGGCGGCGAGTTCATCGAAAGTGGCGCTGACCACGGGCAGATTGTGATGCGAGTCGACAAAGGTGCGGCCGTGGCCGGGCATGTGCTTCATGACCGGCAGCATACCGCCAGCCTTCAGTCCCTCGCCCATCGCCCGACCGATCGCCGTCACGCTCTCTGGATCATGGCCGTAGGCACGGTTGCCGATGACATCGTGGCTGCCGGGAACCGGCACGTCCAGCACCGGCAGGCAATCAACGGTGATCCCGAAGCGCATCAGGTCGAACGCATGTAGGCGTCCCATGAGCCAGGCTGCGCGCAGGCCGAGCTCACGGTCGCGGCGGTAGATTTCGCCGATCGCCGCGCCATTCGGGTATTGCTGGACGAGCGGTGGTCGAATGCGCTGCACGCGCCCACCTTCCTGATCGATGAGCACAGGCGCATTCGGATTGCCAATGCTGTCGCGAAGCGCCGCCACCAGATCGGAGATCTGCTGCTCCTCCCCGATGTTGCGCCCGAACAGGATGAAGCCCCATGGCCGCTCGCCGGCAAAGAACTGGCGTTCGTCTTCGTTGAGAGACAGGCCCTTGCAGCCCGAGATAAATGCTTTTGATTCGCTCATTGGAAGAGCATAGAGCGGGTACCGCCCGACGCGAAGCCACAAAGACGAGGGGCTGTCGCTCATGCACAGGGCCATGTGGAGGTCAAAGTCCTGAAAATACGAAGGGCGCGACCCATGAGCCGCGCCCTCCTCAACTCTATCCGTTTGCCCGGCTTACTTGGTGACCAGGCAGCTTCCGCCAGCACCCTTGTACTTGGAGCACAGGGCGTTTGCCTCTTCCTTGGAGCCGGCCGGGATGCGGACGCGATAGTAAGTACCCTTGCCGGCGATCTCCGCCTTGCGGATATCGACCCCGCGGCCACCAATGACGTTGCCGAACTTGCTGGAAAGGCTGTTGTAGGATTTCTGCGCCTCAGCTTCGGACGGCAGGGACGCGACCTGGATGAAGTATCCGCCGGCCGGAACCGATGCCGTTGCAACCTGCTGCGCTGGCTGCGCTTCTGCCGCCGCAGCAACCGCCTGCTCGTCGACCGGACGAGCATTGCCGCGATCTGCGGGCGCCGCGGCCGCGTTGGCCTGCTCGGCCGGACGCGTCTGTGGCTTCGGCGCCTTGTCGCCGGTTGCCGTCGTCGTCACGTTGCGGACCGGAACCTGTTCTATGTTGGCATTGCCCGTTGCGGCGAGCGCCACCTGGTCGACACTAGCCGATGCCTGACCGGCCGCGGTCACATCAGCCGACGCGACTTCCTTCGACGGCGCATCCGGCAGTGGCTGCGTCGTGCCCGCGACATCGGTCGCCGGTGCGGCAACAGGCTCTTCACGAGCAACCAGCGTACCATCCGGCTTGACGATCATGGTGCGCACCTTGCGCGGTGCGACGGCCGGTGCCTTGTCTTCTTCCTGAGCGGCAGTCTGGGCGCCACCGTCCGGCAGCAGACGAGCGCCATCCTCGTCGTCAGCCGGCAGGTTTGCCTGCAGGCCATCCGAGTCGTCGCTGCCCTCGAGCGGCAGCGTTTCCGGCGTCAGCGTCTTCTGAACGACGTCCATCGGCTCTTCAGTCGAAGAAACCAATGCATCCTGCTGCGGCGCACCGGCCTGTGCGCCAGCGACGCGATCGTAAACCGCCTTGTCCTGGTTCGGCACGGTCTTGCCGCCCTTTTCTTCCGGCACGACCTTTACCGGTCCCTTGTCGGCGAGAATGATCTTGGGGCCTTCAGCAGTGGTTGCCGCATCGCTGCCGCCCATCCAGGCGTAAACAGCCGCGCCGCCGAGAATGATGACGCCGGCAACACTTGCTGCAAGCAGCATCGTACGCTGCGACCGCCGACCTGAGCCATAGTCGCGATAGTCGCCTGCATCTTCCTCGCGCTGCCCTGCGGAAACCCGCTCGGCATCACGCACCGGGGACTGGCGCTCGGTCATGGAGCGACGGAAATCCTCCTCCATCGCTTTTTCAAAAGCGTCGAAATCGTCGAGGCCGCCGGTGCCAAATGAAGGATTTGCGCTTGCCGCCGGAGCCGGACGAGCTGCTTCGACCTTTTCAGCCGCAACCGGGCGGACATCCTTGGCAGCCGGAGCAGGCGTACCGAACAGCTGCGCCATCTCCGCGTCGATATCGAGATCGTAATCTGCCGGATAGGCGACCGGCTTTTCCGTTTCGATGACCGGCAATTGCGGCACGTCCATATCGGCGATCGGCGCCACTCCGTTCTCTGCTTCTGCAATCATCGAGGGATCGAAGGGCAGCGTGCTTTCCGGCTGTGCGTCCTGTTGCTCCACCGGGGCCTCAGCCACGAAGGTTTCGACAGAACGTTCCGGTTCGCGCTGCGGAGCGACCGCCTCCATGACGGGCGCCTCAATGACCGGCTGCGCGACCGCTTGCGGCACGACAGCAGGTGCGACGGCAACCGGTTCGGTCGGGCCGAGGTCGGCAAGATCGAGCTTCAGCGCGGCGTCGGAGAGCTCCATTTCGAAGTCCTCGATGTCGAAGCCCGGCTCATTTTCCGGTTCCGCAACGACCTGGGCCGCTTGAACCGGCTGGGCAGCCTCGACCACCGGCGTAGCGGCCGGTGTGACGACTGCTGCGATGACAGGTGCGGCGACCGGAGCGGCCTGCGACACAAGCGGACCGGCAAAGGCGCGCTGCTGGCTGGCGCCCGTAGCCGACGCAACGGGTGTCGCCCGGCTGAAGGTCGGCGTAAAGGGATAGGGGCTTTTCTTCAGCGGCGCCGCAACCGTATTGACCGGGGCGGCGGCGGGAGCAACGACGAGCTGTTCCGTCGCATGAAGCGCCGGATGCGACTGCACGGCAGCGGCAACTACGGCAGCCACCGGCGGAACCGGGAACCGCTCGACATCCGCTAGAAGATCGTCGCCAGCGGCCTCATGTCCAGCACCGCCTTCCGCGACTGTCTCGTTCGCATATGCTGCATCATCCGCACGCTCTTCGGGAGCAACGTCGAAGACCGGCTCGGCATAGTCTGGCGTGGGCTCGACGTAAACCGGGGCCGGTTCGACGTGAACCACCGGAGCCGGTTCGGCGTAGACCGGGGTCGGTTCGACAACAGGAGCAGGCTCGGCCCAAGCCGTAATCGGCTCTTCCACCGGGGCCCGCCAGTCCTCGACGACCTCTTCTCTTACCTCGGATGCCGGCTCGTCTTCGAACGGCAGCAGATCGGCTTCGCCGAGCGACAGTTCGAGCTCGCGTTCCAGATCGAATGCCGGCTCATCGGCGGCGAATTCGGCGCTATCGGCCTCCACAAGCTGAGGAGCGGGCGTGAACGACTGCACCTCAACGACCGGTTCCGACTCGTCTTCGACGACGGCGGCCGGCGCTGCGACCGGCTCAGGCTGACGGAAGATCGGAGCTTCATACTCTTCCGCGAGCTCTGCTACCGGCTCGATCCGAGCCTCTTCGGCCGGCTGCGGCGCAGAAACCGGCTCGACAGCAGGCTGCTCCGCCGCGCGGGGCGCATCGTAGCTATCGAAAGCGCGAAGGAGTTCGTCTTCGAGATCGAAGGCGGGATCCTGACGGACCGCCTCCTGATGTCGTTGCAACTCTTGCAATTGCTGTACGGCCGGCCGGGCATCGTAACCGACGATCCGGGCGAGTTCGGCCAACGGATCATCGTCTGCCAATACATCGAATTCAGCCGGCCCGCTTCGTGCGAATTGTTTGTCTGCCATGCTCTCCACTCACAATTGCCTGTATTTATGTGCCAGTGCATTGTGGGAAAATGGTGACAATACTTATCGCATTTCCTCCGGTGCGGAGGTGCCTGTAATAGACAGGCCGGACTTCAATACCGAAGCGACAGCATGCACCAGCCCGAGTCTGGCAGTACTTAATTCTCTATTTTTATCGTTAACAAAACGTAATTCCGGATTCTCTTTACCTTTGTTCCAATGTCCGTGGAAGGCAGCGGCAAGATCATACAGGTAAAACGCGATGCGATGCGGCTCTTGAGCCAGTGCCGCAGCCTCGATCACACGCGGATATTCTGCGAGCTTGGCGACCAGCTGAAGCTCTGTCGGATCGACGATCTGCCCCTGAATGGCACCGGCGAAATCAAGCGATTCGATATCCAGGTCCGGGAAAGCTTCTGCCGCCTGACGGAACACCGACCGGCAACGTGCATGGGCATATTGCACGTAAAAGACCGGATTATCCTTGGACTGTTCTGTAACCTTGGCAAAGTCGAAGTCGAGCGGCTCGGAATTCTTCCGATAGATCATCATGAAACGAACCGGGTCGCGGCCGACTTCGTCGACGACGTCGCGTAGCGTGACGAAATCGCCGGAGCGTTTCGACATCTTGACCGGTTCGCCGTCACGGAAGAGCTTGACCAACTGGCACAACAGAACCGTAAGCTTCGACGAACCGCCGGATACGGCGCGCGCCAGAGCCTCGAGCCGCTTGACGTAACCGCCATGGTCGGCACCCAGCACATAGATCATCTCGTCGAAGCCGCGGTCGAACTTGTCCTTGAAGTAGGCAACGTCGGCGGCGAAATAGGTGTAGCTTCCGTCCGACTTGATCAGCGGACGGTCGATATCATCACCAACCTCCGTCGAGCGGAACAGCGTCTGCTCGCGATCTTCCCAATCCTCCGGAAGCTGCCCCTTCGGCGGCGGCAATGTGCCCTTGTAGACGTGCCCCTTGAAGGTCAGGTCGTTGATGGCGGTACGAATCGCCGCTGCACCGTTGGCGTGAAGCGTGCGTTCGGAGAAGAAGACATCATGGTTGACGTTCAACGCCGCGAGATCTTCGCGGATCATCACCATCATCGCATCGATCGTCCGATCTTTGACGAGCGGCATCCACTTGTCTTCAGGCATCAGGCGCAGGCTCGTGCCGAATTCGTCAGCAAGCGCCTCGCCAACCGGAACGAGGTAATCCCCCGGATAGAGACCCGCCGGGATTTCGCCGATCTCTTCACCTAGCGCCTGGCGATAGCGCAGGAAGGCGGAACGCGCGAGAACGTCGATCTGCGACCCTGCATCGTTGATGTAGTATTCCTTGGTCACCTGATAACCGGCAAAGGCCAGCAGGTTGGCAAGCGCGTCGCCGACAACGGCGCCGCGGCAATGGCCGACGTGCATCGGTCCGGTCGGGTTGGCCGAGACATACTCGACGTTGACCTTGCGGCCAGAACCGACGGTGCTGCGGCCATAGTCGAGGCCGGTGCGCACCATGTTCGACAGCAGCTTCTGCCAATAGGATACCGAAAGCCGGACGTTGATGAAGCCCGGGCCGGCAACAGTCACTTCGGTGACTTCCGGATCCTGCTTCAGTTTTTCAACGATAAGTTCGGCAAGCGCCCGCGGGTTCATGCCAAGCGGCTTCGCCAGCACCATGGCGGCGTTGGTCGCGACATCGCCGTGGCTCGGATCGCGCGGCGGTTCGACATTGACACGGCCGAGGTCAAGTTCGGATCGCTTTTCTCGAACGCTATCAAGCGTTTCGAGAATGTCCTTAATTCTTGATTCGAAGTCCGTGAAGAGATTCATCTGATCCGTCCGCTTTTCCCGACCAACATGTGGCCGGCGCAAAACTCAAAAAGGAGGCCCGGTTCGATTGAACCGCAAGCCTCCGGGCGGGGCGTCCCTACCGCAAATCCGGCGTATGGTCAAACAAGCGCTTGTGCACGCTGATCGCGAAGGTATCGGTCATGCCGGCGAGATAATCGCCGACGTGACGGGCCCGTGCCGGTTCGGCCATGCCGGCAATCTGGTCGATCCAGTAGTGCTCCCGCATCAACTGCGGGTCATCCATGAAGGCGTGATAGAGATCGCAGACGATTGATGCCGCCCCCTCCCGCACCCGCATCACTTCGGGGTGACGGTAGATGCGGGTCATCAGCAGACGCTTGATCTGCTTGTCGGTCTCGCTCATTTCCTCGGAGAACGTCGCCATGACCGTACCCGCCTGGCGTACGTCGGCAGCGCTCTCAGGGCGAATGTCCGCGATACATTGCTGGGCGATGCCGATGACGTCCTCGACCATTGCCGTGATCTGACGGCGCATGATTTCGTGCGTGAAGCGGCTGCTTTCAAGACCGGGATAGCGGTCGTGAACTTCGCGCATCAGACGGGCAAGGAACGGCACGTCCTCCAGCATCTCGAATGTCAGATAGCCAGCCCGCAGACCATCGTCGATATCGTGTGTGTTGTAGGCGATGTCGTCCGCGATGGCGGCGACCTGCGCTTCCATGCTCGCGAAAGTCGCCAGTTCCAGATCATGAACGGCACAATAGTCCAGGATTGGCTGCGGCACCGGTCCACGCGTGCCCTTTCCATCAGGCGTCAGCAGCGGCCCATTGTGCTTGACCAACCCCTCCAGGCTCTCCCAGGTCAGGTTGAGCCCGTCGAACTCGGCGTAGCGCCGCTCGAGCTTGGTGACGATGCGCAGCGACTGGGCATTATGATCGAAGCCCCCATACGGCTTCAACATTTCGTGCAGGGCGTCCTCGCCCGTGTGCCCGAATGGCGTGTGGCCGAAATCGTGAACCAGCGCGACCCCTTCTGCGAGATCCTCGTCGAGCTTGAGGGCGCGCGCCAGCGCGCGGGCGATCTGCGCCACCTCGATCGTGTGCGTCAGCCGCGTCCGGTAGTGATCGCCGTCGGCGGCGATGAAGACCTGCGTCTTGTGTTTCAGCCGGCGAAAGGCAGTCGTGTGGACGATACGGTCGCGGTCGCGCTGGAAATCCGAACGTGTTGCGCTCGAAGCTTCCAGATAGAGCCTGCCACGCGTGGCCCAGGGATTCGACGCGAACGGAGCGTGTTCACCATAACCGAAGCCCAGCGCATTTTTGTCGAATGTCATTTTCCACCCAAATCGTCATCCCATTGACGGGACATTGAAGCCTTCATACCTATAGTGAAAGCCACGGAAACGCATCGCGCAAGCATCGACCGATTCCGCAAGCGAAAGCAACGGCTTGGCCAGGGAGGCTAAAACGGCCTTCGACGTTGGCCGAGACGATGCTGCAACAACAACCAAATCTCTCCGGTTCTTGACCCCGGCAGGAGGCAGATATGACGCAAGAAACCGTGACCCTTTCGGACGCCGCTGCAAAGCGGATCGCCACGATCCTTCGTTCGGACAGTCACAACAATGCGATGCGGGTGTCCGTCGAAGGCGGCGGCTGCTCGGGATTCTCCTATAAGTTCGACCTGGTCGACAGTGCCAATGACGACGATCTGGTACTGGAGAAGAATGAGGCCAAGGTTCTGATCGACAGCCTGTCACTCGTCTACATGGGCGGCTCGGAGATCGACTTCGTCGACAACCTGCTCGGCCAGTCGTTTCAGATCAAGAATCCGAATGCGGTCGCAAGCTGCGGATGTGGAACGAGTTTTTCCATCTAACGCGACCAGAAGGCCCAACCCAGGTCGCCGTCAGAGATACGGCGACCCCAGCCAGAGTACACGGTTCGCCAATCGGTCGACGAGTGGCTTGGCGCGCAGCGCTTCGAGCGTGACCGGTTCGGCCGAGGCCAGGACATCCGATATCATGCCGCTGATCGTATGCGCGAAACCATCGTCCAGCACTTCGAGGTCGAACTCGAAGTTGAGCCGCAAGGAGCGCGGATCGAGGTTGGTCGATCCGACATAGGCCCAGCGCTCGTCCACGACCAGAAGCTTCGAGTGGTTGAACACACCCTCGGCACGCCAGATCCGACAATGCCCCTTCAACACCTGATCGAACTGCGCGGTCATTGCGCGATCGACCAGAAGCAGGTTGTTGACTGCGGGCACGATGATGTCGACCTCGACGCCCCGGCGCGCTGCCGTCACCAACGCGCTGATCAACTCACGGTCCGGAAGGAAATAGGGCGACATCACGCGGATGTTCTTTCGCGCCACCGAAAACGCGCCCATCAGCATCTTGTGATTGGTTTCGTTCGTCGCGTCCGGCCCTGAGGGTATTGCGCGCATCAGCACGGACGGCATTTCTGCCGGCAGCGTCATTTCTTCGAGCGCCCAGGCGGCGCCCACCAGCATCTCACCGCTGGAAAACTGCCAGTCTTCCGCCGCAACCTGAAAGATGTCGGCGACAACCGGCCCTGTTACCCGAAAGTGGGTGTCGAGGGACGGCTCCTCGCCGGGGATTTCACTCGTAAAGCCGGCGCGGATATTCATGCCGCCGGCGAAGGCAACGCTGCCATCGACCACGAGAATCTTCCGGTGCGTGCGGAGATTGGCATAGGGCAACCTCAACCCCATGATGATATTGCCGTTGAAGACCGCCGTCGGAATGCCGGCCGTTTTCAGGTGACCGACAATGCTGGGGACGGAATAGCGTGCCCCGACTGCGTCAATCAGCACGCGGACTTCGACGCCCCGCGCGACCGCGGCGATCAGGGCATCGGCGAAACGCAGGCCGATCACGTCGCGATCGAAGATATAGCTCTCGATCAGGATGCTGCGCTGCGCTGCGGCGATGGCCGCCAGCATGGCCGCATAGGCAGCGTCTCCACCTGCCAGCACATCGATGCTGTTGCCGGAGCACATGCGATGCCTGGAAACGCGGTCCCCGAGTATCTTCATCGCGGCGAAACGATTGCCGAAACGTCCACTGATGTCCGTTTCGGAGATATCGAATCGGCCGAACTGATCGGGGCCGTGCCCGCGCAGCAGCGCGCGCTGCGAGCCGATGGAGGAGCGGCGGATACGGTTGATGCCGGCAACGGCATACAGCAGCGCCCCGACGATCGGCGAGAGCAGAACGACACCGACCCAACCCGCGGCGGCGCGTACGTCGTCTTTGGTCATGGCCGCGTGAATGGCGGCCGGGATACCGAGCGCGAAGGACAGCAGCGCCAGGATATGCGGCCAGTAATTCTGCAAGAGATCGATCATGCGCCGGACTATAGCCGGCCATGGACCGGAATCAATTCGAGCGTCCGCACCTATACCGTATAAACCGCGCGCGGCGCCGCACGCCGTCGTTGCAGCTCAGCCATAAGGCCCGATTGCCCGCAGGTATCGGATTTGTCAAAAGAATCCGGAGCAGCTAGAAGAGTCCGGCCGCAAGGACTCACCTGTATGGAAGGGCGTTTCGAGCCATGAAGATTGCCACCTGGAACATCAATGGCGTCAAGGCGCGAATCGACAGCCTCCTGGCATGGCTCACGGAAGCCAATCCGGATATCGTCTGCCTTCAGGAGATCAAGTCCGTCGACGACGGATTTCCGCGTCTGGAGATCGAGGCGCTCGGCTACCATGTCGAGACCCACGGCCAGAAGGGCTTCAACGGCGTCGCCCTCCTCTCCAAGCTGCGCCCGGACGAAGTCAACCGCGGCCTGCCCGGAGACGATTCGGACGAACAATCGCGCTTCATCGAAGGCGTGTTCTCGGTTGAAGGCGGCGTAATCCGCRTCTGCTCGCTCTACCTGCCGAACGGCAATCCCGTCGATAGCGAGAAGTACCCCTACAAGCTCGCCTGGATGCGCCGGCTTACCGCCTACGCCGAGCAGCGCCTTCTGCTCGAAGAACCCTTCATCCTGGCCGGCGACTACAACGTCATCCCGGAGGAGCACGACTGCTGGGACATCAAGGTCTGGCAGAACGACGCTCTCTTCCTGCCGGAGACCCGCGCCGCATTTCGGCGCCTGCGCAATCTCGGCTTCATCGATGCTGTCCGGGCAACCTCGGACGCGGTCCCGCTCTACACGTTCTGGGATTATCAGGCCGGCTGCTGGCCCAAGAATTTCGGCATTCGCATCGATCATCTGATGCTTTCGCCGGAAGCGGCCGATCGTCTGGTTTCGACGTCGATCGACAAGCATGTCCGCGCCTGGGAAAAGCCCTCGGACCACGTTCCTGTTATCGGTGAATTTGCCTTCGCCGCGGCCTGAGGCGCGGAACTGCAGCTTGTCGTTTGTCCCGGCCGCGTTGGCTTAAGGCTTATCGCGCGCAGGTCTCAGTCGTCATCGCCTTGCATGTGCAGATTTTGCGACAGAGCGATTGCCGTGCGCCGGTCGTCCTCGCTCGCCAGCGAGAATGCCTGCTCCTGCATCGACTGCATCCAGGGCCGATCCTTCGGCGAACACTGGTCGAGAGCGGCCGTCATAAAGGCGAGACCGCGAATGGTCTGGCCTTCCTGGAAAATTACGTTGCCGAACACACCCATGGCGCCGGCATGTCCGCTTTTGCGGGCGCGGTTCAGCCACTTCTTTGCCTGCTGAACGTTGACGCTGCCACCCTCGCCCGAGAGCAACATGCGCGCAAGCTGGAACTGCGCCTCAGCAACGCCGAAGGTCGACGCCGCCTGGAAATAGAGTTGCCGCGCCTGGGCCATATCTGACTTGATCGGGCTGTCGGGAATGCCGCGCCGGTAGTAGCCAGCAAGAGAAATCAACGCGTTGACGAAATAGCCGGTATCTTCGGAGCCCGGCTCCACACCCTGCTGGGCGATCTCGCTGTAGATCTTGAAGGCTTCGAGGTCGTTTTCGGCGACGCCGTCGCCATAGGCATACATGTTGGCCAGCGCCCAGCGGGAGCCGGTATGCCCCTTCTCCGCCGCGTATTTGTAGGCTTCGATGGCCTCGTCCTTGCGGCCGTTCTTGTAGGCCGAAAAGCCGAATTTGAAGAGAGCAAAGGGACCGGATTCTTTCGAGACGCCTGCCCCCGGATCAAAGGCAAGGGCCGGCATGGCGATGGTCCCGCAGACCGCCAGCGACACGCCGAGTATCGCAACCTTCAGTGACTTTAGTTCACCCGCAAGCATCACAGTCTAATTCTTCCGTTCCAGCCGGCCACGCCGAACTCATCACCGCTGCAAACACAAACGCCCGGACGACCCGCCGCCGTCCAAAACTTCACCAAATCCGCCGACCACATCGACGCATCCATTCCAAAACGAAACTTCGACAACCGCGCCGAAAAGACCATTTCATTCGACCACTTGCACAAGGGTGCCGGAGGCCACATCTGACACGGACATCGACAGTCCAAGTTTCACTTCGCATCAAACACCGCAGGTTTCGTTTTCACGGTTGCAGGTCTGTCCCTACTATCGCTGCTCCCTGTTTGTGGCGGGAAATGGACATAGCCGGGACGAGTCCGATGCTAGCAAACTCTAGCATTAAATGTGTTGCTGAATCGTCACATTGGCGGACGGTGCAGGCACTTGGTTAAATGGCTCCACACCAAAAGAAAGGCCCGGCTGAAACCGGGCCCCTTTAACAATCAGATCAACGAAGGATCAGAACTTAACCTTGAGCGAAGTCGAGATCGCTCCGACAAAATCGTCACCGAAATCGTAGGAGACGTCGTCGCCAATGACGTCACCTTGAAAATTAACTGCGCCCGAACTGCCGCCCGTCAGAATGCCAACGGCGCCAGCAAGACGGAACTCGACATGCTCGGTCGGTGTGTAGGATACGCCGGTGCCCAGCATCCATGTGTCGGTTTGCGTTCCGTAACCGTGACTAGTACCGCGATCCCAGGTCAGGCTGACGGCACCGCTCCATTGATCATTGAACTTGTGACCGATACCGCCGCTGATGGTCCAGCCATCGCGATAGAGCAGATCAAGACTTGTGCACGGTGTGGTGCGCGATACAGTTGCCGGGCAGAACTTCAAAACCTGAAGCTGGCTCCAGTCCGTCCACTTGATCGAGCCGAATGCCGCCCAATCCGGAGCGATGCCGCTCTGGAGCTTGAGTTCCAGCGAATCCGGCATCGAGGCCGAGCCATTTACATCGTACTTCGTGCCGGTCACAACGCCTACGCCTGGAACGACGAAGCCCAACTGACGGAGGTCGATAAAACCGGAAAGGTTGTCGAGGTCTACGGAGCTGTTGTAAACGAGGCTGGCCCGAACGGCATACTCAGGAATTTCGTAGGCAGCACCCGCGCGCCAACCCCAGCCATTTCCTTCGAGCTCAAGCCTGCCGATACCTGAAAATACGCCCGCAAACGGGGTACCCGTATAATCTTGTACCAGCCGCTCCTTGAAACCGCTGACCTCCTGGTAGAAAACACCACCGATAATGCGGAACTGGCCCGGACCCATGTCCCATTTGTAGGAGCAAGTAGCAGCGTAGTTGTCGCTATCCACCTTCGTTTCGATGTTGTTGTTAGCGCCGGCCCAGTTCTGGCCGGGATTAGTATGCGCGCCCCACGGCTGAGAATAGTCCGCCATACAGTCAAAGGCGTCGCCGAGCGATGCCTTGATACCGACGCGAGGCACCCAATAGCCCTCCGTGTCGTCGGCCGAGTTCGGACGGTAATTCAAGTTGCCGCCGCCAAACGTTCCGCCAATGATGTCGGTGTTTGCGGTGTCTGTATCGCGGACGTTCTTCAACTCTCGCTGCGGATTGACATAGGTTGCCGAAGCTTCACCAGCATAGTCCGACGGGTCGAACAGCAGGTCGATGTTGTAACCACCGCGCTCAAGACCGCCGGCGTGGGCCGCTGACGCAAGCAGCAAACCAGCCGCCACGGTCAGGACACCACGCTTAAAATTCATGTGAGCCATTAAGCTCCTCCCCTGCACTGCAATCTGCGGCATTCCACCTCATGCCGCGTGTGGCGAAAGTATTCTCACGAACATGTGAAATCGCAAATGCCAGGGGCAGAGGTGGTGCGGCACTATGCGTCACGTAATTTACGTAAGATTCTCATGATTTAGACACATTCGCACATTTCCGAAATGATATTTCGGCAAATAGGTAAATAAGCCAATAAAATAGGATAAACTTCCAACACTCGCGAAAGCTGTGTCGCGGAGACAACAATATTGGTTTTTGCTGGAGATCAACAAAAATGGCCGTTGAAACTCCGCTTGCGCATGCCCAGCGATTTCATGAGCGGCCAACAGTATTCAGCTCAGCGATTCGATCGCCAAGCTCGCGCACGCAAGTATATCCAATGATACTAAAATATAAAATCCGCGACATTGCTGTCGCGGATTTTTTGATTTCCTTGGCCGTTCAAGCCCTGCGCGGTTGCACCCTTAGCGTGCTTCCTAGCCCGCTTCCGCCACGCGGGTAAGAGCAACGCCGAGCGATTCTTTCTGAAGATCGAGTTCCACCAGGCGCTCGCGCTCGGCTTCCACCAGCTCCGGCTTGGCGTTCGCGACAAACTTTTCATTGGCCAGCTTGCCAAGAATACGCTCGCGCTCCGCATCCACCTTGGCGATCGCCTTCTCCAGGCGCGACTTCTCGGCGGAGAGGTCGATCAGGTTGCCAAGCGGCAGACACGCGGTCRCCTCGCCCACGACGATCTGGGCGCTGCCGCGCGGAGCGACAGTCGAATAGTCGATGTGTTCGACACGGGCCAGGCGCGCGATTGCCGGAGCATGCTGCTGCAGGCGTTCGCGTGTCAGGTTGTTCGCCCCGACGACGATCAGCGGCGCGGTCGCGGCCGGCGGAACGTTCATCTCGGAACGAACGGAGCGGATGCCCGACACGAGATCGATCAGCCAGTTGATCTCGTCTGCCGCCGCGTCATCGGCATAGGAAGCCGCCGGCCATTCGGCGTGGCATAACAGCGTGTCACGCTCGCGGCCCTCGCCGGCTGTCTGCGCCCAGAGCTCTTCGGTCATGAACGGCATGAACGGATGCAGCAGCTTGTAGATCTCATCGAGAACATAGGCGACACAGGCCTGCGACTCGCGCTTGGCCGCCTCGTCCTCGCCGTTAAAGACCGGCTTCAGCAGCTCAAGGTACCAGTCGCAGAACTGATTCCAGACGAAGCGGTAGAGGCTGCCGGCCGCCTCGTTGAAACGGTAGGCCTCGATCGCCTCGGTGACGTCACGGATGGTGCGCGAGAGTTCCGTCAGGATCCAGCGATTGATGGTGAGCGAAGCGGCCTCCGGGATGAAGCCTTCGCTGTCGACCACGCCGTTCATCTGGGCAAAACGCGTCGCGTTCCAGAGCTTCGTGCCGAAGTTGCGGTAGCCGGCGATACGAGCGGGGTCGAGCTTCACGTCGCGGCCCTGGGCAGCCATGATCGCCAGCGTGAAGCGCAGCGCGTCAGCTCCATACTCGTCGATGAGTTCGAGCGGGTCGATGACGTTGCCCTTCGACTTCGACATCTTCTGGCCGTTCTTGTCGCGAACGAGCGCGTGGACGTAGACCGTATGGAACGGCTCGACCGGGGTGCCGTCGGCATCCTTCATGAAGTGCAGGCCCATCATCATCATGCGGGCGACCCAGAAGAAGATGATGTCGAAGCCGGTCACCAGAACGTCGGTCTGATAGTACTTCTCCAGCTCCGGCGTCTCGTTCGGCCAGCCGAGCGTGGAGAACGGCCAGAGTGCCGACGAGAACCAGGTGTCGAGCACGTCTTCGTCGCGCGTCAGGATTTCGCCCGGCTTGAAGTTCTCAAGCAGGTCCTCGACATAGGCCTTCATCGGGCCTTCATGGGCGATATAGTGTTGGATCGCCGCGTGCAGCGCCTCTTCCTCGGTCTTCTCGACGAAGACCTGACCGTCCGGGCCGTACCAGGCCGGGATCTGGTGCCCCCACCAGAGCTGACGCGAGACGCACCAGGGCTGGATGTTTTCCATCCATTCGAAGTAGGTCTTCTCCCAGTTCTTCGGAACGAAGTTCGTGCGGCCTTCCTTGACCGCGGCAATCGCGGGCTTCGCGAGCGTCTTGGCGTCGACGTACCATTGTTCCGTCAGGCGCGGCTCGATCGGCACGCCGCCACGGTCCCCATGCGGGACCATGTGCCTGTGCGGCTCGATCTTGTCCAGCAGGCCAGCCTCTTCGAAGATCCTGACAATGATCTTGCGCGCCTCGAACCGGTCCTTGCCGTCGAGCTCGTCCCACGCACCATGGAGAGCAGCGGGGTCGGAAAGCCCTTCAAGGAATTCCTCGTTGTCCTTGATGGTGACGCGTCCGTCGATCGTCATGATGTTGATCGCGCGCAGGCCTGCACGCTTGCCAACCTCGAAGTCGTTGAAGTCGTGTGCAGGCGTGATCTTGACCGCACCGGTGCCGGCCGTCGGATCCGCATAGCTGTCGGCGACAACGGGTATGCGCCGGCCAACGATCGGCAGGATGACATGCTTGCCGAGGAGCGGCTTGTAGCGCTCGTCGTCCGGGTTGACGGCAATACCACTGTCTCCGAGCATCGTTTCCGGACGGGTGGTCGCGACGACCAGATAGTCGCGCTTCTCCCATTCGGTCGCCTTGCCTTCCTCATCGAAGGCGACCGGATGTTCATAGGTAACACCCGGCTCGAGCGGATAGCGCAGATACCAGAGATTGCCGTTGATCTCGTGCTGCTCGACCTCGAGGTCGGAGATCGCCGTCAAGAGCTTCGGGTCCCAGTTGACCAGGCGCTTGTCCTTGTAGATCAGCCCTTCCTTGTAGAGCGAAACAAAGACCTCCAGGACGGCTTCCGAGAGGCCATCGTCCATGGTGAAGCGCTCACGCGACCAGTCGCAGGATGCGCCAAGCCGCTTCAACTGGTTGAAGATCAAACCGCCGGATTCGGCCTTCCACTCCCAGACCTTCTCAATGAAGGCCTCGCGACCCATCTGCCGACGGTGCTGCTGGGTTTCCATCAGCCTGCGCTCGACGACCATCTGGGTCGCGATACCGGCATGGTCCATGCCCGGCTGCCACAGCACGTCCTTGCCGCGCATGCGTTCGAAGCGAACCATGACGTCCTGAAGCGTGTTGTTGAGCGCGTGGCCCATGTGCAGCGAACCGGTCACGTTCGGCGGCGGGATCACGATGCAGAAGCTATCGGCGCCGGGCTTGGCACCCGCGCCTGCACGAAACGCGTTTTCTTCGTCCCACTTCTTGGCGATACGCGGGTCGACGGATGCGGAATCGTAGGTCTTATCAAGCATTTTGGAGCCAATTTTGGAGAGTGATGTCTGTGTCTTGTAAACCGGAACGGCCGGTGCAAGTCAACACGAACGCAAAAAGCCGCGACGTTCGCCGCGGCCTCCTGCATCAAAAGACCAGAATTTCAGCGACGCGGCCCGCGGGCAACGCGCTCGATTTCCTCGCGAACCAGCCGTTCGACGAGTGTCGGCAGATTGTCGTCCAGCCATTCCTGCAACATCGGCCGCAACATTTCCTGAGCAATTTCGTCAAACGAACGCCTCGCACCCTGATCGACCGCGACAGCGAGATTGTCGAAGGACCGCGCGACCTTCCGGCCGACTTCCGGAGAAACGATGGCGGCGATCGCCTTCTCGGGCACCACCGTTTCGATCACCGGTACCGCGGCCAGCGCGGGCGATTCGACGCTGTCGCGGATCTCCACCGGCTCGGGGGCCGCGGCGGCTTCCACCGCCTCGTGTACTTCGGCGGCCAGGACGGGCTGCGCGGCCGGAGCCTTGGGCGCAGAGACGGCGGCCATGCGCGACGTGACAACCGGACTGTCCTGAATCGCAGGCGCCGGTGTAATCGGCTGGCCCTCACGCGGGGCAAAGCCCGTGGAGTGCCGCTCCGAAGCCGCGCGAACGCGTGCTGCGACATCGGCCAGCGAAAGCGGCGGCTGCGCCGCCACCGTGCTCGTCTCGGATGAAACGATGGAAAGTTCTACGGCCGGCGCCGCCGGAGTAGGCCTCGATGTTTCGATCGGCTCTTCGCGCTGGGCAAAGGCGAGTGTCTCGATCTCGCTGTCGATCGTCAGCTCGATCTCGTCGCCCGATTCGTCCTCGAAACGCTCCTGCGGCGATAGCCCGGCCTGGCCAGGCTCGTTGCTCTCGATGATCTTGCGAATGGATGCCAGGATCTCATCCATCGAAGGTTCACGCGCGACATTGAGCTGTGCCATTTCTATCCCCGTTTGACGCGGCCGGCATGTGTTTCAAAACAGGACATGCGCCGATTTCCGAGAAACCTTATGTGAGTTCGCGGACGAAACATACGCCACGAATCAGCCACCCAGATTCTTGCACAGATTTGTTTTCAGGGCCAAAAATAGAAACGCCCCGGGGAGACCGGGGCGTTTTCTTTAGCGACCGTCGACGGTTCGAAGACCGAACCATTTGTCCTTGACGGCCTCGTAATGTTCTTCGGAGCGATATTCGGCCACCTGCAAACCCTGGCTCTTCACGGTCAGCCTCGCCGAAGCTGCAAGCAAGGTATAGCTCGCGACGACCGCATCGCGCTGCGCGAGCGCCAGGAGTTCCTGCGCCTGCAGCACGTCCTGCTGCGAATCGAGAACGTCGAGGGTCGTGCGCTGGCCGACCTTGCGCTCTTCAATGACGCCATCCAATGCCAGCTTGGCGGCAGAGATCTGCGCCTTGTTGGCGGAAATGCGTGCGATCGCCGCCTCAAGCTGAGCATATGCCGAGACAATCGTTTCCTGAATCGATGCTCGGGCCGAATCAACCAAAATGCGCTGTTGTCCGAGGCGTTCCTTCGCCTGCCGGATCTGACCGTACTCGAGGCCACCCTGATAGATCGGCACCTCGAGGCGAGCCGTAATGCTCGACGTATTGTTGTCTTCGGTAACATTGCCGGCCGTGCGGCCGACCTGCCCCTGAAGCGTCACGCCGGGCAGCATCGTTCCCTCTGCCGACTTCACCTGGTATCCGGCCGAATCAACCGAGTACTGTGCTGCGAGGATGGTCGGATGATCACGCAGGCCACTTGCGACGGCCTGATCGAGCGTGCGCGGCAGGTTCTTGGATGCCGGAGACGCCTGCTTGATGGCCTTCGGCAAGTCGCCGACGATCCGAACATAAGTCGCTTCACTCTGCTTCAACTGCGCCACGGCAACGATGAGCTGCGATTGCGCGTTGGCAAGCGAGGCCTCGGCAAGGCTCACGTCCGTGCGGGTGCCTTCACCTACGTCAAGGCGTGCCTTGGCGGCGTTCACCTGCTCCTGCAGGAAGGCGATGTTCTGCTTGCGGATCGAGACCAGCTGCTGATCGCGCGCGATATTGGAGTAGATGGTCGCTGCCGAGAGCAAGATCTGCATCTCGTTGGCAAGCAGCGATTCGCGGGTGGCAAACACGTTCGACTCGGCCGCGCGAACATTGTTCAGCGTCTGAAAGCCATCAAAGACCATCTGCGTTATGGATACGCCGACCTGTCCCTGATGGAGATCCCGAGATCCGTCCGCCCGGTCGATGGTCGAAAGCGTCCCATTGGCGAAAGCCGCGACTTGGGGGCGAAAGCCAGACTTGGCGATCGGCACGCTCTCGTCGGTTGCGCGCAGACCCGCACGTGCAGCGTTCAGATCCGGGTTGTTTGCGTAGGCTTTGGCCATTGCACCGAAGATCGTCTCGGCCAGTACTGCGTGCGGGGCAACCAGTACACTCGTCGAAACGGCGGCCCACAGGGCCGCTTTGCGGACAATCGACACCATTACTTCTCTCTCCGATCGGGGCGGCAGAGCCTGCCCTCTATTTCCCGCAGCGCTGTCCTCGTTACAAAACGGCACTGCCTAGACACGGCGATGAAGCGCTCACACCGCCCACAGGTGAGCAAATCACTACCACAGCACTCTTTGAAACCCGGATTCCAGATTCCGACAACTGCGCAACCCTACTCTGCGCAGGCATTTCAAAAAGAAACAAGTGCCCCGTTGCAAATTGGCAACATTGTTATTTTAGCGGTGCATTCAAATGTTGATATCCCTCAATAAGCGGGACCTCAAAAAACAAATTCCTGCGCGCGGCGGAAACCGGGAAGCGGTTTCACCGCAGTGTTGAAGTCGGCACGCTCGGAGGTTTTTCCGTGCTCGTGCACATAGAGTTTAGCGCGAGAAGCGTTGCCAAATCCTTCGACCACGACGAGACGTCCTCCATCGCGCAACTGCTGGAAAAGACCCGCAGGCAAGACCTCCACTGCACCGTGAACGAAGATGACGTCGTAAGGCGCTTCGGCGGCGTAACCCTTCTCGAGTTCGCCAGTGACAACCGCGATATTGTCATAGCCGAGACGCGCCAGCGTTTCGGTCGCGGTGGCGGCAAGACCCTCATCGCTTTCGAGCGCGACGACCGAGCCGGCGACCAGCGACAGGATCGCCGAAGCGTAGCCGGTGCCGCAGCCGATCTCGAGCACGACGTCGGACTTGGCGATCTCGGCCAGCTGCAGCAGCTTGGCGAGCGGCGACGGTTCCATCAGGAAGCGCGGCGCTCCGCCGTTCGTGCCGTCAAGCGCGATGTCGGTGTCGATATAGGCGAGTTCCTTCATCTTCGCGGGCACGAATTCCTCGCGCGGCACGGTGAGGAAGGCGGACAAGATCGAGTGGGACGTCACATCCGTCGTCCGGATCTGGTTGTCCACCATCTTGGTGCGCGCTGCTTCGAAATTCATGCTAGTGCCCTCGTATCCGGATAGGCGCGGCGCCGCTTTTCGGAGAAGCCCGCGCGATCGTCTTGTGGCTCTCAACGGAAAGCCTTTAACGTAAGCTCTTAAATCGCCGCCCCGCGGGATTCAAGCGACAGCGGCAAATTGCGCCGGAAAATCGGGGAAGAAGAGCCTTGATCGATCAAGGTGGCGGCGCGCGGTCCCGGCGCGACGCATTGCGCTGACATGGGCCGCGGGCGACGTCAGCGCCCGGGTGCGCCTTCCAGGCCCACGAGGGCGATCTTGGTATAGCCGGCATTCTGGATGAGGTTCATGACCGTCATCAGTTCGCCGTAGTCCACGGCCTTGTCGGCCCGAAGCAGAACGCGCGTCTCGGTATTGCCCTCGGTCAGACGCTTCAATTCGTCGGCGAAGGCCTCACGGGCCGTTTCTTCATTGCCGATCGCCAGCGCCAGATCGGCCTTCAAGGTCACGAAGACCGGCTTTTCGTCGCGCGGCGCAGGTTTTGCCGCCGATTGCGGCAGGTCCACTTTCATGTCCACCGTGGCGAGCGGCGCCGCCACCATGAATATGATCAGCAGCACGAGCATGACGTCGATGAAGGGCGTGACGTTGATTTCACTGTTCTCGTCGAGATCGCCGCCGCCTTGGCTGACTTTTCCGGCCATGGGTCACCCGATCCTTGCGATGGTCGTTTCCGCATGGACGAAGCCTTCCTGTCGGCGGGGCTGCGCCTTGCGGACCAGACGATGGTCGAGGTCACGGCTGACGAGCCRTTCCACAGCGGCGGCAGCATCGGCCAGGACCACCTTGTAGCCACCAACGGCGCGGGCAAAATAGTTATAGATGATGACTGCGGGAATGGCCGCCACAAGGCCGATGGCGGTTGCCAGCAGCGCTTCGGCAATACCGGGCGCGACGATCGCGAGATTCGTCGTCTGCGCCTTGCTGATGCCGATGAAGGAATTCATGATCCCCCATACCGTGCCGAACAGGCCTACGAACGGACCGACCGAACCGATCGAGGCCAGAATGCCGGTGCCACCAGTCATGCGCTTTCCGGCGCGGACCTCGATGCGGGTCAACAGCGAAGACACGCGCTCCTTGATGCCGCTTGCAGGCGCATGGTCGACGACGGCCTCCGAACGTACCATTTCGTCGATCGCCGCAGCCACCATCTCCGGTGCCGGGCCCGACTTCCCATCGAATGCGTTCTTGACGTCAGCAAGGCCGTTGGCGACGGACAGGAGGCGGACCGCCCGCGTGAGGCGCGCCTTGGCGCCAAGGAGTTCAAGCGCCTTCACCAGGAAGATCGCCCAGGTGGCAATGGACGCCAACGCAAGGCCAACCATCACGCTTTTGACGACCAGGTCGGCCGCCATGAACATGCCGATCGGCGACAGGTCGTGCGGCAGCACTGGGTTCGCCGCACCGTCAGTCGAAGCGCCGTCGACAGAAACGGGGGTGGCCTCAGGAGAGGCTGCCTGTGTTGCGGGCTGCACCTGCGTGATCGGGGGCGCCTGGTTTACCGGTGCGCTGCCGACCGTCTGGCCTTCAGCGACCGGCGCCGGCGATCCTGTGACCGTGACCTGAGTGCCGCTCGTGACCGGGGCTGACGATGCGCCTTCACTTGCGGACTGAGCGAACGCAACCGCAGGCAATGCAGCCGATGACAGGCCCAGCATTGCGGCGGCCAGCAGATTGATCGTCGATCGGGCTCGGTTCGGCATCTTCTTCCTCACGTACTGGTCCGTTTCGTCAATTGAGAGCGAAGGGATTTGTCGTCACCCACCACATCCCTAACGTGCTTTTTCGGCTGTTTACGCAAAGGGGAGCGCAATGACAAGGATTTGTGGAGTTTATCAATCAAGAATTATTTCGCAACCGTCTACGCCGGTGAAGACGCGCCGCGACCGCGTCAAAGGGCTGGCTGACCTTCGGCAAAACTACCGGTCCGCCAGTCATAGGTGCGGTGGCGTTCCCAAGGACGGGAAAGCGCGGTGAATGAGGTGCGAAATTGCATTCCAGCCGACGTTTGCCCCGCACCCGGCTGCGCTCGAACTTCGATTGCACCGGTGCGACGCAACGTCTGCGCGTTCACGATACGGGCGCGAGCGGTCGGGCATTTCGCGCTGTCGACCCGGGCTGCGGTCACCACGAGATCGGCCTGGTCACACAAGGCCGGAAAAAGGCGCGGGTTCTCGAGCGCAACGATCGTCCAGCCGTAAGCATTACGCGCCGCACACCATTGTTTTTCCCGGCAGATGAAGATCCCTGCAGCGGTCGCCTCGATCGCCGAGGACAGATCCGCACGGATCGCAGTCACTTTTTCCTGGTCGAGCGGCGGAGCACTCTTCCCGGCCCGCTCCGTAGCCGGATAAGGGTCACCTGCCTCCGGCATCGGAAGCATCGCCGGCTTGAGGTGGTTTTCCAACGCGAGAGCCCGCTGCCATTGCGAGAACAAAAAGTCCGACGGGCGCACCCTGTTGGTCGCGATCGCGTCGTTCACGACGAGACCGATGAGGCGGCCATCCTCCGAAATCACAACGTCGGGCAGACGGTCGCGCTCCAGCGGGAGGCTGACGAGGCCTACGAAGATCAGGACGGCGCCCGACAGGGCCAGCCAACTCCGCAATACACAGATGAGGACACCACCTGCGGCAATCAGCACGAAGCCAATATGCCCGATACGACCCGTGACAATCTCGCCATCGAGAGTGACCACGAAACGGGCGATGTCGAGCATCCGGTCGAGGCCCCACGCCATGGCCAACAATGGATAATGCTCAAGCCCGAAGGGCATCAGGAGCATTGCGAACAGGCCGAACGGCATGATCACGATGCTGATCACGGGCATGGTGAGAACGTTGGCGAGCAGACCGTATGCCGGCAACCGGTGGAAATAGGCGATCGAATAGACCGACGTCGCCAAACCACCGATCAGCGAGGTGATGACGACACCGGCGATCACGCCGGTGACCAAGCCCCTTCCCTTACGCTGCCTCTCCGCCGCCGGCATCGCTGTCTCCCGTCGCTCGCGCCAGCGCGCATAGCCGGCAACGAGCGCAAGGGTCGCCGCAAACGACATCTGGAAACCCGGCCCGGCAACCGCAGACGGCGTTATGGCGACGATGACGATCGCCGCCAGTGCGACGTTGCGCAGGCTGATCGACATGCGGTCGAAAAACACGGCCATGAGCATGATGGAAATCATGATCCAGGCGCGCAATGCCGACACGGCTCCACCGGAGATAAGAATGTACGTGCAGACCATCAGCAGCGCGCCGGTCGCCGCGACCTTCTTGATCGCCACACGATGCGCCAGGCCAGGGATCATACTGAGCACAGTGCGCGCGCCGATCAGGAAGGTTCCGGCGGCAAGTGCCATGTTGAGGCCGGAGATCGCCAGCACATGCGCCAGCCCGGACTGCCGCAATACCTCGACGGTCTCACGGCTGATGGCTCGCTCTTCCGCGGTGACCAGCGCTGCCGCAAGCGCCCCGGTGTCGCCGCCGATCGCGGCACGGATGCGTTCTCCGACGGCCTCGCGCATTGAGGCGATCCTGGTTGCCAAGGACGAGGGAGAACTTGCCTCCGTCTCCCCTGTCGCAAGGGCTTCCCCGCCCTTCGGCGCGCCGTAGAAGAACCCGACTGCACCGATGCCTTTGAAGTAGCTGTCAAACGCGAAGTCGTTCAAACCCGGTAGCGCCGGGCCGGACGGCGGCGACAACCGCGCCCTGCCCTCAATGGTCGCACCTATCGGCAGCGGATCTTCGCGCCCGCGCGCCACCAGCGTGACCTTCGTCGGCTGTCGGCGCAAGCGCGGCTCGGTCGTCTGTTGAACATCAACCCCATAGCGCCATTGACCTTTGTCGTCCTGTTCGCGTGAGAACACCACGCCGCGCACATTTGTCGTCACCGGTGCATCGAGGACGACCGTGTCGGTGCGGACGGTGTCGACCGCGATCAGCAGCATTCCTGCGGTAAACAGTGCCGCCGCGATCAACGGCGCCCGTAGCCGTGCAAATTTTCCGATACATACCATTGCTGCCATGCTGAAAATGCAAAGCAGCAGTGCAAGTTTGACAATTCCGACATCAAACGGGAGCGACAGCCAGGTAAGGACCCCGAAGATGAGCAGCACCGGGATCAACACAAATCCGTGACCATATGCGCGTTCTTCTTCGATTGCCGAGGCGATCGATGCCTTGATGGTGCGCGGGCTGAGATGCGCCGAGAGCCTGGAGATACCGCGGCGCACCTGTGTCGACATCAGGCTGCGCGGCACATTGGGAGCAAAGACCGCAACGGCGGTGGCAGCATCGGAGCCGGGCAACATGAAGCTGCCGCGCTCCGCGTCGTGCAAAGCCTGCCGCATATCAGTATCGCTCATTGCGTCAGCGCTCTTTCCCCCGAATACGCGCTCGATCATGCAACCAAAGGCACATAACCGCAACCGAGGCGCTATCTGCTGAAAAAAGCGGCAATCCTATATAGAATGGTACCGCACCATCATCCGACGAGATTGTTGATCTCCTTGGACTTATTGCCGTAACATGCCATTGTTGCGTCGCCATATGCACATTTTCGCATCGCACAATTTGCCTTTCGTACAGCTTGGCAGTCGAAAATAAATCATATAGCAAATTCGCAACGTTCATTTTCGTGGCACGTTTCGGTGCCACGTTGCCATAAGACGGAGGGTCCGATGACTGAAAAAACCGCGGTTGTAACACTCGATGGAAAGTCTGCGGATCTTCCGGTGCGATCGGGGTCCATCGGCCCTGACGTTGTGGACATCGGCTCGCTGTACAAGCAGACGAAGATGTTCACCTACGACCCGGGCTTCACGTCCACGGCGTCGTGCGAATCCAAGATCACCTATATCGACGGCGACGAAGGCGTGCTGCTCCACCGCGGCTATCCGATCGAACAGCTCGCCGAGCACGGCGACTTCCTCGAAGTCTGCTATCTGCTGCTCTACGGCGAACTGCCGACGAAGGCACAGAAGGCCGACTTCGACTATCGCGTCACGCACCACACCATGGTGCACGAGCAGATGTCGCGCTTCTTCACCGGCTTCCGTCGGGACGCGCACCCGATGGCCGTCATGTGCGGCTGCGTCGGCGCGCTTTCGGCCTTCTACCACGACTCGACCGACATCACCGATCCGCACCAGCGCATGGTTGCCTCGCTGCGCATGATCGCAAAGATGCCGACGATCGCGGCGATGGCCTACAAGTACCACATCGGCCAGCCCTTCGTTTACCCTAAGAACGACCTCGACTACGCGTCGAACTTCCTGCGCATGTGCTTCGCCGTTCCTTGCGAAGAATATGTCGTCAACCCGGTTCTGTCGCGCGCCATGGACCGTATCTTCATCCTGCACGCCGACCACGAGCAGAACGCGTCGACCTCGACGGTTCGCCTCGCCGGCTCCTCGGGCGCCAACCCGTTCGCCTGCATCGCGGCCGGCATCGCCTGCCTCTGGGGCCCGGCGCACGGTGGCGCAAACGAAGCGGCGCTCAACATGCTCGCCGAAATCGGCACGGCTGATCGCATCCCGGAATTCATCGCCCGCGCAAAGGACAAGAACGATCCGTTCCGCCTGATGGGCTTCGGTCACCGCGTCTACAAGAACTACGACCCGCGCGCCAAGATCATGCAGAAGACCACGCATGAAGTGCTTGCGGAACTCGGCCACAAGGACGATCCGCTCCTCGAAGTGGCGATGGAACTCGAGCGTATCGCGCTCACCGACGAGTACTTCATCGAGAAGAAGCTCTACCCGAACATCGACTTCTACTCCGGCATCACGCTGAAGGCTCTCGGCTTCCCCACCACCATGTTCACCGTTCTCTTCGCGCTCGCCCGCACCGTCGGCTGGATCGCCCAGTGGAACGAGATGATCGAAGATCCGGAACAGCGCATCGGCCGGCCGCGCCAGCTCTATGTCGGCGCCCCGCAGCGCGACTACGTCCCGGTCTCCAAGCGCTGATCGGTATTAACGGAAACAAACAAGCCCGGTCAGAAATGGCCGGGTTTTTTTCGTAGCGAAGGCAGATCGGTCGTGATGTTGCGTGGTCAAGCAGGCGCATTCGCGCGGTGCAAAGTTTCCACACACATCGCGGCGACATCAGAGATTGAAGGATAGCGTGACCGCTCGGTGGCGGGCCTTACGCCTTCTTGTTTTCGAGATAGCCAAGGACGATCTCGGCTGCCATGTCGCCTGGCGGACGGCTTGTCGCCATGCGCTGTTGCACCAGCGTGTAACCATCGAGCATCGATGCGCGCTGCGCCGTCGCAGCCGATAGGCGCTCCACCCAGCGCGTAAGCGCGCCGGGGCGAATTGATTCGCCGAAGTATTCGGGAACGATCGGAAAATCTGCGATCAGGTTCGGCAGCGCGCCGCTCCAGATGCGAATGCGTTTATGCAGAAGCTTGACCAGGAAGTCTGGATCATAGGTCGAAACGACGGGAACGCCCGCCAAGGCGAGTTCCAATATCACCGTACCCGAAGCGGCGATCGCTGCGTCGGCGCGGTCGAAAGCCGCCCACTTCTCAGCGGTTCCCACGGTAATCTCCGGCTGGACGGGCCAAGATGCGGTGATCTCCCGCACCAACTTCTCCTGCCGCGGGACTGTCGGTAGCAGGAAGCGGATGCCCGGGTGACGGCTTGAAAGTTCCTCAACCATCGCCGCGAAAATCGGCAACAGCCGGCCAACCTCGCTCGATCGGGAACCCGGCAGAAGGAGGCATGTCGATACCCGGACATCCGTCGTTCCGGCAAGGCGCTGCTGTCGGCTCGCATGAACCGCCAGCAGATTCGCATCGCTTGCAAGGCGGTGGCCGACATAGGTCGTCGGAGGGCCCTGCAGTCGCTCCATCGCCTGTGGTTCGAACGGCAAGACGGCAAGCACGTGATCGACGTAGCCGCGCATGCGCGGCGCACGCTCCGGCTTCCAGGCCCAAACGCTCGGGCAAACGTAGTTGATCACAGGCACATCCGGCAGCGCCGCACGGACCTTCCGCGCCACACGGTGGGTAAAGTCCGGGCTGTCGATGATCAGAAGCGCATCGGGKCGCGCGGCGATGATCGCCTTTGCAGTCTGGCGAATGCGCATGATCAGTTTCGGAAGGCGCGCCAGCACCTGGGTGAACCCCATGATCGATAGCTCGGAATAATCGAACAACGACCGGAGACCCTCGGCCTCCAGCGCTTCGCCGCCGACGCCGACGAGCTCGATCGTGCTGCCGCTTTGCGCCCGAAGCGCCCGGACGAGATCGGCGCCCAGAAGATCGCCGGAAACTTCGCCTGCAATGACTGCGAGCTTGTAGCTCGGTGCGCTCATCGTTCGGCTCCCTTGGCCGAGCGCTCCACCCCGGCAACAAACAGCCCGGCGCGATTGGCGACCTCGATCACGTCGGCACGTTCCAGGACCAAGGCCCTGCCCGCCTCGACCGCGATGCCGGCCAGGCCGGCCCTTTCTGCAAGCGCGACGGTCGACGGCCCGATCGACGGCAGGTCGGCGCGAAGATCCTGACCGGGTTTGCAAAGCTTGACGAGAACGCCCCGCCGGCGAGATGAGACACGCCCTTCCGCCTTCAACGCGACGACACGCTCCAGCATGGCGTCGGTGCCTTCGGCACCCTCCAGCGCCACCACACGTCCGCCGACGGCTACAGCACCCTGCCCCACATCGAGCGCGCCGAGCGCGTTGGCGGCGGCGATACCCGCCTCTATGTCGCGGCGGTCGTCTGCATCGGGTGCGACCGCACCAATCGGGCCTGGATCTGCCAGGAGATTGGGCACCACTTCATGGACGCCGATCACGTGGGCGCCGCTTGCTTCGATCAGGGCCATAGCCATGCGCAGGACGGCGTCGTCTCCACCGGATACCAGCGTCTTCAGAACAGCCGGGATCTTTGCGAGCGTTCTCAACGTCGGGCGAATGTCACGCCATTCCGGCCGGCGGCGAACCCAGCCTGACAGAACGACGCGGTCAATCCCCTCTTCCTTGAAGGTACGGCTGATACTGGCGAAGTCGCCGATCCCGAGGACGGAGTGATCGAAGCCGACCCAATCGGCTTCTTCCGCCTCTCGGGACAATGCAATGATGAAAGGATCTTCGCCGCGCGCCCTGACGGCTTCGGCCACGTGATGCGGCAGCGCGCCACCGCCAGCAATGATTGCGAGCCGGCCGCCGGTCGCTGCGTGGCCCGCAGCAGCCGACATCACGCTCACGCCTTGCCGCGAGACGGCGACGATAGTGCCCGGTCGCTTTCGGCCGCGATGAAATCGAGGATTTCCACGACCGGCGCGCAGTCCGCATATTCTTCGCGAATCGCCGCCGCATTGGCACGGATCGACTCCGGGCCTTCGAAGATCTGCTTGTAGGCGCGGCGAACGACGTGGATCGTGGCGCGGTCGATCCCGGCTCTCGTCATGCCGACGACGTTCAGGCCGCTGAGGATGCCTGGATTGCCGTTGAGCATGCCGTACGGGATGACATCGTAGCTGACGGCCGACAGGCCGCCGACGAACGCCTGACGGCCGACACGGGTAAACTGATGCACGGCGCAGCCGCCGCCAAGAATGGCGCGGTCCTCGACCGTGACATGGCCCGCCAGCATCACGTTGTTCGACAGGATGATGTGATCGCCGAGGCGGCAATCATGCGCCACATGCGAATAGGCCAGGAAGAGATTGTTATTGCCGACGACTGTCTGCCCGCCATGCTCGACGGTGCCCGTATTCATCGTCACACCTTCGCGGATCGTGCAGTTCGTGCCAATCAGCAATTCGGTATCGACGGCGCTGTGATGAACACTTTGCGAATCGGCGCCGATGACGGCCTGCGGAAAAACCTTGGTTCCCTTGCCGATCGTCGTACGGCCGGTGACCACGACATGACTGTGAAGCTCGATATCATCGCCGAGAACGACTTTCGGCCCTACGTGGCAAAATGGACCAATCTTGACGTTTTCGCCGATTACAGCGCCGTCTTCGATAACCGAGGACGGGTGAATCTTCGCTGTTGCTGCAATCATGTTCAGGCGTCTTCCTTGCTGACGATCATCGCGCCGATATCAGCTTCTGCGACCAGTTGCCCGTCAACTTTTGCATCACAGTGAAATTTCCAGATATTGCCGCGCTGCTTCTGCTTCACGACATGGAATTCGACGCGATCGCCGGGCACGACCGGCTTGCGGAAACGGGCATTGTCGATGGTCATGAAATAGACCAGGTTCGTGCCGGTTCCGACCTTGCGGGCACAGATCGCGCCGGCTGTCTGTGCCATGCCCTCGACGAGCAGAACGCCCGGCATGATCGGCTGCTCGGGGAAGTGACCGGTGAAATGCGGCTCGTTCGCCGAAACGTTTTTGATGCCGATCGCCGAATTGTCGCCGTCGATCTCAATGATGCGATCGACGAGCAGAAATGGGTAGCGATGGGGCAGCAGTTTCAGGATTTCCTGAATATCCGCCGTACCGAGAACCGTTGCTGCTTCACTCATTCGCGCCGCCCTTCTTCTTTTTTTGTCTTTCCTCTGCCCGCATGGCCATTTCCGCGACGTCGCGCAGGAAATCACGCATCGGGCGCGCCGGAATACCACCGTAGCGTTCGCCGGCGGGAACATCGGCCGCCACGCCGCTCATGGCGGCGATCTGGACGCCATCACCGACCGTGATGTGGCCGTTGACGCCGCTGCCGCCGCCAATCATGACGCCATTGCCGATCTTCGTGCTACCGGCAATGCCGACCCCACTGACAATGCCGCAATAGCGACCGATGCGGACGTTGTGACCGATCTGAACGAGATTGTCGATCTTGGTGCCCTCGCCGATCACCGTGTCGTCCATGGTGCCACGATCGATCGTCGTATTCGCGCCGATTTCCACATGATCCTGAATGATCACGCGTCCGACCTGAACGATCTTGATCATTCCCCCCTTCGGCCCCGGCGCGTAGCCGAACCCATCCTGGCCGATACGGGCGCCGGGGTGAATGATCACGCTGTTGCCGACGAGAGCGCAGAGCACGCTAGCGCCCGCGGCAATCGTGCAATCACGGCCGATGCGCACGCCCGGCCCGATAACGGCGCCAGCGGCAATGCGGGTACCGCTTCCGATTTCCGCACCGGCTCCCACGACCGCCATCGGCTCGATTTCGACGTCGCCTTCAAGACGTGCCGTCGGATCCACGAAGGCACCAGGCGACACGCCGCTAAGGCTGGTGTTGCGCGCGGGCCGCATCGCAATCTCGTGCAACAACGTGCCGGCAAGTGCAAAGGCAGTGTGCGGCCGAGCTGTCAACAGCACGGGGATATGCGCAGGCACCAGGCTGGAAATCGTCTTGTCGCAGATGATCGCGGACGCCTGACACGTATCAAGCTCCGCACGGCTCTTGCGAGACAGCATGTAGCAAACGTCGCCAGGCTTGGCCCGATAGACCGGCGCTACAGATTTGATGGCACGATCAGCGACCGCACCATCATTCAACTCCGCCCCAATATGATCCGCCAGGTCACCAAGGCGAATCCCATCATGGGGCGGAAAAAACCAGTTCTGTTCCATGGACACTCCAGAACGATCTTTTCTGGCAGTTCTGGACTGCTTCTTATCAGAACGACGAGGAAATACCGAACTTCAGGTTCTGTACCCGGTCGAAATCTTCCTTGGCAACCGGCCAGGCGTAGTCGACACGCAGCGGACCGAACGGCGAAGCCCAGATCAAGCCAACACCGACCGAGGCGCGCAGAGACGAGTCGTTGCCCTGTACCGTTTCGCCCGGAGCCATCGTCACCTTGCTGCTGTAGAGCGTACCGGCATCGGCGAAGACCGCACCACGGAAGCCGCTGTCACGCGGAATGCCCGGAAGCGGGAACGTCGCTTCAGCCGAAGCCGTGAAGTAGGTCGTGCCGCCGAGCGCATCGCCCGTAGCCTTGTCGCGCGGGCCGATACCGTTACGTTCGAAGCCACGGATATCGTTGGAACCAAGCTGGAACTGGTCGAAGACCTGCAGATCACTACCGGTTTCGAAGACATGACCGGCGCTACCACCGAGCGACGCGATGATGTCCGCCTCGTCGTTGACCGTGTAGTACCACTTGGCCTTACCGGTCATCTTGTAGAAGTCGGAGTCGCCACCAAGGCCTGCAAACTCGTGCGTGAAGGTCGCCAGGATGCCGTCATGCGGCAGCTGGGCATCGTCGAGCGTGTTGTAGGTGATCGACTGCGAGACCGACGAACGGACCCAGTTGCCACCCTCAACCGCGCGAACGTAAGGCGACGACAGCTTCGCGACGTTACCGCTATAGTCGAACTGCGTGAAGTTGTAACGCAGCGTGGTCGACAGGTTTTCGGTGATCGGCGCCGTTACGCGCAGGCTGAAGCCCTGATCTTCGTAGCTGTAGTTGTCGTCGTCGAAGTCGTTCTCGTTCTTGAAGACGTCAAAGCCGGCTGCCAGACGATAGCCAAGGAAGTACGGCTCGGTGAACGAGACGTTGTAGGTCCGGCTCTCGTCACCGCGACCGGCGGCAACGCGGATATACTGGCCACGACCCAAGAAGTTCTTTTCTTCGATCGAAGCTTCGACGAGGAAGCCGCCACCGCTACCGGCCGAGTAACCAGCACCGATACCGAACGAACCGGTCGACTGATCCTGCACGTCGACGATGACGACGACGCGGTCGGCAGCACTGCCCGGCGCAGTCGAGATATTGACGGCGGAGAAGTAGCCGAGAGCTTCGAGGCGACGCTTGGCACGGGCGACCATTTCCTGGTTGAAGGCGTCGCCTTCACCCATGTCGAATTCGCGGCGGATAACGTAGTCACGCGTGCGGGTGTTGCCGCGAATCTCGATGCGCTCGACGTAGGCACGCTCGCCCTGGTCGACGAGGTAGTCGACCGCGATCGTGTGATTGGCGAGGTCGCGGTTACCGCGCGGCGTTACGCGCGCAAAGGGATAACCGGCCGAAGCGACACGCTTCGAAATCTCGCTCATCGTCGCCTGAACGTCCTTGGCCTTATAGACCGAACCTTCGCGGCTCAGCACGAGCCCCTTCAGCTCTTCGGCATTAACGCCCTCGACCGTCGATTCGACATTGACCGAACCGAAGTCATAACGTGGACCTTCTTCGACGGTGATCGTCACCGTGTACTCGTTGGTCGCCTCGTTGAGCGTCGCGTCCGAAGAAACGACCTGGAAGTCTGCATAACCGCGGTTGTAGTAGAACTGACGCAGCAGCTCTTCGTCGGCGCGAAGCTTGTCCGGATTGTAGACGTCCTTGCGCGTGATGAACGAGAAGATGCCCGATTCCTTCGTCGCGATGACCGACTGAAGGCGACCGTCGCTATAGGCCTCGTTGCCAACGAAATTGATCTGCGAAATCTTGGTGCGCTCACCTTCGTTGATCACGAAGGCAAGGTTGACACGCCCTTCGGCAACCGGGACGACCTGGGTCGTCACCGTGATGTCGCTGCGACCGATGGCGGCATAGGCGTCCTTGATGGACTGAATATCGGATTCGACCGTCGCTTCGCTGTACGGACCGAGCGGCTGCGTACGAACGACGCCCTGCAGCTTGTCGTCCTTGATCTTGCGGTTGCCGTTGAAGACGACCTGATTGACCAGCTGGTTCTCGCTCACGTTTACGACGAGCGTACCGCCGGCAATGTTGATGCTGACATCAGAGAAGTAGCCGGTAGCATAGAGGCGCTTCACGGAAGCGTCGATGTCGCCGTTGCTGAAGGCCTTGCCCGGAACGATCGTGATGTTCGCGCGAACCGTCTCAGCGCTGACGCGCGTTGCCCCGCGCACTTCGACACGATTGATGACCGCAGCTTCTGCGACAGACGTGCCTGCGAGCAACCCAACACCAGCGCCGGAAACAACAATGCTTGTTGACAGCGCAGCCGCCGACACCGCGTTCAAAAACCTTGAACCAGCTTTCATGTTCAAATCTTACCTTTTCCAAACGTCGCGCGGCAGTTTCGTGCCGACTCCGGTCACGGTTGCCGTTTTAACCGCTTTTCCCATACAAGCAAGCCAGCTCGTTAATTTCTGTTTACTTCAATTCGAACCGTGGCTTAACGGCCACTACAGCCTCGAGTTATCGTAAACAAAACCTTTCTTCGCAAGCCGTTGAAAACCAATCGTTCACAGTATCCGCCGAATTCCCCTCGCCGTTTCCCCGACCGAACGCTAGCCGAAGAACATCGATATGTCGTTCCAGGTGGCAAAGACCATGAGCATCAGCACCATGGCAAAGCCGATCCGATAGGCGACATCCTGCGCGGCAGGGCCGACCGGCTTCCCGCGCAACGCCTCAACCGCATAGAACATCAGATGGCCGCCATCAAGCACCGGTACGGGCATGAGGTTAAGCAATCCTATGGAAACTGACAGGATCGCGGCGATATTCAGCAGGAATGGAATTCCGAGCGCAGCCATCTGCCCCGAGACCTTCGCGACGCGGATCGGCCCGCCGATCTGGTCCGCCTTCATCCGCCCGGTCAGCACGTTGCCAAGATAATCGAACGTGCCCGTGATCACGTGCCAGCTCTGCAATACGCCCTGCCCTACGGCCTCGACCGGACCATAGGTGACCGTGCGGAAATTGCCGGCTTCCTGGTCTGTCAGGATGCCGATGACGCCGATCTCCATTTTGTTGCCGAACTGATCGGTGAGCTCCGTCCGCTGAGGCACCATCGGCAAATCAAGGATCGCGCCGCCACGTTCGAGCCGAATCGTGATTTTCAGCTCAGGCCGCACGCTGACATAGCGGCGAACGTCGTCGAAGGTTGTCACCGGCTCGCCATCGATCGAGATCAGACGGTCGCCCGGAACAACGCCTGCCTGTGCGGCCGCGCTGTTTTCGTTCACGCGTGCAACCACCGGATCGGCGACCTGACGTCCGTAGACCGAGAACAGAACCGCGAAGATGGCAACGGCAAGGATAAAGTTGGCGATCGGCCCGGCAGCAACCGTAGCCGCCCGCTTCCAGAGCTTGGCGCCCAGGAAGGTTTTGCCGCGCTCTTCCGGCGCGATTGCCTCCAGTCGCTTGTAGTCTGGCACGCTCGCCGCATCTTCGTCGCCAAAGAACTTGACGTAGCCGCCAAGCGGGATCGCCGACAGTTTCCAGCGAGTACCGTGCCGATCGGTCCAGCCGCAAAGCTCGGGACCGAAACCGATCGAAAAGGCCAGGATACGTATTCCCGACCAACGACCGACGAGGTAGTGCCCCATCTCGTGCACAAAGACCAGCAAGGTCAGCACGACGAGGAAAGGAATGATGTAGCCGGTCAGAAGCTGAAAGGCATCAAGGAGATATGTCATGAACGTTCCTCAAGTCCCTGCGGACGGCATCAAGAGCCAAGCAGGACCGAACCGAAGGCGATCTGGCGCCCATCGCTGACGAAATACTGAATCATGACCAGAATCAACGCCGCGACACAGGCGAATATCAAACCGTCGACCCGATCCATGACACCGCCGTGCCCCGGAATGAGACGGCTCGAATCCTTTACGCCAAAGCGCCGCTTGATGAAGGACTCGAACAAGTCCCCAACCTGGCTGGCCACCGAAAGCACCAGGGCAATGATCGGGATCCGAAGATCTTGCAGCGAGAAATAAGCCATAAAAACGGCAACACCGGCGAGGATTCCGCAAATCGTCCCCCCGATGGCCCCGGACCAGGTTTTGCCGGGCGATATGCGCGGCGCAAGCTTGGGGCCACCGATCGCGCGGCCGGTGAAGTAGGCGAAGATGTCGGTTGCCCAGACCACTGCAAAGACGAACAGCGTCGCGATCAGCCCGAGATCATCGGCACCCCGAAGCGCTGCCAGCGATATGCCGGTGAGGCCCGCATAGGCAATGCCGCCCGGCAGCCACCAGCTTGTCTTTTGAACAAAAACCCACAGCATCGCCGCACCGACGCCGAACGCCAGGAACGGTAGGCTGTAGCCGATGTAGCCGGAAACGACGAGAGCCGCGATCACCGCCATCGAGAGCCAACCGAAGGCATTGCCCTGGAAATCACGCTCAACTAGGCCGGTGATCGTCGACCATTCGTAGTAGACGAGAAGCGCGATCAGGACCGAAAGAAACTGGAAAGCGGGGCCGCCGAACCAGGTCGCAGCGAGAGCAACCGCTGCGAGCACCACTCCCGAAGCGATGCGAAGCTTAAGTTCAGTCTGCATCAGGAACCAACCGCCCGCGTCGGCTCAGCCAGGCCGCCAAAGCGACGTTCCCGGCACGCATACTTCTCGAGCGCCGCCAGGAACGTCTCGCGCGTGAAATCCGGCCACAGCTCGGGAACGAAGATCAGTTCGGAATAGGCGCCCTGCCAGAGCAGGAAATTCGACAGACGCTCTTCGCCGCTCGTACGGATGATCAAATCCGGATCGGGGATGTCTGACGTATCGAGCGTCGCCGCAATACGTTCCTGATTGATGTCCTCGGGGCGCAAACGTCCTTCGGCGACATCGACTGCAAGGCGACGCATCGCCCGGCTCAGCTCGTCGCGCGCGCCATAGTTGAATGCGATCACAAGGGTAATTCCGGTGTTCGCCCGTGTCGTTTCCTCGGCCTCGATCAGCAACGGCAGAACGTCGCCACGCAGGTTCGACCGATCGCCGATGACGCGGATGCGGACGTTTTCGCGATGCAGGTCGGCGAGATCCCGGCGGATGAAGGTCTTGAGCAACCCCATGAGGTCGCTCACCTCCGGCTCCGGCCGGCTCCAGTTTTCAGAAGAGAACGCAAAGAGCGTGAGATAGCGAATACCCAGCTGGGCGGCCGTCTTGACGGTGTCGCGAACGGTCTCGACGCCTTTTCGATGCCCCATGGTACGCGGTAGACCACGCGCGTTCGCCCAACGTCCGTTGCCATCCATGATGATGGCAACATGCTCAGGAACGGTCGTGGAGATGAGGTTTTGCATAAGGCGTCCGCGAAAGGAGACTCAGATCACGAGCAGATCAGACCTGCATGATTTCCTTTTCCTTCTCGACGAGCAAGCGGTCGATCTCGGAAATCGTTTCGTCGGTCATCTTTTGCACGCGCTCGGACTGAGAACGGCTGATATCCTGACCGATGTCGCCATCCTTTTCGGCTTTTTTCAGGCCATCCATACCGTCACGGCGCACGTGGCGCACTGCAACCTTGGCTTTTTCCGCATAGTCGTGGGCGACCTTGACCAGCGACTTGCGGCGCTCTTCGTTGAGCTCGGGCAGCGGAATGCGCAGGTTCTGACCGTCGATGATCGGATTGAGGCCGAGGTTCGATTCGCGGATGCCGCGATCGACGGCGCCAACCATTTGCTTGTCCCATACGGAAACGGACAGCATGCGCGGCTCGGGAACCGTGATGTTGGCGACCTGGTTGAGAGGCACACGCGAGCCATAGGCTTCAACGGTCACCGGATCGAGAACGTTCGCCGACGCCCGGCCGGTACGAAGCGACGCGATATCGCTCTTGAATGCGGAAATGGCGCCGTCCATGCGACGCTTCAGTTCCTTCAGTTCAACACCTTCACTCATGGTCGAAACTCCCGTTCTATCATTCGCCGGCCCAAGGGCCGTTCTGCAGCGTTCTTAGTTGTCTGTGACGATGGTAGCCCGACCACCGCCAGTCAATATCTCTGTGAAGCCGCCCTTTTCGTGGATCGAGAAGACGACGATCGGAATGGCATTTTCGCGTGCAAGCGCAACGGCAGCAACATCCATGACGGCCAGGCCCTTTTCAAGAACCTCGCTGTGGGTCAGGCGATCGAAGCGGGTTGCTGTCGGATCCTTCTTCGGATCGGCAGAATAGATGCCGTCGACCTGCGTGCCCTTGAAGATCGCCTGTGCGCCCATTTCGGCGGCACGCAAAGCGGCTGCGGAATCGGTCGTGAAGAACGGGTTGCCGGTGCCGCCGGCAAAGATCACCACGCGGCCGAGCGACAGGTGATGGAGCGTCGCGCGCTGCGAAAAGCTTTCGCAGATCTCAGGCATCGCGATTGCCGAAAGCACGACCGTATCGATGTCGAGCTTGCGCAACGAGGTGGCAAGCGCCAGCGCGTTGATGACGGTTGCCAGCATGCCCATGTGGTCGCCGGTGACCCGATCTCCGCCCTTTGAGGCCACCGCGACGCCGCGGAAGATGTTACCGCCGCCGACGACGACACCGACTTCGACGCCCATGGCACGCGCTTCGGCAATGTCGGCTGCGATGCGGTCGGCGACCGCTACGTCGATACCGAAGCCCTGGCTTCCCATCAGGGCTTCACCAGAGGCTTTGAGGAGAACGCGTTTGTAGAGTGGTTCGGCCGGCATCATCGCTCCTGATCAGATCGGTTGCGCGTGCGCACAACGACGGCGCACAGCGCATAAGGACATATTGCGCTACCCGGTTTCAACCGCTGCGAAGTAGATTCCAGCGGGTCCGGCGCATTGACGAAGCCCGATACACGAAGGGCACCGCGTTGTCACGCGATGCCCTGAGGTTTTCCCAATATGGGTGAAGAAATCAGCCCTTGGCGACGGCCGCAACTTCTGCGGCGAAGTCGGACTCTTCCTTCTCGACGCCTTCGCCGAGCAGCAGGCGAGCCATGCCGGTCACTTCGATCGGGGCGCCAGCGAGCTTTTCAGCATCCTTGACAGCCTGACCGACGGTGATTTCCGGGTTCATGACGAAGGCCTGCGACAGCAGGGCAACTTCTTCGAAGAACTTGCGCATGCGGCCTTCAACCATCTTTTCGATGATGTTGTCCGGCTTGCCCGAGGCGCGCGACTGTTCGATGAAGACGTTGCGTTCGCGCTCGGCGACAGCTGCGTCAACTTCGTCGGCGCGAATGGCGAGCGGGTTGGTGGCAGCGATGTGCATGGCGATCTGGCGGCCGACCGAGAACAGAACTTCCTTGTCGCCAACCGACTTCAGCGCGACGAGAACGCCGAGCTTGCCGATGCCGTCGCCGGCAGCGTTGTGGATGTAGGTGGCAACGACGCCGTCTTCGACCTTGAGCAGAGCTGCGCGGCGCAGCGTCATGTTCTCGCCGATGGTAGCAATCGCGTCCTTGATCGTTTCGTCGACCGACTTGCCAGTTGCCGGATAGTTGGCGTTGGCAATGGCTTCGACAGAACCGTCGGTGCCGAGCGCAACATTGGCAACGCCACGAACCAGCTCCTGGAAGGCTTCGTTACGGGCAACGAAGTCGGTCTCGGAGTTGATTTCGACGACAACAGCCTTGACGCCACCGCTGACAATACCGATGAGGCCTTCAGCAGCCGTGCGGCCCGACTTCTTGTCGGCCTTGGCGATGCCCTTGGCGCGCAGCCAGTCGATCGCAGCTTCCATGTCGCCGTTGGTTTCGGCGAGCGCCTTCTTGCAATCCATCATGCCTGCGCCGGTCTTTTCGCGCAGTTCCTTCACCATTGCTGCAGTTACACTCATCTTATTGCCTCTTTGTGTGTTTGGCTGGCGCGCTGCCCGTTGGAGGCGCAGTACCAGGAGGTGTGGCAGGGAATGGCTTTTCAATGTGACACCGTGATGACTCCATCACGCTGATGTTGCTCAGATCCAACGATCCGAACGGATGGACACCATCCCTGGCTGAAAAGAACAAGGCCGTTCAGACTTCCATCACAAACGGCCTCGTCCCGACATTTCATTGGGGGCGGCAGGCTTACCTGCCGCCAAGCCCGATCAGGCTTCGGAGGCTTCGTCGAGCGCCGGCTCGACCATAGCTTCAGCCGATGCGCCGAGATCACGGCCCGATGCGCCCTGCTGACGGGCGATGCCGTCAATGGCTGCACGAGCGATCAGATCGCAGTAGAGAGCGATCGCACGCGAGGCGTCGTCGTTGCCCGGGATCGGGTAGTCGATCTGGTCCGGATCGCAGTTGGAGTCGATAACGGCAACAACCGGGATGCCAAGGCGCTTGGCTTCGTCGATCGCGATCGATTCCTTGTTGGTGTCGATGATGAACATCAGGTCCGGTGTGCCGCCCATATCGCGGATACCGCCGAGAGCGCGGTTGAGCTTTTCGCGTTCGCGCTCGAGGTTCAGGCGTTCCTTCTTCGTGAAGCCCGAAGCTTCCGAAGCGAGAATTTCGTCGAGCTTGCGCAGACGCTGGATCGAGTTCGAAATCGTCTTCCAGTTGGTCATCATGCCGCCGAGCCAGCGAGCATTGACGTAGTACTGGGCCGAACGCTTGGCAGCGTCAGCGATGATTTCCGAAGCCTGGCGCTTGGTGCCGACGAACAGGACGCGGCCGCCGTTGGCGACGGTGTCGCTAACGATCTGCAGGGCGCGCGACAGCATCGGAACAGTCTGTGCGAGGTCGATGATGTGAACGTTGTTACGATCGCCGAAGATGTAGGGCTTCATCTTCGGGTTCCAGCGGTGCGTCTGGTGGCCGAAGTGAACACCAGCTTCAAGCAGCTGGCGCATGCTAAAATCAGGCAATGCCATGCCTTTTCTCCTTTTCCGGTTGAACCTCCGCGAGACGTCGAGCTCTTCTTTCGAAAAAGCCCACCGGCGGAACGACCCGGATTTCTCCCGGAACATCCCATGCCTCACGTGTGGAATGGGCAGCCCCTTAACGGCTGCTGCCCAGAAAATCAAGTCGCGAAAGCCGCTTTTTGGCGGGATCTACTATTTACAATCCTCGGATTTGAATACTTCAAGGTCTGCGAGCTTACCGGTCAACACGAAATCGCCGTAGTCCATGGTCAGGTCGCGAGTGATCCCGTTTTCGTAGAGTTTGAACGACATGCGGTAGATCGGCAGCGCGTCGCCGCTCTTGTCATCGTTGAAATAGGAGATCGTTACCGGCCAATAGGCTTCGCCGCCGAACTTGCCGGCCTTGCCAGCATCCGGCTCATCGGCGGTAGGTTTGCGCGATTTACCAACGAAGGTCGAGGTAATCAGCGTTTTGTCGCCCGAATCGGAGCCATCGAAGATGCGTGCTTCGAACAGGCTTTCTCCCTTCTTCGCCCGCGAGATCACTTCCATCATATGGGCGGTCGGAAAGCGGCTGGCCGCTAGCTCCACTTCGCGCTTGTCGGGCGCGGTCAGCTCCACCTTGACGCCGGACTTTTCCTCATGCGCGGTTCCGCGAACTTCCTTGTCCAGCTTCTCGTCGGTGAAGGAGCGCGTCAGGAAGCGGAAATTGCCGTTCTTCAGGTCTTCGTAAGTGGTCGTCTGCTGGTCGGTGAGGCGCACCTCCTCACCGGTGTCGACCTGGGTGACGAATCGGAAGCTGACCGTATATCCCTCGCAGGCGGACCCATTGAATTCATAGACCATGCGACCATACATTCCGGCAATGCCCGAACGATCCGACGCATCCTTGAGCTCAAGATCATAGACGGCGCGATGCGGCACGAGGACATTCGCACTCGCCGCCGTAGCGCCTGACGCCGTCATGACGGCAAAACAAACGCTGCGCAGAGTGACGAGACCGAAGCCTTTATGAAACATCCGTTTCCTCCTGTTGGACTCGCCGGCAATGCTATAAACAAGCGTTCGGCAGAAGCGAGGCGGTGTTTGCAGGAAAAAGCCGGCACCCGCCGCGATCCAGCCTGAATGCAGGATTTTAACACAAAAGACAACAATGGAGCTTTCCATGTCTGCAGAGATCGAAACGCGCCTCAAAGACCTCGGCGTCACCCTTCCCCAGGCTGCGACGCCGGTCGCGAACTACGTGCCGTACGTCATCACCGGCTCGATGCTCTATATCTCCGGACAGCTTCCGATGGAGGACGGCAAGGTCGCCGTGACAGGCATTGTCGGCAAGGACGTCGACGTCGCCCGTGCGCAGCGCGCTGCCGAACTCTGCTCGATCAACATCCTCGCCCAGGCGAAATCGGCGCTCGGTGGCGACCTCGGCCGCATCCGTCGTCTGGTGAAGATCAACGGCTTCGTCGCCTCGACGCCGGAATTCGTCGAGCAGCATCTCGTCATCAACGGCGCCTCCAATCTGCTCGCCACCGTGCTCGGTGAAGCCGGCAAGCATGCCCGCGCCGCCGTCGGTATGGCCTCGCTGCCCTTCAACGCTGCCGTCGAGATCGACGCTGTCATCGAGATCGCCTGATTAAGGTCCCCACCATGGCTGACATTTCCTGGCTGAAGGCCCAACCGATCGCTCATCGCGGCTATCACGACATGAACAAAGAGGTGTGGGAGAACACGCTTTCGGCATTCTCCCGCGCCGCCGATGCCGGTTTCGCCATCGAGTGCGACCTCCAGTACACCGCCGACAGCATTCCGGTGGTTTTCCATGACGACGACACCCAGCGTCTTTGCGGCATCAAGGGCGACGTTCGCTCACGCACCGCCGGCGAGCTCGGCCTGATGGCGATCGGCGGAACGAAGGACAAGGTGCCGACGCTGGCGCAGATGCTGCGCCTGGTCAACGGCAAGGTACCCCTCGTTATCGAACTCAAGGGCCGCAAGGGCGACGACGAGGGCTTTGCAGCCGCTGTGCTGGAGACGCTGGAAGGCTACAAGGGACAGGTCGCCCTGATGAGCTTCGATCACTGGCTGCTCAAGGACCTGAAGGCGCTCGACGCGCCCTACCCACTCGGCCTGACTGCGGAAGGCGCCAATCCGGAGACCTTCTTCGTGCATGAGGAAGCGATGCAGCTCGGGCTCGACTTCATCTCCTACCACTACGGCCACCTGCCGAACTCGTTCATCACCAAGGAGCGGACACTCGGCAAGACGATCATTACCTGGACCGTGCGCGACCGGCAGGCCGAGGCCTACACTTTCGCCCATGCGGACCAGATGACCTTCGAGGGTTTCGACCCGCGGGAGGCTCTGGTTTCCTGAGCTGATGTCAGACGCCGTCACCATCCGCATAGCCCAATCCTTCGCCGATGTGCCGGCAGCACGCTGGAACGTGCTCTCCGGTGCATCGAAGGAGCATCCCGGCGGCGTCTACAATCCCTTCCTTTCGCATGCCTATCTCTCCGCCCTCGAGGAGTCCGGCTCGGCGACGGCCAAGACGGGCTGGCTCGGCCAGCACCTGCTTCTGGAAGGACCGGACGGGCATCTGCGCGGCGGTCTTGTCTGCTATCTGAAGAACCACAGCCAGGGCGAATATGTCTTCGACCATGGCTGGGCCGACGCTTTCGAGCGGGCGGGCGGGCACTATTACCCGAAACTGCAAAGCTCCATCCCTTTCACGCCGGCCACCGGACCGAGACTGCTTGCCGCGCCAGGTGAAAATCAGGGCGCCGTTCAGGATGCACTTGTCGCGGGCCTGAAGGAGCTTGCGCGCAGACACGACGTTTCCTCGGCGCATGTGACCTTCGTGCCAGAAGCCGAGATGCCGGCCCTCGAGCGCGCCGGGTTCCTGCACCGCACCGACCAGCAGTTCCATTTCACCAACGAAGGCTTCGGATCGCACGCCGATTTCCTGGAAACCCTTGCCTCACGCAAGCGCAAGGCACTCAAAAAGGAACGCCGGGCTGCGGTCGAAAACGGCATCTCGATCGACTGGCTGACCGGCAACGACCTGACGGAAGCGATCTGGGACCAGTTCTTCGCCTTCTACATGGACACTGGCGGCCGCAAATGGGGGCGTCCCTATCTGACGCGCGCCTTCTATTCGCTGATCGGCGAACGCATGGCGGACGATATCCTGCTGGTGATGGCTCGCCGCAACGGCCGCTACATTGCCGGCGCGATCAACTTCATCGGCGGCGATGCGCTCTATGGCCGCCACTGGGGTTGCATCGAGGACCATCCGTTCCTGCATTTCGAGGTTTGCTACCACCAGGCGATCGACTTCGCGATCGCCAAAGGGTTGAAACGGGTCGAGGCCGGTGCCCAGGGTGAGCACAAGCTTGCGCGCGGCTACATGCCCGTCACCACGCATTCCGCGCATTTCATCACGCATCCAGGGCTCGCCCGCGCGGTTGCCGACTATCTTCAGCGCGAGCGCAGGGATGTGGAGGAAACGGGCGAGATTCTTGCAGAACACGGCCCTTTCCGCAAAGGTGAGCGGCAAGACGACTGAACGACTTTTCAGTCGAGGCCTGCCCGCGCCAATTCACGAGGAACAACAATGAGCTACGACGACAACAACATCTTCGCCAAGATCCTGCGCGGCGAAATCCCCTCGCACCGCGTCTACGAGGATGATGCGACGATCGCGTTCATGGATGTCATGCCCCAGGCCGAAGGCCACCTGCTCGTCGTTCCGAAGGCTCCCTCGCGCAATTTGCTCGATGCCGACGCGGCGACGCTGCCGGCGCTGATCGCGACCGTGCAGAAACTGGCAGTCGCAGCGAAGGACGCCTTCGACGCCGATGGCGTGACGGTCATGCAGTTCAACGAAGCCCCCGCCGGACAGTCTGTCTTCCACCTGCACTTCCACGTCATTCCGCGGCGCGCAGGCGTGCCGCTGAAGCCGCATTCCGGCACGATGGAAGATGGCGCAGTACTCGCGGCCAATGCCGAAAAGGTTCGGCAGGCGCTCTGATCGCGCCTCCAATCTGGTTTGGAAACGTTTATCGCCGGGTCGGCTTCACGGCTCGGCGGATGCCTTCCCGCTCCACCGGTCTTCAGCCCAGATGAGCGCTCAGAAGCCCAGCCACCAGAGCCCCACGGCCAGCCCTGCGATGGCGGTCGCGATCCCGATTGCCGGCTTTCGCCCGAACAGGAAGAAGGCAGCAGCCCCTAGTGCGACGGCACCTACACGCAACCAGAGCGGAGATTGTTCGAGTACGCCTGTCGGATAAAGGATGAGCTTTGCGATGACCGCCGCGACAAGCGCGGTCGCGACCGCCCTCACCCAATTCAACGCCTCGGAATCATCCCGCAGTTTGTTGCCGGCGATAACGCCAAGCCAGCGCCAGATGTCGGTTGCCAACCAGCCGGCGATCGCGATGAAGGCATAGGCCCACCAACCGTCCTGCCACGTCATGCGCTCACCTCCTTGTGGCGACGCCAGACGCGCTCGACCAGCCAGGCGAGCGTGCCACCGACGAGGCCGGCGAGCAGGATGTCGAACTCCGGCAACAGCCAATAGAACAGCGGCCCGCCGGCAAGGCCGAAGAGCAGAGCAACGTACACCACCGGGTGACGCGCCGAATGCCAGATCGAGGCGAGGAAGTAGACCGGCGTCAGGAAGAACAGGCAGCCGGCGGCGATCGGCGGGAAATCGGCGACGAAGTGATAGACGACGGCGACGAGCAGCATGTTGGCCGCAACCAGCGTGATGCCGAAGCCGGCAAAGAAGGCAACGCGCCGTTCACGCGGCACCTTCGGCACCTTCTCCATCGCGAACACCCAGGCGGTGATCGCGACGAAATGCGACAGGAACAGGAGCAGCCAGGTCGGCGTCCGCGATGCGCGCAGTTCCGGAACGAGCGCAGCGACCATCGGCATCAGCCGGACGGAGGAGAGCGAGACCGCGAGGAAGGCGGCCGCCAGGTTCGCGCCGCTCATCATCGAACTGACGAGGATGACCTTGGCCGGCAGCGCCCAGACCATGCCGACCATGAAAACGACCTGCTCCACCGGAATACCGGCCTGGGCCGTCAGCGAACAGAAGCCGACGAAGGACAGCATCAGGATGAAGGCCGGCAGGCTGAAGATGCCGCGCATACCCTTTCCGAACCAGGCGAGCGATGATTGCTCGTCTTCTTCCTTCTTCATCGGCCATTCCGGATTATCTTGGATTCAGAAAAACGGTGCCGGATGGCTTGCATCCGGCACCGTCGAACATCTCTTGCGAGGGCCTATTTCTTGCGCGGCACCTTCGGCACCGTGCGGCCCTTTCTTGGAGCCGCGTCGCCGGCCCCGGCTTCACCATCGGACGATGCCTTGGCGGTCGCCTTCTTCGGCTTGGACTTCGGTGCCGACTCGGCGCCCACTTCTTCCTTGTCCTCGGCCTTCTTCGGCTTCGTCGCCTTCATCGCCGGGCGGGAAACCTCCGCCTTCGGCTTGATCGGCGTTGTCTCCGGAACCGCATCGAGCAGCAGGCCCTTGGTGCCGTCGGCCTTGGTGCCGATCGTCACCTTGACGACGCCGCCCTTCTTGAGCTTGCCAAAGAGGATCTCATCGGCGAGCGGCTTCTTGATGTTTTCCTGGATGACCCGGGCCAGCGGCCGGGCACCCATCTTCTCGTCGTAACCCTTCTCGGCGAGCCAGGCGATTGCCTCGGGCGCGAGGTCGAAGGTGACGTTGCGCTCGGCAAGCTGCGTCTCCAGCTGCATGACGAACTTCTGCACCACCTGGTGAATGACCGGGGTCGGCAGCGAGGCGAAGGGAATGACCGCGTCCAGACGGTTGCGGAATTCCGGCGTGAACAGGCGGTTCAGCGCCTCTTCGTCTTCGCCCGTGCGCTTGGAAGAACCGAAGCCGATGGCGGCCCGGGCCATTTCCGATGCGCCGGCATTGGTCGTCATGATCAGGATGACGTTGCGGAAGTCGATCTTCTTGCCGTTGTGATCGGTCAGCGAGCCATGATCCATGACTTGCAACAGGATGTTGAACAGGTCCGGGTGGGCCTTCTCGATTTCGTCGAGCAACAGCACGCAATGCGGATGCTGATCGACGCCATCGGTCAGGAGGCCGCCTTGATCGAAGCCGACATAGCCGGGAGGTGCACCGAGCAGGCGCGAAACCGTATGCCGTTCCATGTACTCCGACATATCGAAGCGCAGAAGCTCGACACCGAGCGACGTCGCAAGCTGCTTGGCGACTTCCGTCTTGCCGACGCCGGTTGGGCCGGAGAAGACGTAGCAGCCGATCGGCTTGTTCGGTTCACGCAGGCCGGCCCGAGCCAGCTTGATCGACGAAGCGAGTGCTTCGATCGCCAGGTCCTGGCCATAGACGACCGAACGCAGTTCCCGCTCGAGGTTGGCAAGAACGGCTTCGTCGTCCTTGGAAACCGTCTTCGGCGGGATACGTGCCATCGTCGCAATCGTTGCTTCGATTTCCTTCTCGGTAATCAGCTTGCGCCGCTTGCCAGCGGGCAAAAGCATCTGTGCCGCACCGGATTCGTCGATCACGTCGATCGCCTTGTCAGGCAACTTGCGGTCGTTGATATAACGGGCCGAAAGCTCGACGGCGGCCTTGATCGCTTCGTTCGAGTATTTCAGGTGGTGGTATTCCTCGAAGTAAGGCTTCAGCCCCTTCATGATCTCGATCGCGTCGGCAATCGTCGGCTCGTTCACGTCGATCTTCTGGAAGCGGCGGACGAGCGCCCGATCCTTTTCGAAGAACTGGCGGTACTCCTTGTAGGTGGTCGAACCGATGCAACGGATCGCACCGGAAGACAGCGCCGGCTTCAGGAGGTTGGACGCATCCATCGCGCCACCGGACGTGGCACCAGCACCGATGACGGTGTGGATCTCGTCGATGAACAGCACGGCGCCCGGGTAATCCTCGAGTTCCTTGACGACCTGCTTCAGGCGCTCTTCGAAATCGCCGCGGTAGCGGGTGCCGGCAAGCAAGGTGCCCATGTCCAACGAGAAGATCGTCGCATCCTGCAGCGCTTCCGGAACCTTCTTTTCAACGATCCGCTTGGCAAGACCTTCGGCGATCGCCGTCTTGCCGACGCCGGGGTCACCGACATAGAGCGGATTGTTCTTCGAGCGGCGGCACAGCACCTGGATGGTACGGTTCACCTCGGCGTGACGACCGATCAACGGGTCGATCTTGCCGGACTTCGCCTTTTCATTGAGGTTGACGCAATAGGCAGTCAGGGCGTCCTGCTGCTTCTTGGCGCTGCTCTCTTCGTTGTCGCGCGCAGGCTTCTGCTCGGACTCGTGATCGTCCGAACCGCGCACGGGTCGGGATTCCGAACTGCCGGGCCGCTTGCCGATGCCGTGCGAAATGAAGTTGACGGCGTCGTAGCGCGTCATCTCCTGCTCCTGCAGGAAGTAGGCGGCATGGCTTTCGCGCTCGGCGAAGATGGCTACCAGCACGTTGGCGCCGGTTACTTCCTCGCGGCCGGAGGACTGGACGTGGATGACCGCGCGCTGGATGACACGCTGGAACCCCGCCGTCGGCTTGGAATCTTCGTCGTAGCCGGTCACGAGATTGGAAAGCTCGTTGTCGACATAATCCGTCACGGTCTTGCGCAGCGTCTCAAGATTGACGTTGCAGGCGCCCATCACGGCCGCCGCGTCGGCATCATCGATCAATGCCAGAAGCAGATGCTCGAGCGTGGCGTATTCATGGTGGCGCTCGTTGGCAAAAGTCAGTGCCTGGTGTAGCGCCTTTTCGAGACTGGGCGAAAATGTTGGCACGTTAGTTCCTCATTTCTTTTCCATGACGCATTGCAACGGATGCTGATGCTGCCGGGCAAAATCCATCACCTGCGTCACCTTGGTTTCGGCGACCTCATAGGTGAAGACGCCGCACTCTCCCACGCCATGATTGTGGACGTGAAGCATGATGCGGGTCGCCTCTTCCGGGTTCTTCTGAAAGAAGCGCTCCAGGATATGGATGACAAACTCCATCGGCGTGTAATCGTCATTCAAAAGCAGAACGCGATACAAACTCGGCTTTTTGGTCTTCGGCTTGGTACGCGTGATGACGGACGTGCTGCGATTGTTGCCGTTTCCCTCGTCATCGCTACCTTGCTGCATCCGGACCGGCATGGCGATCATTCTTGTCAGTTCCTTGTACAGCAGCGACCCACTGAACTTGGCCGCAGCATGCTTGCCCTTTATCTAATGGTTCGTTTTCAGATTTTAAGACCGAACCAACGCACTGCAATCATAATCGCACGTTGCCGCGTAAGATTGATCAACTTTCTTCGGGCTGCGCACAGCTAATGCGAAAACAAAAAGGCCGGTCGCAAGCGCTGCGACCGGCCTTTTTGGAAACTGGTTCGGTGCCTGACGATCAGGCGGCGGCAGCGGCGGCCTTGACTGCTGCCGTTGCCTTGGCAACCGGCGCTTCGTAGGGCTTGTAGGCATCCTTGGCGAGATCAGCGTACATTTCGCCGATCTTCGTAGCCTCGGCTACAAAGCCTTCGTAGCTCGACTTGATGTAGTTGGTCTGCAGCTCGAATGCAGCTTCGACACTCTTGATGCCCGAGAGCTTCTCGACGTGCGCAACGCTGTCTTCGAAGGACTTCTTGGAAAAATCAGCAGCTTCAGTCGCGATTGCCTGGAGACCCTTGGTCCAAGCGGAATAGCTCTTTACAGCCACGTCAATGGCTTCTTTGCTCTTCTTGTTTGCATCATCGAAGTTGAACATCCGGTGTCTCCTTAGTGACGGCCTGATCTGGAGGCTTCAGTTTATGTGCACTGCACAAAAAGTCAAGACGAGTGTGCGACGCAATAAAATACAACGGATGCAACAACTTGATGAAAAAACGCCGGGAAGCGCAAAATTTCTGTCGTTCCCTGCTGATCTGGCAAGATGAAATCTGCGAGCAATTGCCCAACACGAAAGCAACGCTTCGCCGAAAACAATAAGCCCCGAAAATCGCTGGGATTTTCGGGGCTCGCTACTTTGTCGTCCGTCGTCAGGACTTAGAGGTCGATGTCGAGGATCGCCATGGAGAAGTTGTAGGAAAGCTCACCGTCTTCCTCATCGCGGAAAACAACACCGAGGAACTCGTCACCGAGATAGACTTCAGCGGACTCGTCCTTCTTCGGGCGAGCCTTGACGACCATCTGCTGATTGAAGGTGCGCTTGAAATAGGCTTCAAGCTTGCGGATTTCTTCGGGCTTCAAAATACGTCTCCGTAGCCATTTATCTGTGCGGCGCTTCTCGCACGCTGCATCGCCGGGTGTAAACCCCTCGAAAGAGGCTTACGCACCGGTTCCCCTATGTTCAGATATCGAAGCTGCTCAGGATCTGGTCCATCTGACGCGACGGCTCGGAGCAGCCGGCCTCGCCCACCACCTTGGCCGGCACGCCTGCCACCGTCGACTTAGGCGGCACCGGCTTCAACACGACCGAGCCGGCAGCGATGCGCGAGCAGTGGCCGATGTGGATATTGCCGAGGATCTTGGCGCCGGCACCGATCAGGACGCCGTCGGCGATCTTCGGGTGGCGGTCGCTGCCTTCCTTGCCCGTGCCGCCGAGCGTCACGCCGTGCAGGATGGAGACATTGTCACCGATCACAGCCGTCTCGCCGACGACCAGGCCGGTAGCGTGGTCAAGGAAGATGCCGCGCCCGATGCGGGCGGCCGGGTTGATATCGGTCTGGAAGACGCTCGATGCGCGGCTCTGCAGATAGAACGCAAAGTCCCGGCGGCCGCGCTTCAACAGCCAATGGGCCAGACGGTGCGTCTGGATGGCATGGAAACCCTTGAAATAGAGCACCGGCTCGATGAAGCGGGTGCAGGCGGGATCGCGGTCATAGACGGCCTGGATGTCGACGCGCAGAATGGTGCCCCATTCCGGCCAATCCTCAAGCATCTCCGAGAAAGTCTGCCGCAACAGGTTGGCCTGAAGATCGGGATGATCGAGCCTTTCGCAGATGCGATAGATCACGCTTTCTTCGAGCGAATGCTGGTTGACCACCGTCGAATACAGGAAGGCCGCCAGCATCGGGTCCTGCTCGGCCGCCACACGGGCTTCCTCACGCAGGCTGTTCCAGATCGGGTCCATCACCTTCAGCGCTTCCGTCTGGCGAAGTTCGGTCTTGGCGACCATCGTCGCTCTCCTTCCTGTCCGTCCTACAGTTACTATAGGGGAAATCCGGCATGACTTAAATGGCCCGCCCTCAGTTCCACCCTCGGTCGAGCAGCTCAGAAGCGGGCAAGCGCCGGGTGCTCCCCGCGTTCGTCACACTCGATGGTCTAGGCGCGCCCTGCTTCCTCGAGGAACTCGAGAACGGCCTTCTTGAAAACGCGATCACCCACGGCGAGCATATGGTCCCGCCCCGGAATATCAAGCGCACGCGCGTTCGGCATCAACTCCGCCAGTTCCTGCGGCGAGCCGGCAATGTCGTCCTTGGTCCCGACACCGATGAGGGTCGGCACGTCGATGCGTGCCATGTCCTCGGCGGTCAATAGATCGCGGGATGTCGAGATACAGGCTGCGAGCGCCTGCCTGTCGCTTTTGGTCTGGTCGGCGAAGGCGCGGAACATGCGGCCGCGCGCGTGGGTTACCACGTCAAGAGACGGCGCCGCCAAGGCGTCGGCGATCGGGTCCCAATCCCCTACCCCCGTCACCATGCCGATGCCCAGGCCGCCAAAGACCAGCGAGCGCACGCGGTGGGGGTGTGCGAGCGCCAGGAAGGCAGAGATGCGCGCACCCATCGAGTAGCCCATCACATGCGCCTCGGCGATGCCGAGATGCCCGAGCAGCGCTACGGCGTCGCCGGCCATCTGCTGCGGGTGATAAAGTGCTGGATCGTAGGGCTTGCTGCTCTTGCCGTGGCCGCGGTTGTCGAGCGCAATCGCACGATAGCCGGCGTCGCCGAGCGTCTTCAGCCAGCCCGGAAAAACCCAGTTGACGTTGGCGCTCGAGGCAAACCCATGGATGAGAAGGATGGGCGCGCCGGCTGGATCGCCCTCGTCGAAAAAGGCGATCTCCAGGCCTTCATGGGAAAAATGGGAAAACGGCGGCGGGGTGAGATCCATCTTTATCATCCTAGGGGGTATCGATCCGGCGCAACCTAGTTCGTCGCCAGGACGAGTGAAACCCCGCCCCGGCAAAAACCACAGCTGCGGCGTGTTTGCCGCTACACTTTTGCAGCAAAGCTCACTATGGTGCGCCAACTTTAGAAGACTAGCATTCATCGGAGCATGACATGGCCGGCCACAGCATCCCGCACTTCCAGAACGACGGCGGACATCAGGCAATCGAAATCGGCGTCAAGGAATTCATGTGCACCGGCGCGTCCATTCCGTACGATCACCCGCATATCTTCATCGATATGGGCGACGACAACGAGAAGGTCTGCTCCTACTGCTCCACGCTCTACCGCTACAATCCGAAGCTGAAGGCGACGGAAACCAACCCGCCCGGCTGCCTCTTCGCCCACAAAGCCGCCTGATAGGCCACGATGTCGCGCCCCGTCGCGATCGTCGGTGCCGGTATCGGTGGGCTCGCGGCCGCATTGTGCCTCGCCCGTCGAGGCTTCGAAGTCGACATTATCGAGCGGGCAACTGCGCTGACTGAGGTCGGCGCCGGCCTGCAGTTGTCGCCGAATGCATCACGCATCCTCATCAAGCTCGGCCTTCTCCCGGCGCTCGAATTCTACTGGAGCGAGCCCGAACGCATCGGCCTGGTCGACGGCGTATCGCTAAGTCCCCTCGCCAGCGTATCGGCTGGCGCGTTTGCGCGGCGTCGCTGGCAGGCACCCTACGCCGTCATGCACCGCGCGAGCCTGCAGAAAGTCCTGCTTTCCGCCGTCGAGGCAGAGCCTCGCTGCCGCTTGCAGCTCGGATGCCATATCGACAATCCTGATGAGCAGACGATCATAAAGCTGATGGGGCGCCGCCCGGAGGTCATGATCGGTGCCGACGGGATCTGGTCACGATTGCGCAACAACGTTCCCGGGGCCGGCCGCGTACGGTTTTCAGGCAATGTCGCCTGGCGCATGACGGTCGCTCGCGACACGGCCGCCGGCCTTCTCAAGCCGAACCAGGTGACGGCATTCCTAGGCGCTCGCGCCCATCTCGTCGCCTACCCGTTGAGGGAATTTCACGGTTTCAATCTCGTCGCGATCATCGAGGGCAAGGAGACCGACGGAGTCTGGGCCGGCAAGGATTCAGACAAGCGCCGTCAGGATTACCTGAACGCTTTCTCCGGCTGGAACGCCGGCATCCGCTCGCTGCTCGAAAAGGCTGAAGCGCCCACCTATTGGCCCTTGTGCGCGGTGGATGACGGAGCCTGGCAGGACGGGCGAAAGACGGTGCTGATTGGCGATGCGGCCCATGCGATGACGCCATTTGCGGCGCAGGGTGCAGCGATGGCGATCGAGGATGCCTTCGAACTTTCGGATTGCCTGGCGACCGGCGCCGATGTCCCGAAGGCGCTGGCAGCATTCGAAGCGACGCGCCGACCGCGCATCGCCCGGGTCCGCCGCCGTGCAGCATTCAATCACTTCGCTTACCACGTCCGGGGGCCGCTGCGCCTCGGCCGCGACATCGTCCTGAAACTCAAGGGACCGGACGCGCTCGCGGCCGACCTCGACTGGCTCTACGGCTACGGCGCACAGCGCTGAGCGCAGGCGCGAAAATGTCTGGATATCAATGATCAATGGAGGCGAGGCGCCGCGAATGATCGCGGCGCCTCCATCCGTCAAACGGCGTTGGCCGCTGCCAATCCCGCTTCGATGTCGCGGCGGATATCCGGCACGTCCTCAAGGCCGATCTGCAAGCGGATAACTGGCCCCTCGGTCGGCGCCAGGGCAACCTTTCGGTCCGAAAGACCGACTTGGAGCGCAAGGCTCTCGAAGCCACCCCAGGAGTAGCCGAGACCGAACAGCTTCAGCGCGTCCAGGAAGGCATGTGCCTTGACCCTGAACCGATCAGGGGTTTCCGCTTTCAGGACGAAGGAGAAGATGCCGCTTGCGCCGGTAAAGTCGCGCTTCCAGAGTTCGTGGCCCGGGAAACTCGGCAGTGCCGGATGCAGAACACGCGCCACTTCGTCCCGCGTTTCGAGCCACCGCGCCAACGTGAGGGCGCTTTCCTGATGGCGTTCCAGACGGATGCCCATGGTTCTGAGACCACGCAGGATCTGGTAGCTGTCATCGGGAGAGACACAGACGCCAAGCGTCACCATTGCCTCCGTCAATTCCGGCCAATGGGCGGCATTCGCCGACACGGTGCCAAAGAGGACGTCCGAATGACCGGATGGATACTTGGTGGCCGCATGGATCGATACGTCGACACCATGGTCGAGCGGCTTGAAGTAAACCGGCGTCGCCCAGGTATTGTCCATGGTGACGACGCAGCCATGGCGATGCGCAGCATTCGCAATGGCGCGAATATCCTGCATTTCAAAAGTATTCGATCCCGGAGCTTCGGTGTGCACCAGGCGCGTATTCGGACGGATGAGGTTTTCGATCCCGGCACCGATCATCGGATCGTAGTATTCGACGGTGACGCCAAGGCGCTTCAGCATCGTGTCGCAGAAGTGGCGCGTCGGAAAATACACTGAATCGACGATCAGCGCGTGATCACCTGCCGAAAGATAGGCAAGGAACGGCACCGTCACCGCAGCCAGACCCGAGGGGACAAGGATCGTGCCGGCAGAACCTTCGAGCTCGTTGATCGCATCGCAGAGCGCATCCGTGGTCGGCGTTCCGCGCGTCCCGTAGGTGTATTTCTGCGCACGCGTCTCCATCGTCTTCGCGTCGGGAAACAGCACGGTGGATGCATGCACCACCGGCGGATTGACGAAGCCGAAGTAATCGGAGGGATTGTTGCCGCTATGAGCGAGACGGGTGTTGATCCCCGTTTTGCCATTCACACTGCCGCTGTCTGCCATTGCATGTTCCGCTTCTGATTTTCGAAAGAAGAACTCTTCGAATGAGCTACAACCGCGGTCAAGTGGCAAAAATCAAGGAGTGCGATTTTGGCCGCCGCCGAGCCGCTTCTGGTGATTTTTCGCCCAGAGTGTGCCCGTTACCCCCCCAAATCTGCCTAACTTTCTGGCTTGTTTCGGGTTTTTCACATGCAAAACCAGAAAATCGGCGGCCTCTCTTGACCCTCATGGAATTTGAGCATGAGATAGTCTGTACTCGCGCCAGGAGGGTGGCGGAGACTGCACGCGCCAGGAGAGGCGCCGGTGCAGACGGGAACTAACGACAACAGAAAAAGGTTCTAAAAATGGCAAGAAGAATTCTGACAGCTCTCGTTGGCGCTGCTGTCTTGGGGATTGGCACACAGGCGGCTTCGGGCGCTACCCTTGATGACGTAAAGGCCAAGGGCTTTGTCCAGTGCGGCGTGAATACCGGCCTTGCCGGCTTCGCGGCACCGGATGCTTCGGGCAACTGGAGCGGTTTCGATGTTGACTACTGCAAGGCAATCGCCGCCGCGATCTTCGCGGATGGCAGCAAGGTAAAGTACACGCCCACTTCGGCCAAGGAACGCTTCCCGGCACTGCAGTCCGGTGAGGTCGATGTTCTGGCCCGTAACACCACCTGGACGATCAACCGCGACACCGCGCTCGGCTTCAACTTCCGCCCGGTCAACTATTATGACGGCCAGGGCTTCATGGTTCGCAAGAGCCTGAACGTCAAGTCGGCCCTTGAGCTTTCGGGCGCGGCCGTCTGCGTGCAGACCGGCACCACCACCGAACTCAACCTTGCCGACTACTTCAAGGCCAACAACCTCCAGTACAATCCGGTGGTCTTCGAAAAGCTCGAAGAAGTGAACGCCGCCTATGACGCCGGTCGTTGCGACGTCTACACCACCGACCAGTCGGGCCTCTATTCGCTGCGCCTGACGCTGTCGAAGCCCGACGATCACATGATCCTGCCGGAAATCATCTCGAAGGAGCCGCTTGGTCCGGCCGTTCGCCAGGGCGACGACCAGTGGTTCGATATCGTCAGCTGGGTGCACTACGCGCTGATCCAGGCCGAAGAATTCGGCATCACCCAGGCAAATGTCGAGGAAATGAAGAAGTCCACCAACCCGGACGTTCAGCGCTTCCTCGGCGTCGAAGCTGACTCCAAGATCGGCACGGACCTCGGCCTCACCAACGAATGGGCCGTGAACATCATCAAGGCCGTCGGCAACTACGGCGAAGTCTTCGATCGCAACATCGGCGCGGGCAGCCCGCTCAAGATCGAGCGCGGCCTCAACGCGCTGTGGAACAAGGGCGGCATCCAGTATGCCCCGCCGGTCCGCTAAGACGATCTGACACGACTGGGGGAAGCGGGCCATCGCTTCCCCTTCCCAACTATAAAAACACCCAAAAGGGTGAAAAGGGGAAAGAGGCATTGCATGGCGATTGGCGTCACAACTACGCCTGAGAAAAGCAAACCGTCGGGGTCGATCATCAACGATCCACAGGTCCGCGGCATCTTTTATCAGGTCATCACCCTCATCGTTCTCGCTGCCTTCGTCTACTGGGTTGCCGACAACACGATGGAAAACCTCAAGCGGGCGAATATTGCTTCCGGCTACGACTTCCTAAGGGGACGCGCCGGGTTCGACGTCGGACAGTCTCTGATCGCATACACCAGCGATTCCACCTACCAGCGTGCCCTGCTCGTCGGTTTGCTCAACACGCTGCTCGTCGCGGTTTGCGGGATTTTCACCGCAACAATCATCGGCTTTGCGGTCGGTATCGGCCGCCTGTCGCACAATTGGCTGATCGCCAAGCTGTCGCTCGCCTATGTCGAAGTGTTCCGCAACATCCCGCCGCTGCTCGTCATCTTCTTCTGGTACAGCGGCGTTCTGGCGATCCTGCCGCAACCGCGTGAATCGGCGGTGCTTCCGTTCAACATGTTCCTCAACAACCGCGGGCTCGCCTTCCCCAAACCGATTTTCGGTGACGGCTCGCAGTTCACGCTGTTCGCATTCGTCGTCGCGATCGTCATCAGCTTTGCCGTGGCACGCTACGCGCACAAGAAACAGGACGCCACCGGACAGCGCTTCCCGCTGCTGTGGACCGTGCTTGGGCTCGTGATCGGCCTGCCGCTGTTGACGTTCCTTGCGACCGGATCGCCGATCACCTTCGACGTTCCCGTCGCCGGAAAGTTCAACCTCACGGGCGGCTCGGTGATCGGTCCGGAATTCCTGTCACTGTTCCTGGCGCTCTCGTTCTACAGCGCGGCCTTCATTGCCGAGATCGTACGCGCCGGCATTCGCGGCGTGTCCAAGGGGCAGACAGAGGCGGCCCATGCGCTCGGCGTCCGTCCGGGACTCACCACCCGTCTCGTGGTCATTCCGCAGGCGCTGCGGATCATCATTCCGCCGCTCACCAGCCAGTATCTGAACCTGACCAAGAACTCGTCGCTCGCTGTCGCGATCGGCTATGCGGATCTGGTGGCCGTCGGCGGCACGATCCTCAACCAGACCGGTCAGTCGATCGAAGTCGTCACAATCTGGATCATCGTCTACCTGTCGCTGAGCCTCACGACGTCGCTGTTCATGAACTGGTTCAATGCCCGCATGGCCCTGGTGGAGAGATAAGATCATGAACACACACCAGGGAATTTTCGTCCGCGGCTCGATGATCGAGGCGTCCTCACCGCCGGCAGCGGAAGGCGGCGTCGTCCACTGGCTGCGCGAAAACCTTTTCGCAACGCCAAAGGATGCGGTGCTCACCATTATCAGCGCGCTTGCGCTTGCTTGGCTCCTGCCGCCGGCAATCCAGTGGCTCTTTCTCGACGCCGCCTGGACCGGTGGTGGCCGCGGCGTCTGCGCGACGGTTGCGCAGGGCGGCACGCAGCCGGAAGGCTGGAGCGGTGCTTGCTGGGCCTTCGTCAACGCAAAAATCGATCAGTTCGTCTATGGACGCTACCCGCTCGATGAGCGTTGGCGGCCAACGTTGGTCGGCATCCTCTTCGTGCTTTTCCTCGTGCCTATGGCGATGCCGAAGGTTCCTTACAAAAGCATCAACGCCGTGCTGTTGTTCGCGGTGTTACCGGTTATCGCCCTGATCCTGCTTCCAGGCGGGTGGTTTGGCCTGACCTACGTCGAGACCCCGCTTTGGGGCGGCCTGATGGTGACGCTGATTCTTTCCTTCGTCGGGATTACGGTGTCGCTACCCCTAGGGATCCTTCTGGCGCTGGGCCGACGATCGCACATGCCTGTGATCAAGATGCTTTGCACCGCCTTCATCGAACTGGTGCGCGGCATTCCGCTGATCACCGTCCTGTTCATGGCAAGCGTCATGCTGCCCCTGTTCCTGCCGCAGGGCGTCACCTTCGACAAGTTCCTGCGCGCATTGATCGGCGTTTCGCTTTTCGCCTCGGCCTACATGGCCGAAGTGGTGCGCGGCGGGCTCCAGGCCATTCCGAAGGGGCAGTATGAAGGTGCGGACTCGCTCGGCCTCAGCTACTGGCAGAAGATGAACCTCATCGTTCTGCCGCAGGCGCTGAAGCTCGTGATCCCGGGCATCGTCAATACCTTTATCGGCCTCTTCAAGGACACGTCGCTGGTTTCGATTATCGGCATGTTCGACCTGCTCGGCATCGTTCGCTTCAACTTCACCGATGCGAACTGGGCCTCGGCAGTCACGCCGATCTCAGGGCTAATTTTCGCTGGCTTCATATTCTGGCTTTTCTGCTTCGGTATGTCGCGCTATTCAGGCTTCATGGAACGCGTGCTCGACACGGCCCATAAACGATAAAATGAGGGGAGGATCGCATGGCAAACACAGCCACTGCTTCCAAAATGACTGTTTCTGCGACGGATGTTGCTGTCGAAATCACCGGGATGAACAAATGGTACGGGGACTTCCACGTCCTTCGTGACATCAACCTGAAGGTCATGAAGGGCGAGCGCATCGTCATTGCCGGCCCGTCGGGCTCCGGCAAGTCCACGATGATCCGCTGCATCAACCGGCTGGAAGAACACCAGAAGGGCAAGATCGTCGTCGACGGCATCGAGCTCACCAACGATCTGAAGAAGATCGACGAAGTGCGTCGCGAAGTCGGCATGGTGTTCC
>NZ_JBFRGB010000021.1:0-97075 GCF_052115125.1 Ensifer sp. 2TAB8 | reverse complement strand
GCGGAAGCCGGCATGGTGATGGTCAACCTGCCGACCGCGGGCGTCGATTTCCACGTGCCCTTCGGCGGCCGCAAAGGCTCGTCCCACGGCTCGCGCGAGCAGGGCCGCTACGCCGCCGAATTCTACACAACCGTCAAGACGGCCTACACGCTCGCGTGAGGCGAGCCGCCAGGGAGACCGGGGCGGCCACTCATTCCCAAGTCGAGAATGGCGGGGTCGACGGTTCAATTCCCTTCAAGGCGAGGGAATCGTCTCGCAGACGCTGAGAAACGTGCCAAGCAGCAAATAGTTCAACCTCCTATGACGGAAGTTGCCTTATCCAATCGTCGAATCCAGCGTGTGGGGCCTGCACCGCCAGACCCATATCCGTTCGCCCGTCTGATTTCACCGATTGCCTAAGGTCACGTGCGCTCTGCCCGAACTGCTGCTTGAAGACACGCGCGAAATGATCGCCTCTCAAAAATCCGAAGTCGGCCGCAATGTCTGAGATGCGGCGCGTATCGCTGGGGTTGGCCAAAATCGACCTGATCCGCTCGAGTCGACGGCTTTGGATGTAACGGAGCACGCCACCTTCCGATTCGAACAAGCGGTAAAGCGTCCGGCGCGACACGCCAACAATGTTGCAAATCGCATCGACGTCTAGCGTGCTGGCGTCGAGGTGAGCCTCGATATAGCGTTTCGCGCGACGCAGCAGCACGAGCTCGAGGCCGGGGCGCGCAGCCTCCGCATTGACAAGCGAGGGAGCGAGGCAAGCCGCTAGCATCTGGCATGTGGCTTCTGCCAAAGCGGTTTCATCGCCGACGGGCAAGGTTGGCAGTCGTCGGGCCAGCATGTCGATGTATTCGGCGAGAAGCAGAGAGTGGGGGCCGACCGGGGCTGATCCATGAAGCGCGCCCAGGTTAGGAAGTCGGTCTTCGATAAGCGACCTCGGAAGGAACAGGGCGACGAGATGGCAGTCGGGTTCGTCACTGATCAGGCCGGCGGAAAGATCGAGCACGGACACCTGGCCCGCTGTCCCGACGAACTCGCCACCGGTCGTATCCGCTCTCCACCCGCCAGTCCGGTAGAGATTCAGCACAAAGTGGTCCATGCCGTCTTTGCGGGTTCTGGCAGCCGATCTCGTGTAGCGTTGCGCGCCGAGCATGGCATCGGTGACGACCATGTCGCCCAACTGGAAGGCCTCTACGCTCGCGTGGAACGGTGAGTCGCTGTCTTCAGGTCGCTCGACATCGAAGACGACATCGATGCTCTCGCGCCAGGTGTCAAAGTCCTGGCTGGAAAAATGGGTGCTCTCGATGGTCGAATTACGCATCGGGAATCCGTCCTGAATTCACCTCAAGATTGGCACGCTCAGTCAAGTTTTGGCACGGATATGGTCTTGAGCCTAGAGGGGCGGGGCCTATTCTCGGTCGCGAAAGCCGATTGCAGGGAAACCGAGAGTTTAGCGCCTCCGAGGATACCCCATGCCGAGCCTACTGGAACCTGTTCTGGCACTGAAGCGCATTGAAGCCTGGGTCGTCGGCAACCATCCGGATCGCCTGCCGTTTTTGAGAGCAGGCGCGGATCCCGGAGCCATCCAGCGTGTCGAAGCCAGGTTCGGGAGAAGGCTGCCAACTGAGATCCGGCAATTGTATGCCGCCCACGATGGCCAGCCGGCAGGCAGTCCCGCGCTATACCTCAATCAGCGCTGGCTGCCGCTCGATCTCGTCGTCGTCGCTTGGGAGGACCTGTGTCTGAGATATCGCGACACGGCCCTTCCGTCAGCCGGCGCTTGTGGCAAGGGTCCGGGAAAGCCGTTTTGGTCGGAAAGCTGGCTTCCGCTCTTCGGCAGTCCGCGCGGCGACCACTACTGCATCGATCTCCGTCCCGAACCTCCGGACAAGTACGGTCAGGTCCTGTGGTTTCTCTATGACGAGCCGGATCGTCCGGTCATCGCCCAAAGCATCGCCGAGCTCGTTTCACGGATCGCCTTCGGGCTCAGCGTGGGACGTTGGACGTTGGACGACGGCTATGACGGATTGAGTGATTAAACCGCGCTCATGCGCTTAATATTTGGAGAGATGATAATGAGACTGAAAACGATATTACTGGTCGCGGCAGCGACGTCTCTTCTTTCAACCGCTTCGGTCCTGGCACAGCAGGCGGCCGCGCCGCCTCTGGTCGAGCAGATCAACAACGGCAAGTGGCTGGACAAGACGGAAGCCGAAAACCTGCTCGACGAACTCTATTACCAGTGCGCCATTCACGCCTACATGACCATGCAGCCGGCGCTGAACGTCATCGGCATGCGCGACGGATCGGAGGCCGAATTCGGCAAGGGCTACAATGTGCTGCCGATCTGGAAGGACCGGATGGATGCGCGCGCCTGGGTGCCGACGCCAAATGCCGACGTGATCTATTCGATGAACTACCTGGACCTCAAGGAAACCGGGCCGCTGGTCATCGCCGCCCCGCCAAACGTCATCGGCATGTTCACCGACTTCTTCCAGCGCACGATCACCGATGTCGGCGCCGTCGGCCCGGACCGGGCGCGTGGCGGCCTTTACCTGCTGTTGCCGCCGGGCTACGACGGCGAGGTGCCAAAGGGCTATTTCACCTTCACCTCGCCCACCTACAATGTCTTCCTGTTCTTCCGCACGATCATGAGCAAGGGCGAAAACGGCCCCGATCCGGCGCCCGCCGTCAAGCTGGCCGAGCAGACCCGCATCTATCCGCTGTCGGCAACGGAGAAGGACGTCAAGCCGATGGAGTTTCCGAACGGCTCCGGCAAGCGCATCAACATGATGTACCCGGTCGACAACACCTACTGGACCAAGCTCAAGGACTTCGTCGACTACGAGCCGGTTTCGGCGATCGATCCGGAGCTTCGTGGCGTGCTCGCCTCGATCGGTATCGTCAAGGGCCAGCCGTTCAAACCGACGACGAAACAGCAGGAACTTCTGAAGAAGGCGGTCGAGACTGCGCCGAGGATGATTATGGCACTGCGCCAGACCGACCGTCCCGACGAGCGCAACAAGTATTACAAGGACCGGCAGTACCAGAATGTCTGGGGCGGAGCGACGGCGGAATGGCTGCAGGACAGCTACCTCGACGTCAACCAGCGCGCGACCTATTTCCAGGTCGCCTATTCCTCGGCGCCGGCCATGGTGATGCGCACGCTCGACGCCGGCTCCAAATATCCGACAGCGCTGAAGGATGCCGACGGCGATTTCCTCAACGGCTCCAACGCCTACAGGCTGCACCTGCCGCCGAACCCGCCGGCGAGACTCTTCTGGGCGGTCACAGCCTACAACATCACCGATGGCACGATGCCCGAGACGAAGCAGTTGCTGCCGTCGATCAACGCCTTCAACAAGGTCAAGACCAATGCCGACGGCTCGGTCGATCTCTATTTCGGCCGGACCAAGCCCGCGGATGCACCGGACTCGAACTTTATCCAGACGGTGCCCGACCGCAACTTCCTGGCCACCGTCCGGCTCTACGGAACCGGCACGGAGTTCTTCGACCAGACCTGGAAGCCGGATGATCTGGTGAAGGTGAAGTGATGTTGGGTGGCGCGTCACGCGCGCCCCTTCTCTCATTCCAATCCGTGACTTTTTGAGGAACTGTCCATGAAAACCACATCAGGCAAGAGCCCGGAGATCAACCGGCGCGACATGATGAAGGGTGGCCTTGGCGTCGCTTCGCTGGCCGCACTCGGCGCAGGCGCAACGCTTCCTGCCGCCTCGCTGGTCGCCTCCGCCGGCCAGGCCCAGGCGCAGGACGCGCCGGCGTCCGCGTCTCGAAGCTTCGCCGAGTTGGCCAACCCATCCAGCGACGTCAAGATGCAGCCGGCCTACGCCGCGATCGTCGCTCGCCAGGCCTATATTTGGGCGTGGCCGATGGTGAACATGATCAATCGCCGGACAGCCATCACGAAGGCACCACACGCCGGCAAGCTCAATGGCGTGCTCCCCGCCGCACCGCTCAGCGAGGTCGCGATGCTCAGCGACTATATCGATCCGGCGCAGACCTTCATCGCCTGCCCGAACCAGGACGTCGTCTACGGCCTCGGTTTCTTCGATCTCGACAAAGAGCCCGTCGTGGCACAGGTGCCGGATTTCGGCGACCGTTTCTGGGTCTATGCACTTTATGATGCCAGGACCGATCAGTTCGCCGATCTCGGAAAACCCTATGGCAGCAAGCCCGGCTTCTACCTGCTGGTCGGCCCGAACTGGAAGGGCGACACCCCGAAGGGCATTACCGGCGTGTTCCGCTCGCCAACGTCGCTCGCCAACGGCATTCCGCGCGTCTTCCAAGACGACACGCCGGAGGACAAGGCAGCCATCCAGGAAAAGATCGACCAGATCGTCTTCTATCCGCTCGCCAAATTCGACGGCACGATGAAAACCGTGGACTGGAGCGAGGCGCCGGACATCCCGGGCCCCAAGTCGGAGGGCAAGGCCGAAACGAAATGGGTGATTCCCGAAAACTTCTTCGATCAGCTTCCGGAGGTTCTGGAGATCGTCGCGCCGCAAGCGGGTGAGGAGGCGATGTACGCCCAGTTCCGGCAATTGCTCGATGCGGCATCCAAGGACCCGGAACTCAAGAAACGGCTGGTCGAGGAAGCAGTCGCCACCGAAAAGGAGGTCATCCAGCTCTTCCACCGCTGGGAGCACAACGGCGTGCCCGCCGGCAACGGCTGGAACCGCTCGCTGAACAATGCCCGGTGGGGTGTCGATTACTTCGACCGTACCGGCACGGCGAAATCCAACATGTTCGACAACAAGCCGAACGAAACCCAATATTTCTACACGGACTACGACGACGCCGGAAAGGAACTCGAAGGCTCCAAGACCTATGCGATCACCTTTGCCGCCGGCGAGGAGCCGCCGGTCAATGGGTTCTGGTCGCTGACGCTCTACACCGCAGAGCATTTTTTCCATCCGAACGATCTCAAGCGCTACTCGCTCGGCACCAAGAACAAGAGCCTGAAGCGCAATGCCGACGGCTCGTTGACCCTTTATGCCGGCGCGAAAAGCCCCGGCGCCGACAAGGAGAGCAACTGGCTTCCGGCGCCGGACGGAGCCTTCTCGCTCTATATCCGTGCCTATTGGGGTAAGGACGCGATCATCGACGGCTCGTGGCAGCCGCCGAAGATCGCGGTGGCGTAGCCCTACTTAAGTTCCTCGGGATTGCGTATTGCGTACAGGGTCCGGTGTGCAAGCCGGGCTCTGATCGCTTCTTGACCCACGCCACTTGAACCGATCATGCAATGTTCCCGATCTGTGCGCTTAGTATCGCATAATGTATCGAGTGGAATGCCAATCAGGGGGCGATGACTGCGGTCATCCCTTGATGCGCTTGAGCTCAACCAGTGCGTCGAGAGGGTCGAAGTCTAAGAGGTCGGCGAACTCCAGGAACTCGACGACGTCCACGCGACGTTGGCCACTTTCAAGGCGCGCCACAAAGGACTGATACTCCCCCAACTTTGCCGCAAGTTCTGTTTGCGTGAGTCCTGCGGCCTCACGCTTTGCGATAAGTAGCGCGATCAGCGCTCTATGCCGTGCCGTACCGAGAGTCTTGGCCACGATTTTCCCACCAGCCTTGAGATGGGGGCTTCATTTATATCTGATTTTCAGTTATCTTAAATTCAGATAATTTCCGCGACTCCGGGATTGCTCAATGGAACTTCGCTTCATATAGCACTAGGTGCTACACCTATCAAATTGTCGGGAAAGATTGCGGAGACTATGCTGCTTCCGATACCTGATTCAAAATCCTGGCAGCAAGCGCCGCTTTGTCTGCGTAAGGAAACGACCGCAGTTCTTGGCGACCATCTCCGGCGTATCCTGGATGGCGTTGCTTGCCTGCTTGTAGGACCCGGTTTGCTTCAGGATATGGGGTGGCTAAAACTCTCGGTGGCGCCGCGACCGGTGTACGGACTATCGACGCGTGGCGTTGGATCGCAGTCCGCCAAGCCTGAACGGCGTTGCCGCGTGTGATGTCGCAGCCTTCATTGTTGAACCGAAGATCATTGCTTCGCCGCACAATAACGATATGGATGCCGCGAGTATGTCGGTATCAGGGCCGAAATTGGGTTTGGAAATACGATGAATGCACTTGCCATGACCTGGGGTGTAGCCGGACTGACTGCGCTCGGCGTCATCACCCGRCCCTTTGCCTGGCCGGAAGCGATATGGGCTGTCGGTGGCGCCCTGCTGCTCGTAGGGCTTGGTCTGATTGGCCCTGCCGAGGCGTGGATCGGTGTCGCAAAGGGTATCGACGTTTATCTTTTCCTGATCGGCATGATGCTACTTTCCGAACTCGCACGTCAGGAAGGACTGTTCGATTGGCTTGCTTCGATCACGACCACACGTGCCAAGGGCTCGTCTAGGAGGCTGTTCGTTCTGATTTTCGCCGTCGGCGTTATAGTCACTGCGTTACTGTCGAACGACGCAACGGCGGTGGTTTTGACGCCAGCCGTATATGCGGCCTGCAAGGCAGCCAAGGTGCGCGATCCCATGCCACATCTGCTCATCTGTGCTTTCATCGCCAATGCAGCGAGCTTCGTTTTTCCGATCTCAAATCCGGCCAATCTGGTGATTTTCGGGGGCGGCAATATGCCGCCGCTTTCGCGCTGGCTCGCAATCTTTGGTCTGCCTGCGATTGCGTCCATTTTTGTGACGTTCCTGGCATTGTACTGGACCCAGCGCTCGGTCATCAGAGCCGATAGCGTTGCCTTCGATATACAGGCTGTGCCGTTGTCAGCGAGCGGGAAGCTGGCTGGCTTTGCCTTGTGTGGCACGGCCGCCATCCTGCTTGCCGCCTCGGTACTGCATTTCGATCTCGGTTTGCCAACGTTTCTTGCCGGGTGCGTGGCAACGGCCGCGGTCTTGCTCATCACCCGGCAAAGTCCTGTGGGGACGATAAAGGGGGTTTCGTGGAGCGTTTTGCCGCTGGTCGCCGGATTGTTTATCGTCGTCGAGGCATTGAACCAGTCGGGACTGATCAACAATCTTTCGCAATACCTTTCCCAGAATGCTTCGACATCTCCGACCTGGTCTGTCGCTGGCGCTGGCGTGCTGGTAGCTCTGCTTTCCAATCTCGTAAACAACCTGCCGGCCGGGCTGGTCGCTGGAAGTGCCGTTCAACTGGCTGATGTCTCCGACAAGGTCGCTGGCGGGGTGCTGATCGGCGTCGATCTCGGCCCAAACCTTTGCGTCACCGGCTCGCTGGCCACGATACTCTGGCTTACAGCACTTCGCCGCGAGGGGCTGGAGATCGGAGCATGGGCCTTCATGAGGATCGGCTTCGTCGTCATGGTGCCGTCGCTCGTCGCATCATTGACCGTCCTTGCGTTGCAATAGCGGGATCAAATCCTGATGCCCGGGTACGAAAGCATCCGTAAACGGGCGGATCTTCGACACGTTCACAATCGTATACGTCCGCGGCCTGCGTCCTGTGGACGCGGGAGCGCTTGGACTAGCCTTCGACCGGTACGAACATTCCGAGCTTAATGTCTTTCAGCACGACATTGGTGTGGATGCGCTTGATCTGCGGGTTTTCTGACATCAAATTGGCCGTGATCTCGTCGTACTGACCCACATCCCGGGCAGTAATGATGGCGATTAAGTCCACTGCACCGGTCACGTAGTAGACCTGCTGAATGTGCTCCTGCTTGGCAAGCCAGACGCGAAACTTCGACAGGGCGTCGTAGTTCTCCCGTTCAATCTCCATTCCGGCGATAAACGTCATCGGATTTCCGGCGACCTTGCGGTCGATGAGGGCAATCTCGGCGGTAATGATGTTTAAGTCCCGCATCCGTTTCAGGCGCCGTTGCACGGCTGATGCGGACAGCCCTACTAAGTCGCCGATGGCCTCCGCCTTCATCTGGCAGTCAACCTGAACGATGCTCAAAATCCTGCGATCGAAATCGTCAATCGGTTCCATTCTCTCATCCTAGGCATTTTCGTGGCCGCCTCTGCACTACCACGCTTCTGCCACATTTGCGCAGTTGTCACGCTCCCTTGTCAAAGCGGCCAGATCTTTGGCCATTTCGGCACCTTCCTGCTGGGATTGGCGGCCGGCATGCTCTTCTCATCGCCCAGGATGAGGAACCGACATGGTACAGTACAACATAGCTCTTATCGGATTCGGTGGAGTGAACCGCGCCCTCGCGCAGCTCGTGGCCGAGCGAAACGACCTCTGGCAGTCGGAACTCGGCTTCCGGCTCAACATTGTCGCAGTGACCGATCTCAACCTTGGCTCCGTCGTGTCGCGAAACGGCATTGACGCACGAATGCTCGTCGAGACCAATTTCGAGAGGGGCGGTTTCGCCAGGCTTTCCGGTGGATCCGCGGAAGCTGACAACGAAAGGGTCATCCGCCAGGCGCCTGCAGACATCGTTGTTGAAGCCACATTCACGAACCCCCATGACGGAGAGCCGGCCGTTTCCCATTGCCGCTGGGCGCTCGAGAGCAGCAAGCATATTGTAACCACCAATAAGGGTCCGGTGGCGCTTGCAGCCGCCGACCTCAAGGCGCTGGCTGGTCGTAACCGGGTCCATTTCGAGTATGAGGGGGCCGTCATGAGCGGAACACCCGTCATACGCCTGGCGAAGAACGCACTTGCCGGGGCTGGCCTCGGTGGATTTGAAGGCATCCTCAACGGCACCTCGAACTTCGTCCTCGGTCGCATGGAGGCTGGACTCGGTTTTACCGAGGCGGTTCAAGAGGCGCAGGCGCTTGGTTACGCCGAGGCCGATCCGACCGCTGATGTTGAAGGCTACGACGTTCGTCTCAAGGTAGTCATTCTGGCAAATGAACTGCTGGGCGCAGTGCTCAAACCGGCTGATGTCTCTTGTGAAGGAATTTCCGCGCTCACCACCGTGGACATCGAGGCAGCCGCCAAAGAGGGATACCGGTGGAAGCTGATCGGTTCAGCAGCGCGTCTCGAGAATGGTAGCGTCGAGGCATCGGTCGCGCCGCGCCGTCTGCCGTTCGCGCACCCGCTCGCGGGAGTGAGTGGCGCTATCAACGCGGTCTCCTTCACCACTGAGATGCTCGGTTCAGTAACGGTAACGGGTCCGGGAGCTGGCCGGATCGAGACCGCTTATGCTCTTCTCTCGGATATCATTGCTATCCACCGCTCAGCCTCGGCCGGTTCGATCAAGGAGGCCGCGGAATGACAAACGTCAAGCTTCAGGTTACCCCGACTGCGGAATCGATCGACGTTTTCAATCCTTATGACGGCACAGTTGTCGGAAGCGTCAGAGCCAGCACGTCCGATGACGTTGTCGCCCTACTTGAACGTGCCAAGCGGGGGGCGGTGGTGTCGCGAACGCTGCCCAGGCACCGCCGGGCCGCCGTTCTTGAAGGAGCAGCGCGGCTCGTCTTGGAGCAACTGGAGGATTTCGCTCGCACGATTGTCTGCGAGGCGGGCAAAACGATTACGCAGGCCCGCAAGGAGGCATCGCGTTGCGTGAACACGCTGAAGCTCTCTGCGGAGGAATCCAAGCGCAACGCCGGCGAGATCATTCCGTTCGACGCCTACGCGGGCTCCGAGGCGCGCCAAGGCTGGTTCACACGCGAACCGCTTGGAATCATTGCCGCCATCACCCCCTACAATGATCCGTTGAACCTGGTTGCGCACAAGCTTGGCCCGGCAATCGCGGGCGGCAATTCGGTGCTTCTGAAGCCATCGGAGCTTGCCCCGCTCTCCGCCCTCAAGCTGGTTGAGACGTTGATCGAAGCGGGCCTGCCGGAGGACATCGTCACTGTCGCTGTCGGCGGCGCGGATCTCGGGCGCGCCATTGTCTCAGCCCGCGATGTCCGCATGGTGTCGTTCACCGGTGGCTTTGCGACCGGCGAGGCGATCACGCGTACGGCCGGTCTGAAAAAGCTCGCAATGGACCTTGGCGGCAATGCTCCGGTAATCGTCATGGCGGACAGCGACGTTCAAAAGGCGGTGGATGGCTGCATTTCGGGCGCATACTGGGCCGCCGGCCAGAACTGCATCGGCACGCAACGCATTCTCGTTCAAGCCGCCTGCTATGAAGAGTTCCGAGGGGCATTTGTCGCCGGCACCAGCGGCCTTCGTGCTGGAGACCCGCGCCTTGAAAGTACCGATGTCGGCCCCATGATTTCCGCCGCCGCGGCCGAACGGACCGAAAAGGCCGTGGAAAGAGCTCTATCTGCTGGCGCAAAGCTACTCTGCGGCCATCGCCGCGAAGGGGCCATCTACCACCCAACCGTGCTTGAAGGCGTCCCGCGCGACAATTGTCTCTGGAAGGAGGAGGTTTTCGCACCAGTTGCGATCCTCGAGCACTTTGAGACGCTTGCGGACGCGATCCGACTGGCGAACGAACCGGACTACAGCCTGCACGCCGGCGTCTTCACCAACAATCTTGCCGTGGCCCTTGAGGCCGCAGCCGGTATCGAGGCCGGTGGAGTCATGATCAACGATTCCTCCGACTACCGGTTTGACGCCATGCCGTTCGGAGGCTTCAAGCACGGCAGCATGGGCCGCGAAGGCGTGCGCTTTGCCTATGAGGACATGACCCAACCCAAGGTGATCTGCATTAACGGGCAGTGACGCGGAAAAGCGGCGGCGGCCAGCGGCATGCCGCGGAAAAAATCCTCAAAAAGATACGATTGTGCGGCAACGCCGCGCAAGCGATTGCTAAATTGCGCCCTAACAAGCCACGAAGAGTGGGGAACCAATGACAGCCAGCATTTCAGGCGCACTGCGCGTCGACGACGTACACAAGAGTTACGGAACCCACGAGGTGCTGAAAGGCGTTTCACTTGCCGCGGGCAAGGGGGATGTCGTCTCGCTGATCGGGTCGTCAGGATCCGGCAAGAGCACCTTCCTTCGCTGCATCAACTTTCTGGAGGTCCCGGACCGCGGCCGTTTCGTCATCAACGGTGAGGAAGTTCTGATGAAGACTGGATCGGCCGGTCGCGTACATCCTGCCAACTGGCGGCAAGTGGAGCGCATCCGGACCGGTCTCGGCATGGTTTTCCAGAGCTTTAATCTTTGGGCACACATGACTGTCCTTGAGAATGTCATCGAAGCGCCAGTCCACGTGCTCGGGATGAGCCGCAGGCAGGCGACCGAGAAAGCTGAAGCGCTGCTGCATAGAGTTGGGCTCTACGAAAAACGCCACGTCTACCCCGCCTTCATGTCAGGTGGGCAGCAGCAGCGCGCATCAATAGCGCGGGCACTGTGCGTGGATCCGTCGGTGATGCTGTTTGACGAACCGACGTCAGCTCTTGATCCCGAACTCGTTGGTGAAGTCCTCAAGGTCATCCGAGATCTCGCGGAAGAGGGCCGTACGATGCTGCTCGTAACGCATGAGATGAAGTTCGCGCGCGACGTCTCAAGCCACGTGATGTTCCTGCATCAAGGCCGCGTCGAGGAAGAGGGAAAACCGGAGCAAATCTTTGGCGCTCCGATCAGCGCCCGGTGTCGCGAATTCACGAGCTCGTCACGCCATTGAGCGTGGCCGTGCACCAACCAATAACGAAAGGGAACTGACATGAAGACCGCAATTTACCTTATTGCCGGAGCAGCTCTTCTCGCCTCGGGTGCCGGCGCGAGTGCGGAAGTGCGCTTCGGCATCATGAACGAAGCCTATCCGCCGTTCTTTACCAAGGACGCGTCGGGCAAATGGATCGGCTGGGAAATCGATCTGATGGATGCGATCTGTGCCGAAATGAAGGAAAGCTGCTCGGTCGTTGACATGTCTTGGGATGGGCTTATTCCCGGTCTTCAGTCAAAGAAATTCGACGTCATCTGGTCTTCCATGTCGATCACGGATGAACGCAAGAAAACAATCGCCTTCACGAACAAGTACTACAACACACCAAGCAAACTGATCGGTGCACAAGACGGCATAAGCGGTACCACCGCCAATGACGTCGCCGGCAAAACGATTGCCATCCAGGTATCCACGGTCCAGACCGAATACTACAAGAAGCACTTTGCGAGCGTGGCCGACGAGAAGACATATGCCACGCTGGATGAGGCTTTCCAGGACCTCTCAGTCGGCCGCGTCGACTACGTGTTCGGCGACTCCATTCCGCTGATGACATTCCTTGGATCGGATTTTGGCAAGGATTGTTGCGAGGACAAGGGTAATGTCCAGGATGACCCTGATGTTCTGGGGCAAGGAATCGGCGGCGGATTGCGCAAAGAAGATGTCGAGCTGCTCGCCAGGTTGAACGCCGCTATCGCAGCCATTCGAGCTAACGGAAAATACGCCGAGATTTCCAAGAAGTATTTCAACTTCGATCCCTACGGCGAATAGCCGACGTAGCGGGCGTCAAGGCGACCCGCTGTTCCGCCGATTGCACCCTCTCAACGACAAAGCGTTCGAGCCCAATGATCCTGCTCGGACGCCGCGGAGCTGTTGTTCATGCAGACAAGCTTATCCATTTTCGAACTGCTTTCGCCCAGCCCACCGGGATGGGGTGGGGTGCTGCTTTCGGGCGCGGCCTCGACTGTTATGATTTCGCTCGGAGCGTATGTGGTCGGCATATTGATCGGGCTCGCGGCTGCGGCTGGCAAACTCAAGGGGAGCCGTGCTGTCGCCACCTTGCTTGATCTTTATACGACGGCCGTGCGCGCCATCCCGGAACTGATCCTGATCATTGGCCTCTATTATGCCGGGACGGATGGCATCAACAGGCTGCTTTCCGCACTCGGCTTCCCGCCAATCGAAATCAACGGCTTCCTCGCCGCTGTTCTTGTGCTCGGGGTCGTGCAGGGCGCCTACATGACCGAGGTGCTGCGCGGTGCAATCCTTGCCATTCCCGCGGGCCAGATCGAAGCCGCGAGCGCCTTCGGCATGCGACCCTGGCTGCGCTTCCGCCGGATCGTTCTGCCGGCGTTAATGCCCAATGCAATCCCCGGCATGGCCAATCTCTGGATGTCGGTCACCAAGGACAGTGCGTTGATCGCCGTTGTCGGCTATCAGGAACTGGCGCTTGCAACACGTCTCGCCGCTGGAAACACCAAACATTATTTCCTGTTCTTCCTTGCCGCTGCCGCAATCTATCTGGCGATCACGGTCGCCTCCAATGTCGTGTTCGCTAGCCTGGAGACCCATTTCCGGCGCGGGCAGGCAAGACCAGCCTGAGGAGACGCACAATGGATTTTTCTTGGGTCTCCAATTATTGGCCGCTCATTGCCGCAGGCGCGTTACAGACGATACTTCTGCTCTTCATTTCGGTCAGTCTCGGCTTCGTTCTGGCGATCGGCCTTGCGCTCGCGCAAGTGAGCGGTCCCCATTGGCTGCGATGGTGCGCAAAAGCCTACTGCACGTGCTTGCGTGGTACGCCCCTGCTCATCCAATTGTGGCTGCTCTACTACGGCGTCGGGTCTTTGCTGCCTATGATCCCCGGCCTGCGCTCAAGCTACCTTTGGCCGATTGTGCGCGAGGGTTTCTTCTTCGCGGCGGTGAGCTTCACGCTGAATTACGCGGCCTACGAGGCGGAGGTGCTGCGCGGCGCGTTGCTCGCCGTTCCAAAGGGAGAACTGGAAGCCGGACGCGCCTTCGGCATGACGCGATGGACCCTTTTGCGGCGAATATGGCTGCCACGGGCGATCCGCATCGCCCTGCCGACGATCGCCGGCGAGGTGGTGCTCCAGCTGAAGGCGACACCGCTCGCCTTCACCGTCACCGTGATGGATCTCTATGCCGTCGCCTACAAGATCAGGCAGGACACGCTGCTCGTCTACGAGCCTCTGGTCGTCGTCACCGTCTTCTATGTCTGCCTCACCCTCATCATCACGCGCGCCTTCCGCATCGTCGAGATGCAGGTGCCGATACGGCGCTGACGCCGCCGGTAGAAGTTAAACGGAGATCGCGATGTTTAAAGGATCGATCACGGCGCTTGTCACGCCGTTTCAAGACGGGAAGGTTGATGAAGAGGCCTTCCGATCGCTCGTCGCTTGGCAGATTGCCGAAGGCACCCACGGTCTCGTCCCGTGCGGAACGACCGGAGAGAGCCCGACCCTTTCACACGCCGAGCACAAGCGCGTGGTTGAACTGACTGTGGAGATCGCAAGGGGACGGATCCCGGTGATCGCGGGCGCGGGATCCAACAGCACTGACGAGGCGATCGAATTTTCACGGCACGCGCAGGCAGCGGGCGCCGATGCTTTGCTTATCGTCGCGCCCTATTACAACAAACCGACGCAAGAGGGGCTCTACCAGCATTTCCGCGCCATTGACGCGGCGGTGTCCATTCCGATCATTGCATACAACATACCGCCGCGCAGCGTCATCGACGTCTCCGTGGAAACGCTTGCCCGTCTGGCACGGGATTGCCGAAACATAATCGGCGTCAAGGACGCCACCGCCAATCTCCTGCGTCCTTCGTTGGAACGCATGGCCTGCGGTCGAGAATTCAATCTGCTATCGGGCGAGGACGGCACAGCCATTGGCTACATGGCGCATGGTGGACACGGCTGCATATCCGTGACCGCAAATGTCGCGCCGCGACTTTGTGCGGAGTTCCAATCCGCGTGCCTTGCGGGTGACTTCCGTCGTGCGCTCGAGTTTCACGACCGCCTGATGCCACTGCACCGCGCGCTTTTCCTGGAAACAAACCCGGCGGGTCCGAAATATGCCCTCTGGCGCCAGGGGCGCATGCACCGGGAGGTACGCATGCCGCTCGTGACGGTGACCCCCGCTGTGGAGGCGGAAATCGATCATGCCCTGCGGCATGCCGGTCTTTTGGTCTGATCCGCCGATCTCGCGACTAGACCGTTTTACGCAGCACCGGGATGCGCGGCGAAAACGACGCCACCTTCCCTAGTCAGGGACTGAGTGCCCAGGAGGATACTGAGATGGTAACAAGACACCCAGCCTTTTTGGAGCGCGAGCCGCACGCGAATATGCGCATGCCCGGCGCAGCAACGGGTCTCAGTCCCGAAACCCTCGCTCTGACCGGCGGGCTCGTCATCGATCCCTCGACGAAGGCCATCGCCCCCAACGTTTCCATGTCCGTCAACAATGTGTTGACACCCGGTGACGGAGCTTTTTCCGCGGATGGGGTCGACGATCTGACCGCGCTGCCGTTCCTCTACGCGCGCTGGACCAATCCGACGGTGCGGCAGCTGGAGCAGCGGCTTGCCACACTCGAAGCCGCCGATGACGCGGTTGCCACGGCAACGGGCGTTGCGGCAATTGGCGCAACGTTCCTTACCTTCTTGAAGCAGGGCGACCACCTGATTGTGAGCGACGTTTGCTACGCCGGCGCCAACGAACTTGCCCGGCGCATATTGCCGGACTACGGCATTGAGGTGACGCCGGTGAACATGTCGCGCGCCGAGGAGGTCGCCGCCGCATTCCAGCCCAATACCAGGCTCGTCCACTGCGAAAGTCCGTGCAATCCGATCCTGCGGCTGACCGATCTTGCCGCCATCGCCGGCCTTGCGCAAAGGCACGGTGCTCTGATGTCGGTCGATTCAACGCTGGCCACTCCTGTGGCCACGCAGCCGCTGACACTTGGAGCCGATCTCGTCATCCATTCCCTGACGAAGTTTATCAACGGGCACGGCGATGCATTGGGTGGGGTCGTTTGCGGACGCAAGGAACTGGTGGAGAAAGTCCGCTCGCGCGCCGGCGTATATCTCGGCGCGGCAATGCCGGCCATGAACGCCTGGCTGATCCTGCGCGGCATCGACACGCTGTTTCCGCGCATGCGGACGATCTCTGACTCCGCGGCAAAGATCGCGACGTTCCTCCAAGATCATCCGACGGTGGCGGCTGTGGCCTACCCCGGCCTGCCTTCCCACCCGCAGCATGACTTGGCAAAGCGCCAGATGGATCTGTTCGGCGGGGTAGTGACCTTCCAGGTGCAAGATCCCGCGGCGATGTCCCGGAGGCTCGCCGAGCGCCTCAAGGTTGCTCACTATGCCTTCTCCCTCGGACATCAGCGCTCGATTGTCGTGCTGCTCGACACCCAAGAGATGATGAAATCGACCTACGGGCTCACTGGGGAGCAGCTTGCTGACTACCGTCGCTTCGCGGGGGACGGGGTGTTCCGGCTGTCGGTCGGTCTGGAAGCGACCGACGATCTTATTGCCGACCTCGACCAAGCTATCACCGCCTGATCCGGACTGCGGAGGAAATCATGGCAAAGACACGCGTCGAAACTGACCTGCTCGGACCCCGGCCGATTCCGGCAGACGCCCTGATCGGTATCCACACACTGCGTGCAACGGAGAACTTCGACGTCTCCGGGATCAGGCTCCAGGATTTTCCTGAGTTCGTGCAGTCGTTGGGAATGGTGAAGCAGGCTGCCGCCACAACCAATCTTGAACTGGGGCTTCTCTCTCCTTCCGTCGCACAGGCGATCGAACGGGCCTCCAGCAGGCTGATTGTGGGCGAAATCCTCTCGCCGCATTTTCCGGTCGACATGATGCAGGGCGGGGCGGGGACCTCAACCAACATGAACGTCAACGAAGTAGTCGCGAATCTTGCGTTGCAGGACTTGGGGCGGCAGCCCGGCAGCTACGATGCGGTCAACCCAAACGACCACGTTAACCTTTCCCAGTCGACAAACGACGTCTATCCGACCGCAATTCGGCTGACGGTGCTGCGGGAAGGCGAAAAACTGACTTCAGCTCTCTCGGCCTTGGCCGCCTCGTTTCGATGTAAGGGAGAAACCTTCTCTGACATCCTGAAAGTTGGCAGGACCCAGCTCCAGGATGCCGTTCCGATGTTCCTTGGGCAGGAGTTTGAAGCCTTCGCAGAGACGCTGGAAGAAGACGTCTCACAATTTCTCAGCGCCGCCGAGCTGATGCGCGAAGTCAATCTGGGTGGCACCGCGATCGGTACGGGCGTCAACGCGCCCGCGGAGTTCTCGGTTGCTGCGTGTGCGCATCTGTCTCGCATCTCTGGCGTCACCCTTCGACCCGCGCGCAACCTCGTCGAGGCGACGTCTGACACCGGCGCCTTCGTTTCGATCTCGGGCGCGCTCAAGCGCATCTCGGTGAAACTTTCGAAGATCTGCAACGACCTACGCCTTCTGTCGAGCGGCCCGCGCGCTGGTCTCGGCGAAATCCGGCTTCCGGCGATGCAGGCGGGTTCTTCAATCATGCCGGGCAAGGTCAATCCAGTGATCCCCGAAATGCTGAACCAGATCGGCTTCCAGGTGATCGGCAATGACCTCACGGTCACACTTGCAGCCAGTGCCGGGCAACTCCAGTTGAATGCGATGGAGCCGGTCATCGTGCTCAACATCCTCCAATCCATGCGGCTTCTGACGAGAGGCATGGACGCACTGCGTATCCGGTGCATTGAAGGGATCGAGGCCGATGCAGAGCGTTGCCGGTCGCTTCACGACTCTTCGCTTGTCCATGCCGCAGCCCTCAATCCATTGGTCGGATATGCCAAGGCCGCATCCCTTGCCCGTACAGCACTTGCTGAACGGATGTCGCTGCGCGAGGTGGTCGGGCGCGACAGCGGTCTGTCTGCGGCACAGATCGACACGATCTTTGGAGAGCCGAGGCGACACTGAAGGGAGCGGAAGAATGGCTGTGTTCACAGATCTAACGGAGGTCGAGTGTCGCCAAATCGCCACGGCCTACCGCCTGGGACGTCTGACCTCAGTCATCGGCATTGCCGACGGCGATGCCGAGACGACCTTTCTCTTCCGCTCAGAACGCGGTGAGTTCATTGTTACATTGTTCGAAAGCGGCGCCGATCCCTTCGATCTCGAGCGTGCCTTTCGCACAATGGAAACCCTTTCTGCCGCAGGCGTACCCTGTCCGACGACGTTCCGAACAGATGCCGGCGCAGCGACGGTCACCGTGTCAGGCAAGCTCGTTGCGGTTGTCGGCTTCATGCCGGGGTCACGACCGAATGAGATCACGCCTGAGAAGAGCCGGGCGCTGGGGGGCTGCGTCGCGCGCATCCACCAGACCTTGAGGCGTTCCTTCGATGAAGGGGGCTCAGGCCTTCCGAAAGGCCCGGTGCACGGAGCCCTCAACCGGGACAATGTCTTCTTCCTCGGCGGGGCCGTGAGTGGCGTCATTAATTTCCGATTGCGCCACGACGACTTTCTGGTCGCGGAACTCGGGCAAGTCTTGATGCGCTGGACCGCGCGAGCGGACGGTATGCTGGAGAATAGGCTCGTCCGCCCCTTGCTCGCCGGGTACGAAGAGGTTCGTCGTTTGACTGCACCAGAATGGCGCGCCTTGCCGGCCTTCGTGATGGCCGCTGCTGCTGCTGAGTTTGGAAAAGATTGCAGACTCACGGATTTTGAAGCGGGCACCTTCAAGGCCTTCCACTCCGCCAAGGCATCTATCGAGGAGCTGCAGCCATGAAGCGGGTTCTCGACCGGGCAGATGAGCGCATCCTGACCGAGCTGGCCCGAAATGCCCGAATCCCGCACGCCGAGTTGGCGGAGGTGGTCAATCTGTCGCGCAACGCCGTGCGCCAGCGGATTGATCGGTTAGAGCGGGACGGTCTTATTCAGGGCTACACGATCATCGCTGGCGAAGGTAGGCCGCCCGCGGCAGCCGTTACCGCGATGATGTTCGTGTATCGACACGACCGCATGCGCGGCGGTGACGTACTCCACGCGATCAAACGACTGCCGGAGGTGGTGTCCTGCGACGTCATGAGCGGCGAGTTTGACCTCGTCGTACGAGTCGAAGCGAGCGCCACCGACCGCATCCGCGAAATCTGGCAGGAAATATCAGCACTTCCGGGCGTTCGAGACACCCTCACAGCGTTCGCATTGTCTTCGGTGATCAAGCGATGAGCCGGGCTAAAAAGGTATAAGCCATGAAACCCATTAGAATTCTCGACGGCGGCATGAGCCGCGAACTTGTACGACTTGGAGCGGACCTAAGGCAGCCCGAATGGTCAGCGCTGGCGCTAATGGAGGCTCCGGAAGTTGTCAGGCGCGTGCATGAGGAGTTCATCGTCGCGGGCGCCGATGTCATCACCACCAATAGTTACGCATTGGTGCCGTTTCATATCGGTGAGGAGAGTTTTCGGGCAGAGGGCCGCAGGCTGATTGCTCTTGCTGGAAGTCTGGCGCGCGCAGCAGCCGATAGTGCGAGAGATCGCAAAGTACTCGTCGCCGGATCTCTGCCTCCGATCTTTGGCTCGTACGAGCCGCAACTCTTCAGACCGGAGCGGGTGCAGGACTATCTTGGCGTATTGGTCGAAGAACTCGCGCCCTACGTTGATCTGTGGCTAGGTGAAACCCTGAGCCTCGTGGCCGAAGCCGAGTCAGTCCAACAGGCGATAGCGAGCACCGGTAAACCGTTCTGGATATCCTTCACGCTTGAAGACAGGCCAGGCACGGAGCCAAGCCCGGCAGCCCTGCGTTCCGGGGAGTGCCTGGCCGATGCTGCGCGATGGATTGCCGGGTCGGGAGCTCAGGCACTCCTCTTCAATTGCAGCCGTCCCGAAGTTATGCAGGCAGCGGTCGAGGAGGCCTCGGGGGTTTTCGGCTATTTGGGCGTTTCCCTTGATATAGGTGTTTATGCGAATGCATTCGGGTCCGATGAAGGGGGAGCGGCAAACGAAACGTTACATTCCGTTCGAGATGACCTCTCAGCTGACCGATATTCTAGCTTTGCCTGTGTTTGGGCGGAGAGCGGAGCCTCGATCATCGGTGGCTGCTGTGGTGTTGGTGCGTCGCATATACGGTGCGTCGCTTCTCGACTTTATCGGCGCGAAAACGATCAGTATTCGCATCCCGAATAGCTGGTCCGATCCTGTAAGCTGCCTTTCCCAAAAAAATTGCGCTCCGCTTTTGAGAGGCGGCTGAAGTAAGGCAATTCACGGTCACCGCGGCAAAGACTGGAGACTAGCTTCATTCGGACGATTGAGAACGGCAGATCTTCAGACGACCGGCGATCTGTTCCGCAGACCAAAGCTCTTGCACTGCTCGATCACCAGCGCGCGCCATTGCGGGGTGTCACACAAGGATCCTCAAAGGTTGCGGGCGAGGGATAGGAAGACATACGGACTGCCGGTTTTCGGCCGTCGAATGGAGCGTTCGCGTTGCCACCTATGTTCTGAACGCCCTAGGAGCGTCAGGAGCGGGTACTTGGTCGGTACGATGCCGAAAGCCTATCCAGGCGGTATGGGGCTTTTGCGTCCAGTGAGTGCTCAGAACGCCTGCGTTCTCCCTTCTGGCTAAAAGGGAGAACGCTTATTAGGCTTCTCAGTTGCCGCTCAGGATCGTCACGCAGGCCGTTCGGAAGCGCTCGGTCGCCACTTGATGAGATGCTTCTCGGCGACGTCCAGGATGCTGTCGATAATCAGGACAAAGATCGCCAGGATCAGGATGCCTGCGAAGACGCCGACCGCATCAAAATTGCCCTCGGCTTGAGCAATCAGATAGCCAAGCCCGGCGGAGGAGCCGAGATACTCGCCGATGATCGCACCGACGACGGCAAAGCCGACGGAAGTGCGCAACGAAGACAGAATCCAGCTTGCCGCGGCCGGGAAGTAGACGTGGCGAAGAAGATCCGACCGCTTGGCTCCGAGAATGCGGGCGTTAGACAGGACCACCGGGTTGACTTCGCGAACGCCCTGCATGGCGTTGAAGAAGGTCACGAAGAACACCAGGGTCACGGCGAGCGCCACCTTGGACCAGAGGCCGAGGCCCAGCCAGAGTACGAAGATAGGAGCAAGGACGACTCGGGGGATCGCGTTCAAGCCCTTGATGAAAGGGTCCAGAATGCGCGCGGCCGAGCTGCTGAGGCCGAGCCAGACGCCTGCTGCCACGCCAAGTGCAGTTCCAACCAGATAGCCGAGCACGGTTTCGGTCAAGGTGATGGCCACATGGCTATAAAAACTGGCGTCCACCAACCAGGATACCACCTGGTTGAAGATGTCGACCGGAGCCGGGAAGAAGAAGACATCGATGAAACCGGCCGTGACACCGAGTTGCCAGCCGCCCACAATTGCCACCAGCAGTACGACTTGGATGAGGCGTTCAGTCATGGCGTTCATAGCTTTTCTCCACTTCGCCGCGCAGGGACGACCAGATGTTGCGATAAAGATCCATGAAGCGTGGATCGAGCTTGATTTCGGCGACATCGCGCGGGCGTTCGAGAACGACGGGGAAGCTGTCGATCACACGCGAGCGTGGTCCGGCGGCCAGCACCACGACCCGATCACCGAGGGCAATTGCCTCCTCAAGGTCGTGTGTGATCATCACCACGGCGCGCGGCTCCTCCTGCCAAAGCCGCAGCAGCTCGTTCTGCATCAGGTGACGGGTGTGGATATCGAGTGCGGAAAAGGGCTCGTCCATCAGGATGACCTTGGGGCCGGTGATCAGCGCCTGGGCCATCTGCACGCGCTTGCGCTGACCCCCTGATAGCTGATGCGGATAGCGATGCTCGAACCCCTTCAGGCCGACTTTCGCCAGCCATCTCATCGATTGCTCGCGACGTTCGGCAGCGCCGACACCCTTGAACATGGGGCCGAGTTCCACGTTCTCGATCGCGGTTTTCCACGGAAGCAACGCATCCTGCTGGAACAGATAACCGATGTCGTTCTGGACCCCGCGCACCGGCTGACCATCAATTGAGACGGTGCCACTCGCTGGTTTCAGGAGGCCGGCAATCGCATTGAGTATTGTGCTCTTGCCGCAGCCCGTGGGGCCAACGATGGCGAGGAACTCACCATCGGAAACACTCAAGTTCACATCCTGCACGGCCACGTAGGCTCCGAAGGCCATGGTGACCGAGTCGATGGAAACCATCGGCTTTGCTTGATCGAGACTGTCCGTCGGGGGTGCGGTATTCACTATGGCCAATGCCATGATCTCCTCCTGTCAGTTGGCGGCGACGTTCGGGACCTTGCCGACGAACTCGTTCGTATAGGTTTTCGTAAGGTCGATTTCAGCCGCAGCGACTTTCTCGTTGAAGCTCTTAAGGACGGCGAGCGGAGTCTTGATATCGTCCTCGTTGATGCGCCCGTCCTTTGAGAAGATCGCCTTCGCGTTCTCGACCGCCTTGATGTAGGTGTCACGATCGCCGGAGATGAATTCCTTCGGCAGCTTTTCGACGATCTCTTCCGCGGAGTGGCTATTCATCCACTCGAGCGCCGTGACCGTCGCGTTCGTGACCTTCTGGATGGTCTCCGGATTTTCCTCGATATAGCTCTGCGTGGCATAGAGGACGGAGGTTGGGTAAATCCCGCCATAGATCGCCTTGGCACCGTCATCGCTGCGCCCGTCGATCAGGATCTTGCCGACGCCCTTGGCCTCGATGAAGGTCGCTGCCGGGTCGTAGTTGACGAGGAGGTCGACCTTGCCCTGTTCAAGGGCCGCCACGGCCGCAGACCCGGAGCCGACGCCGATCAGCGAGACGTCGTTCCCGGACAAGCCGTTGCGCTGCAGGTAGTAGCGGACGAAGAAATCGGAAGACGAGCCCGGCGAAGTGATCCCGATTTTCGCGCCCTTGATCGTTTCCGGCTTTGCCGGGTCGAACGTGCTGTCCTTGCCCCCAGCCAGCACCAGCCCGGAATTGCGTGCGAGCTGCACAAACGCCACGACGGACTTCTTCTGAGATTGCATCTGGATGGTGTGGTCGTAGAAGCCGACGGCGATATCCGTCGAGCCGGCAACAAGCGCCTGAAGCGTCTTCGAGCCGCCCGACGCAAAGTTCTCTACCGTCACCTCCAAGCCCTCCTTCTCATAAAGGCCGAGCCCCTGCGCAACCGGAAAGGGAAGATTGTTGAGATTGTAAGAACCGACGCTGATGCGGACGGGATCCGCCAACGCCGAACCGGCAGAGGCGACGGTTGCCGCGAGGGCGAGCATGAGCTTGTGCATGATATTCTCCTCCTGTTGGTGGCGCCCTCCCGGCGGCCACGATCATTATGCCGCGCAACCCAGTTGCGTGACAGGTTTTGCGAAGACATGTCCTTCGAACAACCGTCTAGCGGTGCGAAGGATGCCGGCAACGACCTTGCCGTCCCTTTCATGAAGCCTGACGTCCAGGTGGCCGCTCGGGTGCTCAATCGAAAGCACCACCGGCGGCTTGCGCGTGCCGATGAGAAGGGAAGCAATGGTGCCTTCATGGATGCAGGCGGTGGCAATTCCCACGGCCCCGGTCGTGGCAAGCGAAGGGTGACATTGATGCGGCATGAAATAGCGCACGTTGACATCTCCTTCTGACTTTGGCCGGGAAATGAGCACGGGCTTCGGGGTCACCTGGTTCCGCACGTCGCCAAGGCCCATCCGTTCTCCGGCGGCGATGCGCAGCTTCTCCAACCGGTCAAGCAGCTTCCTATCGGCGTTGAGTTCAGCCGCTGACTCAAAGCCGGTAGCGCCGATCGAGTCGGCCTCGATCAGGATCATCGGCATGGCGCAATCGATGCATGTGACAGCCACACCGTCGATCGAATCGATCGGCTTGCCAGTGGGAAAGAGCTGTCCGGTGCGCGCGCCGGCTGCGTCCATGAAGGTCAGCGCGATCGGCGCTGCGTTGCCCGGAACACCGTCGATCGCCGCTTCGCCGAGATAGGAGACGTTGCCATTCGGCGTCGGAACGTCGGCTTCGATCATCTTGCCAGTGTTGACATTGTGGATCCGGACGAGCGTCGTTTCCCCTCGAGCCGGAACGAGCCCCGCCTCGATGGCGAAAGGGCCGACCGCAGCGAGCATGTTGCCGCAGTTCGGGGAGGTGTCAACGATCTGTTGATCGACCCGCACCTGCGCAAAAAGATAATCCACGTCGGCGCCCGGAATGCTGGCGGGGCCAACTATGGCCACCTTGCTTGTGACGGGATTGCCGCCACCGATGCCATCGATCTGCAGGGGATGACCTGAACCCATCACTGAAAGCAGGATCTTGTCGCGTTCGTGAGTATCAACCGGAAGATCGCATGCCAGAAAGAAGGGACCTTTCGAGGTTCCGCCTCTCATCAGTACGCAAGGGATCGCCAACAGGTCGTTCATCGCTTGTGCTTCCATAAGGATTATGTCATCGCCGTATCAATTGGCGTTCTTTGATCCAATTATCGGAACAAACGTTGATCTGTTAAATGCTAAGAATCTGAGGATTATTGCATTATGAACATCAATTGTGAGATCCTCGACCTCCGCGCGTTCCTGATCGTCGTTGAGTTAGAGAGCTTTCATCGCGCGGCCGATGCGTTGCATCTGTCACAGCCCGCGTTGACCCGGCGGATTCAGAAGCTCGAGCAGGCGATCGGAGCACCCCTCCTGGAGCGAACGACCAGGCACGTGTCCGCGACGGCTCTCGGTACAGAATTGGTGCCCCTGGTTCGACGCATGCTGGAGGAATTCGATGGCTCTCTGTTTGCTGTCCGTGACGTTGGGCCTAATCGAGGTGGATTGGTAACGATCGCATGCCTACCCACTGCGGCTTTTTACTTCCTCCCTACCGTCATTCGGCAATTTAATAAGGAGTATCCGAACATCCGCTTTCGTATCCTCGACCTGCCGGCGACCGAAGGCCTTCAAGCCGTGGCGCGGGGGGAGGTGGAGTTCGGCATTAATATTATGGGCACGTCGGATCCCGACCTCACCTTCGAGCGTCTCGCGGAAGACCCATTCGTGCTTGCAGCGCGCAAGGACCACCCTCTCGCAGCCAAACCATGGGTCGGCTGGGCTGAATTGGAGCCCTACCATTTGATCACGGTTCATCGATCAAGCGGCAACAGAACGCTGCTCGACGCCGCGCTGGCAAAGTCTAATATCAAGCTGCGCTGGTTTTATGAGGTGACCCATCTGTCCACTTCCCTCGGGCTGGTGGAGGCCGGCCTCGGTATTTCGGTCCTGCCACGAATGGCGACCCCGCAGGATGACCATCCGTTCTTGATCACACGCCCAATTGGCGATCCCGAAATATCACGCACAATCGGTGTGGTTCGCCGTCGTGGCGGCACGTTGTCGCCGGCGGCAGAGCGGTTTCTCAGGATGCTGATGGGCGTATGGGGGAAGTGATTGAGAGGCGCTAAGAAATCGACAGCCGCAAAACCAGAAGCCTCATGCAATGGCGAGACCGAGGGGGCTCTCGCCGGCAGTTGGGATCTGCTCCAATGAAGGGTCCTTCCCAGTTCAGCCGTACGACATCGATCAGGTCCGGCTGCGGCGGGAAGCCCGCAATCGCCTCGGCGTTGCCCTTCAGCTTGCGCTTTTTCGCCACCGGGCATGACCCTCGCTCAGGGACTTCACAGCTCCGCTGGGCTTACCGAAGAACTACATCCAAACTCGTCTGATTGCATCAAAAGCAGCCATTATCGAGGGATCGCCGAGGCGAGCTTCCAAGCAGAGGAAACTTAGTGTCGTCGAGATCCTCACGTTTTCTGCAATCACGAGGCCGTGCGCCTGTTGTTCATGAAGCGCAATCGACTCTCGGCAAAGGCTCAAGCCCACCCCTGTCCGTACCATGGCGACCATGGACGCCTCCTGATCCACTTGGGCGACTATATTTTGCCGGACGCCTAAATCGGCACATAGGCGCAACAGCAATCGATTGTGGACCGAGGCCTGCGGTGTGCCGATCCAAGGAAGCGATGCAAGCTGTGTCCAATCTGCGCCACGCACGAAACCGGCGAGCGATGGCGGAGCGACGACGCGATATGTCAATTGCGCCAGCTCGCGGGCATGAAAAAGCGGTGCGGCACTTTCTCCGGTAATCTCGGCGGAAGGACCATAATCTCTTGGGTCGCCGAGATAGAAACCGGCATCGAGTTCATTTCGCCTCAGGCCCTCCGGCACGTCGCCGCTCATTCCATGACGCAGTGTGGTTTCGATACCTGGCCCGCTTTCGATCAGCGCCTTCAGAAAAGCACCCAACCGGGTGAACTCCGGGTCGATGATCGTGCCGATCCGTAGTTTCCCTCGCACTCGCGTCGCCAAATGTCCGGCCGTCTGCCCAAAATCTGTCAATGCCATCAACACCTGCTCCGCCTTGGCTGCCAGCAGGGCTCCTTCCTGCGTCAGTTCCAGCCCCGTGGAGGTTCTGCGGAACAAGGTGAGCCCCGTGTCGGCGGCAAGGCGTTTCAATTGCAGTGTGACGGCGGGCTGGGTGACGTGCAGTTGCTCCGCGGCGCGCGTAACGTTTCCCTCGCGCGCGACGGTGACGAAAGCCCTCAATTTTCTCAGGTCGATTGACTGAATCATATTAATTTTACTTATAATGCCTTGCGTCATTTGTCATTGGATTTCCAGCCCGATCCTCCGTTATTCATGAAAATGGAGATTGGGAGGAGGTTAAAATGCTACGGCAAATCGTCGAAGCTTATGATTGTGCGGTGTTGCATCGCAGCAGGCGGGCAAGCCGATGACCAGCCGCACTTCTCACCGCGCCGCCGACAGTTTTGACTATATCATCGTCGGTGGAGGCTCCGCAGGCTGTCTGCTCGCCAATCGCCTCAGCCGCGATCCAGCGATGCGCGTGCTGCTGCTAGAAGCTGGCCGAAAGGACGACTATCACTGGATTCACATCCCAGTCGGCTATCTCTATTGCATCGGAAACCCGCGCACCGACTGGCTGTATAAAACTGAGCCTGATGTTGGTCTGAACGGCCGGTCGCTACGCTATCCGCGCGGCAAGACGCTCGGCGGCTGCTCCTCGATCAACGGCATGATCTATATGCGTGGCCAGGCGCGCGACTTCGACGGCTGGGCGGCGGCGACCGGCGATAGCGCCTGGTCCTGGCAGAGCTGCTTGCCCGATTTCAAGGCGCATGAGGATCATTATCGGTTGGACAACGGCGCCGACCCAAAGACCGGCGGCAACAGCCGCTTCTCCGACATGCACGGCCACGGTGGCGAATGGCGGATAGAGAAGCAGCGGCTCAAATGGGACATCCTCGAATCCTTCGCCGAGGCCGCCGTCCAGGCTGGTATTCCGCGCTCCGACGATTTCAACAGCGGCGACAATGAGGGTGTCGGCTATTTCGAGGTCAACCAACGCTCCGGCTGGCGCTGGAATACCTCCAAGGCTTTCTTGCGCCCGGCGAAACACCGCCCGAACCTGACGATTTGGACGCAATCCCATGTCGAAAGGCTGGTTCTTGAAACCGAGGGTTCCGGTCGCAAGCGTTGCGTTGGCGTTACGCTTCAGCGGCAGGGACGCAGTGCGCAGGTTCGTGCGCGCAGGGAGGTCATCCTCTCCGCCGGCGCGATCGGTTCGCCGCAGATCCTGCAATTGTCGGGCATCGGGCCAGGTCCTCTCCTGAAGCGCCATGGTGTCGAGGTCGCGCACGACCTGCCAGGTGTCGGGGAAAATCTTCAGGACCATCTGCAGATTCGCGCGGTCTTCAAGGTCGGCAATGCCAAGACGCTGAACACGCTCGCCAACAGCCTGTTCGGCAAGGCTAGGATCGGGCTCGAATATGTGCTGAAGCGCAGCGGTCCGATGAGCATGTCGCCCTCGCAGCTCGGAGCTTTCACCCGGTCGGACGATGGCCAGGCCCATGCCAATCTGGAATATCACGTCCAGCCGCTCAGCCTCGACGCCTTCGGTGAGCCGTTGCACAGCATTCCCGCCTTCACCGCAAGCGTCTGCAACCTTAATCCGACCAGCGTGGGAAGCGTGCGCATTCGTTCCGGCAAGGTGTCGGACGCACCGGCGATCGCGCCGAACTACCTCAGCACCGAAGAGGATCGCCGCATCGCTGCCGAGAGTCTCCGGCAAGTGCGCAAGATCGTATCGCAGCCGAAGCTCGCGAAATACCAGCCGCAGGAATGGAAGCCCGGCTTGCAGTTCCAGAGCGACGAGGAACTGGCGCGGCTCGCGGGCGATATCGCCAACACCATCTTTCATCCGGTCGGGACGACGAAGATGGGCCGCGACGACGATCCGATGGCCGTGGTGGACAGCCACCTCAGGGTGCGGGGCATTGAGGGCCTGCGCGTCGTCGATGCGGGCATCATGCCGAAGATCACCAGCGGTAACACCAACGCGCCGACGCTGATGATCGCCGAAAAGGCGGCCGGCTGGATCGTCGCCGATCGGCGCGCATAGAAAAATCTTGGGGAGAAAAGAGCAATGACATCGATCGCGCGTTCCGCGCTTCCGCTTTCCGGCGTTCGGGTGGTTGATTTCGGGCAATATATTGCCGGCCCGGCCGTGGCCATGATCCTTGGTGATCTGGGCGCGACCGTCGTGCATGTCGACCCGCCCGGCGGTCCGCTCTGGGACAATCCCGCTAACGCCATACTCAACCGCAACAAGCTGATCGTTACCCTCGATCTCAAAACGGAGGAGGGGCTGGATGAGGCAAAAGCGCTGGTGGCCGAGGCAGATATTGTCGTTGAGAACTTCCGCCCCGGCGTGCTCGCCCGGCTCGGAATCGATTTTGCGGCGCTCCGCAAGGCGCGGCCGGAGCTAATCACCCTGTCGATCCCCGGCTTTGCCTCCGACGATCAGCTTCGCCGTGACTGGAGGGCTTTCGAGCCGGTAATTGCGGCGTCCTCCGGCGTCTTCACGGATATGGGCCTCAATCGCGTGCTGATGGGCATCAACCCGTCTTTCTCGCCGCTTCCGCTCTCTTCGGCCTATGGCACGATGCTTGCGGCGTCCGCAACGGTGCTGGCGCTTCAGGCGCGCGAGCGCACGGGACACGGCGATCATATCGAAGTGCCGCTGGCAAGCGCCGTCATGGAAGGCCTCTCCTACAATTCGATCCTGATTGACGATTATCCGCTGCGCTACCAGACCCAGCGCGAGCGGGAGATCGAGCGCCGGCGCGGCGAGGGCCTGCCGATGGACATGTCCTATCACGAGCTCCAGGAGTTCCTCGATCCCTTCTATCGCAGCTATGTGTGCGCCGACGGGCGGATGTTCTATGTCGTCTGCCCCAGCCACAAGAACCACGCGAAGCGCTGCCTGCAAGCCCTGGGTCTATACGATGAACTGGTGGCCGAGGGACTGCGCGAGGAGGAAGATACGTATCTTCCGGTCTCGCAATGGTCGTCGGACGTTTCGCTTGGCGTCTATCCGCTCCCGAAATTCTGGGCCGACAAGATCGCAGCCCGCATGAAGGAAGTTTTCCTGACCAAGACGGCGGCCGAATGGGAACGTGTCTTTGGGGAAGGGCTGTTTCCGGGCGCGCCACAGCGCTGGTTGAAGGAATGGATCGCAGACGATCATGCCAAGGCCGCCGGCCTCATGATTGAGGTGGACGATCCGATCCTCGGTCGCATGACCCAGCCGGGGCCGATGGCCTGGCTGCAAGAGAGCGCCGAAGCCATGCTGACACCGCACCCGCGGCGCTGGGGGACCTTTAAGGACGCGCTGGCGATGCTTTCGGGTATAGAGCGGCCGTCATTGCCGGCGCCAACGGCCGACGCCCCCGGCGGCTGGCTGGACGGCGTAAAAGTTCTCGATCTGTGCAACGTGATCGCGGGTCCACATTCGGTCGCCTATCTTGCCCGCTTCGGTGCGGAGGTTATCAAGATCGACCCGGCCAAGCCACTTTATGACTGCTGGAACACCGTGATCTTCGGCATGTCGCACATGCGTGGAAAGCAGTCCGTGTTGCTGAACATCGGCTCGCCCGATGGCCGCGTCATCTTCGAAGAACTGGTGCGCTCTGTCGATGTCGTGGTCTGGAATGCCACTGACCGTCAGGTCAAGGCGATGGGGCTCGATGCCGAAAGCCTGAGGGCGCTCAACCGCCAAGCGATCTTCTGCCAGCTCGATTGCTTCGGCGGCGTGCGCACTGGCCCGCGCACCGACTATCTCGGCTATGACGACCTCGTGCAGTCGGCGACCGGCATCATGCTGCGTTTCGGCGGCTCGATGGAGACGCCGGAGGAGCATGCCCATGTCGGCACCATCGACGTCATGTGCGGCTTCGGCGCGGCGCTCGGCATTGCCGCCGCCCTCTACCGGAAATCCCGAACCGGGATCGTCGGCCGCCCGCGCACCTCGCTGTCGGCGCTGACCGGCCTCGCACAGATACCCTTCTGCTACGATTATGCCGGGCGTGGCCCCTTCGATGAGCCGTCCGGCCGCGAGACCAAGGGATATCATGCCCTGTCGCGGCTCTACGAGACGGCATCGGGGGATCACCTTCTTTTGTGCGCCTCGGAAGCCGACCTTCCGCGCTTCGGCAAGGTCGAGGGTCTCAGTGGGATTGTCAAATTGGCGGTATCCGATCGCGAGGCCTATCTCGCAGGGGCTTTCCTGACCGCGCCGGCGGAAGCCTGGCAGCAGCGCCTACACGAAGCCGATATCGGCGTATCGCTCTGCGAGAACATCGAAACGATCCGCAGCCGCAGTGCCCGTATTGCTGACGGCACGCCCGGGATCGACCGGGGTAGCTATTCCTTCTCGATCTTCCCGAAGCATCCGAGCGGACACACCGTCACACAGCTCGACCCATTCGCCATCCGTCCAGCCGTCGGCAAGGTCACCGCTGTCGCGCCGGCGGAGAAGTACGGAGCGTCCACGCGCGCCGTTCTCCGGTCCCTGAACTACACCGACGCCGAGATCGACCGGCTGATCGCCTCAGATACGATCAGCGAGACCTGGAGTGGTGAGTATCTACCGAGCTAGCAGGAAACCGCGGCCTCGGGTTCTGAGGAGGATACCGGAGCCGGCGGCGGCCCGCTGAGGTACGCGATAAGCCCTTTGTCGTGCTCATGCATAGGGCCGGCCTTTGAACGGCCCGCCTCGCGCCACATTGCTGCTTCAAAAAGGGCTGTTTCGTCGCGACTACCAGCCCGATATTCATGCAGCAGGTAATTCGCGAGGCGGTCGTCACGCTCACTGGGCCGATCAATCTGGCACCATATGCAAACCCGGTCGAAGACCGCTTGCAGAAAGTTCAACTCGGTCGGGCTTGTCCAGGCACTTTCCAAGGGGTCAAGCATCGGAGCATCCACCCTCCAGATTATGCGGCAGCGCGCCTATCATTGCCTCCCGGCCTGGTGAGGTGGGCTAGCTCATTCGCTGGGCGGCCCGCCTCCAGACACGCAGCGACGAAAGCTTCACGCGACCGCGACCGGCGTCCTTCGGTTAAGGGCTCGCCGACAGACTTCGACGGCTTGCTCGTAGCGCCGTCCGCGACGTCGCGGCCACTCATTCTCCAGGAAAACGAGCGCGTCGAAGACCGATGAAAAGTTGCAATTGGTGCCGTTCTGGAATGTTACCTCCAACGGCACAGACCATGGCATCTCCGGAAGATACATGTTTCCCTCCTTCCTATCTAACCGGATGAAAGAAGATGGAAAATCATCTGGGAATGCTGAATTGGTTTTCAAGACCTCCGACACCAGGCGTTTGGCGATCGGGACGGTGCCCGGCCTGACTCGAACCTGAAAGAGCGAATTCGATCGTCGGGGGTGAATGATTCGGGTCGTAATCGAGCGCATCAACGACGTTGCTCGCCCGGTCGATCGAGCTGATGGGTCGAGCTTAGCCGAGATCCTTAGGCCGCGACTTCGCCGATCAGTGAACCAGCCGGAATGTTCCATTCTTTGCTGAGCTTTCTAATCTGATCCAGATTAATTTCCCGTTTTCCGTTCAGAAGATCGGCCGCCCGCGCTTTCGAACCAATAACCGCCACGAGATCGGCGCGCGTGTAGTTGTTCGCAGCCATCACCGACTTGACCACCTCAACGGGGCTCGCCGTCGGGATTGGATAGTGCTTGCCCTCGTACTGTTCGATCAGAAGGACGAGCGCGTCAAAGTGCGCAGCTTCCTCAGAGCCTTCTTCGGGTTCGACTTCGAAATATGGCCGAACTTCCTTCAGTGCGGCGTTGTACTCGGCCTCACTCTGAAGCGTCCGAAAACCTTTCAAATCCAACATGTCGACTTCCTTTCACGTCAGAGTTCTTTGACGTCGATCGCATCGTACTGGGCGTGCGTCCCGACAAACAGGACGAAAATCCGCTTAGACCGAAATGCGACCAGCCCCACAATGCGGTACTTGTTGCCGCCGACGTCGAAGATAACCTTGTTGCCGGCCACCAGATCAGCTGAGTTAAATGTCTTCTTTAACTCGCTGAAATTATTCCAGCTCGCCTTCGATGCGGTAGTATACCATTCCGTCATTGCGGCTCGCGCGGTCTCTCTGGGGACGCCTTTCGGCAAGCTATTCCAAAAGCTGACCAGCGCAGATTTAGCGATAACGTTCACTTGAGTCCCTATTTAACGAATTCCCAATTTGGAAACAAGCATAAAGTTCCCAGTTTGGGAATTTGTTCCGAGTCATTCTTTGATAAGATCCAGTCAACGATGAATGCAAATCTCGGGCAGCACTGTCTGACATACCTTCGAGTGCGGGTCCAACTCGGAAAACGCGCTATCCCTTTGGCCGCCAGCGATCAAGTTCACTTATGGGGCCTGGTCGCCTTCACCATTTTTGGGACCTTCCGCGAAACCTCCTCAAGCGTCGTCAGAACCCGGTTCACCTGCGAGAGCGTGGACGTCAGCTCAGGAGCATATCGGACGATGAGATACTCTTTAGCTGAGGAGAGCGTTGCCAGGTGCGCCAGCGTGCGCTGGCGCAAGACAAGTCCTGCGGCCCCCGCTATTCGGGCCCGCTCGCCAAGGTCATGTTGGAAGTTGTGGATCGGCTCGCCATCGAGGCCTTTCGCCTGAAGAAGAGCATCGAGATAAAGCTCGATGGCATGAAGAGCCAGCAGCCTTTGCGGAAGATGGTTGGGACTGGATGGGGCCTCACCCAGCTTGACGGCGGCGGCTTTGTATTGCGTCGCCAGGTTCAAAACGTCTCGCACATCCGTTGATTTGCCGAGGTCCATTTTGCTAGATCTCCCCGTCAGAGTGAAACTGCGGGCTGGGTTCCGACCGCGTCGTCAGTCGTTCGTGACAGGTGCTGATCGTCTCGCGCACCGTTGATCCGGATGAGGTCCTTCAACAGGGTCCGGAGCTGTGGCCAGGGGGCATCCTCGAGTTTGAGGCCCGGATCCTGTGAAACGATCAGGCAGTGAAGCTTTGCAGCGACTTCGAGCGCCGAGGAGACCGGCGCGATCAACAGCACCCGCCCCAGGACCCCGGCCTGTTCTGCAAGTTCCTGTTCCAGAGCGGCGACTGGACTGTAACCAAGGCGTCGGTCAGCTTCCTTCCACCGTTTCTGGCGCTCGTACAGGCCGGTTTGTCCGGGCCCGACATCCACCTGCGCAAAGCGACGGAGGGCGGCCAAAGACCGAACCGCGACGGAGCCGTCGTCAACGCTTTCCAGTTCAGAAATCGGCAAATCGCCGACTGCTTGCAGCATGTCCGAAGCAAGCCTTTTTCTGAGACGCGCGGATCGGGCGTAATGATGATGGTAGGCGTACCAGCGAGGCCACAGTTCCCGAACTGGCGTCGGACCGTTCTCCCTGCGCCCGTCAAGTTCTGCAATACGCGCGCTCAGCAGCTGTCCGGCAACAGACAGAAGGTTGCGACGATCGATCCGGTAGGGCAGGTTTTTTGGGGCGCCATCGTCCGCGCACTTATTTCTACGCTTAATTGCAGGCAAAGTTCTGCTAGTCTCAGAATCAGCCATGATCCAAGCTCCAATAAGCTAGATTGTGGTTAGGCTGGTCTCGCGTGCTCCAACACGTGGGCCAGCCGATTGCAGCTTAGGAGGGTATCGTTGTCGAGCGGGATGGGCAAGCCAAATCACAGCAGTGCTGTGAAATGAATGCTGTTCAGTGCAGACTCGCTCGAGCCGCCATGGGGTGGGGTATTCGGGATTTGGCCGCTGCTGCCGGCGTTTCGAGCCAGACAGTAAGTCGCTTAGAACGAGGTGAACAGCTGCGAACGCGCACTTTAGACCGGATGCGACAGGTATTTGAAGCGGCTGGGATAGACTTCATCTGCGACGGAGATGGCTTTGGCATAATGATCAGGAGGCCGCACTTGCTGCCGCTGACGGACCCAGAAACCCGCTGACACGATCCGGCACGCATGTCGCGCCTAGCCGCGCCGAAGATCATCACTGCTGTGCCGGGTTTCACCAGGACTAGCCTGCATTTCGCGTGGATGATTGTGGATGACGACCCGGTGGTTGGCGGCTCAGACCGTCCTGCCGTTTTCGGCTCTCGATTCTCCGGTGACGCCTGTGGTCCGCGTCCTCCCGATCACGCATACGCCACCCTCCGACCCGGCCGTCCGGCCGCTCGACACCGATAGCGGCTACCACGGCCCGTTGCCTCCAGCCCTATTCGAAAAGGTGAAGTGTCGCTTTGTCGGGCTTGCGCGCAGCCAAAGAGGCGACCCCGCGTGGTTCCTAAAAGAATTGTTCCCGCAAGCAAAATAGCGCATCGCATGGCGTTCCGGAAAAGACGGGAACCCATCCTGGCAACCGTCGGTTCGACAGCGTCTTGCGCCGGAACATTGATGCCCTAGAAATGCAACCGAACTCCCATGAAGCAACCGTAAAGTCGAAAGGCAGATCAACCTGGGAAAGGCTCGTTGCGCGCATGTTCACGGTCGGGGCCAAGTAGATGGTGTAACGGGCGGAACTCGGCTCGCCAGGTTTGAAGGGCGGGTGGTCGTCCCTCACAATGATGGTGTCGCGGAGTCAGGAGTGGCCTGCTCCATAGCAGCACGGAGAGACGACCATGAAAGAGTATGCCGGCATCGACGTATCATTGGAATACTCAAGCGTGTGCGTGGTGGATGCGGATGGCCGCATTGTGCGGGAAGCAAAGGTGCTCAGCGAACCCGATGCGCTAATCGCCTAGTTCGGCGCGCACGGCGTGGCGATGGAGCGCATTGGTCTGGAGGCCGGCCCGTTGTCGCAGTGGCTCCATGCCGGGATGGTGAAGGCAGGTCTTTCCGTCGAGCTGATCGAGACGCGCCACGTGCGTGCAGCCTTCAAGACGATGCCGGTCAAGACCGACAAGAAGGACGCCCGCGGCATCGCGCAGTTGATGCGGCTGGGCTGGTTCCGACCGGTCCACTGCAAATCGCTTGCCGCCCAGGAGGTGCGTGCGCTGCTGACCGCGCGCAAGCTCATTCAGGGCAAGCTTCACGACATCGAGATGAGCATCCGGGGCATCCTGCGCGGCTTCGGCCTCAAGGTAGGGCCGACGACGCGGCGCACTTACGCGGGGCGCATCCGCGCGCTGATTGCCGGCCATTCGACCTTGGAAGCGATCGCTACGGCACTGCTCAAAGTGCGCGACGCGCTTGTGCACGAATTCGCAGGGTTTGAGCGCAAGCTGCGTGCCATCGCCCGCCAGGATGACAACGCACTTCGGTTGATGACGACGCCCGGCGTTGGCGTCCTGGTGGCGCTGACATTTGTCGCGGCCGTCGATGCACCGGAGCGATTCCGCTCCTCGCGGGCGGTCGGGCCACACTTCGGATTGACGCCGAAGAAATATCAATCGGGCGAGACCGATCAGAGCGGCCGCATTTCGAAGATCGGCGATGGCAGCGTGCGAACCGTGCTCTACGAGGCGGCCAACGTCATCCTGACGCGACCGGTCAAAGGTTCCGACCTGAAGAGCTGGGCACTGGCGGTCGCCAGACGTGCCGGTCCGAGAAAGGCGCGCGTGGCGCTGGCGCGCAAGCTGGCGGTGGTGTTGCATTGCATGCTCAGGGACAGAACCAACTTCATTGCTCATAAGGGAGCGTCCGCCCTGCCGGGTTGACCGCAGGAGACGACAAGACAGGTATTCGGACGGGCAGCCATCAGCCCTCCGCAGCAAGGTCCCTTCGCCGGGACGATGGATGGGTTAGGCCGTTATGCGATCAGCAGCACGCGGTGACTGCGCCGTTTTAGATTGGCCAACCGGTCCTCAGCAGACCCCATAGAGCAGCGGCAAAGCTCCGACTGCCGACAGAAGCAAGCACTCGGCGAGGGATTACGCGCACAAGGGATTGACGAGACGCCCGTTACAGAAGGATCGCAGAATGTATCGACTGGAATGATGTCCAGTCGCACGCCAGGCCCACCACTACCTGCATAGTGGCGGTCGCACCCATCCTCCTTCCTCTGCGTTAATCTGCTCATGCGAGCGTGGAATGCCGCGTCGCCGCGAAGGATACAGCACCCCAACAGGGCTCCAGTCTGATGGAGCGCATCATCCGGGAGTTCGGCGTTTCGAGCGCTTACGCTCAATTCCTGCAGGCAACGGCGCAAGCAGCATCTTGCCGTCCGGTGTCAGCCAACACTCGGCCGGTGCCGGCGGATCATCCAGTTTGAAAACCGTTGCCTTCTCCATGCCCGATGGGCGAAACGGCGGCCGCGGCGGCAGGCTCTTCAGTATGGCAATCTCGTCGCGCAAGAGCTGCTTCTCCACCTTCGTGCGGGTGTTTTCCTGGCGCAGTGCTGCATTCTCTTGGCGAAACTCCGCGTTCTCGGGGCGAAGCTTCGTGACTTCTGCGGAGAGCTCCCTGACCTCACTGACCAGGCCCGTCACAAGCGAGCGCAACGCATTCAGCGATAGCGTGTCGGCGTGCTCGGCTGAGGGCAGGCGCTTCTTTGGCATGACCGAAACGAATCTGATTTGCGCCCACGGCGGAATCCTTGACCCATCGCCGACGGCTCACATCGCCCGCATATGCGCAGGCTTAGATGGCTCCGGAAGGGCCGCCACCAAATCTGCCCCGGCTACTCCCGCTCCTTCTCGCTCAGCCCTTGAGCAACGGACACCGTGGAGAATGCGAAAGTCGATCCAATGAAGTAAGCCTCGCAGCAGCGTTCGGATTTTCGCATTGGTTAAAACATGAGAAGACCCCCAGCTCAGATTGCTGGTAGAGCGTCCCCGAGCCTTGTCGAGACGCTCACACGTCTCTTACAACGCTGGCAATGAAAGCCGCCTTCAGATGCTCGGCAGCGGGCGAAAGGCTGTGATGGCGCCGTTGAAGCAGCGAGACGTCGCGCATGACGATCGGGTCAATGAGATCGACCGTGGTCACGCCCACGGCCGAGGCGAGTTGTCCGGAATTCTCCGGTAGGATCGAGACACCCATTCCGGCGGCGATCATGCTGATGGCGGCCGTCGAAAAGCGCACTTCGTACTTTGGCCGGTAGTTCGGAACGACGCGGATAAGATTGTGCTCAACGATGTTGCGTAGTGGATTGGAGGCGGCAAGCGTGATGAGGGCCTCGTCCTTGAGCTCGGCCCAGCGCACGGATTTGCGCTTGGCAAACCGGTGATCTTCCCGACAGACGAGCATCAACTTGTCGCGCAGCAGCGGGGTTGCGGCGATTTCGGGATCTTCCTCCGAAAGGGTGCCGACGGCGATATCGACCTCATGGCGCTTGAGCGCCGGCGTGATCTGCTCTTCAGGCATGTCGCGAATGTTGACGGAGATTTCCGGATATTTGTTCAGGAACCTGGCGATGATCGGCGGTACCACCGTTGCGGCAAGCACGATCGCAGCGGCGATCGTCACCTGGCCGCGCTTCAGGGAGGCGTTGTCGCGCACGTCGCCAACGGCAAGCTCGAGGTCCTTCATGATCTTGCGCGCCTGCGGCAGGAACTCCTGGCCGACCAGGGTGAGGGAGACCATGCGCGTGTGCCGGTCGAACAGCCGCACGCCTATCTCCCGTTCCAGATCCCGAATGAGGATGCTGACCGCAGACTGGGTGAGATGGAGGTTGCGTGCGGCGACGTTGAACTGTCCGAGTTCGGCCACCGCGATGAAGGCCCTGAGTTGCCGCAGGGTTATGTTCATGTACGCGCGGCCTCCCGTTATCCTGTCCTCATCAAGCCTGCCAGATCTCTGCTTGTCTACCCCGCAAGTGCCGACTGCTCCGTGTTGCCGGCCATCAGCGCGGTCGAAGCGATGTCGATAGGCGACGTGCCCGCAGCGACGCGCAAGCGATCGTCGAGTTCCTTCGCGATCTAGGGGTCGTCAAGGGTTCGGCGGGGAAAGCGCCCGCCAGACTGTGCGAGCCCACGCCCCTTGCCGGTTCAGAAGCTGTCATTTCACCGTCTGCGGGGGTGGTGAGCTACGCACTCGACCTTGGCCATCACGTAAGCGCTGGTGATGTGATCGCTGAGATCATCGACCCGCTTTCAGGCACGGTGACAGCCGTAAAGGCCCAGACATCAGGCGTGTTCTACGCACGCGCTGACAGCCGCATTGCCGAGCGAGGCAAACGTCTCGGCAAGATCGCCGGCAACGATGTGTTCCGCAACGGTCCACTTTTAAGCCCATGAGCGCCAAGACACGGAGACAGACTATGACGGCGATGCTCGAAGTGACCAACATCCGAAAGAGGTTCGGGACTGTCGAGGTGCTCAAAGGCATCTCGCTCAGCGCGAGGCGTGGAGATGTGATTTCCATGATCGGCGCGTCCGGTTCCGGCAAAAGCACGTTCTTGCGATGCCTCAATTTCCTGGAGCACCCGTCCGAGGGCAGCTACCGGTTTCAGGGAGAAAAACTTGACCTGAGGAAGGCGTCGAATGGTGACCTGATGGTACATGACGCCAAGAGGCTCGCTTCGATGCGCTCCCGTTTGTCGATGGTTTTTCAGCAGTTTAACCTGTGGAGCCACATGACGGCGAAGGAGAACGTGATGCTGGGGCCAATGCGCGTGCAGGGGATAAACCGCGCCGAGGCCGCTGAGCGAGCCGATGCGTACTTGGAAAAAGTCGGTGTATCGCATCGCCGGGACGCCTTTCCGGCCTTTCTCTCAGGGGGAGAACAGCAACGAGTAGCAATCGCCCGGGCGCTCGCAATGGAACCGGAGATCATGCTTTTCGACGAGCCAACCTCGGCGCTTGATCCCGAACTTGTCGGCGAGGTGCTTCGGGTGATGCGGCGATTGGCCGAGGAGGGAAGAACGATGATCGTCGTAACCCACGAAATGGCGTTTGCCCGCGACGTTGGCAATCATGTCATCTTTCTGAGCCAGGGTGTGATCGAAGAGCAGGGCGATCCTCGCGATGTTTTGAGCAATCCGAGTTCCGAACGTCTTCGAAGCTTTCTATCTTCGCGCGATATGAGTTGATCCCGCTCTGGCCGCCTCAATCTCCGAGGTAGAGTGGTCTGGAGAAGTCGGTCACATCAACTTTTGTACCGTCGAAACGGAAAAATATCCGGCGAGAGCGGATGCCGTGGTTAAGAAGACGCCCCACACCATGTCCACCAAGCTGACTTGCAACGACCACCCCTTGATCGTCGCCAGATTGGTCATGTCGTAAGTGCCGAAAGCGACAAGGCCGAGCAGAGCGCCCGATACAAGCGCCATCGTCCAACGTCCGGAGCTGAGCGCAGGTATGACGGCAAAATATGAAACACCGGTGACATAAATGAGGTAAAATGCAGCGGCGGCAATGAGATTTGGATGGCCGAGCAGAAGCTCTCCAATTCGGCTGCGATAGAAATTCGACGACCCAGTCAGCCACAAAAAGTCCAAACCGAGGAACACGATCGCTGTCGCCACGTAGGATATCGCGTAGGTCATCGGTCGCTCCGATCAGATCCGAAGCACGGGCTGCAGCAAACGCATGAACCAGCTCGAGAACCTGAGCGGCGCGTCGGTTACTGCCAGACAGATACAATCTTGCTCAGGCGTTGCCAGGGGCTGGTGTCGAACGCTCGTGTCTGCCTCCTCAATATCGCCGCGGGCGAACAAGAGCTCTCCGTCACTGAAACTGCCACTGAGCACCAGTGTCAACTCGCGACCTCCGTGACTGTGTTCAGGCACCGGTTTTCCAGCAGGTATGCGAAGCAGACGCGCCGCTGTCGACCGATCGGCGAGCTCGATCGGAATATGATACGCGCCACGTCCCAGGGACTTCCATTTCAGCTCCGCCAGATCTCCTCCAAGATAGGATCTCAATGGCTCCGGGATGGTTGGTGGCGAAACGACTTTGACTACTTTCGTTGGCTCCCTCGGCGAGACGCTACGGTTTTCTTCCCCGGCTCGTATGCGCTCTTTCAACCGATTGAACGACGAGACCTCGATTGGCACTGGCGATATGCTCTCAAACAGCTCTCCGGCGGCGTCTTCCATCAGCGTCAGCCTTGCACGGCAGTTCGGGCACAGGGCAAGATGCGTAGCAACAGCAAGCCTCCAACCCTCTTCAAGCGTGCCGGATGCATATCCCACCAGCAATTCGTCGCTCACATGATGACGGATATTCATTTTCCGTCCTCCAGCGCAGTCCGAAGCCTCGCAAAGGCAAGTCGGATTCTCGATTTCACCGTTCCCAGCGGCAGGTTCAGCTTGGTGGCAATCGCACTGTGAGAACAATCGTCGAAGAACGACAGCGTCAATAATTGGATCTGTTCCTGAGGCAAGTCCTTCATGGCGTCCTTCAACCGGGTCGCATCCTGGCGTTCCGCCAGCTCGTTCTCCGCGCTTTTTGCATCGTCCGGCACAAATGCGGGGTCATTGACGTCGAAATCCGGCCTCCGGTTCTTGCGGTAGGCGTCGATACGAAGGTTACGGGCAATCGTGAAGATCCACGTACCTGCGTTACCACGTGTCGCTTCGAACTGGCCTGCCTTGTTCCAAACGGTGATCATCACTTCCTGCATCAATTCCTCTGCAACGTTTGGATCACGCGTCAGGCGCGCCATATAGGCCTTAACGCGCGGGCCGTAATAGCGGAACAGCGCCTCGAAAGATTCGATATCTCGCTTGCGACCAACTGCCTCAAGCAGAGAGCAGGCTTGATCTTTAGTCAGTTCCTCGGCCGGCTCTATCATGCGTCCACGCTTCTTATCCCTCCCAAGTCCGACCAGGCGCTCATGCCCAGGTCGAACAAATGGGATATCTGGAACAGCGGTAGCCGAAATCGCAAGAATTGTCTCCATGGCACCAGTTACGATGCCTCCCGCTTCTTGGATCATTGTTGCTCAAGATTTTGCAAGGTGATCAATCCGATCGGGAGATTTTTTCGTAGTGCGTTCGTGGGTGTTGGTCAAAATGAGGGACGACATGCGGTTTGATCGGGGTATGAGGGGTGAATTCGGGCAACGGCGTGTCGCTGTGATTGGCGCCGGTATTTCGGGGATGTCCGCGGCCTGGCTACTCGGTAAGAGCTTGGAGGTGGTGCTATACGAGGCCGGCGACAAGCCCGGAGGTCATGCCAATACAGTTGTGGCCCCCACGGCTTTTGGGCCGGTTCCCGTCGACGCAGGGTTCATTGTTTATAACGATCGCAACTATCCCAACCTCGTAGCGCTGTTCGACCACCTCAACGTCCCGACCCAAGCCTCCAACATGTCGTTCTCCGCGTCGTTGGATGGCGGGGCATTCGAATACTCGGGCTCTGGATTGACAGGCTTGTTTGCTCAGCCGTTGAACGCACTTCGTCCGCGCTTTTGGAGAATATTGTCAGACATTTTGCGCTTCTATCGCGCCGCTCCCAAGGCCCTCAATTGCCGGAATCTGGCTGGCAAGACACTGGGTCAGTATCTTGACGAGAATGGCTATAGCCAGGCTTTCATTACCGATCATCTCCTTCCCATGGGCGCTGCGATTTGGTCTACAACCACCACACGCATGCGAGATTATCCCCTGCATGCCTTCATTCGGTTCTGCGACAGTCATGGTTTGCTTGCATTAACGGACAGGCCTCGCTGGCGAACCGTGACCGGCGGAAGCCGAGAATATGTTAACAGGCTAATGTCGGACTATTCCGGCGAGCTTCGAACAAGAAAGGCAGTCCGGGAGATCCGCCGCGAGGTGGGGACCGTGGTCATAACCGATCGTGATGGCAATCGTGACACGTTCACGGATGTTGTCATCGCAACTCACGCCGACCGGGCTTTGGCGATGCTTGCGGAACCTAACGCACGTGAAAGAGAGCTGTTGTCGGCGATCGGTTACACGAGCAATAAGGTGGTTCTGCACACAGATACCTCATTGATGCCCAAACGGCGAAACGTGTGGTCGAGCTGGAACTACATTGGCGCGTCGGACGATTGCGGTGAGCGCCAGCTTTGTGTGACCTATTGGATGAACCGATTGCAAGGCATCGATCCGGCGACACCGCTTTTTGTGACGCTGAACCCGCATCAAAAGATAGCCAGTGAGCGGATAATCGCGACATTCGATTATGACCATCCTCTGTTCGATCATCGAGCCTTGGTGTCTCAAAAGGAGCTTTGGCGTCTCCAGGGACGCGGCGGTGTCTGGTTTTGCGGGGCGCACTTCGGCAGTGGATTCCATGAGGACGGCTTGCAGTCCGGGCTTGCGGTTGCCGAGGCGATCTCCGGCATGCGGCGTCCGTGGGCGGTCCGTGACGATTCTGACCGGATCCCCTCGGAGATCGGTTACGCGGCGGCTCAATGATGTCAAGGTCGGCTCTTTACAGCGGGCAAGTGTGGCACGTTCGGTTTCGGCCCCGCCGGCATAGGCTTTCCTACAGGGTCTTTTCGCTGCTCCTCGATCTGGATGAGTTGGAGTCCTTAGACCGCAAGCTGCGCCTTTTCAGCCATAATCGCTGGGCTCTTTTCAGCTTTCGCGACAGCGATCACGGCAATGGTGAAGCAGGCGCGCTTCGCAGTTGGGTCGAACGCCAGCTTTCTGAGGCCGGGGTGGACGCGAAGCAGCTGCGTATCCGTGTACTATGTTACCCCCGCATTCTCGGCTACGTCTTCAACCCTTTGACCGTCTTTTACTGTGAGGCAAGCGATGGCCAAGTCCGGGCCGTTCTCTATGAGGTCTGCAACACGTTCCACGAACGTCATACCTATGTCATTCCGGTGAGCGACGACCAAGGCGGAGCGATCCGGCAGTCGTGCGTCAAAGAACTTTACGTTTCTCCGTTTGTACCCATGGATTGCCGCTACGAGTTCAACCTCAGGCCGCCGGGGGAAACCGTGTTCGTCGGCATAACCGAAAACGATCGTGACGGGCGACTTCTCACGGCTGTATTTTCCGGTGAAAGGGAAGAGATCTCGGATAAGAGGCTTTTTCTAACGTTCCTAAAACACCCCCTCATGACTGTAAAAGTAATGGGTGCGATCCATTGGGAGGCGCTCAAAATCTGGCTAAAGGGCATGCCCGTGCATCGTCATCAACCGGCGGACCTGCTGGTCGCTACAACGATTGTCTCCCGCTTTGAACAGAAAGACACCTTGGCATGAGCGAGCTTGATCGGGGTGCGGCGTTGCCAATATCGGGTCGCCCGCTGTGGCAGAGAATAGTATGCGGTTGGCTTGCCCGTATCAAAAGCGGGCAGTTACGCGCGGAGTTCCCGTGCGGGGCGGTGCATTTGATCAAGGGGAACGTCCCTGGTCCGACTGCAGCGATCGTCTTCAGGAACGCAAGACCGGTCTGGCGTATGCTAACCAGCGGCAGCCTGGGGTTTTCGCGATCCTATCTCGATGGGGACTGGGAGACGCCAGACCTGGGCGCGCTCATGGATCTGGCGCTTGCCAACGACGAGACCATCAAGCCCGCGCTCGCGTCTCGCCCGTTACTAAGCCGCCTCGCTTACCTCCGGCATCTGTTCAGACGAAACTCCCGCGCCGGGAGCCGCCGAAATATCGCGTTCCATTACGACCTCGGGAACGGTTTTTACGGCGCATGGCTCGATGAGACGATGACGTATTCTGCCGCTATCTTTGAGCGGGAAGGGCAGTCACTTGGTGAGGCCCAGCAATCTAAGTACGACAGGATCCTAAAAGAGCTTCGAATCGGTCCGCAAGACCATGTTCTTGAGATCGGTTGCGGCTGGGGTGGGTTTATGGAGTACGCTGCCTCGCGCACGGGGTGTCGCATTACCGGGCTGACTTTGTCGAAGGAACAGGACGACTTTGCAAGAGCTCGGCTGGCAGACAAGGGATTGTCTCCGTTGGCCGAGGTGCGGCTGCAGGACTATAGAGATTGCAAAGGATGCTTCACCAAGATCGTCTCCATAGAGATGTTCGAAGCCGTCGGAGAGGAGAATTGGCCGGTTTACTTCGCTCAGCTCCGAGCAAACCTCGCTCCAGGCGGACAAGCGCTGATCCAGGTGATTACGATCGATGAGAGAAGGTTTGAGCGTTACCGGCGCAACGCCGACTTTATCCAAACACATGTGTTTCCCGGTGGCTTGCTGCCTTCTGCGGCAGCTTTCAGGCGGGAGGCTGTATTCTCTGGCTTGCTGGTGCGGGACGCATTTTCCTTCGGCCGTGACTACGAAAAAACCCTGCTCATGTGGGAAGGTGCTTTCCTCAAGAGTTGGCACAAAATTAAATCCGCTGCATTCGACGAACGATTCAAGCGCTTGTGGCTCTACTACCTTCACTACTGCGCCGCCGGCTTTCGCAACGGTACCATCGATGTCTACCAGTTCCGGCTGGAATCCAAGTGACGGATGTCAGGTTTCGTCCTGACGCAACATTCGGCGCGTCAAGGCGAACCGCAGGCTTGGAGGGAGGGCCTTCAATAGCTTCAAGACCACTTTCATCCTCCAAGGGAATGCGATCTCGAACTGTCCTCGCTCAAGCCCGCGCTTGATGTATTCCGCCGCACTTTCCGACGAGATCAGGAAGGGCATTGGGAAGTCATTCCGGCGGGTCAAAGGCGTATCGACAAATCCTGGATTGATGATTGTTATCTGAACGCCCTGCCTTTCCAGTTCGGGATAAAGTGCTTCGCACATGTTGATCAACGCGGCTTTCGTCGCGCCGTAGCCTGCGGCCCCAGGAAGGCCCGTGTAGCCCGCGACGGACGCCATTACTGCGATCCGCCCCGACCGGCGCGCTGTCATCGCTGGCATAATTGCCTGCAAACAGTTCACGGTTCCCATGATGTTGAGCCCGACCATATCTCCGATGGCCGCGGCGTCGAAGGTCGACAGGCTATCGCGCCGGTACGTGCCCGCGCCGAAAACCGCCAAGGAAATAGGCCCTAGGCGCATTTCAATGTCGCGTACGGCGATTTCAGTCGCTTCGCGGTCGGTCACATCGAGGGGAAAAGAATGGACCTTGTTCTCCAGCGATTTTGCGAGCATCTCAAGCCCAGCGGTGTTGCGTGCGCTCACGGCTACGGTCCACTCATCGAGTGCCAACCGAATTGCAAGCGATTTACCGATCCCGGAGCTTGCGCCGGTAACCCACGCCACCTTTCGACGATCCGTCTCGTGGAAGGCGTGATTGTTGATTAAATCGCGACCGATAGTCATGGAAACCTACCTCAGTGGGCGATAGGGAAAACGTGTCATCAACCTGGCAGCCGTAGACGAGCTCAATACCGTCAAATGCGGCCAAGAAGGTCTCGTTGGGCCACGCGATCGATCGGAAAACGCCACATGAGGCCGATTGCTGCGAGTTTCGGAACGATCGGTAACCAGGCGTAAAGCATCGAAAGTCCCTCGAGCGCGTGGGGCGACGAACGTTCTTGAGCTGGATCGAAGTCAAACACACTCAGCAACGGAAATACCGCCCCCACGGCTGCCGCGAGCGAGAGCTTTGTGGCAAGCGCCCACGCGGCGAAATACATGCCCGTCCGCTGAGAGCCGGTGACTGCTGTGTCATTGTCGATTACGTCTGCCTGCATGGACGGCGGCAAGACCAGGTCGAAGCCGAGCAAAAGGCCGGTACAAACGCATATCGCACCGAAGGCAACCAGATCGCCGTCTCCGAGAAATCCAGATAGCGCGAATATGGCGCACGTCGCTATCATGGCGCTGCTCCACGCCTTGTGCTTGCCCCACCGCCTTGCGGTCTTCAACGCGATCGGTACGCCGATGACAGCGCATGCGAAGTAGAGAAGGAGAAGCGGGCCGCGCCAATCCGGTGCGCCGAGACGCTCTGAGACGAAGTAAAGAAACAAAGTAGCTGGGATTGCGTTGGCAAAGCCGTTCAAAAGAAAAGCTGCGATGAGACGCAGGAAGGGCCTGTTCTTCGACATGAAAACGAGGCTTTGCACCAATCCAGGCTCCCGCCTCGACCGATTAAACGGTTCAGGAACGAAGGCGAACGCCGCAAGACCTGTGATCGGGAGCATCACCGCGACCAGGATGGCTATCGTCTCTAGCCCCTCCGCACCAGTGCGGGCTGTCGGCCTGAAAACGAAAGGGAGGCTTATGGCCGCTAAGGTGCCGATCAGTGTCGTCCCTTCGCGGAAAGCGGCGATGCGTGTTCGCTCGGCATAGTCGCTTGAAAGTTCTGCGCCCCAGGCAGTGTACGGAAGAGATGTCCAGGTAAAGCCAAGTGACAAAAGCCCGCCCCATAGAACCAGATAGCCCAGTCCGACCGATTGGGGCGGCCAGAAAAGCATGAACGCGGCACTTGCAGTCAGCGGGATCGACGCCACAAAAAAGCCGCGACGGCGACCGCAGGCCCCAGGCCAACGGTCGGCGAGCCACCCGAACATCGGATCGCTGGCCGCATCAAGAACACGAATGGCAAAAAGTGCGCCGCCAACCGCCGCGATAGGAAGTCCGATCACTTCGGAGTAAAACGTTGGGACAATCACGAAAAGCGGCAAGGCGAGCGCCGCCAGCGGAAACGCTGGTAGCGCATAGAGGATGAGCGTCGAGGTGGATGACCTGGATTCGCTTCTGCAAAATGCTCCGCCCATCCGTCACCGCCTCCTGAACTCTACACGTGTCCAGGCAACCGGAAGTCCGATCTTCGTCACGTAGGCGGTGTTGAGTACCCGGCCATCATTGTTTAATCTCATTGTGTCGTGAAAGCGCACCTTGTTCTTGCGGTTTTCCGGGTCCAGGAAGACCAGATAGCTGAAGCGTGCGACGTTATCCTTAATCCGCACCTCGGTCTTTCCGATCACGTCCTCGCGCATACCCCAATACGTGCCGGGTCCATCTTTGATGAACCGCCACGTCTTGCGATCGCGAGTGCCGTCATCGAACGTGAAATCTTCCCTAAGCGTCAGGGTTCGACCATCCCATTTGCCCAGCAACTGAGCCTGGAATGACTTCTTGACCCCGGTGATGCTGTGAAAGCTACCTTCCGCGATCGACTTGCCCGTAAAGAAACCCTCAAGCGAAAAGGATTCGGCGGCCGCTGGTTTGATAAATGCGAGGTTCATAGCGACTGCCGTGAGAAAAACACTGAAGGTGTGCATGCTTCTCCTCTCTCAAATCCGTTGCAAAGCATAAGCATCCATTCCATTTCCCGTATCCGGTGCCACTTCAAAGTTCAGGACCTATTCGGGCTATGCCGGTCTTTCCGTCGTCGCGGATCCACTTCAGTCTCTCTCCATCGACGCGATATAGCTCGAAACACATGGAGCGCCCGTCGTACCAGGTGCGAAATCTCTGGCAGAGGCGGTCAGACTGTATCCACCAAGTGCCGGTGTCTTTGGGTTTGACGAACCTACCGAGGCCTAAAGCTTCGCCGTCACCGTCGACACTGCCGCTCCTTCGATAGTTGAGCGGGAATTCCCCACCGAGGGGGGCTTCAAGGAAGATACGCCGGCCGACGATCTCTCCCCCGATCTCGTTTGCTTTGTATCGCTCCGCGGCAGCCTCTGAAGCAGTAGCCGCGAACAAAGCTGCGATTGTTATTGCAGTTCGGAACATGGCTGGTTCGTTTGCTCTCGTTGTTTTTATCAGCATTCGATACGAGCAGGAGGTGGGGTTGGATCATTTCTGCTACCCGATATTGTTTGGATTTCGTGAGCTTTTGGCCGCTCACGTCGACGTCTGTCGCTCGTCCGGGACCGTGGCGCGCTACTGGGATGGGGAAGTTGTGCAACAGGGCACGGGGCAGGACATCGTGATGAACCTGGCAGACGATTACATAGCCAGCTTTGTTCGGGAAGTGAACCGTGCCCGCGTCATCAACGTCGAGACGGTCGCCAACGCGCTGGGTGCTTCGGCTTGTGATTGGCATCAGCCTTTCACTGGTGGATGACCGATGAAAGCGTCAGTGAAGACTCTTTGAGAGGAGTCTCTTGCACAAGCTCCGGTGCTTCCTATCTCATATTCCATCCTCGACATGGAGCCTCGAGATGGACCAAGTGGTACTGAAACTTCCTACCGATCGTCTAATCGAAATCATTCCGCCTAAGCCCATAAAGCGTGACGAACGGAGCACCGCGACGTGCCTGTGTTGTCAAAAGCAGTTCCCAGCCTCACGTATGGACGTCGACGCTTGTGGCATATGCGAGGAATGTCTCGCGCCTTAGGCATATCTGCGCCTGACGTTTTCGGACTCCTGCTGCGTCCGAGCGAAGCGCGGGCAGCTCGGCCGGCATCGCCTCTCTATGGTGGAGAGCTTGGGTATCACGCATCTGCTCATGTCCGTGCTATGCGCGTGTGGCGCGGAAGTACTGATAGAGGTTGTCGAACACCGGGCCGCCCTGGGCTATCCGTTGCTCGTCCTGAGTGTTGGCGGCGCAAATCCTGGCGATCAGGTTGGCGATGCCGTGTGTCTCTTTGCGGGCGAACTTCGCGTCCTTCAGGTCGATGTCGTGCACGATCTCCGAAATGGCCTGCAGAGCCGGATCTGCGATGGCAGCCTTTTTCAGGAGGACTTCGAAGCTTATGTTCGGGCGTAGTTCACTGGCGGCATTATCTCGTGGATCAAGAGCTCCAACAAGGCTCGACGCAAATCTTTGACCGCCGCGAGCGTTGCCGCCTCATTAAGTTCTACAAGTCGTGAGTAGCCACGACATCGGCAATGAAAATTGCCGCCAGCCTGCGTTCTCCATCGGTAGTCACTTCTTCGGCCCCTGGTTATGCCAGTGCTGCCCGATACTCATGGCCGGCCACTCAGAAATCAGGAAAGAATAGCTTAATGCCGCCTGCGCGACCATTATCGCAGTTAGGAGATTGGGCGGCCCTTGCTATCCACGGAATGTCCGATATTCGAGCACTAGACCCCGATGAAATCTGACGGAAGTCTTGACGTACAAATTTTCCTCCCACGCCAAACAGACATGTTGAAATCCTAACATAAAGTGTTTTGCTTCGCGACAAGCTGCATTGCCAAAGCTTTACGAAGAATCCGGATGCGAGAGGTCGAATTTTATCTATGTATACTGTGAGGCTTGTTCAGCCGGCCCCAGTGGCTGCGCCGAACGCGGCAACCTGCAGCAGACCGCCGGCCATGGCGATATTCTCGAAGAAGTGGATGAACTGGTTCTACTCGCCGAGGTGTCGCGAAGCGACAGCGCCGAGGCAACGCTGAACTGAGAACAGGACCAAGCGACGATACGGGCCCAGAAGCCGAGGGTCAGTTCGACGCTGCCGACGCTGTCAGTCACGACCGTTGCGCCACATCACAGAGACGGGAATAGGCCGACCATTGAACCGATCAGTGCCGGCCGGCTCGGAAATCTTGCTATGCCGGCCGGTAGGAGTATTTCGGAACTACAACCAAACGCCGAGAAAGTCGCACATCAAAAAACTACGCCGTGAACCCATTAACGGTGCTGGTCAGACGGCCCTGATCATCAGCGATGATGTAGTCGAATGATCGAAATACAGTCGTTCAAGCTCCTCAGATGTGAGTGAAAAAGCTGCCGTCGCTTGAGGGAGCCTGAGTTCCCGCGCGGCGGATTGTCCATCAACCAAGATCGTAGGATGAAGGTTGGCGGCAGTCGTAAGATCGCCCGCGTTGCGCATTCCGTAGTCCGCAGCCCAAAGGCTATAGATAAGTTGGGCACGAGGGGCCAGAGAGGAATGAGGCTTTCTGCTCGATGATCTTGTGACCCCTCGTCTAGCAGCCATGTTCATAATCGAGCACCGCTCACCCTCCGTTAGTGTTGAAAACGTGATTCAGGTTTTGCATGAGCCGATACGGCCTACCGACTTCGAGTGGCGCGTGATTAAGCCGCTTTTTCCCAACAAGTCACGAGGTGTCCGCCATGTCGATGACCGGCGGGTGCTGAATGGCATGAGGACTACCGCCATTCCGGCGGGCTTAGGGGTCTGTGTGGCTCCATCACCAGTTCGCGCAATGGGCGTGCGCGCACGTTTCCTCAAAGGCTGACGCTGCTCTGCAGATATCGTCACTAACCGTTGGAAGTAGACGTATTGCGCCGGACAGGATCGATGGTCGATCGATGACGGCCGAGTTCCGGTTTGTGCGGTTGGGGTCGTATAATGGCATCGTCGGGAAACGCCAGTGAGAGGCCACAAACGCAGCCTCTCGCGGGAAGGTTAGTTCACGGTGAGATCCGACCGCCACCGGACCTTGCCTTGATCATCCAGGGGAGCACCGCGGGGGCCTTCACGAGTATGCCCTTCCTTTTCGCGAAGGAGCGAAGCGCATCTCGCGCAACTTCGACTGGCTTGTGACCGTCATGCGCCAGGTAGCACGTCTTCAGGGTTGCGTCGTGGATGATGTCGCGATCTCCTTTAGACCGTTCCTCAAGGAAATCGATCGCATCGTCCAGGTTCGTGATTTCGAGGACCAGATCCTTCCTTTCACGCAGGTAAACTGGCCGGTCAAACATCTTCGTGTGCATATCTACCTCACTGAATAGCTGCGGCACCAACACCAACCTGTGAGCTAGGTAGCCTGCCAGCCGGCGGGGCCGATCGGTGGAGCCCGTCCGGCCCGTCCTTGGGAGAACGGGCCTGAACAATCGCGTTAGAAGTCCATGCCTGGTCCGGCGGGCAGAGGCGGAGACGTATCCTTCTTCGGTTTCTCGGCGATCATGGCTTCGGTCGTCACCAGGAGACCTGCGACAGAGGCCGCATCCTGAAGTGCGGTGCGAACGACCTTGGCCGGGTCGATGACCCCTTGAGCATAGAGGTCACCGTATTCTCCCGTCTGGGCGTTCCAGCCGTAGGAGAAGTCCGTCTTCTCGCGAAGCTTGCCGACGACGATGGAGCCTTCAGCACCGGCATTCTCGGCGATCTGGCGAACCGGTGCCTCGACGGCGCGCCGGACAATCTCGATGCCGACCTTTTGGTCCTGATTGGCCGTCTCCACATGATCCAGCGCCTTGATGGAACGCAGCAGCGCGACACCGCCGCCTGGAAGAATACCTTCCTCAACGGCTGCCCGGGTGGCATGCAGTGCATCGTCGACGCGGTCTTTCTTTTCTTTCACTTCCACCTCAGTCGACCCGCCCACGCGAATGACCGCAACGCCGCCGGCGAGCTTGGCAAGACGCTCCTGCAGCTTTTCGCGGTCGTAGTCGGACGTGGTCTCTTCAATCTGGGCGCGGATCTGCGCGATGCGCCCGTCGATATCGGCCTTGGCGCCGACGCCGTCGATGATGGTCGTGTTCTCCTTCTCGATTGCAACTTTCTTTGCCCGGCCGAGCATGTCGAGAGTGACGTTCTCGAGCTTGATGCCGACGTCGTCAGAGACAACGGTGCCTCCTGTGAGAACGGCGATGTCCTCCAGCATGGCCTTGCGCCGATCACCGAAGCCTGGTGCCTTGACCGCAGCGACCTTCAGACCGCCGCGCAGCTTGTTGACGACGAGGGTCGCGAGCGCTTCGCCCTCCACATCTTCAGCGATGATGAGGAGCGGCTTGCTGGACTGAACTACCGCTTCGAGCACTGGCAGCATCGCCTGAAGGTTGGAAAGCTTCTTCTCGTGAATGAGGATGTAAGGATCGTCAAACTCGGTCCGCATCTTGTCGGCATTCGTCACGAAATAGGGGCTAAGATATCCCCGGTCGAACTGCATGCCTTCGACGACCTCGAGTTCGGTCTCTGCCGTCTTGGCCTCCTCGACGGTAATGACGCCTTCATTGCCGACCTTCTGCATCGCCTCGGCGAGATATCGGCCGATTTCTTCGTCGCCGTTTGCCGAGATCGTCCCGACTTGAGCAATCTCAGAGTTGTTGGAGATCTTTCGCGCGTTGGTCTTCAGTTCATTCACGATCGCGTCAACGGCAAGATCGATGCCCCGCTTCAGATCCATCGGGTTCATGCCTGAAGCAACCGCCTTGGCACCTTCCTTGACGATCGCCTGCGCCAGCACGGTGGCCGTGGTCGTCCCGTCACCGGCGAGATCGTTGGTTTTGGAGGCGACTTCGCGCAGCATCTGCGCACCCATATTCTCGAACTTGTCTTCGAGCTCGATTTCCTTGGCAACCGACACGCCATCTTTGGTGATGCGCGGGGCGCCGAACGACTTGTCGATGACCACATTGCGCCCCTTCGGTCCGAGCGTGACCTTGACGGCGTTTGCAAGGACATCGACCCCACGCAACATGCGTTCCCGGGCGTCGAGGTGGAATTTGACTTCTTTCGCAGCCATTTCTGTAACTCCTCAATAGGCAGCTATCTGACTGATGGACTTGTCGCTGGTTGGTTCAGGCCGCCTGCTTGCGCACGGCCGGAGCTTCAATGACACCGAGGACATCGCTTTCTTTCATGATCAGCAAATCTTCCCCGTTGACCTTGATCTCGGTACCGGACCATTTGCCGAACAGGATGCGGTCGCCCGCCTTGACGTCGAGGGCCTGGATCTGACCCGCATCGTTGCGGGCGCCGGCGCCGACAGCGACAACTTCGCCCTCCTGCGGTTTCTCTTTCGCCGTATCGGGGATGATGATCCCACCCCTGGTCTTTTCTTCCGATTCAACCCGACGGACGAGAATGCGATCATGCAGCGGTCGGAAAGACATGTTTTCCTCCAATGGACAAACAGTAGTGACGATGTTCCCCATCACCGGACCGGATGACCAGTCTGGACGGGTACAAGACCTCAAACGAGCGTCTTGCGCGAAATCATCTGGTTTTGAGGTTTTTCGAATTCAAGGGGTGAAGTCAAAAAAATCAGCACTCGCATTGCGCGGCTGCTAACATACTGTAAACGAACAACAAACCCATGCTAGACGTTTAAAATCCCGTTGCTGATCGTGAACAATTGCGCCACCTTAGCGTTGTTGAGAAACGGAGATGAAGCATGCGATATTCACCGGATTGCGAGCGTCAAATAAGCGGCTACGGACTGACCACCGCGCATATTCTCTACCGAATTCCCGATTTCGAATCCGTGTTACAGACCTATGTCTGGCAGGATTACGATCTCGCTCCCGACTTTCCTGAAATGCAGAAATTCCTCGATTTCTGGCAGGCCAATCTCGACGGACCGCTGCATTCCGTTCGCTATACGCATCAGCACCTGATCCGGCCGAACGAATGGCGGCGCATTGAAGGTGAGTTCAAGCTGAACTGAGATTTGCAAAAAAATCTTCAGGGCAGCACTTGAAGCCGGATTTTTCAGATACCAGATCTTTTGCCGCCAGCGGCTGACCAACAGGGCTGGCAATGCTGAGGGCGCCGTCTTTCGGCGCTCCATACCCATGTTGCTTTCAGGAGGATATGGCTATGGCAACATCTTACGACTACACGCCTCTCTTTCGATCGAGCGTAGGCTTCGACCGGCTCTTCAATCTTCTGGAAAACGCCCAGCGCGACCGTTCGACCAGCGACTGGCCGCCCTATGACATTGTCAAGACGGGTGACGACAGCTACCGCATCTCGATTGCGGTTGCTGGCTTCGCGGAGGGCGACCTCGACATAACGTTCCAGACCAATCTTCTCACCGTTATTGGCAAGAAGCAGGATTCTCCGTCCGAAACCTATCTGCACCGCGGTATCGCCGGGCGCCCGTTCGAGCATCGTTTCGAGCTTGCCGACCATGTCAGGGTGAGTGGAGCGGGATTAAGCAATGGCCTGCTGACCATCGATCTCGTTCGGGAAATCCCGGAGGCATTGAAACCGCGCAAGGTCAGCATTGACGGTTCCGCGCTTGGACGCCCGGACATAGCGCCGCAGATCGAAGCCCAGAGCGCCGCCTAAGCGAAACATTGGAGACGGGCGCCGTTTCGATGGCGCCCATGAGCACACCGGGTTGGAAAGGAGAGCGTTATGAAACCCGATATGTTCGAGACACCTGTTCGTATTCTCGTCGGCCTTGGATTTCCGACGGAGGTTCGAAGCGTGATGGACGCTTACCGCCATCTGGTCGAGTGGCCGATATCGTTAAGGGATGGTCCGCATTCGGTTGCGCTCAAGGCGTGTCGAGCTGCCCTGAGCGGCGAGATCGAAGCTGAGACCGCGCGTGGGTTGTTTGCTGCCTTCGCGCGAAAGCACGACCTGCTGGCGCCGGAAACCGACCCCATCATCGCGAGTAAGCCGCGGTGGAGTCGGGATCCACACGTGAGCTGAGGTGACCGAGCATGGATAACATGTTTGAGCAGATTGCCGCATCTGCCGTGAACAACGGACCGAACGTTCTCGCCTCTCACTGGTCGCCGTTTCGACGTCCAATGGATGTGGTGAAGGATCCTGTACTTTCTGTCGATGACAAAAGAACCATTCTCGCCGCATGGGCTTCGGACTTCTACGCGATAGATTCGAAGCCAGCTCTTCGTCATGTTCCGGGAACGCCGGAGCCGGTTTCGATCGATGAGGTTCGGTCTGCCCTGGGAGAGCTCGATTTGCGGTACGATACCTGAGGGGGCTATATCCCTCCTCTCTCACGCCTTGCTGGCGTTACGACGGGCGGTCTCGATATCAGGCGGCCCGTCGAACTTAGCAGGGGGTCACTTCAAATCGGCAAAATGCCGTTCCTCAAACGGCTGGGTAACAGCTTCGATTTTCGGTATAGCTCCCTCCGCCAGGCTTGTCGTGCTGGATGCGCCGCTGGGTGTGAGAAAGGCGAACCAGCTGCAGGTCCGCAACGTGGTGCGACAGCCTGCTGTCATATGGTGCGGCGCGGCGATGTGCGGGCACCGAGATTTAATCGGCGCGCGACGGGAGCCGCATAACCCGGCGACTTTTCCGAGGCGGATGCTGGCAGAAACCAAGTCGTTTCGCGCGTGACGCCCGCCACAAGCTGGCACGGCCCGGCGTCGATCCGAATATGGGGCGGAGGATTTCTTGAAGAACTGCTTGCCAGGCGAGCAGAGGCAATGCAGGCGGGCGCGGGGGAGTTTAGATCAAGCAATTCAGCGCCGCTCGTGTACGCCCGTCGAGGCGCGTCTGAAGACAGCGCTCCACCGAGCCAAGGCGGCCGAGAGCTCGCGAGTATGCGAGGAGCGACATCGCGCCTTGGGCACAGCGAGGCACGGCTGGCCCAGCGCATGATCAGTGCAGTCGAACCGCCTTCCTCGCCGCAGTCAGGCCAAGATGGCTCTGTAAAATCGGTGTAATCAACGAAAAAGGCCGGGCGGAGCCGACCTTCTTACATAGTACCGCCTCAATGGCCACTGCCAGTACATCCGTGGTCAACGGCCAGAAGCGAGTTAGGCAGTTGCGAGGTTGTCGGCAGCGTTCTTACCCGAACGCGCATCCCGAACGATGTCGAAGGTAACCTTCTGGCCTTCCACGAGGGAACGCAAGCCAGCCCGCTCGACTGCAGACGCATGGACGAATACGTCCGAACCGCCGTTCTCCAGTTCGATAAAACCAAAGCCCTTGATGCTGTTGAAAAACTTTACGGTTCCAGTGTTCATGACAATTCCTTTTCAAAATCTTGGATTGAGTTCACCTGCCGACAAAATGACTACTGAGGCAGATAGATCGATTTTGAGAGGGAAGGTCGGCTTGAACGCAGAGAGCGAGAAAACAAAGCTCAACAAGCAAAGATCGATGCAGCAATGCCTATCGACCGAATGTGTCTTAAACAAGTCGTCTCCCTGCGGTTGGCAAAGGGCGAGGATCGACCTGAGTTTAAATTGATCCCGGAAATCTACAGAGCATCATACTGTTTTTTGGTTTTGATAGGCGGAGCGCAGTTTTCTGGCGCTTTCACCTACGAGTGCTATCGGCATGAATTGATGGAACTATTTAAACCTCACGGAACTGGCCGCCTCTTGACGCGCCGCGCCGCGAACACCAATTCATCATCGTCGACGCCCAGTGGGTCGATCCCAGTCAGGGAGCCCAAGCTTCTTGGCGCTCCCTCGTACCTATGTTGCTCTATTGAGGATGTAGCTATGAGAACGAACTTTTCCCCCTTCGCTAGGTCGAGCATCGGCTTCGACCGTATCTTCGACCTGCTCGAGAACAGCAGCCTGAATACGGACAATTGGCCGCCCTACAACATCGTCAAGCTTGGTGAGGCTGCGTACCGCATCGCAATCGTGGTCGCCGGTTTTGCCGAGGACGAGCTAACGGTCACGCATGAGACGAACAAGCTGGTGATCAACGGTGCGAAAACGGAAAACGGGGAGGCTCAGTACCTCCATCAAGGCGTTGCTCTGAGGCCGTTTGTGCGCCGCTTTGAACTCGCAGATCATGTCATCGTCGAAAGCGCAAAGCTCGAGAACGGGCTGCTCGTCATCGATCTCAAGAAGGAAGTTCCCGAACAGATGAAGCCGCGGCGGATCGCTATCCAGCCGGAGACGACGAAACCGGCTTCGAAGCAGATCGAAGGCGGCAAAGCGGCCTAATCCAGAGCGAAAGAGAAGAAAGGAGGGTAGCAAACCGGAAACCGGCGACAAGGACCGGCGTTTCGTTAAGCGGACCTTTTGTTCTCTGCGAGGAATGTCGGATCGCGTTCATGCTGCGCCCTTGACCGCTGATGTTCGCGAGAGGGCCTTAGCGGTATGATGGGCCGATAAAGTTCAAACCGCCTTCCCATGCCAGGAGCCGACATCGCCTTGCGCCGAAGCGTCGGGACCGAGCGGAATCCTCCTGGCAGATTGGTGACCTGCCCGCCGCCGGCGCGGCGGGCAATGACTGCCTGCTATTGACCCTATATGCGCGTGCGGATTTTTCTGGTTGTCCCAGTATGCCCGGACCKACACTCCGGCGGCCGGCGGGCCGAGGACACCGTGGGTCCATATGGACTGATGCTCGCCGTGATAGCGAAATCTAAGGCGACACCGCCAGCCATAAACCCAGAACAAGGCTCGCCACGGTTTCGGCGACAAAAGGGCCACGGCAAGAACCAGTGCGGGCCACTCTTGCGGTTTCTCGCCTTCAGCAGTTCTTGTGGCATCACAACCGCCGCGAATGAATCCTGATCAAGAGTCAAATGTCCGCGTACGTGGTACGCTGAGCGAAACGATAGTTTCGGGACAAATCATCTTGAAGGTATGGACGCGTCGGTGTCTGGGAATATTTCTCTAATCGCTTGTCGAGGCATGTCGCCTGTCAGGATCGTCCGAATGCCAAACGCTACGCTGCCCTGGTGGTCAAAAGTGGGAGAAACCGCGGTGAGGGATTGCAGTTGCGCGGCGCGGTGCCAAGGCCGGGGCAGGGTTTGCCCCGGCCAAAACCATCTAGGCAAGTGAGCGTTGACCGCCAGTACCGGCCTGCTTATCGAACAGGTCGGCGGTATCCGCAGACATGCCCGCGTCTCGACAAGCGTCTATGAAGGCGTCGCGCGCGATTGCGACCGGTGTTGCACGGTTGAGTGCGCGACGGCAAGATTGAGCGGCTCGGTTAAATTTTCTGCCTCGGTCAATGGTCCAATCGCCTTCGAGGAAATCTAGTGCGTCATTGACACAAGCGAAGATTTGTCGCGTTCCGTCCTTCAACTGGACGGTAACCGGCGTCATCCAAACGAGTTCCGGGTTGATCATGATGTCCTCCTTTCGCATTCAAACCGGATGAAAAAGAAGTACGTTGGATATTGGCGCCACCGGAGTGAATTTCAAGGCTTCGAAAGTCTGGCGCACGGTCAAAGTCATGGGTCATACCGCGAGCGTATCCCTCAGTCTGATTACCGAAATCCCCTTCCGACCCTCGAAAGAAGTATCGATGACGACGCGCCGCTGGTCTTTCGGGTTGCGCCCCGAAAGACTGGCTAGAACGCGCAAACCGGGGGAGATTTGAACCGCACTAAGACGGGAGTATCGTTCCGGTACTGACACACGGCTCATTTCCTTCGAGCGCAGCTAGCCAGTCAACCCGTTCCCGCGGGTCTCCACCCTCAGCGAGCCGACCGGGAGTGGGCACAACAATTCTTCCTCAGGTTTGGTGAGGTTGATCCATGCCTGCCAATCGATCGGATGAAGAACAACGACCTGGCGATTGTGAAAAGGCTCCACATCCGGCCCCGGCTGCGTTGTCAACATCGTGAATGCTGCGGGCTGGCCCTTCTGGCTGGGCTTCCAGATTGCGGCAATCGCCATGAACGGCGCGCTCACCAGCGTGAAACGGTGTTTGGCCGTCGGGTGTTTCCTCCCCGCATGTTCAAAGAACGCGCTGGCTGGAACGAGACACCGATGGCTGTCGCTGAAATGCTTTCCCTTCGATCGAAGGTTGAACAAGGGGCCGCGCGTGCGGGTTCGGGGAAACCCGAATTTCATCTGCGTCAGCTCCACTATATGATCGCCCGCAGCTCTGATAACGGGCGCCATATCGCCCGGCTTGATTCCGTTGGCCGACGGCATATCCAGTTGTGTTTGATGCGTCGGGATGCCAAGTGCGAGATCCTGCATCACCTTGCAGTATTCGGTGTAGCCGATTTGTTGCTCGTACTCGTTGCACATAGGAACGCCTGCGTGTTTCGAACGGCGCTGCTGCGCACAGGGCCATCGATCATGTCGGCGGTTGGAACTACCGCCTTGACCCTGCAGTTCTACTGCCGACCCGATCATCGTCCGATGGTTCCAGCAACGCCCAACGTAACCCTTGGGGATGCGGTCAGCAATCCTCGCCGTCATAATGGACAGGCTCAGGCGACTTGGACCGCTAGGCGTGCGAGCATGCTGCCGGCGCGGCCCGTTCGTCGATGTCCTCTCGGGACTAAACAGTCAGAACCCACTCAATGGCCGAGATTGGACTGCCCCGGAAGGTCCAGTGCGGATGCACCGGGGCAGTGTTTTCCGTGCGACCGCTCACCTATGGGTGTCACGCAGCCTGTTTTGCCTTGAGCGTTCCGGCCTCGACCAGGGCCGATATGATAACGCCGGCGACGAGTGCCCAGAAGGGCGCGCTGATACCGAGAAGCGAGACGTTCGACATGGCGACTGCAAGCGCCACGAACGCGCCGGTCTGATTGCCGAGCGACTTGCCGAAAGCGTTCTGGAAGGCGGACAGGAGCACGCCGATCATCGCAAGGCCGGCGACGGTGCCGATGAGGGCCGACGGTAGGCTGAGCACGATCGGAACGGCGGTGCCGGCAAGGAGGCCGAAGGCGGCGAAGAGCACGCCGTTGACAACCGTCGCGGCATAGCGCCCCTCCTTGTTCTCGCCGGCCTGCTCGGACGAGCATATGGCTGTCATCGGGCCCGCGATATTGGCATTGTGGCCGCCGAGGAAGCCAGCCGCCACACCGCCGATGCCGGAAATGATGGTCATCGCGTTGACTGGCGGTCGGTAGCCTTCGGCCATCAGCACGCCGGTCGCCTGCGCGTTTTCGGCGCCAATCACGAGGAGGGCGAGCGGGATGGCGATGGCGAAGAAGGCATCGACGGAGAACACCGGCATCGTGAATTCAGGCGCCGCGAAGGCGATGTTGGCCGCCCCGCCTCCGACCGCACCGGTCGCGAGCGCCGCGATCAGGCCGGCGACGAGAGCCGCCAGCACCGGCGGAATGGTCTTCGACAGACGCATGGAGACGAAGAAGGCGAGGATCGCTGAGCCGGCAATCAGCGGCGCCGTGCCGAGCGCGGTCACGGCGCCTGTCGCAAAGCGGATCAAGGCGCCGGCGATCATCGCCATGACGATGGGCATCGGCAGCCAACGCATCACCTTGCCGATGAGCCCGGTGACACCCAGCAGCAGGACAAGCGCGCCCGCAAGGATGAAGGCGCCGACAGCCTCGTTGAACGGAATGGTCGCAAGCGATCCGGCGACGAGGGCCGCCCCCGGGATCGAATACGCGCCGTTGACCGGCAGCTTGTAGTAGAGTGCAAGCAGAAGGCTGATGATCCCGCCAAGCACGTAGATCGCAAAGAGCCAGGCCACAGTCTGCCCATTGGACAGATGGCCTGCCTCGGCTGCGCCGATGACGATCAGAGCCGGGCCGGAGCAGCCGAAGATGGCGGCGACGAGGCCTGCGCTCATCGTCTTGATGCCGAGATGCTTCGGCAGGTCGCGCAGACCCGACGCAAGGCCGGGTCCCCGTTCGACAAGGCGTCTTTCCTGTGTGGTCTGCTGTATCGTGTCCATTTTCAATCCTCCCGAAGCGGATCCGAGGCCGCTCCCTCCTCGCGGAAAATGCAGTCGGGTTCCCGCCCGGCCGATACCTCAGCGCCCGACGAAGGCCGGCGCGCGCTTTTCGTGGAAGGCGAGCACACCTTCGCGGAAATCCTCCGATGTGCGAAGCCGGCTGTAGCAGTGGCCCTCGAGTTCGATGGCCGTCGACAGCAGCGCGTCGTCGGTGTCGTTCAGGAGCTTCTTGGCGGTGCGCTGGGCAAGCGGCGAAAAGCCGATCAGTTCCTCGACGAGCGCATCCACGGCTTTTTCAAGATTGGCATCCGCAACGATTTCCGAGGCGATGCCCCAGTCGTAAGCCTCCTGGCCGGTGATCCGCTTCGAACGCATCACGATGTTCTTGGTGCGGGTGACGCCCACCATCTTCTGCAAGCGGGCCGAGCCGCCGGAACCCGGGATCTGACCGAGCTTCTGCTCAGGCAGCGCGTAGCGCGTGGTATCCGTCGCAATGCGAAAGTCGCAGGCGAGCGACAGTTCGAAGCCGACGCCGAAGCAATAGCCGCGGTTTGCAGCGATCACCGGCTTGGAGCAGCGGGCCGGTGCCGCGATGTTCCAGGCGAGGTGGGAGACGTGCTCCGGGCTTGCCTCGAGGAAGCCCTTGATGTTGCCGCCGGACGAGAAGTGCTCGCCCTTGCCGGCAACGACGATGATGCGCACGCGATCGTCCTCCTCGAGGGCCTCGAAGACCAGGCGCAACTGATCGCGCGCCACCATGGAGACGACGTTGTAGGGCGGGCGGTCGAGCGTGATGTCGGCGCGCTGGCGCGCCGCATCGATCGTGACGGTGAATCCGTCGAGCTCTGCGAGGCGTGGGTCCTGGAATGCGGCTTGTTCAGTCATGGATTTTCCTTTCGTGGGTCTGGGGGCGTTCTGGCCGCTCACTGATGTTCGGGAATGCGTTCTTCGGTGTACTCACCGGCCACCAGAAGGCGGCGCAGCAGCTTGCCGACAGGGGATTTCGGGATAGCCTCGACGAAGACGAACCGGCGCGGCCGGCGGAAGTTGGCAAGGCCGGATTCGCGGCAATGGCGATCGAGTTCCTCAGCCGTAACAGTGCCGCGCCGCTTGACGAAGGCGACGACGATCTTGCCCCAACGCTCGTCCGGCAGGCCGGCGACGGCGACTTCGGCAACGCCCTCATGCAGCGACAGACAGCTTTCGACCTCGACCGGCGAAACGTTCTCGCCGCCGGTGATGATCATGTCGTCCGCCCGCCCGGTGACGAAGAGATCGCCATCCGGGTCGACAAAGCCGGTGTCGCCGGTGAAATACCAGCCACCGTGAAGCGCCTTGGCATCCGCGTCCGGCCGGTTCCAGTAGCCTTCGAAGGCCTCGTCGCTCTTCATCAGTGCAATGATTTCACCTTCTTCGCCAACGGCCGCCCGCTCGTCCGGGTTGCGGCTGCCCAGTTTGACGACGCGGATCATCTGGTTGATGCCGGCGCGACCGGCCGAGCCGGGCTTGCCGGCCGCCATCTGTTCGATCGTGAAGGTGTAGATCTCCGACGAGCCGTAATGATTGACGAAAAGTTCGGGCTTGAAAGTCTGATCAAGTCTCTTCAGGAGCCCGTCGGTCATCGAAGCGCCGGCATAACCGAGCTTGCGGACGGAGGCGACGCGCTCGGGCGAAAAGGCTTCGTGATGCACGAGATCGTGGTAGAGCGTCGGCACCAGATAGAGGTTGGTGATCTTCTCGCGATCGATGAGATCGAGCGCCTTTCCCACGTCGAAGCGCGGCAGGCAGACGAAGGTCCCGCCGATCAGCGCGGACGCGATCAGCGAACGCACGCCCATCGTGTGATACAGCGGCATGACGCCAAGTGTGCGCTCGCCATGCCGGTAGAGGTTCTGCGCGACGTGGGCCAGGGCGCCGGCGCGCTCGGCCCGATGCCGTCGAGGCACCCCCTTCGGCTTCGACGTCGTGCCTGATGTATAGAGCATCAGCGACCAGTCCGCGGCGTCCGCCATCGGCACAGCATCGCGGGCGCTGCCTTCCATGATGCCGGCGAGCGCATCGGCGGAGAATTGCGGCAGGTCCCGCGCGAGGCGCGACAGGCGCACGGCCTCTTCCGTCGCGGCCTCGTAGAACACGGCCTTTGCGCTGGCATCCGCGATGCCGAAGTCGATCTCGTCGGCCTTGGCCCGCCAGTTGAGCGGCGTGACGATCAGGCCGAGGAATTGGCAGGCCCAGTGCAGCGACGCGTTCTCCCAACGGTTCTGCATGACGGTGAGCACATGGTCGCCCCGCTTCAGGCCGGTCTCGTTGAGGGCTGCGGCAAGCGCCGAGACCTTGCCGTACCAGTCGCGATAGCTCAATCGCATCGCCCCGTCGACGATCGCGAGCCGGTCCGGGTCGCGCTCGACGCTTGCGAGGAAGCTCGTTCCAAGATCAAACATTCGGTTTCTCCTCCTTCCGTTGTTCCTCCGCGGCGGCGAGCGCCGCCTCGACGATGGTCGCGTAGCCCGTGCACCGGCAGAGATGGCCGGAGAGGTGCTCGCGAATGTCTTCCCGGCCCGCGTCGGGACGCTCACGCAAAAGGACGTCGAGCGACATCAGGATGCCGGGTGTGCAGAAGCCGCATTGCAGGCCGTGGTGGCGGCGAAAGGCCGCCTGAAGCGGCGAGAGTTCGGCCGGGTCGGGCGAAAGCGCTTCCACAGTCCGCACATCGCTGCCGCGCACCTGCTGGGCGAGCGTCAGGCAGGCGCGGGCCGGCCTTCCGTCGATCTGCACGGTGCAGGCCCCGCAGACGCCGTGTTCGCAGCCCACGTGGGTGCCGGTCAACCCGATCTCGTGGCGCAGCAGGTCCGAGAGCAGCATGCGATTTTCAGCCTCTGCACGGACGGTTCGGCCATTCAGGGTGAAGTCGACCGGGTGCTTCCGGGCAGCGTTCATTCGCGGCATCGGCTTGCCTCCTTCAGGGTCTCGCGGCCAAGGCTGCGGACCAGTTCGCGCCGGTAGCGCGCGCTTGCGTGAATGTCGTCGCGGGCGTTCAGCGACCAGGCGATGTCGTTGATGGCATCGTCGAACTGGTCGTCGTCGAGCGCTGGCAGCGGGAAGACGCGAGGCCGGTCGTCGACGCCGGCAATGCCGAGCCGCGAGCCCCTGTCATCGGCGACGGCCGCGCAGGCGACGATGGCGAAATCGCCATGCCGGCGGCCGACCTCGCGGAAGGCGTAGCCGCTGCCGCGCCGGGCCTTCGGGAAATGTACGGCTTCGATCATCTCGCCCTCGGCGAGGTCGGTGGCCATCATACCGACGAAGAAGTCGTCCGCCTTGACCCTGCGCTTCTGTTTGCGGCTGCGCAGGCTGACCGCGCCGCCGAGCGTCACCAGGGAAAGCGGCAGCTCCGCGCTCGGGTCGGCATGGGCGATCGAGCCGCAGACCGTGCCGCGAGCCCGCGTCTGCACATGCCCGAGCCACGGGAAGGCGGCGGCCAGAAGCGGCAGGTCGAGCAGAAGGCTTGGCCAAGCTTCCAGTTCTGCCTGCCGCACGGCCGCGCCGACGACGATTTCGTCGCCCGATGTCTCGATCCGGTGCAATGCTTCAAGTCGCATGATGTCGACGAGCAGGGCAGGGCGGGCGAGCCGCATATTGAGCATCGGCACCAGCGACTGTCCGCCGGCGATCACGCGCGCTTCGCCGCCACCTTCGGCGAGCGCGGCAAGTACTTCCTCTGTTGTTTCCGGGCAGAGGAAATCGAAGGATGCGGGTTTCATCGGCGCCTCCAGAGGTTGAAGAGTCGCTGGATGAAGCCGGCGGCGGCGCTGGGAGGCGCGCCCCCGCCGGCATGACGGGCGAGCGCCTGGAAGAACTGGCCGATCACCACGCGCGCCGCGCCGTCGAGTAGGCGCCCGCCGACCGAGGCGACCTTGCCGCCGATCGCCGCCTCGTAGCGATAGTCGATGCGGGTGCCGGTGGTGGTTTCGGTCAGCGTGACGCGACCCGTACCGCGGCCGGAGCCGAGTGCGCCTTCCGTGCCGCCGGAGAGCGTAACGGTTTCCGGCTCGACCATGTCCGACAGGCGGATGTCGGCGCGGTAGCGGCCCTTGACCGGCCCGATGCCGAGTGTGACCTCGGCGCGGAAATGCGTGTCGGAAACTTTCCGGACCTCGTGCGCACCGGGGATGATCGCCTTCAGCGTGTTCGGGTCGAGCAGCATCGCCCAGACCGATTCGCGGGTGGCGGTAACCTCAGCCGAACCCGAACCGGTCAGCATCCGCTCGCCTGAGGCGCCGGTGGCGACCGGGGTCTGATCTAGCGGCTTCGACGGCGGTCGCTCTTCGCCATAGAGCCATTCGCTGACCCGGCTTGGTGACAGTGGCAGCCGGATGTCCTCGACGCCGAGCGCATCGGCGACGGCGTTGGCGATGCAGACGGGCGTCGACATGCAATTGCCCTCGCCGACGCCTTTGGCCCCGAGCGGTGTGAAGGGCGAGGGCGTCTCGTAATGGAGGATCAGCGGTTCCGGCGTCTCCAAGACGGTCGGGATCAGGTAGTCGGCGAGCGTTCCGGTCAGGAAGCTTCCGTCGCCGCCATAGGCATACTCCTCGTAGAGCGCGGCGCCGACTGCCTGCGCAAAGCCGCCGCGAACCTGGCCGTCGACCATGCCAGGATGCAGGACGCGGCCGCAGTCGTGCATCGTCACATAGCGGTCGATACGCACCTGGCCGGTCTTCCGGTCGATTTCCACGCCGCAGAAGTCGAAGATGAAGCCGTGACAGAGCGACGAGTTGATGCCGTCCGCAGCCGTCGGGGCCTGAAGCTCGTCCGGTGTCCAGAAGACCGTCTCGCGGATCGTCTGGTCGGTACCTTCGGGCAGGGTGCCGGGCGCCCAGTGGCTTGCGGCTGCGACGCGCCCGAAGGAGACCGAATTGTCCGGATTGTCGCGGTCCAGCAGCGTTCCGGCCCTGAAGTCCACGCGGTCAGGCGTGATGTTGAGCTGGCGAGCTGCGATCGTGGAGAGCCGGGCACGGATGCGGTCGGCCGCAAGTGCTGCAGCGCCCGCGACGGCGGGAGCGAAGCGGCTTGCATAATTGCCGGACGCGATCGACCAGGCGTCGCGCTCCGTGTCGAGTTCCGTGTTGACGCGCACCTTATCCATGGCAAGCCCGAGCCGCTCGGCAACCACCTGCGCCAGAACGGTGCGGTGACCCTGTCCCTGTGGCACGGAGGCCACCTTGACGGTGACGGAACCGAGCGGATCGATGGCGACCGTCGCGACGGCCTGCGCGCCGTTCTTCGGCCCGGCCTTTGCCCGCTCCTCAGGCGTCAGCACGGTCGTGATGTAACCCATGTTGGAGACGCTCGGCTCGACCACCGCCGCATAGCCGATGCCGTAGAGCCGCCCTTCGGCGCGCGCTGCGTCCCGCTGCCGCCGCAACGCATCGAGGCCGCCTTCCGCGGTGGCGCGATCGAGCGCTGCCCGGTAGTCGCCCGAATCGAGCAGCCCGCCGGTCGCGGTGCGGTAAGGGAAGGCGTCCGCCGGTACGAGGTTGCGGCGAATGACGTCGAGCGGGTCAAGGAGTAGTTCGTCGCCGATCTTGTGCACCAGCCGTTCAAGCGCGAAATAGATCTGCGGCCCGCCGAAACCACGGTTCAGCCCGGTCGGCGTCTTGTTGGTGAGCACGACGCGGTTGCGAATGGCGACATTTTCGATCGCATAGGCGCCGGTCATATTGCCGTGCATGCGGTAGAGCGTTGCCGGCTCTGGCGCGCGCAGATGGGCGCCGCAGTCTTCGAGTTGATCCCAGGAAAGCGCGGTGATGCGGCCATCGGCGGCGATGGCCGCCTCCAGCGTCGTGACGCGGTTGGTCGCCGATACGGATGCCGTCAGGTGTTCGAGCCGGTCCTCGATCCATTTTACCGGCCGCGCGGAGACGCGTGCGGCAACGGCCGCGAGGATGACATAGGGAAACACGCCCTGCTTGATGCCGAAGGAGCCGCCGGAATCGGGCGGCGTGCGCAGTCGCATACGGTTGCCGGGCACGTTCAGGGCGCGGGAAATCACCGCATGGATCGAGAACGGCCCCTGAAAATTCGCCGTGACGTCATAGGCGTCCTCGCCTGGATCATATTCCGCGATGACGCCGTAGGTCTCGATCGGCGTGCAGGAATTGCGCGGATAGTCGATGCGGATGGAAACGCGGTGGGCGGCCGCGGCGAACGCTTTTTCCGGGTCGCCATAACGAAAGGCGCGCTCGTTGATAAGGTTGGTGCCGAGCGACGGATGCAGCACCGGTGCGTCCGCCGCTAGCGCCTTCTCGGGATCGATGACGGCGGCCAGCGTCTCGTAATCGACCTCGATCAGGTCGAGCGCGTCTTCGGCGACATAGCGGTTTTCGGCGACGACAAGGGCAACGGGCTCCCCGACATAGCGCACCCGATCGCGGGCAATCGGCCAGCATTCGACATTGGCCTTTACTCCGACCGTCATGCTGCGGGTGAGCCTTGCCACGTCCGCGCCGGTCATGACGGCGATGACGCCTGGCAGCGCGCGGGCGGCATGCGTATTGATGGCACTGATCCCGGCATGGCCATGGGGCGAGCGCAGGATCGCCAGATGCGCGGTGTCACGCCGGACCGGCAGGTCGTCGATGTAGCGGCCGCGGCCGGTCAGAAGTCCGGCATCCTCGACACGTTCGACGGTCCGGCCGATCAGGCCTCCCGTCGTTTCCAATCTCGTCATTTTCTCCTCCCGCACCCGTTGGTGGAAGGTGCCGTGGAGCAAAGAGTGGAGGTGGGTGCGCGATCAGGCGATACCGAGGCGTATCAGGTCTTACCGAGGAGTCTCAAATTCTGGGGCCGAGAGGCGGGTGACATTGCGAAAGATGCTGGGCGACGACCCGGCGTGATCGTGGAAGAAGCGTGAAAAATGCGCCGGCACGGAAAAGCCGAGCTGGTCGCCGATCGCCGCGAAGCTCTGCGGTCCGTCGGCGACGGCCGTAACCGCCCGCTCGAGCCGCTGCACGTTGAGGAACACGCGCGGCGTCACCCCCATCGATGTTTCGAACAGCCGGAAAAAATGCGCCCGCGACAGGCCGACGTCGATCGCCAGACGGTCGAGATCGGAGATCTCGCCCGGTGTCGCCTTCATGCGCTCGACGGCCTTGCGGATGCGGAAGTCGAGCATCGGGCGCGAAGCGAGGTCACGGATCGAATTCGGTAGTGCGCGCCAGTCGGCGAAACGCTCGATAACGGCGATCATCAGTTCGCCCAGAAGCACCTCGTGGACCTCGGCGCTGTTGGGCTCGTGCACCATGGATTGCGAAAGCGCGTGCGTGCGCGAACGGATATTGGGGCTGATCGAACCCACATTGGAGGCGAAGAAGTCGGGGGCATGGCTCGTCGCCCAATTCGGCCGGAAATGGCCGAGCCACTGCGGTTCGATGTAAAGCGCAAGGATCACCGTCTTCGGACGCATCTGGTCGTGCGCATAGGCGTGCGGTTCCCAGGCGTTGATGAGAACCGCACTTTCGTCTGTCAGCGGGACGAGCCGATCGCGCACCGAAAACTGCGTGTCGGCCCCCTCGACCTTCAGCAGGACATGGCAATGCGGGTGCGCGTGCCGCACCAGGGGCCGATCCATATCCAGCAGCACCACTCTCCCGAAGCGGCCACGTGCGATGCGCAGAGCATTCGACATCGCTTAAATATTGTTCCTTTCCCGGAAACTGCAACCCTTCAAGGGGCAAGCTCTCAAGGTCGATGCCGGTCCGATCGCTTCCGGCCGACGAGACTGAGCGTGCGGAGAACTTCATGCGGCGCAGGCATGCGCCATACGGTCTGAAAGCACTCCACGACATTGCGCGCGGTCACGGCGAGGCCTGGAAGGGCGACCCAGGCCGGGGCAAGCCGGCCGAGGAGGGCGGTGACGGTGATGGACGCGGCGGTTTCGCCCTGGCGGAACGGCTGCTGGGCGGCAATGGCCACAAGCGGCTCGTTGGCCGCAAGCCCGATTGTGGCCTCCTGGCCAAGATCCACGGTCGCCATCGAAATTTTACGGCCCATTGTTTCGAGGACGCGGGCTGCGGTCATTGCCGGCGTATCCCAGACGACAAAGAGGCCGGCAAGTTCCGGATGGGCTTCGGCAAGCGTCCGCGTGGTTGCTGTGACCGCCGACAGCGCCGGAAAACGCTGCACGCGCAGCGAAACGTCTGGGCGATTGACCTGCATCCATTTCACGAAAGCGATCTCGCGTTCGTTGGTCGCGAAGAAATCGGCGTCATAGCCGAGCACGCCGACCTCGGCACCCTCGCGCAGATGCGGCGACAATCCTTCGGCCGCGATCTTTCCGAGGCCGAAATTGTCCGCCGAGACCAGCGAGATATAGTCCTTGCCCGGAAGCAGGCCGGTCGGCACGTTGTCGAGCAGGACGAGCTTGATGCCGGCCGACGACACGCGCGCATGCGAGCCCGCGACTTTCGAGTTGGCGACGGGCAGCGATATGATTGCATCCGGCGCCTCGAGGATCAGGCGCTCAAGGGCTTCGATCTGCGCCTGCGGGTCGAAGGCGCAATCGACCACGTCGATGACGGCGATCCCGCAATTGCCGAGCGTGCCGACGATGCCCGAAAGCTGCTGCTTGGCCCAGTCGCTCTCAAGCGTGTGGAGCACGATCGCGACGCGGAAGCCGCCGGCGCGCGCCCGCTCCATGTCCTCGGGCAGAAGCAGAACCCGTTCGGGTGCTGCTGCGCGCTCGCCGTGAGGGCCAAGACCAGTAATCGCCATTCCATCCTCCTCACATGTCCGGCGGCCGGACACTGTCTCCCTTGATGACCGTCCGTCGGGCGATTTCGTTTTTCATCTGCTGGAACAGCGGATGCGCCTGGGGATGGCCCGACATGATCCAGTCTCGCAGCATGGGGGCTGCGAACAGGCCTTCGGTCGCGACGATGGCGGCCCCGACGAGCCCCGATGAACTACCCATCTGGGAGCGGATGATCTGCAGATCGCGGCTGACGAGCGGATGGCAGGCGCCGTAAATTGCCTCGCGCGCCGAGGCGAGAAGAATGTCGTTGGTCTGGGCGATCGAGCCACACAGAACGATCAGCGCCGGATTGAGCATGTTGGCGAGCGTCGCGACCACCTGGCCGATCAGCCGGCCACTCTGCGACAGGATCTCGATTGCCGCGGCATCACCCATCTGTGCGGCCTGGGCGACTTCCAGCGCCGTGATGTCGCCGCCGCGCCGCGCAAGCTCGGCGAGGACCGGGCTCGCTCCGTTCTCCGCCGCAAGCCTGCCATCCTGGGCGATGTGGTCCGATCCCGCCATTGCTTCCAGCGTGCCGGTCCTGTCGCCTATCGTCACCGGTATGGAGCCGATGAGGCCGACGGTGCCTTGAGCGCCGCGAAACAGCGTCCCGTCGCTTGCCAGCCCGGCGCCGATGCGTTTGCCGACCTTCACCAGCAGCATCGTGCGCTGATTGCGTCCGGCGCCGGCGTGAAGTTCGCCCATCGTCATCGTTTCGACGCTGGAGCGAAGCCAGACTGGAGCATTGAAGGCAGCCACCAGTGTCTCGACCAGCGGAAAGCTCTCCCAACCCGGCAGGACACCAGGTGTGGCGCGCTGGAAGAGTGTCTCGCCGCCGTCGGACACGGCGCCGGGGACGGAAATGGAAATCCCGTAAAGTTGAGGATTTGACTGCCGCTCGAGAATCCAGCGGAAGAGTGTCACCAACCGTTCGGCAAGGGCTGAGACCGGCTGGGTGAGTTCGGTCGCTTCGTGATGTTCCATGAGCAGCGATCCGGCAAGATCGGCAACGCCCACGCCAAGTGCGGTCTGATCGAGCGTGGCGACAAGAATGCGTCCGCGGTCCGCCGAAAACCGCACAAGGCGCGGCGCCCGGCCACCCGTGGCGGTACCGAGCTCGCTTTCATCGACGAGGCCGAGCTCCAACAGCGTTCCGAGCCGATCAGCGACGACGGCGCGTCCAAGCTCGCTGCGCCGCTCGATCTCCTGGCGGGTGGTGGCCTGTTCGGTGCGGACGAGGTTGAGGATATCGACAAGGCTGGGTGCAGCGGTTTCGGAGACGCGCGGTCGCCCTTTGCGGCGCGGATGCCCATCAGTTTGCACGCTCGCCGTCGTCGGCATGGCTCTTCCTTTCTGGCAAATTTGCCTTCCATCCCTTGATAAAGCGGCTTCTTTCGACTGGCAACATCATACTTTTGCATTAAATCAGCAAAAGATATTCAAGTTATGCCTGTAAATATTTGACATCGAATTTTCTTCGGCGTAAGACCAGCTGCAACGACGGTCACTGGGAGGAAGCGCCGATGTCGGATTTCAAGCTCGCCTATCATGCGAATTGCTGGGGCAGCCTGGGCGGGGACGCGGTCGGCGTCACGTCGATCACCAATCTCGCCTACCGGACGTTTGGCGACATGAGCCGCGCCTTTGCCGACATAGCGGAGGCGGGCTACGAGGGTGTCGAGCTTTTCGACGGCAACCTTCTCGATTTCAGCATCGAGGACTTGCGTTCCCTGCTTGCCGACAACGGTCTCGCGCTTGTCGCGACCTATGCCGGTGGCAATTTCATCTTCGACGATATTCTGCCGGAGGAGCTTGCCCGGGTCGTCCGTGCTGCCGATCGCGCCGCCGAACTGGGCGCGCCGCATCTCGTCGTCGGCGGGGGTGCAAAGCGCTTCGACGGCATCCGCGAGGCGGACTATCACAAGCTGGCGGCAGCGCTCGACCGGGTGAAGGAGATCGCCGAAGCGCGGGGCCTTACCGCCCACTACCACCCCCATCTTTCGACGATTGTCGAGGGACCGGCGGAAGTGCGCAAGATTTTCGCGCTTACCGGTATCGATTTCTGCCCGGACACGGCCCATCTCGCGGCTGCTGGCGGCGATCCGGCGGCGCTTGTCCGCGAGCATGCGGCGCGCATCTCCTATGTCCATCTGAAGGGGTTCCAGAAAGAGCCCTTCGCCTTCACACCGATAGACCGTGGCGACGTTCCAACGGACGGCATCATCGCGGCCCTTCGGGAGGCCGGCTTTTCCGGCTGGGTTTGTACCGAACTCGATTCCTGGCCTGATCCGCTTGAGGGAGCAAAGGCGAGCATGGCCTATCTTAAATCGGCCTGACGGCCGGCACCGGGGCGGGAGCCCCACTTTCGGGAGGAGAAAGTGATGATGAAAAGACGAATTCTGTTGGGCACGGCCGCCGTACTGGCGTTCGCCCTTGCCCATGCCGGATCGGCCCTCGCCGATCCGGACACCGCTCTGGCTGACCTTCAAAAGACCGTTCTGTCCAAGGGGCCCTCAGGTGAAGACCCGTCGCCCGCCTCCGATGTGACGCTGACCGAGGAGGAGTTGGCGAAGATCAAGGCGATGAACGCAACGGCTGCGATCGTCATGCACTACGGCGGCAACGACTGGTCGCGCGCTCAGATCAACGGCCTGCAAACGCAGTTTGCCGCGATGGGCATCAAGGTCCTGGCTGTGACCGATGCCGGCTTCAAGCCGGAAAAGCAGGTCTCCGACATCGAGACCATTATGGCCCAGAAGCCGAGCATAATCGTGTCGATCCCGACCGACCCGACAGCGACCGCCGGTGCCTATAGGGCAGCGGCAGAGGCTGGCACCAAGCTCGTCTTCATGGACAACGTTCCGAGCGGTTTTGTGGCCGGGAAGGACTACGTTTCAGTCGTGTCGGCGGACAACTACGGCAATGGCGTCGCCGCGGCGCATCTCATGGCGAAGGCGCTGAACGGGAAGGGGGATATCGGAGTTGTCTTCCATGCTGCCGACTTCTTCGTCACCAGGCAGCGCTACGACGGGTTCAAGGCAACGATCGCGTCCGACTACCCCAATATCAAGATTGTGGCCGAGCAGGGTATCGGCGGACCGGACTTCTCGGGTGACGCGGAAAAGGCGGCGTCCGCCATCCTCACCTCCAACCCGGCCATTAACGGCATCTGGGCGGTTTGGGACGTGCCAGCCGAAGGCGTGATCTCGGCAGCGCGCGTTGCCGGCCGCGACGATCTTGCCATTACCACGATCGACCTCGGCGAGAACGTGGCGATCTCGATGGCGCAGGGCGGTTTCGTCAAGGGGCTCGGCGCGCAGCGGCCCTACGACGCCGGTGTGGTGGAAGCCAAGCTTGCCGGTTATGCGCTGCTTGGTAAGCAGGCGCCCGCCTTCGTCGCACTGCCGGCTCTACCGGTGACGCGGGAGACGCTGCTCGACGGCTGGAAGGCGGTCTATTCCACCGAGGCGACGGACAACATCAAGTCAAGCCTCGCACAGTGACCGAACAGGCGCGGGGCGCGACCCCCGTGCTCCGCGCCGAACGACATGATCCGGCTTCTGCCGGCAGATGGAACGCGGCTCGCTGCAGCCGACCTCTTTCAGGAGACAACTGATGACCAAAGTGATGAACGTCGCCATGATCGGCGGCGGCTTCATGGGCAAGGCGCATGCCATGGCCTATGCCTCCATGCCGATGTTCTTCTGGCCCGCACCGGCCATTCCCTATCGCAAGGTCGTCGTCGACGTGACAGACGGCATGGCGGAGGAAGCGCGCCGGCGTTACGGCTTTGAGGAAGCGTCCTCGGACTGGCGGGCCGTCGTCAATCGGCCGGACATCGACGTCGTCGATATCTGCACACCGAACAATGTGCATGCCGAGATTGCCATCGAGGCGGCGAAGGCTGGCAAGCACATCATCTGCGAGAAACCGCTTGCCCGCACCGTCGAGGAGGCGAAGGCGATGCTCGATGCGGTGAAGGCCGCGGGCGTCATCCACATGGTCGCCTTCAACTATCGCCGCACGCCGGCGGTGGCGCTTGCCAGGAAGTACATCGAAGAGGGGCGCATCGGCCGGATCCTGAATTTCCGCGGCACCTATCTGCAGGACTGGTCGGCAGACCCGGATTCACCGCTCTCCTGGCGCTTCCAGAAGAAGATCGCCGGGTCCGGCTCGATCGGCGACATCGCCACTCATGTGGTCGATCTTGCGCACTTTCTCGTCGGCCCGATCGCCGAGGTAAACGCCCTGACCACGACCTACAACAAGACGCGGCCGCTCCAGCAGGGAGGCATCGACAAACTTGGCGCGGCGGAAAAAGCCACGGATGCCGAGCGCGGCGAGGTGGATGTCGACGACGAGGTCGTCTCGATGCTGAAGTTCGAGGGCGGCGCGATCGGAAGCCTTGAAGCAACCCGCAACGCCTATGGTCGCAACAACTTCATCACCCTGGAAATTCACGGCACCAAGGGATCGATCCACTTCAACTACGAGCGCCGCGACGAGCTACAGGTGATGTTTGCCGACGATCCGGCAGATGCGCGTGGCTTCCGCACCGTCTACACCGGCCCGGCGCACCCCTATGGCGATGGCCTCTGGCCGATCCCCGGTCTCGGCATCGGTTATTCAGAGACGAAGATCGTCGAGTGCTACGATTTCTTCTCGGCTATCGCGAAGAACCGGCAGCCGAGCCCCAACTTCGAAGATGGCTTTTTGACCGAACTCGTCGCTGACGCCCTTATCCGCTCCGGTGAGACGGGACAATGGGAGAAGGTGGGATGATTGCAAGCGTCGCTGCCGTCCGCATGACCGGCATTTCCAAGGCTTTCGGGGGGGTACGCGCGCTGGACGGCGTATCCTTGGAGGTCCTGCCCGGCGAGGTCCATGCGCTGCTTGGCGGCAATGGCGCCGGCAAGTCGACGATCCTCAAGGTGCTGAACGGCGTGCATCGCCCCGACCAGGGCGCAATCGAGGTCGGCGGCCTGCCTCTGACGAGGCATACGCCGGAGGCGTCGCGGGCTGCCGGCATCGCGATGAACTACCAGGAAATGAGCCTGGTCCCGACGTTGACGGTCGCCCAGAACATCTTCCTGACGCGCGAATGCCGTGATGGCACGGGGTTCATCGATGACCGGGAAGCCGAGCGGCGCGCGGCGGACATTTTCGCGCTGCTCGACGTCTTCGTCGATCCGAAAGCCGTGGTCGGCGATCTCGGCGCCGGCCAGAAGCAGTTGACGGAGATCGCCAAGGCGATCTCGCAGGACGCCAAGGTGCTGATTTTGGACGAACCATCGACGGCGCTTGCCGTTTCCGATGTCGAGCGGCTCTTCGGTTTCCTGCGCAAACTGAAGGGGAAGGGGGTGGCGATCATCTATGTCAGCCACCGCATGGACGAGATAGCTCGCATCGCCGACCGCGCGACGATCCTGCGCGACGGTCGTCACGTCATCACGGCCCCGCTTGATGAATTGCCGATCGACACGATGATCGAGCATATCGTCGGCCGGCGCTCGAAAGGCCTGTCGGACGTCGAGCGCGGCGAGACCGTCAAAGGCGAAGTGCTGCTGGAACTCGCGAATGTCAGCGGCCTTCAAAAGCCGGAGAATATTTCCCTAACGCTGCATCGCGGCGAAATCCTGGGGCTCGCAGGGCTGCTCGGCTCAGGCCGTTCGTCGCTTGCGCGGGTGATCGCCGGCATCGATCCGGCCGTCAATGGCGAGATATACATCAAGGGTCGCGCCGTCTCGATCCGTAGACCGGGCGACGCGATTGCCGCGGGCGTCGCGCTGGTACCGGAGGCGCGTGCCACGCAGGGCATCATCCCCGCCCATTCGGTTGCCTCCAACATGATCCTCGCCGTCATCGATCGGCTTTCCACGGGCGGCCTCGTTGATACGAAGGCTGCAAACGACCTGACCGACGCGCAAATCGAGCGCCTGCGCGTGAAAACCGCGAGCCGCGACCACGCCGTCTCGACGCTTTCTGGCGGCAACCAGCAGAAGGTGGTCATAGGTAAGTGGCTCGCGACCAATCCGGACATTCTCATCCTCGACGAGCCGACGGCAGGCATCGATATCGGTTCGAAATCCGAGATCATCCGTCTGGTTCGCGAACTTGCCGCCGCCGGCAAGGGCATCATCATGATCTCGTCCGAACTCTCGGAGCTCCTGACCGCCTGCGATCGCATTCTCGTCATGTCCGAGGGGCGCGTGCGCCAGGACCTGGCGCGCGAGGCGCTGGAAGACCCTGCGGTACCCTTTGATGACCTTGAGCACCGTCTTCAGGCGGCCGAACAGCGGCTGCAGATCGAAATCCAGAAAGCCCTTGCGGTTCAAGAGGTATCCAATGGCTAATGCCTTCTTCGCCAACTGGCGCCAGAATATCATCTATATCGGCTTCGTCGTCATCTTCCTCGTCTTCGCAGTGACGCTGGCCGACAAGGGGTTTCTCAATCCCAACAACCTGCTCAACATCGTACGGCAGACGGCGATGATCGCAGTCATGGCGATCGCCATGACCTTCGTTCTCTCAGCCGGTGAGATCGACCTTTCCGTCGGCGCAGTCGCGGGCCTTTCGACCGTCACCGTGGCCATGGCGATCGCCGCCGGAGGGCCGGTGGTCGGCGTCGGGGCCGGCATCGCCACGGGTCTTGCGGTCGGCATGTTCAACGGATGGCTGACCACCCGCATTGGCATTCCCTCTTTCCTCACCACGCTTGCCATGATGGGTATCGCCAAAGGCGTTGCCATGTGGATATCCGCGACGGCGGCGGTACCGATCCTGTCGCCCGGCTATTCCTGGCTCTTCGGCGGCGGCAATCTCGGGCCAGTGCCAGTGCTGCTCTTCTGGATGGCGTTGCTCGGCGGCATCGGCCATGTGGCGCTGCGGCGCTCGGGGTTCGGCCGACGGGTGCTGGCGACCGGTGGTGGCGAGACGGCGGCGCGCTATTCCGGCATCGACACGAAGGCGATCAAGTTCAAGGTGCTGGTCATCTCATCGCTCGCGGCAGCGCTCGCCGGCATGCTCTATGCGGGGCGTCTGCAATCCGGCCGTTTCCAGCTAGGCGAGGGCGACGAACTCTCGGTTATCGCGGCCGCGGTGCTTGGCGGCACGAGCCTCTTCGGCGGCAAGGGAACGGTGATCGGCACCATCGTAGGCGCCCTGATGATCGGTCTCATCAATAACGGTCTCATCCTGATGGGGCTCGAATTCAGCCAGCAACTGATCGCCCGCGGCGGCATCATCATTCTCGCCGTCGCGCTCAGCCAGAAGCGGAACTGATGCCATGACCGTTTCGCTCATTGCAACGCTGACAGGCCGCCCGGAAATGCGAGAAGAACTGTTCCGGCTTCTCGTCGATCAGGTCGAGCCAACCCGGGCCGAACACGGCTGCATAGACTACAACCTTCATGTTGATGCGATCGATCCTTGCGTCTTCGCGTTCTGTGAGAACTGGAAGAGCCAGGAAGATCTCGACGCGCACATGGAAATGCCGCACTTGAAGCCGCTCAAAAGCCAGATCGACCGCTTGCTGGCAAAACCGATCGACATATGGCGGCTGCTGCCGGCGGAGCCCACGGGGAACAGGTGATCGGATTGCGCCTGACGAGGTCGGCAATCAGCGCTGCCTGCGAAACGGCCTTGGTCGTTCTTCATTCGGCTAATCTGCGACACAGGCGCTCATCGATTGTCTTGCGACGCGCCGATCGTCTCCCGCAAGGTCTCAGCAAGCTGCCGTCGCGTATAGGGTTTTGCAAGCGGCCTTAATCGTGACGTGGCGCCGATGCGTTCGACATCCGCGTAGCCGGTCGCCAGGACAACCGGGACGTTCGGATAGAGCCTCATGATCTTGGCCGCCATAGCGTCGCCGTCAATTGGGCCGGGCATTACCACATCGGAGAAAACCAAATCGAACGGTCCGTCTGTCTTGAGTAGCTGCAATGCTTCCGTTGCGTCGTCCGCGCATGTGACGGAATAACCGAGCGAAACGAGTGTGCCCGCGGCGAATTCACGGACCATTGGATCATCCTCCACGACGAGAATGCGCTCACTGCCACCCTCCAGCACTCCGTTCGAGACAGGCTCCGCGGGTATTTCCGTAGACGCCAGTCGAGGAAAGGACATGAAAATGGTTGTTCCCATGCCCGCTTCCGATTCAATTTCGATCCGGCCCCCTGATTGCCGCACGAAGCCATACACCATGCTGAGACCTAACCCGCTGCCCTTGCCGAAGGGCTTCGTTGTGAAGAACGGCTCAAAGGCCTTTGCCCGCGTCTCCGCGTCCATCCCGAACCCGTTATCGGAGATTCGGATCATCGCGTCGTCATCGCTTTGAGCCGTCGAGATTGTCACCCTGCCGCCATCGGGCATTGCGTCGCGTGCGTTGATGCAGATGTTCACGATGGACGCTTCTAGTTGCGCAGCATCCGCTCTGACGTGACCTGCCGCCGGATCAAGCGCGAGGTGGAGGATGATGGTTTCGCCAAGAGCCGTCGACAGCAATCCCTCCATGGCCCGGATGGTCCCGTTGATGTTCAGGGACGCCGGTTCGAGTGGTTGGCGTCCCGCGAAACTGAGGAGCTGGCGTGTGAGGGCAGCGCCTTGCCGCGAGGCCTTGTGGTTCAACTGTGCGATTGCAGAAAGTCGCGGATCGGCGACTTCGTCGGCCAACGTCTCCGCTGTCCCGATGATGACTGTCAACAGGTTGTTGAAATCATGGGCGACGCCGCCCGTCAGTTGGCCTATGGCTTCAAGCCGCTGTGCCTGCAGCCGTTTTGCCTCGTTCAGCCGTGTCTCAGTGACATCGCGGACACCACCGACCATTCGGGTTGCCATGCCTGCGGGATTGCGGATGATGTGCCCCTGATCGAGAACCTCGGCATATGTCCCCGTTCCGCGACGGAAGCGGTACTCTTCCAGCCATTTGTCGACCCCATCTTCAATTGCGGCAAGCACGGTGGACACGACACGTGCGCGGTCGTCCGGGTGGATCTTGGATTCCCATTCCCGAAAACCATCCTCGATCGGCACGTCGTCGTGCCCGAAGACGGATTTGATGTTGCTGTTCCATTGCACACGGCCAGTGGCAATGTCCCAGTCCCAGACCGCGTCCGTCGTCATCCTGGCGACAATTGCGAAGCGTTCCTCGCTTTCTGTCAGCCGCTCCGCTGCTCGCTTTTTGTCGGTGATGTCGCGACCGGTTGCGACGAAATGGCTCGCGCATCCGTCGGAACCGACAATGGGTGCGATGCTCATGTCCACCCAGTATTCGCGACCGTCCTTGGCGTAGTTCAGAAGTTCAGTGCGGATCGCCCTTGACCGCGTGATCGCGCGATCAATCGCTTCAATGGTGGCGCGTTCGGTCCGGGGGCCCTGAAGAAAGCCGGGAGATCGGCCGAGTGCGTCAGGGCGTGAATAGCCCGTGATCCTGACGAAGGCGTCGTTGACGTAGACGATCGTTTGCCCACCCCCGGGCTGAGATGCGGCCTTCGTTATCATGACGAAGTCCTCGATTCTCGAGATCGCCATTTCCAGCAGATGCAAGTGCTGATCGGCCACATGCCGCTTGGTCACATCCCGGAAATAGACGGTCAGCCCTCCCGGCCCCGGATAGGCGATGACCGAGAACCAGGCATTCAGGGACTCGTAAAGGACTTCGAAATCGGCTGTCTCGCTTTCGCGGACGGCACGCTCGTAGTGCTGCCGGATGATCCCCGAGGAGGCCTCTGGGAACTCCTGCCAGATCAGGCGGCCCATAAGCGCCGATCGCGGGCGCGCGAGCAGACGTTCGGCCTGATGGTTGAGGTAGGTGAAGCGCCAATCGGTATCGAGCTGGAAAAACGCATCGCTGATGTTCTCCATCGACTCGGCCAGGCGCCGCTCAAGATCCCTGGCGGTATTCTCCAGCCGCTTACGCTCATCGATATCCTGGAGGGCGCCCTGTATTTGCGAGATGTGGCCCATGCCGTCGCGGATCGCCACGCCGATTGCGCGAACCCATTTCCGCCGGCCCGTGCCATCGATGATCTTCACCTCGATATCGTAGGGTAGACCGGTTGCAACGCAGGTTTCGAAGTGCCGCAGGATGGCATCTCGCCATTCCGGCGCAAAATAGCCGACCCCCTCCTCGAAGGTGATGGTCTTGCCGCTTGGTCTGTCGTGGATCGCCCAGGTTTCATCCGACAATTCAATCCTCCGATCGGGCAGGTGCACAACCCATCCGCCGAGCTTCGCTGCTTTGCCGGCGATCTCGAGCAGAGCCTGGTTCCCATAGAGATCTTGCGACTGTCGGCGTGCGTCGCGAGGCAGGGTCTCATCTTGACCGAGTCGCCACGCGATGATCAGCGTTGCGCCGACGACCCAGAGCCATGCCGTTGCCGGGAGCCAGGCGACGACGAAAGCGGAGATGCCGCCAACCAGCACTCCAGCGGAAAACCGATCCGTTGCACATTGCCTGAGGCCAGTCATTAGGATGCGAAAGCCTTTGCCAGCATCTGCATTTTCCCATCGCATGATTTGCATCATCCTCAGCCGCCGTTGATTTCAACCTCGATAGTCTCAAGCGTTGCACTAATCCATGAGCGGTCGCTAACTTTTACCTTATTTAAATTTGGCGCCGCGGTCGCTTAACGGTGTGTCGCTTTAATCGATGCATCCAACTGCCGCGTTTCCTGCATCCCGACGGAGGAGGGGGATCGCGGCAAGCATCGAGGTCGCCCTGTGAAGCCGACAAAGAGAACGACCTATCTCAGCCGTGTCGAATCCGAGTACTTCAGCCGCAAGTGGTACCGGCGAAGCGTCACGCTCTTCTGCAACCTGTTCTTTACCGGAAAATGGATGCGCAAGGCGCAGATCGTTCGCTGCCTCATTGTGGAGATCAGCGAGGGGGGAGCCACGGTGCGCATAGGAAAGTCGCTGATTCCAGATCACGCTTACCTTGTATTCGGCAGGTTTGATGTCGTGATCGGCAGTATCGTCGTTCAGCGCGATCCGGGGCACCTACATCTTTGCTTTGTAAAACAATTGAGGCCGAACTTCGTCAATCGGCTGGCACGCATGAGCTCCCCGTTTTCCACCTTGGAAAGTCTCAACCCGGAAACCATATAAGTTTGCAGAAACGTGCAGCCAATGCTGCGCCCAATGCCATCCCCGCTCTCTGGCGCACAGGAAGGAGGCTTGGGCCACCCCACCAAACATTCGAAGAGACCATGAATATTATGATCATCGAAGATCAGCGAGACGTCGTTGATATGTTGCGGCTGAACTGGTCGGATTCTCGGGACCAGCTAGATTGCCTTGCATCCGTGAGGCAGGCAAACCGCTTCATTCATTCAAACGAGCTCGCTGCCTATGACTGCATCCTCATCGACATCAACTTGAAAGACGGAAGTGGGCTCGAAGTGCTTCGCGAGGCGCGCTCACGCTCCAATGTCCCTATCGTCATGATCTCGGGCGCTGGAGACGCCGATAGCCGGGCGGATGCCATCAGTGTCGGTGCCGACGATTACGTGATGAAGCCGTTCAGCGTGAAGGAACTACGCGCCCGCGTCCATCGCCTGCACGAAGCGCGTATGGGCCGCAACGCTTCGCGGCAGAGCTTTGCTTTCAAGATCGGCAATATCTATTGCGACATTGGACGGCTATCGATGGATTTCGAAGGCGCCAGTCGGCCGCTGACCGCACTCGAAGGACGGATACTGCGTGTCCTTCACGACAGGGCCGGTGAGGATTGCCCGAAATCGTCCATTGCAAGGCAGGCGCTCTTTCGTGAACACGACCCCCGCGACAAGACGATCGACGTCTATATCAACCGGCTGCGCGGCAAACTTGCGGAATTGGATGCCGCGAGCGGCGAGGTCATCAAGACGATCCGCGGTGTGGGCTATCGCCTGAGCGAAATCTAACAACAGTGAGAGTAGCCACATGCTTGAGTGCGTTGTTCGTCAGGCGATCTCCGCGGAAGCGGCCGAACCCTATCCACTGGAAGAAGGGGCCCGCCTCAAACGCCTGAGGGAGTTGTCCATTGTGTCATGCGGCCCTGATCCGGTGCTCGATGCACTGGTCGATGCCGCCTGCCTCGCGGCCGAGACGCCGATCGGCCTCATCACCTTGCTTGATGGTGAACGCCAATGGTTCAAGTCGAAGCGAGGCATCGAAGGGGACGGATCCCGCAGGGCGGATGCCTTCTGCGACTACACAATCCAGTCGTCGCGGCCCTTCGTCGTGCCGGATGCCGCTCGCGATGCCCGCTTTGCCAAAAACCCTTTCGTCACCGGAGGTGCCAGGATCCGCTTTTATGCCGGCGTGCCGTTGGAGATCGAGCCGGGGATTCGGCTCGGCTCGCTCTGTGTTCTCGATCAGGTGCCGCGACGGCTCGGAACCGACGTGCGCGGCTTGCTGGCCCGGCTGGCGCGTTGCGCCGTGGAACGCCTCCTGCAATCTGAAGACCGGTATCTGTTGTCCCGGCTCGACTCTGCACGGCTCAATCGCGTGAAAGGGGATAGGGCGGTGCTAGCACTCGCGGAAGAGGCGCTGGCGGAGGGGCTCTTCACGCTCCATTACCAGCCGAAGATTGCGCTCGATACGGGAAGGCGGGTCGGCTTTGAGGCGCTTCTGAGGCTCCAGAAGCCCGATGGATCGGTAATCGGTCCGGCTGCCTTTTCCCCGGCGCTGGACGACCCGGCACTCTCCAGGCGCATCGGCAGTTTTGTGCTGCAGTGCGCTGTTGCACAAGCCACGGCGTGGGAGAGGGCCGGCGTCGATTTCGGGCACATCGCGATCAACGTCTCATCGTCGCAGTTCATCGCGTTTCCGGGTGGCCGCTGCCTTGTCGATGAAATCCTGGGCGCGACGCGGTCGGCAGGACTGTCGTCTCGCCGTATCCAGATCGAGGTCACGGAAGGTGTCATGCTTTCGGAGCAGGGCGGCTATATCGGCACGCAGCTTGAGGCGCTGCGTGCAGCCGGTTTTATCGTGGCTTTTGACGATTTCGGTACTGGCTTTGCATCACTCGTACACCTGAAGGAATTTGCGTACGACCAGATCAAGATCGACGGGTGCTTCGTGCGTGCGATGACCGGCTCGAGAGCCGATCATTCTATTGTGAAGGCCATCCTTGATATGGCAAATGCACTGGGAAAGCAGGTCGTCGCCGAGGGTGTTGAAACGGTTACAGAACTCCACGCACTACGAGAGCTTGGCTGCCAATATGGCCAAGGGTTTCTCTTCGGTCGGCCCACCAGCGCATCTGCATTACAATTTTCTCCTGGTCGAGCTCGGTAGTATGATCCAGTTGGCGAAGAGCCCGTTCGTGCCCGTCTGTCAAGTTCGCAGAGAACGTGTGCATCGCATCGCCGGCTGACCGGCTCCCCCTGCGAGAGCCTCTCAGCTGGTGGAGAGCCTGAGCCAGTGAGTATGGCTTCCATTCACCATTTCGTTCCTCCCCCGAGCGTGTTAATCACTGAGTAGAGTTTTTCGTTTCGTCCTGTGGATGTTCGGTCCCCGTTCCGGAAGCTTTCTCTGATTGTTAAAAAACCGAGCGAACCGTGTCCGCGCCGACGAGGCAAAGCTTGCTGCCTCAAAATCCCCCGGGTCTGGCATCTCCGTCTAGCGTTTCCGCGGCGCTCCTCTCTCGGTCGCGAGCCCTACCCACTCCACGGGACACACTTGGTCGAAGGGGCCGTGTCCACGCCGCTCTCGGATTGGATAAGCCAGGTGTCATGCATGAGGGCAATCGTCGTGATGGCTGGTTCCAATTTTTGGGACCCGCCGAGGCGCCTGAAGCGTACGGCGGGTCTTCCGTCAGCCATGGGGCTGGAGATCGGCCTATGCAGCCTTTCTGGCGGACGTTCCCTTGTTGATGGCTGTGACCGCCAGATTGGTGAGTTTGTTGTTCGTTGCCTTTTCCTGGTCAAGGATCTCGGAAAGGAGCGTGTGCGCCTCATCGTGCCCGAGATCTTTCGCCCATTCACGAAGCGACCCGTAACGCGCGATTTCATAGTGTTCCACGGCCTGGCAGGCGGCCAGCAGACCTGCGTCGCGCGCGGTTCCCTTCGCCTCTGACATCAGTCCGTCGGCTTCCTTGAGCAACCCCTCGATAGCGTCGCACTTTTCGCCGGCGGGCTTCGTCCCGATGGACTTGAACACCTGATCGAGCTTCTTGATTTGGTCCTCGGTTTCGGAAAGATGCTCCTCCGCCGCCTTCTTCAGCTCCGAGCTCCTGGCGGCCTTGGCGACTTTTGGGAGGGCCTTGGTTATGGCGTTTTCCGCGTAATAAACGTCTTGAAGCGTATGTTCGAACAGTTCGGCAAGCGAGTTCATTCTGACTCTCCTTCGTGAATGATTGCCACAGAAGAAGCGACCGGTGAGCTTTTGGTTCCAAAGGAAGAGTTACTTTCGCACCAAGGCGCTTGCCAAATCCGTCTCCGTAGCCACCACTCGCCGACATCCAGACACCATGGATCGCATGCTGAAACGCTCGAATGATATGACAACCAACGTGGGATGCAATGCGCGGACGCAGCCATGCCGAACTGGACGAAGCCACCGAGCTCGATGGCGGCGATCCGCAGCAGTTCGGCGCGCTTTGCGCCGACATGGCAAAGCGGCTCCCCAAGCTGCGCGTCGTCGGCGGACGCTGCGGCTCCGACATGCGGCACATTAAGGCTCTAATCGCGGCGGACGTCTGAGCACCGTTTCGGCCGGCTTGCAGGGTAGTCGGGGCCACTGACGAAACAGGTTGTGGTTGATGCTGTTGCTTCAGGGGGCGTCGGACAGAGCGCACGGACAGCAAAGCCTTGTCCGTAGTCTGCCGCCCGTGCAGCAATGAATGTCAGACTTTTGCGCGAAGACCAGTTCGCTAGATGCGACAGACGAGCCGGGGTCGCCCAGCATCCGCGAGCGTTAAAAGTCGCGCGCCGGCCCCGTTAGCGCCAGTAGCTCCGTACGCTATCGGCCGATGACCTCCCCAAAACGTAGCCGATGGTGAAGGCCAGGGCACCAATAAGCACTCCCAGAGTGGTTACGGTGTGAGGATGTTCTGCCGCTGCAGTCGCTACCGCGCTTGTCTCTCGCCTCACCGCTTCAGTAGCCGTTTGAGCAGCCTTGCGGACGCCGGCGAGAGGTTCGTCGGGTGTGCCGGTGGAGCCCGCATATGGATCGTCGTCTTTGGCCATGCTTCTATCTCCTGTTAGGGGCGCAAGACAAACTGATGACGGCGCCATCGGTTCCCGAAGGGCCACCGTTCAACGGTCTCACCTCGGTCCTTTCGCGCAATCCTCAGAGCCAGACCGCCGTCGCGGGTTCTCTCCCTTTCGATTGAGGGAGCTTTGCAGCCGCATTATTCGTGGAATCCCCTTGCATTTCACCCCGTTTGTTCGCGATCCTCGATAAGATCTGGTCGCCTGCGCCAATTGTTTTGGGGACACTGGATGTTTCGGGAGCGAAACGACAAAACCCCTGTAGGGTTAGTCCAGCGTTAGAACTGCGACCGGACGCCGCCAAGCCACCCGCCCGCAGGGCGAGTTTTCTGTTTTCGAACGTGATGGCTCCTGATGGAAAGTCCGACCAGTATCGGAAGATTAGCTAGACTGCCATCCACACACACACACACACACACACTGCATCGAGGGGGAGCGTTAAACCGTTCAGGGCGGCCGAAGCCGCCCTTTTCAGTTCTTTACCCAGATGGGCTCAGAAGAGATCTCGAAGCGTCATGTAGACGATAAACGTTATTGCCAGGGTAGGCGAAGCTTGTATCGCAAAATGGAGTAGGGCTACACGTTGTCGAGCTAAGTAGACCATTGCCGCCTCCTATTTCTTATCGAACGAGGGATATGTGACCCCGGCGCGAAAGTTGCGGATGATGCGCGCGGAGCGTCGATCGTCTGGAGACCCCTGGGAGCTCCCCAAGGTTATGAGCTCAGAACAGGCCAGGGTCTCTTTGATCTTCCGGAGGTCTGCGGGCAATGAATAGGGAAGTAGGACGGAAGACATATGTCCTCCTTTCTTTGGGGCCAGGCATCGCCTGAGCGGCAGCGCCCTTTAAATGACCACCGAAGGATGGACAATGCGCCCTTCTACTGCAGGCCGCAATGAGAAATTGCGAATCTAGAGCGCTGGACTTGTTTTAAGCGCAATTGCCCCTTATATCCCTTCCATCGGCAATCGCTGATGAGCGCTGGAAAGTTTCTGCCGCTCGCGAATGCCGCCATCGCCCGATGCCTTTGACCACGGATGTACTGGCACTGGTGAGAGGGTGATGATGAGGAAGGTCGGTGCGGTTTCGCCCCGGCCTTTTTTGTCGGCGCGCGCTCCGATCACCATCGCGATTTGGGAAATCTATCACGCCACGGCTGGTTACTTCGGCTGTCCAACTGCATGGTGAGTGGGTTAGTATTTGACTGCGTCACTGGGTATGCGGTTTGTTTTTTCGGCTTGGGCTGTTTTTGGGGGGGGTATCATCATGTCCAGTGAAGATGGTCGGGGCGGGCCTGAAGGCCCAGACCATCAAGATGCTCAAGGAAACAATGAGAAGCGAGAAGACGAGGCGATTTGACATGGCGCTATTCTCCTGTTTGGAGCGCTGTGAATGCAGTTCGGCATTCGTCGCAAAGAAGGAAACGACTACGGAAGCCGCGACAACGCCCGAGTTCGCGCGCCATTTCTTTGATCGGCAGTTTGCGTTCAACAAAATGGAATAGCCGGCGTCGATCGGCCAGATTCAGCTGCGAATAGCGTCGGGACATGCCAAAATCTCCAAGGGGACGCCATTGAAATCATTGGCATGTCGCGCTTGGAAATAGAATGTACCCTCCGAAAGCGGCATGTCGCATAACTCACGCTGCTTGTAGCTCGTTTCGATCGCTCCGATTGTGCGTAGCACCCTGGAACCTCTTCTAGGTCTGGGTGTTTTTATGTTGGATCGGGCGCTACCGGTATTCCGCCGGCACTCCCGAAACGGGAGAATGTCATGAGAACGTTGTTAATCGCGATCGGGTTGGTGTCTGTTTTGGGCGGGTCTGCGTTCGCAGCCGAGCCCGCTAAGATGGTCGACACCAAGATGGGCAAGGCTTTGGCCAATGAAAAGGGGATGACCCTCTACACTTTCGACAAGGATGCCAAAGACAAATCCAACTGCGACAAGGATTGCCTGAAGAAATGGCCGGCATTCCACGCCGCCGCGAAGGCTAAGGCGGAAGGAGAATGGTCTCTGGTTAAGGCGGCAGACGGCAAGGAAATGTGGGCCTATGGCGGCAAGCCGCTATACACATATGCCGAAGACAAAAAGACCGGTGACACCAACGGCGATGGCGTTGGTGGGGTTTGGCACCTGGCCAAATAACGAAATCCGTAATCTTTTTAACGGGCGGTCCTCCGATCGCCCGCCTTAAGGCCAGACCCGGAAGCAACAAAGCAAAACGCCTTCCTGCTCCCCAAGTTGATCCGCGACAAGGGGCCACGGAAAGTTGACGTCGAATCATGATCATGCGGTACCTGCCTCCATTCACGTACCCAGGCAAGAATCTGTTTGAAGGTCAGTTGTCCCGCGAGAGGGGAGACTCGAAAAGGACGCGTGCTGTTAAGCTCAGCCCCGAGTGGCGCGGACAAACGAAGCGAGGACGAACCGTCATTCAGCTGCTTTGCCGATGGTGTCGGCCATATAGGCCCCGCGAAGGCCCATGGGAAGCGGCATCCCGGTTGTCGAGTCCTTTGCAGTTTGGTGCTCAAGTTCAGCATTGAGCTCTGCACCCACGATCAGCAGGGTCACCGATAACCAGAGCCATATGAGGAACCCGACAAGGCCACCTAACGCACCGTAACTGGCAGTGTAGTCAGCAAGATTGTTGAGATACCAGGCATATCCCAGCGACATCACAATCCACGCGGATGTTGCGAAGACCGATCCCCATGTCAGCCAACGCAGCTTCGCTGGCTGGCGACTGGGACCGACACGGTAAACGACCGCCGCTCCCGTCAATGCGGCGACGATCACGAGGGACCAACCAGTGATAAGGACCATGGTTTCGTTCGTCGGATCAAGGAAGGCCCCTCGAATGAGTGTAGGTAGCGCTGCCGTGATGACTATCATCAGGATGAGTGCCATCATCGCGCAGAGCGTAAAAGCGATGGCAATTAGGTTGAGCCTGACAAACCCACGCTTTTCGACCTCCTGGTACGCGACATTCATAGCGTCGAAAAGCGCGAGAGTACCATTTCGGGCACCCCAAATGGCAATCGCGAAGCTGATGAAAAAGGCAAGGCTCAAGGCCGAGTCACGCATCTGCACGAGTGCGCGGACCTGGGCCGCGACGATATCGAAGGCGCCCGGCGGAAGGACATAGGCGAGCGTTCTCAAGTGCTGCGCTATATCGACAGGATCGGCGAGCAATCCGTAAAGGGCCACGATCGCGCCCAATGCTGGAAACAGCGCAAGAAGCAGATAAAACGTGACCCCGGCCGCGACGAACGCGACCCGGTCACTGGACACCTCGTGTACGACGCGGCAAGCCACGTCATAGAGCCCCTTTGGAGGGATTTCCTCGGGAACATCGGCGTCACGGCCGCGAGCCTGGTCGGCACCTTCGCCGGGATTCTGAGGTTCGTCGTGTCTCGCGCGCAGAATGCGCTCGTTTGACCGGAGCAGGCATAGACTAATCACGGCGATCGCACAAACGCTGATGGCGATTTGCCGATCGGTAGACTTTAAGGCCATCGACAACTTCCCTCGCTTTTCCTTTCTAACGTTTGCCACGCGAAATGGATGCGCCGAAAACCGCTTTGGCCAGTGCAGTGCGACCCCGATGGCTCAACGGGGCCGCACGAACGCGGTCCAGAGATACCCGACAACACCAGCCACAACGATTGCGGGAACGATGTGGCGTCCGATCTTGTTCTCGATCGCTTGGACGGTGGCGTTTGCCTCTAGCACGACCAACCTTGAACTAGCGGCTGCGATGGCGGCGAGTTCCGCGCGAAGCCGAACCAGATCCGTCCGCAAAGCCTCTAATTGGGCGTCTCGGATGACCTCGTAGGGTTGGACATCGGCGCCGTCCGTGGTCGCGCGATCAGTCCGGTCAAGTGATGTGCCGGATAACGACAGTGCTTCATCAACACTTTCATCCTGTGTCTGATCCGTCATGGCTTCGTCCTCCTGGTTCCATTCAACCGCAGAGGATGACCGTTGTTCCAACAACTAGGCTCTGAACCGGAACCTGAAACCAACCGGCGAGTTTAACGGGTAATCGTCATATGAGGATTTCCAATGACCGATCGCCTGACAATGCAAGATCCCAGGACGCAATATCCCTCACATGGGCCGAGGCCAAGGGGTTCACCCATGACGTTTGCCAGAAGATGTCTGAAGACAATCCTGATCTCTATCTGATCAAGATGACGAAGAGCCTTCGAAAACGGCACATTTTTCTCGACTATCTGCGAAACGATCGGATGGCCACGGCAGTCGCTCCATTATCGCCGCGGGTTCGGCCGGACGCGCCGGTCTCGATGCCTCTTGGCTGGACACAGGTAAAATCCGATCTCGACCCTATGCGATTCACCGTGCGCACAGTGCCGGCGCTGCTTGCGAAAACCACTGCATGGAAGGATTACTGCGACAGAGAGCGCTCCCTTGAACAAGCAATTAAGCGTCTCGGAAAGCTCAGTCGAGCAGCGTGATTCATCATGAACGCTGAACATGATACGAAGGACAAAGCGTCGCCAGACCCGCGGTTGGGTGCGACTACTGACCTGCCACACGATCGCATCACAGTCGATCGGTTTCGCGAGGCGTTTCCGCGTGCGCGCTGGAGCGACCGACTGAAGGCCTGGTTTGTACCGGGCCGCACGGCCGAGCGACGGATCGCACGCTGGCGCGCCGAGTTGGAGGCGGAGCAGGATGTTTTCGCCGACGAAAAAGGCAGGGACGCCTATACCTTCGAACCGATTGAGAGCCGCTATCTTGAGGCCGGCGCCGCGGCGTTGGAAATCCGCACGCCTTTTTCACGGCTCATCATCGACGAGATCCGCGAGATACCCTTCGCTCGATGGGACGCCGACCGCCGCCTTTGGACCGTTCCCTATCGTGCGCTCTCAGAACTCCGTCGACGGTGGCCAGAGATCGAAGCGGAGGCTGAGCGCTGCGAACCCGAAGCAAGGAAGATCCGTCGAGACGCGCTCAAAGGTAGCGACGAGGAGGAAGATTTAAAGGCAAGGGCGAGGGAAAGAAGGAGGCAGCGCTATCCGATACCCCTTGATCACAGACCGCCCTACGACCGCGCGATCGCAACGCATGTCGGAGTGGTCTTCTTCACCGCGTCCGACGGTGAGTTGGCAGATGCCGAAACGGTCAGTGATTTCTATTTTCCTTCCCATGTTGGTGATGAATTTGTCTGGGTCACCTGGCGGCGGGGTTCGCTCGAGGAATTGGTAAGAACTTGGCCCGAGAGGACGCCACCGACCTCTTTTGAACTCAAGCGGGGCTGGTGGTTTCCGACACTTGAAGAATTGCGACCAGCGCGTCGCCAAGCCCGATCGAAAAGAGAAACTGAAAAGCGTAGACGGGAGAAGAGCCAATCCGATAAATGATCAGCAATTATCGGCCCTTGGGGGTCCCGAACTCTCCGAATGTGGCCACTGCACCATCAAGGCCTTTGCCTTTGCCACGGCGGCTTCAACGCTCAGGTTGTCCGTTGAGCTTTCCAGACGGACAGAAATCACGCCGCCACCTTCGGCGACCCACTCGACTGTCAACTATGCCGCCCGCATCAGATAAAAACCTGCTGCCCGACGATGTTCATGGTGGCTGCCTCCATTGACGACCTGGACCGTCGGTTCTTCCCAGCTTCGGATGGATCGGTGGTTTTGAACGTGTGATGCCCCCCATGGAACCGGAACGGATCTCACAGGTTCTGTGGAATTGGCGACACGCTCTGCCGCTTATGAACAAGACACCACGCCGCTCATAAGTGGGCCAGAATGGTAAGCGCGACCAGACACGACGAACTTTTGCGGGGTTTGCGCCGCTGGGAAAATGCGAGGGAGATCATGAGCGAAAACCGCGGCGTCTTTTCGAAATTTGCGACTTGGGTAGCTGATATTTCCGGCAAACCGGCCACGTTCGCCGCCGCGGTTGTCCTTGTTATCGCTTGGGCGGCGGCCGGGCCATTCTTCGGCTTCAGCGATACGTGGGAACTCGTGATCAACACGGGCACGACCATCATTACGTTCCTGATGGTATTCGTTCTTCAAAATTCTCAAAATCGCGATGGAAAGGCAGTACAGGCAAAGCTCGATGAACTGATTCTGACCTCGAAGGCCCAGAATATGTACGTTGGCATCGAGAAGCTTGATGAGCAGCAAATCAGAGATCTGAGCACGGCGTTGGGCCAAAAAGCGCAAGCGTCCGCCTCGCAAGAGAATATCGATCAGAGCTCCTCTTCTGGTTCCCCTTAGCCGTCGTGCTGATCGACTTTGTCGGAACTCCAGATCAACAGACGAGCTTATCGCAGCAGCGCCTGCCGGCACTAACGCGGTTTGTCGAAGGGATGAAAAATTGAGGATGGGAAGAAATGGTAGCTACAGCGACGAGTGCGAGAGGAGAAGGCTGATGACCAAGGCTGAAACGACTCGAGATCATGACGAGATTAGACATTGGGCAGAGGCACGCAACGGGCGGCCAACTCGCGTGAAGGGCGCCGATGACGGTGGGATTTTACGGATTGATTTCGGCGAACGGGATGACCACTTGGAGCCAATTTCATGGGAGGAGTTTTTCCAGATATTCGATCACAACCGATTGTTTTTTCTCTACCAGGACATAGTCGCCGATGGCAGCCTGAGCCGGTTCAACAAGTTTGTTGATCGCCCCTAGGTCCCGGATATGAGCCGGTCCTTTGAATCCGGGTCTGGCAGTGCCACCTCTAAGGGTCAAAGAATAGTTCAGGTGTAATGGGCTATTTTGGGCTTGAAAAGGATAGTGGTCGCTCAGCAGTCAGTAATAAAAATCGGCCCCGAGCGGGGCCGAAATCAAGTTTCTAGGGGCTGGATGGTAAACGCTTTTGCAGCCCCATGGTTCCCTTCAAAGCCTGTAGCGGAGACGTTCTTTCTCTATCTCCTCGGGAGTGTAGGGGGCGAGCTTTTCGTCGAAGCGTGTCCAGCCCTGTTCCAGGTAAGCCGCGCGGCGTTGTTCGGGATCTACCCAACTGCCCCGGTGTAGGATGGCCTGGGCGTCCGCGTAGAGGCTCTCGTCAACCCGGGCGGTAACAACAGCTCCGCCGCGGCGCACGCCTTCGGCATAGACATGGGCATGTTCTTCTGGCACGCCGGATTTGGTCATGGCGCCGATCAGTCCGCCCGCAGCGCCACCGGCGACAGCGCCAGCTGCGGCACCTGCTGCCGTGGCGGCAAGCCAGCCCGCCGCCACCACAGGTCCGACACCGGGGATGGCCATGACGCCAAGCCCGGTCAAGAGACCACCGATGCCGCCAACTGCAGCACCGAGACCTGCGCCTGTGCCTGCGCCCTCGGCAGCATTGCTGTCTTTGGAGTACCGGTCACCGACATTGTTGGAGACGATGCTAATATCGTCGGATGGCACACCGCGATCTTCCAGCGCGCTCACAGCCGCACGGGCATCGGAGTAATCGTCAAAAAGTCCACTAACGGTTTTCATGGGGGTTCCTCGCTGCTGGGATTAGTTGGCGACCACGTTGCCCTGGTAGTCGAGTGCGATCTGGACAGACTTTCCGCCCTTCATGGCGCTGCCTCGCCAGACGCCCTCGCTATCGAGTTTAAGGCCGGCAACGTCGGTATAGCCGGCATCAACGATGCGCTTTTTGGCCTGTTCTTCGGTGAAGCTGTTTGCCCCGGCGACCGGGGCGGTGGGATTGTTGGAGTCCGGCGTCGCGACGGCCGGCGTGTCACCGTTGGTCGTGGCCGGAGGCGTAGAAGTCTGCGCGAGCGCGCCAAGGGTCGATGCGCCGAGGAATACCGCGGCGAGCAGCAGTTTCTTCATAATGTCTACATCCTTGTTTTCAGCCCGTTGAGGGCACTACCGGTCAAACTTTGCTCGAGTTTTTTAGTTCCTGAGTTTTTGCCGTTCACGCAGTGCCTTCGAATTCTCAGGAAATACGTGTCGACTCGTTCGGGGTAGGAGGCTYTGAAACTTGGCGCTGCGACTGGTGAGAACAGACGCCATTGAGCCACATCGCCGGCTTACATGGCATCCATCCCCTTGATCGCATTTTCGAGGTGCGACTTGCACTTTTCCACGTCATTGGCAGTCATGGCGTCTTTTGCCATGGCCAGTTCCTTGGCGGACTCGATCTTCTTTGCGCCGTCGGAGATTTGCCCGATCTGCTGTTCAGCCTTCACGATCGAGGCTTCGTCACACACGACATTCGTCTGGGCAGCGGCAGGGGCGGCGAACACCGCGATAAGGGCGATAGTAGCTGCAGATCTCAGGATCATGGTTGTTCTCCTTTCGCCGGCAATACACCGGCTCTTACGCTGACCGAACGGCACAACAAGGGATGTGTTCCCTTAAGTAGGAGCAGTTTTTTCAAGGAACTTTCAGAAGGTTGGCACGTTTGAGGCGCGCGGATCCCGAGGCGACTGGCCCTTGCGAAAGCCTGGTTGCGTCGTCCGAAATACTACGGGCAGATTTGCCGAATTGCACGAGAGGAGCCGAGATATGGCAGGCAGGTTATGCTCAATCGAATCTGCCATCAAGGCCGTGCCTAGGCTACCGAGGCGAAGGAAACCCCGAATGCAAAGGCTTGCAGCGCAAGTGCGAGCGGGTCGATCACCCCGGAAATTGCTGTCACAAAGGCTCGGTATTGTTCTTCGCTGGCTCGCAGACTCTCTCCCGCCTTTGGGCGATGTTGAGGTGCGCTTCGAACGCCAGGACAAGTCGCTCAAGACCTTCGCTTTTCAACGCCTTGATCGCGACCGCGATGCGGAATCTCTTACCGTCAATTGTCCGCGTGACTGGGTTTGAAAGGCGCGGGCTGGAACGATTCCGCGGCTGGATACTTTCTCCCCTGCACGTTTACCAAGGAGAAAGTTTATGAAATCGCTGGCTGAAGTTTTCGAACACACGCTACAGGACATCTACTTCGCTGAGACCGCCATCACGAAAGCTCTTCCAAAGGTAGCCAAGGCAGCAAAAAGCGCTGAACTGAAGAAGGCGGCCGAGGAACACCTTTCGGAAACGAAAGACCAAATCAAGAAGTTGGAGCAGGTCTTCAAGTCGATCGGCAAGACGGCATCTGGTGAAAAATGCGACGCCATCGAGGGTCTGATCAAGGAGGCCGACGGTTTGATGAACCAGGCTGAAGGGACTGCGTTGGACGCCGGTCTTCTCGCAACGTGCCAGGCTGTCGAACACTACGAGATTGCTCGCTATGGCTCGCTTCGTGAATGGGCCAAGGACCTCGGCCATGACGAGGCGCACAAGCTTCTCAGCGAGATCCTCGACCAGGAGAAGGCGACCAACAACAAGCTCACCAACCTGGCTGTGACGTCGATCAACAAAACCTCCCCGCGGTGAAAAGCGGCCTGATGAAAGCGGGCGGCCGGGAGCGTTGAAGTGGACCGCCGCATCAATAAAGGTGGGAGGGAAGATCATTCTTCAGAGTTTTGTTTCTCTCCCGCAAATCTATCGTCAGAGTTCCTCGACCGGTGCTCAAAGCGCTGATCCGTTACAGACTGGGTTTCGTCGCCGTTCTGCTCACGGCCGCAACTGCTAGCGTCTAAACTGATTTGCTGCCTAATTGGCGCATACTTCACCTATCGCTGGGCAGTTTTTAGTGACCCGACGACTGGAAGACGTCACGCTTTCGCCCCAAATACAGGAGGTCGCGCGATGTCTCCGACGACCAATTCAAAGGTACTTCTCCCTCATGAATGAACCAGATCGAACAGATCTACGTGGACTTGGCCTGCCACGGAATTGCGAGGCGGCAGAGGCGATCGCAAGGCGCATTATCAGCTGTTACCAAGGCGGCGCTCTGAAATACATGATCGGTTATTATAAATCGGCTGCGGTGGACGTGACCCCGGAAGCTCGAGAGCTACCACGAAGTTTCGATGCACAAGATCGCAAGGGGCGTGAATGGCGGGATCAGTGAGGACGAGATCGATGTACTCCAACGGGTCGATCGAGTGTGCATCTGGTGTAGTATCCCGCGCTCTGGAAAACGAGCCGACAGTCTGGCCAGGTACATTACCGCTCAGTTCCGCATGGGCTTGAGCGACGAGACTGCCCTGTTCGAAGACGCGATGTGGCGGGAGCAAATGTCCCCCCAGCGGTTGCTATCAGTCGGATGCATAGCGAACATTCCGTATCGATGGCCGTTGTTCCTATGCGGGTGTTTCGCGACACCGGATGATCGGTTCCGAGAGCTTGCGCTCTCATCCAACGGAGCCCTTCGAGAACACTCGCTTGGCCCAGTCGGTCCCGGCCATTTCTTTGCGCAGTCGCGATAGGCGAACGGCCGACCAAACGCGCGGGAACAAAGCTCGAATGGACGGGTTGGAACTCGATAAGGAGTTCTGGCGATGATCCTAATCCCACCTGAATTTGACTGCCGCGCCGGCCAGGGGGCCGATTCTTCGGGACTTATCGCCTCCCTAAAGTATGCGCTGGCGGCCGAAGCTCCATTTGATACGCAAGGCCTCTGCTTCAGAGCGCTCGGAAACAGCGTCGTGATCGAAGGCCAATTAAGTGCCCCCGGCGCGGACGAGTTTATCCGCAGGGTCGCTGAGGATATAGCGGGCTCCAATCGGGTTGTCGTACGCGTCGGGTGTCCCGTCGGAACATTTCCGGAAGGTCCACAGGACTAAGGTCGGACCCCATGCGACCGAAGTCTGACCATCGGAACGAAAATCGCGCAACGCGGTTGGTAGTAGTCCCGCCTTGATGAGTGGGTAACAACATCCGAACCGGAGAAGAACATGAAAAAGCTTATAAGCTCAACCCTCGCAGGGCTGTTTGTGCTTGGCACTTCTAGCCTCGCCCTGGCTCAGACGGTCATTGTTACTCCAGAGCAGGAAACGGTCGTTCGCGAATATGTGAAGAAGAAGCCGAATTCCTCCATCAATCTTCCAGGAGTGGAGCTGAATGTCGGCTCGGCAATCCCAGAGACGGTGGAACTGCATACCATTGAAGCGCCCGACATGCAGTACCGTTACGTCGTCATTGACAAGCGCACAGTGCTGGTAGACCCAGGGACCCGCAAGATCGTTCGGGTAATCGACTAACGCCGGTAACGTTGTCCCTTCCCCCCGTGGGGAAGGGGCATCCTTGACGCTCTTTATGCCGCGACTAAATTCGCTTGGATTCCTCAGAATGAGTAGGCACTTCACCGCCAGTGAAATGCGCGCATCCGCAACCAAAATGCAATGATCTCCGCCAGCCCATCTGCGGAGTTGGCGCACGTTAGAACTCAAACCGTGCAAAAAAAGGCCCCGCTGAAGCGGGACCTGAGGCGAACCGGCTCCCAACTATTGCTAGCCGGCCGAATTGCGAGCATCAACGGCCTCGGTAGGCCCCACATCTAGCGGGGACACTAATGACAGCGGGGCCTAGAGGCGCCTCGATCGGGTCGACGATCAAGAGCGTATCCAAATCGTAGGGCGGAGGAAAAGGTTCCGCCATGGGACCTCAGTCCCATACTGCCAGCGTAAAGGTCTTAGGTTCGTTGTCGCACCGTACTGTCGCGTTAGTTTTCTTATTAGCCCAAGCAGCACAGCCCTTAACTGCCTTGGGCGGGCAACGGCGCCGGAGCGCCCCTTGCAGCCCGCAGGGACCACTTGGATGTCGTTGCCCGATGGAGGATTGAGGATTTGCGAATGTACGAACGACACACACACGGCGCGCCAGAGCGGAAATTTACGACAGGGCTACCGGTCGGGATCATATTTCTGTCAATGGTGGTGATCACTGCTTACCTGCTTATTGGAGGTGCTTTGAGTGACAGTGGCGGGTCGATCGCCACCGTTCTTCCGAAGCCTCCTGTTCTGGCCACTTCGCAATAGCAGAAGGTACCCAGCGAGGGGGGGCGGCTGGGGAACAGCATGGGCTTGATCAATCTAGGAACCCGATTGGCTATGGCGCAAGTGCCCGGACCTAGGTCTTATGGGTTCGCGCAAAGGTCCAAGCACCGGAAGCCCTCCGTCATTGGCTAGTGAACCCCAGAGCGCACGCCCCAGTCCCAGCCACTCGCGCTCTGGGGTCCACCCCTGAGCCCGTGCCTTGAATGCTTTACAACCTGCTGGATCTCGCCTGTCGCGCCATTTTCTGCACCACGGCCGCGCAACGCGGGAACCTTTCGACCACATATGCGTTCGCATGGTTGCCGATGATCCAGGTTCCCTCCGGATCGAGGTTGAGGCTCCATCTACCTTTGGGTAGATGGAGTTCTTCTGTTGCCCCGACGACTGAAGATCATCGCTTCACCCAATTTGTGGAGGTAGCGATGGCACGTTGCCGAACCGACCCAATCCTCCCTGATCTCAGGACAGTCATAGACCCCGTATTTTGCGAACTAATTCGTTCACGTCAGCTGGATCGTTCCAGCGATGAAGCCGAGATGCTGGCAGCGCGGTTGTTGAACCTTTACCAAAACGGCATCCGCGAAAGTGACAATCTCCGTCAGATGGCCGAGTTTTTATGGCCACGAGGGACAACTTTTTAGACGCCTTCAACGCCGGTCATGCCAAGCGCACCGATCTCGCCGTTGCGGGCGTACCGACAGGATTGTGTCCGATTGATCGAAGGCGCCTTTCGCCTTCGTAGATCCGCCCTTCCAGGATGAGCAAGTGCTGCTCGAACCTTTGACGCGGACGCCGGACCAAACTGGTAGAACTGGAACGGAAAGCCATGATATCGGGTGTCGACGAACTCCGGCGCGTCCTGGCGTCCCTCGCCTGCGTCGGGACTTGGACGAAATAGAGTCCTCTTCTTCGTCTGGTATACAGGAGGCACGCTGTTGCCAATATGTTCCTGTTCTGGGCCAAAATGATCGCATAATGTATCGGGCCCTTATCAACCAAAGACAGCGACTGCTGATTTGACGATGATCCCACCATCCGGACTTCTGCGCAGCTGACGGCCGGTCGCGGCGCGAAAGATTTGCAGCAATTGCAGCGCCGGTGGCACTCGCGACCACATGGTTTTCATGCGTTCCCTGCCATTTCGGGTTTTCCGAACAGCCTGGCCCGTCACAATGCGCTGTGACCAGCGGAAACCGATCTCGTGGAAATACAGGTCGGCGTGCTGCGGGCTGATATGATGAAAGACRCCGGCAATGGTGCGGCGGACGCGGGCATTGAAACCTTCGACCGAATTGACATGAACGGCGTCACGAACATATTCGCGGCTGGAATGCTTCACAGTGTCATGCCTGGCATAGTTCTCGCCAAGGGCCATGAACGCTGTCGCCTCATCGCT